>JAGFZX010000011.1 GCA_017889585.1 Bacillota bacterium
TAACATTGTTTTATCAGTATTAAATATTGATCTAGACGACTTTAAAGGTATCAATGATGTTTTTGGGCATCATGAAGGCGATAAAGTGCTGAGGTTATTTGCGAGGCAGTTGGAAGATGTATTCGACGGAAAAGGAGTTTCTATCCGTTTGGGCGGCGATGAGTTTATTGTCTTGATTAATGAGAATCAAAGAGAAATATTAGAGAAGTATATAAACACACTAAATAGTAACATCAATGCATATAATGAAAGTAGTAACATGCCTTATTATATTACATTTAGTTATGGTATGGCGATATTTGACAATGAATATGCTAGCATATATGAACTTATTCAGCATAGTGATAAACTCATGTATGAAGAAAAGAAAGAAAAGAAATCACGGGGAATCTCAAAAGTCAGCACAATAAACCATGGTACATCACAGCGTATTGTTGAAAAAACGGTATGAAAGAAGAATTTATAGATAAGTAAGATTGCGGGGGTAGTTTCGGTGGGGTGAGAAGTCGTGATGTCAGGATCACTTGTTCATTTAATGGGCTTATTTTCCTGTTGGTACGGACGCGTCTTTTCATAAAAATAGAATCCATGCTGACAGAAAAACTTTTGAATAACTAGGAAGCAACTTAATGATAAAAGAGCTAATTGTAAGATTCCCCTCCGACGAAATAAAGTTGGAGGGGACTTTGTCCAAGAAGGGCGTTACAATTTTGGAATGGTGTATTTTATATGTGGGATTGGCAGGAATTTAGTGTTTATATGTTAAAAATAAAGAGAAACATATTATTAGTCAATAGAAAGATTACGCTTCAAACTATGGAGGGATGATGGGGATGCAGACTCTGAATGCAATTCGCTTATCACAGGAACTATTATTGCCTAAAGTTGCTCGCGCTAGATGTATTGTTGATGCTACCGCTGGAAATGGGAAGGATACGTTATTTTTGGCGAAAAATAGTCCTGAACATGGGGTTATATATGCCTTTGATATTCAGGAAAATGCTATTGAAACATCAAGAGAAAGATTGATGGAGCATAATCTTGATGGCAAGGTTCAGTTGATTTTAGACAGTCATGCTAATATTCGGTCGTATATCAACAAACCAATCGATGTCGCTATGTTTAATTTGGGTTATCTGCCTGGGAAGTGCCACGAAACGATGACGATGGCCGAGTCAACTGTTAGTGCATTAACTGATGTAGTAGATCAATTGTCAGTTGGGGGTATTATTTCAGTTGTTGCTTATCCTGGACATAATCATGGCCAAGAGGAAAATAATGCGGTTCGCAAATATATAATGACATTACAGTCTAAGCAATTTACTGTAATATGTATTGATATGATTAATCATATCAATCATCCACCGATATTGTATATTATTGAGAAACTTAAGAGTGAATAGAAACATTAATCATTCACTCTTATGTCGTTCCTTCATTATAGATATAAATAGATGATCTGGTTTGAGAGGGATCGAAAAAAGCGTTGCTTCTAGCTGCATCAGATTTTTTCTATATTTATACTATCGACTGGAATGGGCTGCAAAAGAGTATCTCGGACCGGCAGGTGATAGAACTATATCATGTAATAACAGCTTTATAACCAGCCATATTCTAGGATTGCCTGATAAGCGAAAATAGTGGCTGTAACTTTAGTTAGTGGTATGATCAACTGAAGTGAAAGGGAGGGCTTAGGTCTTTGCCTTTACCAATCAAAGCTGCAGTTTGGTCTTTTTTCATTATGTAGATTTAGTAGGATGGTGCATTTCGGCGACAAGATAAGATTGCGTTAAATTTTTACATATTTACATCTAATTACCGAAGGAATTGAGAGAAAATAGTCGAATATAGTTATTGGTTTTGAAGTGAGCGAATATTCGAAACATTATGCGGAAAAACAACAGAATCCTTCGTAAGATTCTTTAACGCGGGCGGGATTTTAAGGGGGCAAGAACAACATGTTTGAAAACCTTTCTTATAGAAGCAAGCTGTTGTGGTGGCTGATGCCTACTCTTGTCGTAGGAATTTTGACTCTCAGCACAGGAGCATATTGGTATATCAATAATATAATTGAAGAAGAATTAACTATGAGTATGCTGGCAGCAACCGGCAAAACTGCGGAAGGCATTAATACATGGTTTAAAACCCTTATGCTGGAGCCGGAAACAATTGCCTCAACTCCAGCGGCGAAAGCAATTAATAATGATTTTACTCTTATAGACGCCCAAAACATTAATCGATATAAATTTCTTCGCGAAAAGTATCCGGATATCTTTCAGGATATTTATGCTGCTAATCGGCATGGGGAGTACCATACCGTACAAAAGAGCGGAAATGATCATTCCTTGTTTATTGGTAATATAAGTACACGTGACTATTTTCAGTCTATTATGTCTGGCGGTCCGGCACAGATTACGTCGCCACTAAACTCTAGGACAACAGGTAGCCCAACTATATTTATAGTAGCGCCAATCAAAGACGAAGGAAATCACCCGCAAGGTTTGATTGGAATTGGAATCTCCTTGGAATATGTTCAAAAAATTGTGGAGAATTTAAAAACGGGCCAAACAGGATACGGCGTTATCGTTGCCCAAGACGGAACGATAATTTATCATCCGAATAAAGATTTCGTTATGAAGAAAAAAGTTACCGAGCAAGATATTCCAGGTACGGGGGAAATAGGAAAAATTATGATTTCGGGTGGCTCAGGAATATATCGCTACAAGTTTAACGGACAAAAAAAGGTGGCGTTCTATCAACCGATACCGCTTGCTGGTTGGTCTGTGGCAACTCTTGTATCGGAAGAGGAACTATTTGCCCCGGCTATACAGATGATAAAGTCACTGGCGATGATAATGCTAGTTATCTTAATATTGATGGCCATTATAATCCTGATAGCCGCTCGCCAGTTGACTAAGCCATTGTCTGATTTGGCATTACATGCTCAAGATATAGCCGCTGGCAATTTGGTAGTGAAGGCATTAGAGGTAAAGTCTCAGGATGAGATTGGACAACTTACCGCCAACTTTAACAACATGACTATTCAACTGGCGAAAAGAGATGCTGAGCTCCATAAAACTTACGATGAGTTGGAGATGAGAGTACTAGAACGGACCAATGCCTTGGCGGAAGCTAATCATTCGTTACATAGGGAGATTGCGGAGCGTAGATTGATTGAAACTAAAATGGCACATATGGATCGCTTAAATGTGGTTGGAGAAGTAGCCGCTGGCATTGGTCATGAGGTACGGAATCCAATGACAACGGTACGAGGCTACTTGCAGTTATTCCAGAGGAAAGAAGAATTTGTTAAGTATCATGATCAGTTTGCCATGATGATCGAGGAATTGGATCGAGCTAATTCAATTATCACGGAATTTTTGTCACTGGCAAAAAACAAGCCGGTGGAAAAGAAACAGGGTAATTTGAACAGCGTGATAAAAGCCTTATTCCCAATACTACAAGCGGAAGCATTTCAGAAAGGACACCAACTACAGGCGGAGATTGGTGAGATTCCTGATAGCGTATTTGACGAGAAAGAAATACGGCAACTTATTTTAAATATGGTGAGCAATGGTTTAGAAGCAATGGAGCGTAGCGGGTTAGTGATCATAAAGACGTATTCTGAGAATAGCAATATAATACTGGCCATCCAAGACACTGGCTCGGGTATACCGGCGGAGGTTTTGGACAAACTGGGTACTCCCTTTGTAACAACAAAGGATAGTGGAACAGGATTAGGCTTGTCTATATGCTATCGAATTGCAGCTAGACATGACGCTATTATAAAAGTAAGCACAGGTTCTGAGGGGACAACCTTTACTATTATTTTACCTTGCCATCCATTAATATTATAATGAATAAGTTTCGTCGATATAGATGATATATCGATAAATATCATCTGTAACAAGTCAAATGATGAATTGAAAATAGTAAGAAAAAGATATCCTGCAGCCTCGAAGGTCTGCAGGATATTTTCGTAATAGCTATTATGGTAACTTTTTGGAAAGGGAGGTTTTATATTGTTATTAAAAATCTTCTTGGATATTAATTATAGGATCATGGATAGGATAGTTCCTTTAGACTCAAATATTTTTCGAACCATTCTGACGCAAGGCGGGCTGCATGTTCTAGAGTTCCTGGCTCATCAAATAGATGGGTAGCCAGTGGCACGATGACTAGTTCTTTAGTGCTTTGCAGTTGAGCGAAGGCTTTCTCGTTCAGTTCTATCACCCCAAAATCATGACCTCCAACGATGAGCAATACAGGTGCCTGGACTCGGGCCAAGTCATTTCCCGCCAAATCGGGCCGCCCGCCCCGGGATACAACAGCACTGACCGATATTCCTGAGGCAGCTGCTGCTTGCAAAGCGGCCGCTGCACCAGTGCTGGCCCCGAAATAACCAATTGGTAAACTTTGGGTTAAGGGGTGATTTTCTACCCAAATGGTAGCTGCTATCAGACGCTGAGTTAGTAGTTTGATGTCAAAACGGGTCTCATAATTCGTATCTTCATCAGGAGTCAGTAGATCCATTAGCAAAGTACCCAACTTTTTTTCATTTAGTATTCTGGCGACAAAGTTATTACGGGGGCTATGACGGCTGCTGCCGCTACCATGGGCAAACAACACTAAGCCTTCGGCTCGGGCTGGTATAGTGAGCAATCCTTCGATGACGGCTGTTCCCGCTGGTATGCGGACTAATTGTTCCGTAGTATTCATAAATAATCCTCCTAAATTAGTATTTTGGGTCAGCTGAAAGTGGGAATTGGCAAAAAAGGATCATTTTTAATAGAGAAACCTCCTCCACGATGTAAATCAAAACAGTTTATTATGCAGATGGCGAGAGAACTCTCGATTAATTTTATGATTTTAAGTGGTGAAATGGAGAGTTACGGAAATAGTGCTTTAGGTTCAATCATTATTAATGTACCCAATGAACATTTTAAGCATGTGAAAAAATATCTATTAGATAACAATGTTGTTTGGCAATATATAGATATGGATGAACAAGTTTCCTAGGAGGTGGATGATATATGTTTGGCAGTGAGTTATGGATAGAGTGGCTGAAATATTTTGATAAGATAATTGGTCCGACTATTTTTTCAACAATAAGAATGGTTAGTACCCTTGTGGTATTTTATTCGATCATTAGATTTGGCCTTGCAATACTGCTTATACTTTATGGATCTCAGGGATTACGTCCAAGAGAGAAATTTTGTAATGTGCTAGATTTTATGGTGAATTCAATGGAAAAGAAGCACTATTAGCCTGTAATAAGGTGAATAGTGCTTCTTATGCGTTGGCGATGCTGGTTATTTGAAAACTTTAATACGATCTTCAAGGGGTTTAAATTCCTTTTCACCAGGGATGACAGTTGATTTGCCGAATGGAAGCTGTGCAATTAGCTTCCATGTAGTTGGAACATTCCATTGTTGACTGACTTTAGTATCGATAAGAGGATTATAATGCTGCAAGGATGCTCCGAAACCTTCTGCTTCTAATGCTGTCCAAACTACAAATTGTAACATACCAGAGGAATGCCCCGACCAAATTGGAAAGTTATCTTTATATAATGCAAAACTGCTTTGGAGCTGCTCTATTACACTTTGATCTTCAAAAAACAATATAGTACCATATCCATTTTTAAAGGAGTTGATTTTTTCCTCAGTTGGAGGAAATTTATCCCCCGGTACAATTTTTCTAAGAGTTTCTTTTGTGATATCCCATAACTTATTCTGGTGTTCCCCCAATAAAACTAACACTCTAGCGCTTTGAGAATTAAAGGCGGAAGGAGTATGTTTCACTGCAGTCTCAATGATTTCTTGAATTCGCTCATCTGATGCAACCTTTTCTTTACTAATTCCATATACGGAGCGTCTTTCTTGTAGAGCAACATAAAAATCTTTTGACATGATTATACACCTCATCTTAATAAGTTCATTCTAGTTAAATTATACCATCTCCTTTCAAGAAAACCTAATTGATATTTTTGGTCATCGCGCGAAGAACTAGTAATAATGCAACTAAATAGATTATATATAGAAAATTGAAAATAATTTGTGAAAAAGACTTGCAACCACTTATTATGTAAAATATAATAAGCACATAGTACACAAAGTATAATAAGTGGATGTGAGTAAGTGAGGGTTTATGGCTCATCGTATATCAGAAAAGAGCTCTTATATGGTAGCGACCCTCGTTATCTGTTGCCGGATAGTGTTTATCATTACATAATTGAAAACAGCGTGTATAAGGGAGAAGATTAAAGTGGGTGAGGTAAGGATGACACCAGAAGAATTTGATAAACGACAAAACATAAAGGTGTCTACCGATGTTCTATTATATACTGTGCGAAATGAAAATCAGGAAAATCTTCGTAAACTTCCAGAGAAAAAACTCCAACTTCTGATGATTAAACGTAAGGGTGAACCACATAAAGGTGAATGGGCGATTCCAGGTGGTGCAGTAGAGAGTAATGAGGATGTGGATGCTGCTGCCTATCGAGAATTAAAGGAAGAAACCAATATCGATAATGTGTATGTGGAACAGTTATATACATGGGGGGCAAAGGACTGTGGACTTCGATCTAAATGTACTCGACAAAATTACGCTGTAAGTATTTCCTATATGGCGCTAGTTGACAGTGAAAAACTTAATATTCAGGCTGGTAATGATGCTGAAGAGGCTAAATGGTTTACAGTACAATGTTCTACAATGGCAACTAACTTAGAAGATGGAAAAGGCTCAGTACTCGGGAAAGAAAGGGACTATTATTTAACTCTTGTCCATCAGGAAGGGGATAAAGAAATAGAGTGCTCAGCCATTGTACGAGTAAAGCATATAATTGAAGGAAGAGTTGTCTATACTGAGCGGGAAGTGCTAGAATCTAGCAATATCGCATTTGATCATGCTAAGATTATTCAATACAGCCTTGAAAGGCTACAGAATAAGGTAGAGTATACTAATATTGCTTTTAACTTAATGCCGGAATTTTTTACAATAGCAGAAATACAAGATGTTTACCAAATTTTGTTGGGTAAAGAATTACTTACGCCTAACTTTCGTAAGAAAATTATTGATGTGGATCGGCTTGTAGTGCCAACAAATAAAAAGCGTGCAGAAAAGGTAGGCCATCGACCATCCATTCTCTACAAATTCAATCCTGATTGGTTTAATAAAAATCTGTAAAAGGAGATGACAATAATGACCAGATATAACCGGGAGCGACTTGTTCATGATGTTTTTAAAATAGAGGTAGAAAAAATTCGAAATGGTTGGTATTCTGATAAATATTTTTGCAACAATGTATATTTGTTAGAAAGGTTATCTAAAGAAGGATATACTTTTCAAGGAGAAAGTGATATCAAAGATGTTGATTGCTCCATGGTTCGTAATGGTGACCTTGAAGTAGAAATGCAGATTTTTACCAGGCGGAGACCTTTTAGCCTAGTAGCTGGTGTGGATGAAGCTCTAGCCATATTAAAAGAATGTACTGGGTATTATGACGAGAATAAAATCTTTGTAAATACCTATAAACATTTGGAAGTTGAAGCTGTACAAGATGGCACTTTCGTAAACTATAACGGTAATCCTTTAGAAGTTGAGCCAGTAATGAAAATCAGAGGTCGATATCGTGATTTTGCTAAACTCGAAACAGTGCTTTTAGGTGTGATTGCAGAACCTACCCGTATTGCAACAAATGTATATAATACTCTTGTTGCCAGTCATTCGAAAGAAATTCTATTTTTCCCTGCACGCTTCACTCACTATAAGTTGCAAGCCCTACATGGATATGCTTACTCAGTAGCAGTACAAGCCCATAATGCGAAGTTTGGCAAGAAAAACTATCGTTTTGTGTCTACTGATGAACAAGGTTCCTGGTGGGGGGCCGAAGGAGTTGGAACTATAGCTCACGCTACTATTTGCTCTTTCCTCGGCGATACCACTGAGACTATGATGCAATTTTGCCGCATAATGCCGAGAGAAGTAGCGCGGATCGCTCTGATCGATTATAAGAATGACTGCCTAGGCGAGTCCAGAAAAATTATGGGACGGATGTTTGATAAATACCTGGAACTCATGATAGCTGGAAAAAAGGAAGAAGCTGCATGCTACAAGCTCTATGCTGTACGCCCTGATACCTCAGCCAATATGATTGATGTGTCGTTATGTGGCCCGAAAGCGACGATTGCCACCGACGCAGGCGTCTGCCCACGTTTGATTCGCAGTCTGCGTAATGCTTTAGACTCTGCATATGAGGAATGGGATGTACCTAGCGAATATGATGCTATGGCAAAAGATTGGTGTAAAAGTGTCTTGATTGCAGTGACAGGTGGCTTCAATATTGAAAAAATTACTGAGTTTGAGCGCAACGACGTTCCTGTAGATATTTATGGAGTTGGATCTTCTCTAATTGAAAACTCTAAAGAAACAAACAATGATTTTACCGCAGACATCGTTCAAGTGAAAATCAATGATGAATGGCGTCATTTGGCTAAAATTGGTAGAGCTGCTTGTGGTAATCCAAATCTTCAAACCATTTTATAACAGGGGAAAGCTTATTAGTGCCCATGTTCTTTGTAACCCTTTAGAAAGTAATAGCATAAGCTATCTCACAATTTGATCGTTATATGTGAGAAAGGGGTGAAAGCGTGCGGCATATTAAGGGTATATTTTTCCTTAGTCTATTTGTGTATATTATCTTGGCAACACCGGTTTATGCGATGGCAAATGCACAATTTCAGGATACAGAAAGGTCTGGTGAGAATTATAATTTTGAGCAGGAGAGGGTAAATGCTGATGATCGGTATGCTAGTCAGAGTCCTAAAGGGAAAAAGCTGTCCATTTATAGCGGTAGTGGCTTTTTCATAGCCCCTAATGTGGTTGTAACGAGTAATCATGTAATTAGCGGTGCCAGTAGCATAGAGATAGTTTATAATAATGAAATTAAGCGGACTGCTGTAGTTATTGACAGTGACAAAACCAGCGATCTGGCGTTGCTCAGAGTAGTCGGCCTGGAGGATGTGGCTAGTCCATTGGTTTTAGCGAATTCCGACAGTATGCGAGAGGGTAGCCGAGTTTACGCTGTCGGCTTTCCACTGCCAGTGGTAATGGGGATGGGAGCTAAATTGAGCGAAGGAATAATTAGCAGTAATAGCGGACTGCGGGACGATTTGAGGATATTTCAAATCAGCACTCCAGTGCAACCGGGCAATAGTGGAGGCCCACTGCTCAATGAACAGGCCGAAGTGGTTGGGGTGGTGACTGGCGGCCTTAATGCGATTAATATGATGAAGCAAGGAATTATTCCTCAAAATGTGAATTATGCCGTCAAGATCAACAATCTATGCAAGCTTATGGATAATTCCAGCCTGAACATCGGCTTGGTTTGGTCGTTATATGGTGGAAGCCTGAGTGCAGCGGACGTGATGGATATTGCAAAAAAAGCCGTAGTGTTTATCGTTGTAAGTAAGTAAAATTAATCTACTCTTTCTGTCAATAAGCGGACTTTATATGTCGGCTTATTTTTTTTTGCCTGAAGTGCTTATCTAGATAGGCTTATGTTTAGTCTTTTGGTTTTAGGCAACTCCCAAAAGTTATCCTATGGAAGGGTTGTCTTAAAATTAGAGAAGCCTTTTTAGTTGATGGTTTGTCTCCAGGAATAATTTATATTAATTACTAATATAAGATATAAGGATTTCTCATAATAGGGGAGTGTTATTGTGATAAAAAGATTGGTTGTCTGGATTGCAATTTTTATGATCGCAGTTTTACCCACTGCTTTCACCGCCCCGAGTGATAGCGACTCAAGTGGATTAGACAATATGTTTCTTGGTAATCAGCAAGTAGCATTGGATGTACTTGAAAATATTCTGGGTGCCACTGATGATCATGGAAATCAATTCGTAGCGCTTTCAGAAGCAGAGATCAAAATGGGTCAATCTATATTGGAAAATCTCGGATACAATTGTGGAGGTATAGACGGTATTCTTGGCCCTAATACGCAACAGGCGCTAAGAACATTTCAACGAGACAGAAGGGAAATCAGTGGAAGGGCTATTCCTGACATGAAACTAACAACCCCAGAGATCCTTATCAACATTCCTGAATATACTCTTAGCTTGTTTGAACAAGGCAAAATAATAAGGCAATTCGATATAGCGGTAGGTACGCCCTATGAACAAACCCCAACGGGAAACTTTTCTATTTTTTCGAAAATAGAAAACCCGACGTGGTATCCCGGTTCCAATTTTTCCGACCAGACACCGGTTCCCCCTGGTCCTGACAATCCATTGGGCACTCGGTGGATGGAATTCGTACCAAACTACGGCATTCACGGCACCAACAAAGACTGGGATATCAGTTATCCGGTGTCTGGCGGCTGTATACGAATGCATGACATTGAGGCCCGGGAATTGTACAGAAGCGTACCAATAAGCACTCCTGTGGTCGTTGTCTATGAAACCATGCGAATCATCGAAAAATCTGACGGATTATACCTGAAAGTATTTCCTGATATCTATCAAAAGAACACTTCCACCCAGGAACGCATTCAAGAACTTTATGAACCGTTTGCCGCCGCAGGTTACAAAATGATACAGCAAAATGTCATTCTTTCGAAAGAAGGCAACGAGGTTTATGAAGTCAAAATTGCAGTTAAACCCAATGTAAACTCCGTTGGGCGCTCACCTTATAATTCAAAACAGCAAGGAACTTTGTAGGTGTTTATAAGTTATTAACTTGGAAGAAGGGATGTCAGTGTTTTCTATTCGATTGGCCATACTATTGGTGTTGCTATTATTCCCATTATCGACCTCCGCTTTCGCCGAACTAGACCCTGATCTAGCTAATCCTAATATCATCATCAATTTACCTTCAAGAACTCTGGAACTATACTCAAGCAACAGTCTAATTAAAGTCTATCCCATCGCTATCGGTAAGCCCTCCACTCCTTCACCTTTGGGTAATTACCAAATTATTGATAAAGAGATAGATCCATGGTGGTTTCCTCCCCGGACGGGGCAAGCCATTCCTTCAGGACCCGATAATCCATTAGGCTACAGGTGGATGGGCTTCGCTTCTATGTACGGAATTCACGGAACCAATGCACCTTGGGCGATAGGTCTTGCGGTGTCAAATGGCTGTATACGCATGCATGAGGAAAATGCTGAGGAACTTTTCGAAGTTGTTTCTTATGGCACGCCAGTACGGATAACCTATGACAGAGTAAAGATTCGAAGAGCTGAGAATGGAGAAGTATCAATAGGCATATATCCGGATATTTATGAATGGCAGGAGTTATCTTTAAACGAGGTCAGAAATAAGTTGAACTCATATGGAGTGGGCGATTTTCTGAGCGATAACGAATTAATTGAAATCATTAATGAGGAAGCCGACCGTCAGATCGTATTTGCCAAGTTTCATAATATTAAGGTAAACGGAAAAATGCTGGAGGATAATGCGGTGACCTACAAAGATACCTTATATGTTCCTGTTAGAACAGTTGCAGCTGCTCTTGGCGCCAATATCGTCTGGGATGAGCAGAATGGATTGGTACATGGCGATAAGCGGTCTGTACCTGGTCATTTAATAGGTAGTCAGATCTTTGTTACAGCAGAGAATGCATCCATACTCTTTGGCATACTGCAGGAATGGAATTCGGAAGCAAATTGTGTAGACATAGATGTATTTACCCTTTTACTTAATGGTCGTCCAGTTCCAAGTGATGTGCAGATGATAGATGGTATACTGGCAGTGCCTATTATACCTTTGTCTGATGTAATGCGCCAAAAAGTGATTCACCGTGCTGATGGTGAGTATTGGGTGCAGGGGAAAAAGGTCCCCGCGAGTCTAATCCATGATATTCCATATATACAGATAACCAAAATATACGATGTATTTGGGGCATACGTTTATTTGAATTCACAATCTAGAAGTATTGAACTGACATATCCTTCTAGAGGGTAGACATTGGGGTTCAGGCTTGATTTATTGTAATAAGTCAAGCCTGAACCCCGAATTTGTCCAATGAATTCCTTATATTAGTATTCTCCAGCCCGTGAAATGTCCCGCTTGATTCCCGGCATCCCGGGGACCCAACCTGCGGGCACACCCTCACCGGTTGCTTCACCATATTGAATTCCTTCTAAAGTACGAATCACTTCTTTTACGTTTCGTGCAACTTCACGTGGATATACGGAATAATAGCGGATCTGCCCTTTAGGGTCAATGATGAAGGTGGCTCGGTAGGCGGCACCTGTGTTAGAACCATAGACCCCGTAAGCTTTTGTCACATTGCCAGTGCGATCAGATAATAGAGGATATTGAACCTTACTTGCGTTTGGGGATATTTCATGGAAGACTTTATGGGAATAGACACTATCAGTGCTGATTGCAATGGCATCGGCGCAGAGACTGCGAATATAGGGATACATGTCGGCAACTGCCGCTAATTCCGTAGGTCAGACAAAGGTAAAGTCGCTAGAGTAGAAAAAAAGTAATAACCATTTTGTACGAAAATCTTTTAGGCAGACTTCAATTTCTTTACCGCGATAATAAGCAGGGAGGCAAAAATCTGGTGCTTTTTCCTCTAACTTAAAGCATTGGCGCGGCTCAAGCACGGCCTTTGTACACATTTCCATAGTAGAAGACCTCCTTGTTTCATAAGATATAGTATTTTATGAAAAGTTCGGGTCATGGGTGTTAGGGGTGAATTGTTTGATTTGTTGATTTATTTGAGACAAAATGAATGTTGCAGTTTTACAACCCCAACAATAAATAGAAACAGAAGACGCGGCAGTTTTAAATAAATTTATCGCGTCTTCTGCTTTTTTTATTCTATTATCAGCAAAACTAAGGAGATTTTCCCTATTTTTAGCCTCTATCTTGCAATGTTTCTTGGACTTTTCTTTGAAATATTCTTATTATGACATTGCCCCCCCTCGACGTAGCAGAGAAGTAGAGGGAGTTTGGGAATTGGATAAAAAAAGTTTAATTTCCATAGTTTTTGAGAAGGATTTACATGTATCTATAAAGAAACTATATTGCTTATATAGAAAATTTATAGAAAAATTAAAGAGGTGTATTATCTTGACAAAACAGGATATTTTACAAGAATTAGCGGATGCAGTCATTGAAATGGATGAAGATATTGCGAAAAAAATGGCACAGACAGCAATTGATACAGGCATAGATGCATATGAAGCGATTACGGAAGGATTAGTTAAGGGCATGCAAATTGTAGGAGACAAGTATGAACAACAGGAATATTTTATTCCTGAAGTATTGCTCTGCTCTGATGCTATGGTTGCTGGTATTGAAGTTTTGCAACCATATTTACCTGTTAATGAAAAGAAAACTGTTGAAAAGGTAGTCATCGGAGTCGTACAGGGAGATACACATGATATCGGCAAAAATTTAGTGAAAATTATGCTAGAGACTGCGGAATTTGAAGTACATGATTTGGGTAGAAATGTGCCTCTGCAAAGTTTTGTTGACAAAGCACTAGAGGTTGGAGCTTCTGTCATTGCAATGGCTACGCTGATGACGACGACAATGGAAGGAATGGGGATAGTTGTCAAAGAACTAGAAAAACGCGGCGTCCGCGATAAATTCACAGTAATCATTGGTGGCAGCCCAATTTCACAAGCTTTTGCCGACGAAATTGGTGCTGACCTGTATGCAACTGATGCTAATGTGGCAGTGAGAAAATTGAAAAACCGGCAGGTGGCAACAGCATGAGTGAAGCAATTAAACAGGATACAATGACCCCTAAACAACGAGTGCTTGGATGTTTACAAGGAACTAAAATTGATAGACTTCCCTCGGCACCCCTAGTATTGAATCACTGTTCACGGATAACAGGGGTTACTATTTCTCAGTTTAATAGCAATGGACAAATTATGGGAGATGCCCAGGTCGCTGCCTGGAAACGCTACGGGTACGATATCCCTCTAATGTTTACTACCACTTCGACTGTAGCCGAAGCAATGGGCACTGAATTATTTTTCCCTGAAGATGACGCACCTTGGGTTGAACGTCCCATTGTCGAGGATCCCAAGAATATTGATAAAATAAAGATAGCTAATCCTTGGAAAGATGGGCGTCTGCCTGTCTATCTGGAAGCAGCAAAGCATGTAGTGGAGCAAATCGGCGAACAGGTTTTTGTCGGCTGTATTTTTGCGGCTCCATTTACGACAGCCTCCCACTTGCGGGGAACGGAAGCGTTTATTCGTGAAACCTATAAAAATCCTGGCCTGGTAAATGAACTGCTGGAATTATCAAAGGCGAGTGCCCTTGCGATGATTGATGCGTTAACCGAGATTGGGGTGGTGCCAGTTATAGTGGAGCCAGTAGCTTGTTCCAGTCTGATTAGTCCGCGCCAATTCGAGAAATTCGCCTTGCCACATCTTACAGAAATTGTCGCCCATACACATGCAAAGGGTATGCCAATATGTCTCCATATTTGTGGTAAAACAGAGCCGATTATCGAAATGATGGCTACAACTGGCGCGGATATTTTAAGTATCGACCAAATTGATATGACTGTTGCAAAGAACTTAGTTGGTAACAAGGCCTGTCTATTGGGCAACGTAAAACCAGCAGAGACACTGTTAAAAGGTACACCATCTTCGGTCATGGCCGAAGTAAAAAATATTATTGAATGTGCGGGTGATAGCCCGAAGGGACTTATTGTTTCCTCAGGCTGTGAAGTTCCTTTTAATGCGCCATCGGAAAATATTGATGCACTTATTACAGCAACCAGAATGTATGGACAGCGTTAAGGAGGATATTACTATGTTATTTACAGAGAAAGCACGGCTTAAGGCCGTGCTTACCAATAAAAAGGTCGATCGTCCGCCAGTGATTTGCCCTGGTGGGATGATGAGTGCAGCGACGAGTGAAGTATTGGCTGCTGCTGATAATGGCGATGGTAATTTTCATACAAATCCCGTCATAATGGCGCAAATGGCGGAAGCCATCCGTAAAAACACCGGCTTTGAAAATCTTGGGGTGCCTTTTTGCATGACGGTAGAAGCAGAGATGTTCGGCAGTGTAGTTGATCTGGGCAACGCAGGAGTTGAGCCTTGTATTACAAAGTACGGAGTCACTGAACTGGCGGAAATTATTAACCACCCGTTGCCTAACCTCCAGACAGACGGAAGACTGCCTGTTATCCTTGATGCAATCAAGCTTTTAGCTTCACGCAATAATGATGTCCCAATAATCGGCAATCTAACAGGTCCAATGAGTTTAGTAACCTCGATCATTGACCCTTTGTATTTTTTTAGGCTCTTACGTAAAAAGCCCGAGGAAGTAACCACTGTGCTGGATTACTTAGCTGAGTATTTAATTAGTTTTGCCAGGCAGCAAGTTGCTGCCGGAGCAGATGTGATTGCCATTGCAGATCCTACGGCAACTGGCGAGATTTTAGGAAATGTCAACTTTCGGCGTTTTGTCGTGCCTGTACTGCAGCGCCTAGTTCAAGAAATTCGAGTAGCCGGAGGGGGTGCGATTGTACATATCTGCGGCGATGCAACAGTATTACTGGAAAGCTTGCAGCACATTGAGGGAGCGGCCCTTAGTTTTGATTCAATCGTAAATATCAGTAAAGCAAAAACCGCTTTGCGCCAAATCCCGGTTATGGGAAATATTAATACCCAGTTGCTGCACACTGGCAGCCCAGAGAGTATTATGAAAATGACCAGCAGTTTAGTGCAGCAAGGTATCGATATCATTGCGCCAGCCTGTGGCATTAGTTTAGCAACTCCGCGGGAAAACTTAGTCGCTCTTACTAATACTGTGAAGGGATATACCACCAGTGACAGGACGCAATAGGGTTTGGACAGCGCTTAAAGGAAAGGGGGCACACCGCCCCCCCCAAGGAGAAATTTTAATTGATGAGGAATGGCTAGCAAATAATGGCTTTGCCAATTTGGGAGCGGCTATTGACTATTTGCAGGCTGATTTAGTTGTTCTGCCGATTATGCCGACACTATCAACTAGGCTAAATTGGCAGGAATGGATCAGCAAGGATATATTTCTGTTCGGGTGTTTGCAGGGCCCGGTCACATTTCTTTCCGAGCGGGATGGGTGGCAGGCCTTTAGTCGTTTAATTATTAAAGAACCACTACAAGCTGGTCAGGTAATCGCTCAATTTATGGAAACGGCGGTTCAAGCAGCTCTGATCGCCCTCGATAACGGCTGTGATGGCTTCATAGTTTTTGATGATCTGGCAGGGGATCGGGGCCTGCTTATTAACCCTAAGTTTTTGGAGGATGTATACTTTCCAATTATGAGAGCAGCATTAGAACGACTCAATAGCAAAGCTGTGCCGGTGATTTTTCATTCTGATGGTAATATTCTAAGCATAGTCCCAGCACTTCGCGCTGTAGGATTTTGGGGGATTCAAGGCCTGCAACCATTAGTGGGGATTGGGCCAGACATCTTTCGCAAAAGGAACATGCAAGATTGGGTATTTTGGGGTAACTTTGACTTCGAGGGCGATGGTCGCCTAAAAAATACAGATGAGATCCAAGGGGATATTATTGAGCTACTCAATGATTGGTCGGATTTCCCTGGCTTTATTTTCGGATCGTCCGGGGGACTGTACAAAGGGTTATCCCTGCCAGAAATTAAGTTGGCTTATGATACGGTTGGGAACTGGAAGGGAGCAAATGGTTTTGCTAAAATTACATGAAGTTGTATTTAGTAAGGAAGGCAAACAGGTAAATGTTGCTGAGGGCACCACATTACTACAGGCAGCACGAGAGGTTGGCGTGGTACTAGAAGCGCCCTGTGACGGGCGAGGTACATGCGGTAAATGCCGTGTTAAAGCTGTGGGAATGATGAGCTTGCCTGGACAAGTTGAAATGCAGCAGCTAGACGAAGTACTAGCAGCAGATGTGAGATTTGCCTGTCAGGCTAAGGTATACGGCAATGTACAGGTAGAAACACTCTCAGATCATCGCGATACTTTTGTAACATTAGAGGCAGGACAAAGCAACAACTGGTGCTTTAAACCCTCCATAAAAAAAGTGAAATTTGATAGTTTAGCGAGTCAGAACCCTTTAATTAGCAGCTTAGTGCCAGTTTTTCCTGGCAATTTTCCGGCTATGTTGCAGGAACTCGCTGACGCATATGGCAAAGGAATGACCTGCTTTGAGGCTGTTGTAAAGAATGATCAGCTTCTCGATTTACAATATCAACCTGGTAGGCCCTATTTCGGTTTATCAGTAGATATTGGTACAACGAGTGTTGTGGTAGAACTTTTCAATCTAGAAAACGGTGGGAAAATAGGGGTGACGTCCTGCCTTAATCCACAGGCCGAATTTGGCGGCGATGTGATGACAAGAATTTCTTTTGCTTCCCAGAATACTGAGGGCACACAAATTCTGCAGGACAAAATTGTGGATGGTATTAATCGCTTAATTCATGAACTGGTTACACCTCAGAAGATAAATCGTGACGATATTTACGAAATAGTCATTGCCGGTAATACCACTATGCTGCATTTGTTGCTAGGAGTTAATCCGCGTTCTTTAGCCTGCGCACCATATCGTCCGATTTTCATTCAAAGTATGATCGTTAATCCAGCGATCATTGGGCTGCATATTGCGCCGCGCGGTATAGTAACAGTCTTGCCTTCGGTGGCTGCTTTTGTCGGTGCAGATATTGTTGCAGGTTTATTGGCTGTAGAACTACATAAGTATTCAAAAACGGCCTTGTTCATTGATATAGGAACTAACGGCGAAATTGTTATCTGCAAAGATGGTCTGCTCATCGGGACATCTGCGGCAGCGGGCCCGGCGTTGGAAGGGATGAATATAGCATGTGGATGTCGCGCCCAGGATGGGGCGATTGAAGGTTTTACTATTGCTGACGATGGTACCATTAGCATCAAAACCATTGGTAATAATACCCCCAGAGGTATTTGTGGCAGCGGATTGATCGATTTGGTCGCGGAGTTAGTAAAGATTGGCGTAATCGAAAAAAATGGGCGATTTAGCAAAAAAGAAACATTAACACAATCTTTAGCGGCTAAATTAGTAAAGATCGATGGTCAGCAGGTGTTCCTAATATCTGAAGAGGGACCTGTTTTTCTCAGCCAGAAAGATATACGTCAAGTTCAACTAGCTAAGGGCGCAATTGTGGCGGCTATCGAATTATTATTGAAAGAACTAAATATAGCTCATAACGATATCGATGAAGTATTGGTAGCGGGTGCTTTTGGCTTTCACCTAAATCCCTCATCGCTAATCGGGATTGGACTACTACCACTAGCCTTCCAAGATAAAATCCGCTTTGTTGGTAATACAGCGAATGAAGGAGCTAAGGCCGTCTTGCTTAATTATGATGCCAGTATGGAGATACTGCAGATTGGACAGAATTTAAGAATTAAGGAACTTTCTTTACAACCGGAATTTCAGGAGTATTTTGTTCAGTCTTTGGCATTCCCCACATTCTGAAGTTGAGTTTATGGGGTGTTTGGTTCAGGTTTGGCTTGTTTGATTTATTGACTTATTTGAAATAAAAGGGATTTTACGCTATTCTGCCGATGGCAGAAGAGTGTTATTGGCGATGTGGCGCCGAATTGAGATATGTAACGTAAATGGCTTGAATCCTTTTAAAGTGAGGATTTAAGCCATTTTCTACTTGAATGGCGAAAAATTCCGCAAAGATTCATTATGAGAACGTGCAGGATTTATATATTTTAATGGTAAATATATATTTGGAAAGAATGTAGAAGGAAAAAGGAGTAATTATATTGGATTTGAAAAATGTTGAGCAAGCTGTTGAGGAATTTTGGCGGAATAACTCTCTTAATACAGTTGAAGAATTAGATAATTTGCAAATTTTTTCTAGACCTTTAATAGGAGTAGCAGGGGCGCAGGATGAGCTCTTCGAGTGCCTTAAAGATGAAGATGCTGTAGGAACGGAGCATATGTCACCAAATCAATGGTTGGCTAGCAGTAAATCGGTTATTACATATTTTTTACCATTTACGGCGGAAGTTCGTGAGGCTAATAGGTGTATGGGATTGCCTGCACGGGAATGGTTATTCGGGCGAATCGAAGGGGAATTATTTAACAAAGCTTTGTGCCGATTCTTAGTTCGTTGGTTTAAAGAGGAAGGATACGAAGCGCTAGCACCAGCGGTAGATGAGCGATTTAAGATTGTTAATCGCAGAAGTAACTGGTCTGAAAGGCATGTTGCATATGTAGCTGGATTAGGGACGTTTAGTCTTAGTTGTTCGATCATTACCAAGTGCGGATCGGCAGGGCGATTAGGCAGCATTATAGTGAGTGCACCAATAGAGCCAACTCCTCGAGATTATATGACTAAAGATGAAAATTGCATAAAGTGTGGGGCATGTATTGTGCGGTGTCCGCCTCTAGCCATTAGCGAGAGCGGCAAAGATCATGCTGTTTGCTCGGAGTATCTTGACAGAGTTTTAGCTCGTTTTCATCCTAGATACGGCTGTGGAAAATGCCAGTCTGGAGTGCCCTGCGAAGATCGAATTCCTGGGGCGAGAAAATGAAGCTTTCACGATAACCGAATGATTCAAGAAAACGGAGAAAAAAACAGCAATGAACAGTGGCTAGGGGGGAGTGGTGCCTGCTGAAAAAGTTAACTCAGAGTATGGTATTTTCCGAGGGTATATTAGCGACCCGCAATGTGATTATCTTATTTGGAGTTTTTTTACTTTGTGTTCTCTGGATAGGCCTTTTCTATAAGGTGCAAAGTGAGCGACAATTGGAAATTGATGCTGCTTTTAAAGAAACAGGCAGACTTGCCCGTTCCTTTGAAGAACATACTTTGCGTACTATTAAGGGGGCTGATCAGGCAGCATTGTTTCTAAAATATCAATATGAAAAAATGGGAAGGAATATTGATATTTCTCAGTACAGAAGTGAAGTACAGTTTGTAAGACAACCCTTCGTGTTACTGAGCATTATAGATGAACACGGAGATTTAGCCAGCAGCAGTCAAGTGCCTTTTGTACCGTCTAATGTGAAGGATCGTGAACACTTTTTCGTACATAAGGATTTTGACAGTAGACAGTTATTTGTTAGTAAGCCTGTGCTAGGACGGTCTTCTGGAAAATGGTCAATCCAAATGACTCGCCGTGTCAATAAGGCAGATGGCTCATTCGGAGGAGTGGTAGTTGTTTCGGTGGATCCCTTTTATTTTGGCGAATTCTATAAGCAGGTTGATTTAGGGGGGAAATCCATGGTTACTTTAATTGGACGGGATGGTATTGTACGAGCGCGTGGGCTTGATCAAAATGAAAATATTGGGAGAGATGTGAGTAATAGTCCTTTAATGGGCTATTTGAAATCTAGTGACGCTGGGCATTATATTGGGACAAGTACAGTTGATGGCATCAAGCGAATATATAGCTATCGTGCCTTGAAAGAATATCCGTTTGTAGTACTGGTGGGAATTGATAAACAGGAAGCTTTTGGAGAATTCAATCAGCGCCTTGTTAGCTATTATTATATTGCTGCAGCACTGACCCTTATGATTATTACGTTTATTATATTGCTGCTCGTTGCTTCCGAAGGGCAAAAACGCAATTCTGAGGCACTGAAGCAAGCTAGAGACAGTCTGGAAGTTAAGGTGTGGGAAAGAACCCAGGAACTATTCGCCGCCAATCAAGAACTTATGGCAATGAATGAAGAACATATTGCACTAAACGAAGAGCTTCGCCATAATAATCAAGAAATACAAAAGGAAATTACATATCGGAAAAGAATAGAAAGTATATTGCAAAGTTCTCAAGAAGAGTTGATACAAAAAAATGATGAGCTGACGATTGCTTTGGAAACTGTGAAGAGCACCCAGAACCATCTGATTCAGCAGGAAAAATTGGCGGGAATTGGACAATTGGCCGCTGGCGTTGCTCACGAAATCAATAATCCGTTGGGGTTTATTACCAATAATCTTGAAACCTTAGAGCAGTATTATACTGCCTTCAATAGTATACTTGCAGAGTATCAGGAACTGGGGTCTAGTATTACTTTCGCTGATGATCGACAGATTTCTAAAAAAATGAACCAGATCCTTAGGCTGGAAGAAGAACATGAACTAGACTACATCCTCCATGACCTCCCAGAACTTTTTCGGGATACCAACGAAGGTCTGAACCGGATGAGTAAGATTGTTAAAGGAATTGGGGCTTTTTCGCGGGTAGATCAAGAGAAAGTGTTCACTCAGTATGATCTACATAAAGGGCTAGAAAACACATTGCTGATAGCGCGCAATGAAATAAAATATAATGCTGTTGTCGAAAAAATCCTTGGTGAAATTCCCACAGTTGAGGCGATGGGTAGCGAAATTAATCAAGTATTGCTTAACATTATTGTCAATGCGGTGCAGGCCATTAAAGAAAAAAATGGGGAAAAGAAGGGGGAAATTAGAATATTGACATGGCATGATGAACAATTTGTTTATTGTGCCATTGAAGATAATGGGATTGGAATTTCTTCAGAAAATTTGAATCATATCTTCAATCCATTTTTCACCACAAAGCCGATTGGACAGGGAACCGGAATGGGGCTCAGTATTTCCTATGACATCATCGTTAATCGCCACCATGGTGAGATTGAGGCTGAAAGTTGTTCTGGCGTAGGCACAAAATTTACCATTAAATTGCCAATAAAACATGAGTTGATCGAGAAAAATTGAAAAAAGTTAGTTCGTATTTTATGTGATACGAACTAACTTTTTTTTCATATAAAACGCCTACAAAGTCAATCATTCTACAGCAGAGGCCTTGGTCAGACCGAGTTCTATGCCTTTCGCAACAGCCTTAGTACGACTATTTACGTCCATTTTATAGAAAAGGTTATTTAAATGGGTTTTTACGGTACCGATCGTTATGTGTAGCTGTATTGCTATTTCCGCATTGGAAAAACCTTTTGCTAGTAACGAGAGAACTTCCTTTTCTTTTATCGTTAAAGGGGTGTAAAGTTCGGAAAAGACGCGTTGTTCTAATAATGGTTCATTTTGAATTTCAGGATTTCTTTTATCTTCTGCAATGCACTCGTTATAGGCGCGAATGGCATCATGAACGACTAAACGAATGGAGCCAGCGGGAGTTGGTTTTGTTAAAAAAGCGGTAATTTTGCCGTGATTGATTGCATCGATTGCCATCTGAAGTTCTGCGCAACCTGTTAGCATGATTCGTTGGATATTCTTATCAAAGCTATGAATTTTAGAAAAAAGCTCTATGCCATTCATAAAGGGCATGCGGAAATCCGATATTACAACAGCAAAAGGCCCGTGATGTTCAATGATTTTTAGCGCTTGGACGGGGTCTGTAGTTGTTACTATTTCAAAATGGCTACGCATAATGCGCCGCATCGATGATAAAAAACTATCATCATCATCAACAATTAATATTTTAGTGTGGCTTCCATTGCTTATCAATTTCTCACCTTCCTACATTCGAATAGGTTGCTTACTTTGTTATATTATACTTAAAATCGCTTTTTTCCTCTATCTTTTGATAGATTTGTGCTATTTGTGACAAATATCGATTAACCCCGTGGATTTACAGAGATTTAGGCCAGTTAAAAAAAATCATATATATGTCTTTTGCTAGATGTTAGTGACTATGCATTAGTTTAAAATGAAATCAATAAAACTCCTGGGTTGAGAAAATTCTAAAATTTTTGACAACTAAACAGAATGATAATAGCAGGACTACTAATTCAAAATAGGAGAGGTGGTGTTGTAATGGAAGAGAAACCATTACTACTATTCCGAGGGGGAACTGAAATATATGGTGTTCCTATAGATGATGTAAGCGGAATTATCTCTAATGCAGGAATCAATGGACTGTCTATGTTTGGAAATGTCGAGGCATCTATTCCTTTACAGGACAAGTCAATCCCAAATCCGGATATGGATGTAGGCTTAAAGAAGAGCGCGATCATAACCCACGTGAATGGAGTTCAAATTCTGATTATAGTAGATGAGGTTATCCAAGAAAGAAAGCTAGTCAATACTGGCTCTGAACTGGATGCAAGGATAGTTCCTCTTCAAATATGGAAGTTCAATCCAGGAATGGGAGCTATATGTGAGTCAGATGAAAGTGAGAGAGGATCTAACTTCAAGAGAGAATCAATTTAAATTAATAGGAGGAATTATCATGGCTCAATATCAAAATATAAACATGAACACTATAGGTAATGGGTTGGATTTAAGTTCAGTAAAGTTGGCAGATGTCATTGATATTGCGTTTTTGCAACAATTTCAGGATGACTTTGCCAAGGGTGTTGGTTTAGCAAGTGTGACTGTTGATCCAGAGGGAACACCTGTTACCGATCCAAGTAGCTATATTAGATTTTGTAGGGATTACACCCATTCAACTGAATGTGGGGATAATCGCTGTGCCGAATCCCATCGTAAAGGTGGCGAAGAAGCTGCCCGAACCGGTAAACCGGTAGTATACGAGTGTCATGCAGGTCTTATTGACTTTGCTGCTCCGATTATGCTAGAAGGACGACAGATTGGAACCATTTTAGGGGGACAAGTATTGACTGCTCCTCCTGATGAAGAAAAGTATCGCAGGATTGCTAAAGAAATCGGTGTTGATCCAGAAGAATATGTCAAGGCATCAAAAGAAGCTGCTATTTTAACGAAAGAGAGGATTGAAGCTGCTGCCAATGTACTCTATATTGTTGCCAATAGCATGTCCAAGTCTGCTTATCAACAGCTAAAGCTAAAGTCTATGGCGGATACACTGAATGATAGTTTGCATCAAGTTTCTGCAACGATGGAAGAATTAGCAGCTTCGGCTACGGATATCAGTGGTAATCAAGCAAGTTTAAATAATGAAATAAAAAATGTAAATGAAGTGACTGGTAAAATTGACCAAGTTATGGATTTCATTAAAGATATTGCTGATGAAACTCGATTATTAGGTTTAAATGCAGCTATTGAAGCAGCGAGAGCCGGTGAAGCTGGTCTCGGATTTGGTGTTGTAGCACAAGAAATTAGAAAACTTTCAGCCGATTCCAAAGAAACGGTCGGTAAAATAAAAGATTTAACAACAATTATAAAAGTATCTGTGGATAAAACAGTACATATGGGTGGAGAAACAACTTCTGCCACCGAGCAGCAAGCTGCTGCTATTGAAGAAGTGACAGCCAGCGTACAGGAGATTACCAGTCTTATCGAACAATTGAATGATATTGCGAATGATAAGTAAGTAGGAATTATATAGAAGGGAGGCACTATTTGTGAGCATCCAATTAGTTGTATTTGCATTAGATGATGAAGAATATGGTATTGATGTATCAGCAGTTAACGGTATTTTACGATCAAAAAAGTTTAAAATACAGGCACTGCCAGGGACTGGTCGGGGAGTAGAAGGGATGATCAATCTAAGAGGAAAAGTAAATTATATTTTCAACCTAAGAAGCAAATTTAACTTGGTGGAAAAGGAAATTTCCGAAGAAAGCAAATTTATCATGTTAAATGCTAATGGATCAACCACTGGTTGTATTGTAGATGAAGTAACAGACATTGTTAAGTTAAATGATGATGAAGTTCAGCCTGCTCCGGATTTTATTAATCATGGTAGTAAGAATTGCATTACAGGTATTGGTAAAATTGATGATCGGATGATTATTATATTAGATCCAGAAAAAATATTTATAGAAGAAGCGATGGGTGGCAATTGTGGTTTGTGATGAGTTTCTTACATAAATAAGTAGTAGTAAAAATTACAAAAAAGAAAAAAGTATGTTCTTTTTATGGAGAACTGTTCCTTTGTTAGAAGTAGAATATTTCTTAGATATATTTTTGAAATTTAGGTATTGACATTGAGATGTATTTTGGTATAATTTAGTAAATACATCAATTAAATGCCATGAATGGGAGAAGTAAGATTGTTGCGCTTTTCAGAGAATCGGTGGGTGGTGCGAACCGGTAGGCAAACTAACTGAAATACACCCAGGAGCAGCAAGGTCGAAATACATTGAGTAGACCGAGACGGAGTGCCACCGTTAACAAGGCTAAGGTATCGGAAAAATTCCCGTACCCGAACAGAGCGGCTTGCCATGAGCAAGCAGGGTGGTACCACGGAATTAAAATCCCGTCCCTGTAGAAATACAGAGATGGGATTTTTTATTTTATAAAAAAAGAGGAGTGGATGGAAATGTCTAATGTAAAATTCCATAATGGGGAAAATATACCATTAGAAATGCATAAGGTTCGTATTGTGCAAAAACTGAATCTTGTGCCAATTGAAAGACGGTTAGAGGCGATTAGTGAGGCTGGGAATAATACATTTTTACTAAAAAATTGTGATGTGTTTATGGATATGCTCACAGACAGCGGGGTTAATGCCATGAGCGATAAACAACTTGGGGCAATGATGGAGGCTGACGATAGTTACGCTGGATCGGCTACTTTTACCAAACTCGAAAATAAATTGAGAGAGATTTTTGGTACAGAATTCTTTTTACCAGCCCACCAAGGCAGAGCCTGTGAAAATATTATTTCCCAAGCTTTTGTCAAACCAGGGACTATTGTACCAATGAATTACCATTTTACTACGACGAGAGCCCATATTGTATTAAATGGCGGTGTGGTAGAAGAAGTGATCACTGCCGAAGGATTGAAGGAAAACAGCGATTTCCCGTTTAAGGGTAATATGGATGTCGCCCAATTATCAGCGCTGATTGAAAAAAAAGGTGCTGAAAAAATTGCTTACGTGCGTATCGAAACAGGAACCAATCTAATTGGTGGACAACCCCACTCACTAGAAAATATGCGTGAAGTTCGCGAGGTATGTAAGAAGTTTGGTATAATGATCGTTTTGGATGCCAGCCTCTTAGCTGATAATTTGTATTTCATCAAAACTCGGGAAGAAAATTGTAAGAATATGACGATTCGTGAAATTGCGCGTGAGATGGCAGACCTTTCAGATATTATTTACTTTTCGGCGCGCAAGCTTGGCTGTGCACGCGGTGGCGGTATATGTACCAATAATCGTGAAGCATTTTACAAGATGCGTGAGCTTGTAACTCTATATGAAGGATTTTTGACTTATGGTGGGATGTCTGTTAGAGAGATGGAAGCCATTACCGTTGGATTAGACGAGACAATGGATGAGAATATGATTAATCAGGGACCACAGTTTATTGCTTTCATGGTTGAGGAACTACAGAAAAAAGGTGTACCAGTTATTACGCCTCCTGGCGGTTTAGGTTGTCATATTAATGCCATGAAATTTCTTGAACATATTCCACAAAGAGAATATCGTGCCGGTGCTCTGGCGGCAGCGCTTTATATTGCTAGTGGTGTGCGTGGTATGGAACGCGGGACTATATCAGAGGCAAGAGATGACAATGGCAACGAAACCTTTGCGAATATGGAACTTTTGCGCTTGGCTATGCCGCGGCGTGTCTTTACTCTTTCGCAAGTAAAATATGCTGTTGATAGGATAGTTTGGCTGTATGAAAATCGCAATTTGATTGGTGGCTTAACTTTTGTTGAAGAACCTAAAATTTTACGCTTCTTTTTTGGTAAATTAAGAAGTGTTTCTGATTGGCAGATCAAATTAGTTGCCAAGTTCAGGGAGGAATTTGGCGATAGTTTATAATAATGGAAGTAATTTTATATTAGCTTCCAGCCTTCAATACGGAGACTTTTCATCCAAAGAAATTTCCTCAAGCCAATAATCAGAGGATTGGGAGTATAAAAGTTATTTGGTAGATAAACATTTATTCCATTCATTATCGCTAAAACGTAGTCTTTAGCATGTGGTGGTTCGCCCAGTCTCACGGACGGGCCGAAATTAACAGGCACTCAACACCTTGCTACCTCATGACTCTGCCAAACATGGATGCACCCGCCCTTTAGGAGAATATAATCACGTGCTTTGTCGCTAATAGTTATCACAATATCGCCCCCGTTCCTCTGCTAGCATGCAGTTGGCTTTGTTTATTTATAAATAGTACTCATTTCTGATCAACTATTTTTATCTATTGTGTACTAATGAATAAGAAAGGATCTATAACCTCTTACGGTTGTAGATCCTTTCAGTATGTTTTTATGGAATGAAATAAAATAATTGTACTAAGTCACCTCGTACTAGACAATCAAAACCTAAATCAATATTTTCCCCTTCAATGCTGTATGTAGCTTTATACTGAAGCCGTCCATTTACGAAAACTTGAAATAGGCAATCGGTGGGATAATCTGATTTTACAATGCTAGTGCGTTCTGTAACGCGAAAGGCTTGTTCAACAATACGCATTTAATAGACCCCCTTTAGTTACTTTACTTTGTGTAATGTTTCAATAAAAATTCAATAGTATTATTTTATTCTTCGTTTCTGAACAAATTCCTCTTAGACAATTTTTTATTCAAGTAAAATAGATGGAATGCTGTCCTTCATAAATACATTATATACCCAAATAGATATATTCATCAATCATTGCACTTCAAATCAAAAGATATGATTATTATCATGTAGTATATTGACTTATCATAACTCTGCTGATATAATTAATTCTTGTCAGCAGAGATATAGATCGGGGCGTGGCTCAGCTTGGTAGAGCACCTGGCTTGGGACCAGGGGGTCGCAGGTTCGAATCCTGCCGCTCCGACCATATTTTAGTATCCATCTTATGGCGACATAGCCAAGTGGTAAGGCAGAGGTTTGCAAAACCTTTATTCCCTAGTTCGACTCTAGGTGTCGCCTCCAAAAACCTCATGCCGGGGTGGTGGAACTGGCAGACACAAGGGACTTAAAATCCCTCGAAGAGTGATCTTCGTACCGGTTCGATTCCGGTCCTCGGCACCATTGAATGTGAAGCTTCGTAGCTAATACGAGGCTTTTTTTGTACCCCTTAGAGGGAGAAAGCATTATAAATACATAATACGCCCCCTTGCCTGCCTGTTGTGAATTGATGAAGTCGATGGGGAAGGGGCTTTTTTAAAAAGGCGTTTTCGTAAAATGAAAAAACTCCGGAAGTAACATATCTAACGATTTAGGTATGAAGACTACATTGATTTCTATAAAATCTCAACTAATGAAGGGTTTTTCAATATAAGAAGGAATACATATTGCTGTAGTAATGTGTATAATTTGTATTTTAATGTAAGGGTATTGAAGATAAGATTAGTAATCATTATAGCATTTGGGATGTTATCTGTAGCTGGGAACGTTTTGGCAACATCGCCTAAGGTTGATGGTGACATCCGTATCCGGATTCAAAACCGTTCTAGTGATGAGACTTCGCCTATGAAAGAAACATTGATCATTCCGAGGGTTAGGCTCAATGCCGATTCCCCAGTAGATGTATAGCCTCTTGGCAATCGAACAGGCAGCTGGTAAGGCTCATAGTAATGGTTTGTATGATACTGAAAGGCCCTTGATCGGTGGGGGATTTTTTAAATCAAATTTAAGTGAGATAATATATGAATCAAACATATTCTGTTCAAGAAAAAATTCGTCAATTGATAATTTTACTACTTCCCATTTTGATTACTCAATGTTCTTTATTTGGTATGACTTTTTTTGATACCATGATGTCAGGTCATGCCGGTTCTAATGATTTAGCTGGGGTTGGAATTGGAGCGAGTATTTGGATGCCGGTGTTTACAGGATTAAATGGAATTCTATTTGCCATAGTTCCTATTGTAGCCCAGCTTCTAGGGGCGAAACGCAAAGAAGAGATTTCTTTTGTGGTGATTCAGGGCGTATATCTGGCCCTGGCCATGTCTGCTGTGGTTATTGTCTGTGGTTATGTGGTGATTACGCCAATTTTAAATAGCATGAAAATTGATACTGAGGTGTATAGGGTTGCTCGGGATTTTTTGATCGCTATATCTTTTGGGGTTGTACCACTTTTTTTGTCCACCATATTTCGCTGTTTTATCGATACGTTAGGTTATACTCGGGTGACTATGATAATTACGATGGTTGCTTTGCCCATTAATATCATACTTAATTATTTGCTGATCTTCGGTAAGTTTGGCTTTCCTCGCCTCGGAGGCGTAGGGGCAGGCTATGCCTCGGCTCTTACTTATTGGTGTATTGCATTGATTAGTTTTTATGTTATACAACGGGTGAAACCCTTTAGGAATTACCATGTCTGTAGCCGAGTATATCCTATTTCTTTGGCTGTATGGAAAGAACAGCTTATTATCGGAATACCTATTGGTTTCGCTATTTTTTGTGAGACAAGTATTTTTGCTGTTGTTACCCTACTCATGAGTCACTTCAATACAGTCACGGTGGCAGCCTATCAAGTGGCACTCAATTTTGCATCCTTATTATATATGATACCACTAAGCATCTCCATGGCATTAACCATTGCAATTGGTTTTGAAGTTGGGGCACAACGGTTTAAAGATGCGCGCCATTATAGTTATATTGGAATTGGCATAGCATTAGTCATGGCAATATTGTGTGCGTTAGGGCTATTTATTTTTAATGAACATGTTGCAAGGATATATACAGAGGATATGGATGTGCTCAAGCTTGCTCAAAATTTTTTGATGTATGCTATATTTTTCCAACTATCAGATGCCATTGCGACACCGATACAAGGTTCATTGCGTGGCTATAAAGATGTGAAAGTAACATTTATCATGGCATTTATCTCTTATTGGATTGTAGGATTGCCACTTGGCTATATCCTCGCCAATTATTCCACATTCGGCGCCGTTGGTTACTGGATCGGATTAATTTCAGGATTGGCGTTTTGTGCTCTTTGTCTCTCAATACGCCTGAACACGGTACAACAGAATCATAAATAAAGAAAAAACCGGTTGAGTGTAAGGAGCATAACACTCAACCGGGCTATTCATGGGGGAAAAATGTAAGTTATAGAACTTCGCTAATGATAGCAGACCAGTTTTTTCCTTTATAGGCATTATAGCCTCTTGTATGAGCATAACCATAAATTTTGCCGTTGCCACGCTGATCGACTTCGAAAGTGTAGCCGTAGGTATCGCCTTTCATACAACGCTGCGCTGCGACCAGGTTTTTTAAGTTATCAACAAGGATGCCTTTACGACTGCGACAGGCAATAACATAGCCATCTTTATTAATGAGGAAAAATTCACCCCTTTGGCCAATACGCGCAGAATCTAAAATATCGTAAATGAAATCCCGATTAAAGCGAGATGAAAAGTAACCAACAATTTGTCCATTGTCACTGCGGATTGGGCAAGAGTAGGCTACAGTATGACGATTTTCGACGGTGGAAAAATATAAATCTGTTACAGAGATAGTATTGGTTGATTTAACCTTTTTAAACCAGTCCCGATCAGCTAGATTTTTACCAATGAGTTCTCGGTGTACCCCTGCTGCTACGATTGTTCCTTCCGTATCAAGGACATAAAGATCAAAGTATACTTCATAGATATCGACAAGAGTTTTCAAAAGCTGATTGGCTTCTTGAATGTTGCCCGGAATTGTAGAAATAAAACAGTTCTTTACTTTGTCAAAACCGGCCCAGGCTTGCGCATCGCAGTTACGTTCAAACAGGTTACGATCGACTTTGTCAATTGTGTCATAGGCCATGTCAGCTGTTCGTACGGCCATGACTTCATTTGCCTTAGTCTGAATGTTTTCAATGATTTCGGCACTTTCTTTTGTAGAGGTAAAGCTGCGGGTTGCTAATTTTTTGATTTCATCAGCGACAACGCTAAAGCCGCGACCTGCTTCGCCAGCTCTTGCAGCTTCGATTGCTGAGTTTAGAGAGAGGAGGTTTGTCTGTTTGGCAATCTCCTCGATGGCGGTAACGACCTGACGCATCTCGTGGTTGGCAGATTTGAGCTCGCTGAGTAAAATGGAAGCATCCATAGTTGTAGTGTTTTTGTTAGAAATTTTCATCACCTCAAATGGGCAGAAGCCTACCTGTAAATCAGGTAGGCTTCTTTGCCATATATTATTGTAGATATTATAGTAATAGGGAGAGGGTATTGCCAAGAATTTTGTCGAACTGACTAAGACTTTGGACCTGCAAGTGTTAAATCTGCAATCGCTAGCGGGGGTATGGTAAGATATCCTTAGGAGCAAAATGGAATTGACTTATATTGAAGACTTCTTTTTTATAGTCTAGAAGTTATATTGATAAGAAGATGAAGGAGATCATAATGAGAATAGCAGATATTTTATTGACTTGGTATAAGGAGTGTAAACGGGATTTACCTTGGCGAAAAGATAAAGACCCTTATAAAATTTGGGTTTCGGAAGTGATGCTGCAACAGACTAGGGTTGAAGTTGTGAAGTCTTACTTTGAAAGGTGGATGGAGCGATTTCCTACATTGGAAAGTCTGGCAGGAGCTCGGGAAGAAGAAGTGATTCAATATTGGCAGGGGCTAGGCTATTATTCTAGGGCCCGGAATCTTCTCGAAGGTGTTCGGGAAGTAAGTGTTTCTTATGGAGGTCAGGTACCAGAGACTAAAGAAGAAGTAGTAAAACTTGCAGGTGTTGGTGACTATACAGCAGGGGCTATTTTAAGTATTGCTTATAATAAACAGGAGCCTGCCATTGATGGCAATGTTCTTCGTGTATTTAGTCGCCTCTATTGCATAGATGGCGATATTTCTTCACCAGTGGTAAAAAAGCAGATTAGGGAACTGGTGGAAAGGGAAATTTCCTTCGACTATCCAGGCGATTTTAATCAGGCCTTAATGGATTTGGGGGCAACCATCTGTATTCCTAAAGTTCCCCGTTGTCCAATCTGTCCATTGCAGAAGCAATGCCTAGGGAAGGAAAAAGGCCTACAACAACAATTGCCTGTAAAAAAGAAAAAAACGCCACCACTGCCTGTACGGCTGGTAGCAGGAGTTTTGCAACAGGGGGAGTTTTTCTTGTTACGGCAGAGACCAGCAAAAGGGTTATTAGCTGGGATGTGGGAATTCCCTGCTGTAGAAATTCAAGCAGAAGAAGATGCTATAGCTGTATTCCGACAGATCTTTTTGTGTGAAACAGGTCAGGAGGTCGAGCTTCAAAGTTTATTATTTAAGTGTACTCATACGTTTAGTCATCGAAAATGGGATATTTCCTTTTATCATTGTACCGGCAGCCCAGGCAATATACCAACTGGAAGTCGTATTTCTTGGGTAAATAAGCGTGATTGGGGAAAACTTTCTTTTGCTGGGCCACATCGCAAAATGGCTGATTTTTTTGTTGAAAATAGAAAAAAGATACTACAGAATAGATAATAGAAAGTCCTATGCTAAAATGGTACAGGAGTTTTGAGTTTCAGAAGTGATGTTATAACTACAATGGTCTGTTGTTAAAATGTCACATATAGGAAGGAAATTCCATGATTATGTCGAATTTAAGAAATAAATGGTATTTTTTTATAAAATAAGGATATTTTTTTGCAGACTAATCTCTTATTGATGTTATAAGCGATAGGAATGTTAATCGAGTTTGAGGAGGTGAAAGAATGTATTGTTTTTCCTCGCTGGATGAATTCGCCATATTGCGAGAAATTATTAAGGCAGAGTTAGTACGAATTTTTGGGAAAGATGCTCTAGGGATATTTATTGCAATCAATGAGGGGGTCAATAATGCAATTCTTCATGGTAATAAAGAAAATCTTAGCAAAAAAGTATATCTAACGATGGAAGAATTACCTAACCAAATTAGAATTGTCATTCGTGACGAAGGTAAGGGTTTTATCAATCAGGAGATATCTGATACAACCCCTTGGTCTGCAGAACATGGAAGAGGATTTCAGCTGATAAAACATTATGTGGACTCTTATGAGTTTAATGGACTGGGAAATGAACTAACACTAATCAAAAAAAATGATATTGCTTAATTGCAGAAATGAAAGGTCTTCATATTTTTATTAATTGAAAGGGGATCATTAGGATGGAGATTAATACTACTATTAATAATGGACAAGTTATAGTGAGTTTATCGGGCAGCATGTATGTTGAAGAGGCAGCCATTCTGCGCGAAAAACTGATTATTTTGATGGAATCAGGACACAAGGAATTTATAATTAAGCTCAATAAGGTTGACTACATTGATAGTTCAGGTCTTGGTGTACTTGTTGCCATCCAAAAAAGAGCATTGCAAATAAAGGGCGGCGTAACCCTTGTCGGTGCTAGCGGTCTTGTAAAAGAACTATTTGAATTAACAAGATTGAATAAAGTTTTTGCAATGCAATAACTGTTAAGGAGATAGGTCGATGAGTTTTTCGGAATCTGATAGTTTTAGGGAAAGATGCGATCATTGCCAGCGATTAGATCTTTTTGATATGCTAAATGATGCCCTAGTATTGGTAAAGTGTCGAACACGAGGCATTTTATTTATGAATGAAAAGGCATTAGAAATGTATCAGTATACAAACGAAGAGTCGCTCAATTTATCTATTACAAATATTAGTCATGATTCAGCCCAATTAAATTGCGAAAATTGGAAAGCAGCGAAGCAGTATGCTAATGGGTATGTTTTTACATCCAATCATATTAAGAAAGATGGCTCTATATTTAAGGTTGAAATAAGCAGTCGCTTTATGACTTTACATGGAGATGATATTTACGCATTAGTAGTACGAAATCTAACTTCTGATTTAAAGATGCGGGAAGACGTTGAGCTGGCAGGCAAAGTCCAGCGGCGACTATTACCTCTTGATTTCACGAATGAATTATTTGAGATGCATTCTATTTATCAGCCGCACAGCTATGTTAGCGGTGATCTATATGATTTTATTTTTGATAATTATAAAAAAGTATTATATGGTATTTTAGTTGATGTTATGGGCCATGGGATTGTGGCAGCAGCTCAGGCGGGCATTTTTAAATATCTTTTTATCCAGGCTAAGGATAAAGGTATTCCAGTGCAGGATAAACTCAGGTGGATTAATAAAGAAGTAATGCCTTTTTTTGAAGGTGGCGGCTTTGCGGCGGCTTTTCTTTTTGAGTTTGATTTTATGTGCAATACCCTCACTTACTCTGCTGGCGGAATTAATAATTTTATAGTGATAAAGGGGCAAGGGCCAGAAATTATAAGGACTCCTGGACTCTTCTTAGGAATTAATGCGGACGAGGTCTTTGATCAAGGTGTTTTGCATTTTCAATCAGGTGAAAGTTTCTTATTTTTAACTGATGGGCTTTTTGAAGTGCTTCCACGCCCCATCAGCAGTGCGCTTGATTTTTCACGAATGCAAGAAATGTGTAAAACTCTTACGATTGGTGGAAAACATCATGATGATGCCTCGTCTATAGGAGTAGTTATTCGATAGACTAAGTATTATAATAAGGTGGTAGTATAACAATGAAACTGAAGATAGGTGCTAAAATTGCTCTGAGTTTCGGAGTGATTATTGCTCTAATCATGTTGATGGCAATTAATTCTCTGCTTTCCCTGCGCAATGCTAATGGAGATTTGGTGAAAATAAACGAGGCCAATGCTCGCATGGCCCTTGCTGATGATATTGTCATTCAATACAAAGTAACTGTATCAGATATTCGTGTCTATGTAGCATATGGGGATGAAGCTCTGATTGGCAAGACTGAGAGCAATTTTAATCAGGTTCTAACCCTGGAGAAGGAATTACTATCCATGGCCAGGTCGGAAAAAAAGCAAGAAGTTCAAGTACTGATTGATGAAACTACAAAACAAAAAAATACGATTATCAGTGAATACATGCCTGCTGCTAAAGAATATAATACAGAATTAACAACGGGAAATTTGGCAAAAGCGCAAGAGAGTAAAATGAAGTTAATTCAAATTTCACAACGCCTTGCACCCCAAGCAGCATGGATTGAAAAGACAACAGATGATTTGTCCAGGGCAAATACTGATGTAGCAAAAGGGCTCATCAAAGAAAGTATAGCGGCAGCCAATAGCGTAATGATGATTTCAATTGTGATCAGCTTGTTGGTATTACTGCTTGGTATAGCAATTGCAGTTATCCTCACTAATATGATTCGTAGACCAATAATAGGGCTTACTGCTATTGCCAATCAATATGCCAATGGAGATTTGCGTAATAGTGTGGAAGTGACGAGCACGGACGAAATAGGAGAGCTAGCTAACTCTATAGAAATTATGCACAAGCATTTTGTGGAGATGATTAGTAACATTCGATCAGCTTCTGAACAATTGGCTGCGACATCAGAAGAAATGGCAGCATCGACAGAAGAGGTAACAGCAACGAGTGGAGAAATTTCTAGCAATATGCAAAATCTGGCCAAGGAGGCTGACTCGGGGAATCAATCTATGCTAGAAGCATCCCAAGCACTAGTACAGCTATCAAGTTTGATACAAATGGCCAAAGCAAAGGCTGACAACACTTGTAAAAATTCGGAAAATACCTTGATCGCTGCCGAAAATGGGCGATTGAAGGTCGATGAATCTGTTAGTAAAATGGGGAATATTAAAAACCAGGCAGAAAAATCCAGCCAGGTTATTGGTGAACTTAATGATTATTCTAAACAAATATCTTTGATTACCGATACAATTACGAATCTAGCTAAGCAGACCAATCTTTTGGCGCTGAATGCTGCCATTGAGGCTGCCCGGGCAGGGGAACATGGTCGTGGATTTGCAGTTGTCGCTGAAGAAGTGCGCAAATTAGCTGAACAATCAGATCAGGGAGCGCAAGAGATTACCTCTCTAGTGAAGATGGTTACGGAAAAAACAGATGTAGCGGTTGCGGCAATGACACAAAATGTTGTAGAGGTGGAATATGGGGTTTCTACGGTTAATGAAGCAGGAATCGCCTTAGATCGAATTTTGCAAGCTGTAAAGCAAACAACTGCTGAAGCTAGGGAAATTGGTGATTTAACCTCTGAAGAAGTTGCTAGTTCAGAACAAATTGTAAAACTGATTGATCATCTTGCGACAGTGATCGAAACTGTGGCAACACATGGTGAAGAAGTTTCGGCTTCGGCGGAAGAACAGTCAGCTGCCATGCAAACCGTGGCCGCTAGTGCGGAAGAAACAAGTGCCATGGCACATCAATTGGAAAGTTCTGTTGCCAAGTTTCTCGTGTAATGAGTAAGTTAGTGGAGCTAGTATTTAATAGAAATATCCTGCAAACTATAAAGTTGCAGGATATTTTTGTTATATTTATTTAATAATATGTAATGATTCTAGAGTTTGTTGAGAATTGTTATTACTAAGATAATGCTAGATGTGATATCATTAAAATGATTAAATTAAAGTGATCGGAGGTTCAGCATGGAAGAAATTATGAATGCGGTAACCCATGGTATTGGTACCCTCCTTGCAGTAGCCGGACTGGTGTTGTTAACTGTATTTGCTTATCTATATGGTGAAGTTTGGCATATCCTTAGTTTTAGTATTTATGGTACTACGTTGGTGCTTCTGTATTTAGCCTCGACGCTATACCATAGTTTTACAAATGAACGCTTGAAATATATTTTTAAGATTCTTGATCATTCAGCCATATATTTACTCATAGCCGGAACATATACCCCCTTTACCCTGGTGCCCTTGCATGGTGTATTGGGGTGGACTGTTTTCGGGTTAGTTTGGGGATTTGCCGTACTAGGAATTGTTTTAAAAGTTTTTTTTGTGGGACGGTTTAAATTTATATCGACCCTATGTTATCTTTTTATGGGATGGTTTATTATTATTGCCATAAAACCTCTTATTGCGACAGTGGCGACACTGGGGATTATGTGGCTTCTAATTGGTGGTTTGTTTTATACACTAGGGAGCGTTTTTTATTTATGGAATAAACTGCCTTATAATCATGCTATATGGCATTTGTTTGTGCTGGCAGGTAGTATTTCCCATTTTATTGCCGTGTTTTTCTATGTCCTTCCCATTCGCCCGGGTCTCTCGTAATGAAAGCGACTTTGCAGAAGTTTTGTAGCTCAATCAATATTGAATATGTAGGAATCGCACCCATAGGGCCTTATGTGGAATTAGAACAGATATTAAAGGCGCGAATTGAGAAAGGGCAATGTACGGAATTTGAGGAAGAATATTTAGCCAAAAGAATAGATCCTAGATTAACGATGGCAGATGTCCAGTCGGTTATTGTATGCTTATTTCCCTATTATATAGGCGAGAGGACTGAGAGTAACATTGCAAAATATACTCATGCCCTTGATTATCATAAAGTTGCTAAAGATAAATTAGAGCAAATCGGTAAGTTTCTCACAGAGACGAGACCTGGGTTTCGTTATCAAGCTTTTGTAGATACAGGTCCGTTAGTTGATCGATATATGGCATATCTAGCAGGTCTGGGATTCTTTGGTCTGAACAACCATGTTATATCAGATACATACGGTTCCTATGTATTGATTGGTTATATGCTTACAAATCATCCTTTTGAAATCGATCAACCTCTAAAACAGAGCTGCATGCAATGTGGGAAGTGTATAAAAGCATGCCCAGGCCAAGCTATACTCGGTAATTTTGGGATTGATCCAAGACGTTGCCGCTCTTATTTGACTCAGAAAAAGGGAGAGTTAACGGTAGCTGAGGTTGATATTATCAAGAAGAATAAACTGGTATTTGGCTGTGATACATGTCAGGATGTATGTCCTCATAATCAAAAAGTTGCTGTGACAAGGATGACAGAGTTTCGGGAAAACATTATATCGGAATTGAGTTATGAAGAGTTATCGACAATCTCCAATAAAGAATTCAAAAGGAGATATGACAATCGTGCTTTTAGTTGGCGCGGCAGGAAGTTGATTGTACGGAATTTTGAATATTTGTCATAAGCTTTGAAAAACCATATTTTAAAACATAAAGGCACAAAGCCGCTACGCGGACACAAAGACCACAAAGGGGATAAAAAACCTCTTTGTGGTCTTTGTGTTTAACGTGGTTTTCCCCTCTGCGTTCTCTGCGCCTCTGCGGTAAATCGTTCTTTTCTTTAAGACCGCTTTTTACCGCAGAGAATACAGAGGGGAGTTTTAAAAGAACGCGTAGCGTTTTTCTTACCGGTTGACGATGTTGATACCCTGTGCTACGAGGCAGTCAGCTACAGTTGTTATATCTTGGGGAGTAGCTTCAGTTATATGATCAAGTGTATAGTTCATCTGTAAAGATTGCCATTTTTGTCGACCGTAAGTATGATATGGCAATAATTCTACGGTCACTGGTTTCGGTAAAGAGTATATGAGATTTATTAATGATTGTATATCCTCGGGTAGGTTGGTTACTCCAGGGATGACTACATAACGTAGGGTGACGGTCAGATGCTCAGTCATATATTTCAAGTTACTGATAATTTGGGTATTATCAAAGCCTGCTAACCAGCGGTGTTTTTGTGGATCCACGGCCTTAATGCTGAATAAGGCGGCATCTGTATAGGGTAAAATATCAGTGATATTTTGCTGGTCATAGTAGCCAGCAGTGTCGATCATTGTATGAATCCTATGGGCGTGGCAAGACGACAATAGCTCAGCAACAAATTGGGATTGTAGTAGGGGTTCGCCGCCGCTGAGGGTCATTCCTCCCCTGGAGGCATTGTAAAAGTGGCGGTAATGAAGTATGTCCGCGAGGACCTCTTCTGTGCTGATGGTTTGATTACCTTGGAGCCAAGTGTCAGGATTATGGCAGAAACGGCAACGTAGCTGGCAGCCTGAGAGAAATAGTACATAGCGAATACCCGGGCCGTCCACGGTGCCGAACCGCTCGATAGAATGATAGTAACCTTGCATGCTGGCCACCTCCTGTTACAAGGCTTTATAGAAAGTGCGTTCAATGACTTCTTCTTGCTGGGCAGGGGTGAGTTTGATGAAGTTAACAGCATAACCGGATACTCGGATGGTTAATTGAGGGTATTTTTCAGGATTTTTTCTGGCATCTTCCAATATAGAAACATCAAGAGCATTGACATTAATATGATGTCCATCTTTTGCTGTATAACCGTCCAGTATACCAGCTAAATTTTGCACTCTAGTATCTATAGTTTTGCCTAAGGTAGCAGGAAGAATGGAGAAGGTATAGGAAATGCCATCACGGCAGTCGTCATAAGATAATTTGCAAATGGATTGCATGGCAGAGAGTGCACCATTTTTGTCACGACCATGCATCGGATTAGCTCCAGGGGCAAAAGGTTGTTTGGCTTTGCGGCCATCAGGGGTAGCGCCTGTTTTCAAACCATACATTACATTTGAGGTAATGGTTAGTATGGATAAGGTATGTTCAGCATTGCGATAAGTAGCATGTTCTTTCAGTTTTGTACTGAATTCATGACTGAGCTGGGTTGCCAAGATATCGACGATATCATCGTCATTACCAAAGCAAGGGAAGTCTCCTTCAATGGCAAAGTCTTTAGCAATACCATTTTCATCACGTAGAGGTTTGACGCGTGCATAGCGAATGGCGCTTAGTGAATCTGTAGCCACAGATAAACCAGCTACACCAAAGGCCATAGTTCTTTCTACATGAGAATCATGGAGAGCCATTTGTGACCGCTCATAGGCATATTTATCATGGCTGAAATGAATGAGATTCATGGTATTAACATAAAGTCCTGTGAGCCAAGTGAACACTTGTGATAGATTGTTCCGCACTACATCGTAATCCAGATACTCGCCCTCAGGGATTGGCATGACTGGTGCCAGTTGCTCGCCAGTATTTTCATCACGTCCACCGTTAATTGCTAACAGTAAAGCTTTAGCTAAATTGGCGCGGGCGCCAAAAAATTGCATTTGTTTACCGAGCCGCATTGCTGATACACAGCAGGCAATTCCATAGTCATCACCATAGATCGGGCGCATAATATCATCATTTTCATATTGAATAGCACTGGTATCCAGGGATACTTTGGCACAGAATTTTTTGAAGTCATTTGGCATATTGGCTGACCATAAGATTGTTAAGTTTGGTTCAGGGGCAGGTCCTAGATTGTATAGTGTGTGAAGTATACGGTATGAGGTGCGAGTCACCAATGTACGACCATCGATGCCCATACCGCCAATGGACTCAGTTACCCACAGTGGATCACCAGCAAAGAGTTCATTATAGTCAGGTGTGCGCAAATGGCGGGCTAGGCGAAGTTTAATTACCATTTGGTCAATGAGTTCTTGGGCAGCTGTTTCAGTGAGTGTGCCGTTTGCTAAATCTCTAGTCAGATAGATATCTAGGAAAGTAGAGATACGCCCTAGGGACATGGCAGCTCCGTTTTGCTCTTTGATGGCAGCAAGATAACCAAAATATAACCATTGTACTGCTTCGTGGGCATTGACTGCTGGGCGGCTAATATCAAAGCCGTAGGCCTTAGCCATGGTTATGATGTCTTTCAAAGCAACAATTTGTGCGGCAATTTCCTCCCTCAGACGTAGTGTTTGTTCATCCATTGGCTGAGAGGCAAGGTCATGTAAATCTGCTTTTTTCCCATCAATGAGTCGGTTAATTCCGTATAACGCTACCCGACGGTAGTCGCCAATAATTCGCCCTCGGCCATAGCCATCAGGCAGTCCGGTAATGATGCCTAGTTTGCGGGCTTGTTTCATTTCTGCTGTATACATATTAAAAACAGCAGTATTATGTGTGGTAACATGATTGTGATAGATGTTGCTGATCTCAGGGTTAAGTTCATAACCATAAGCCTCACAAGCCTGCTCTGCCATGCGTATGCCGCCATTAGGAATTACGCTGCGTTTAAGCGGAGCGTCAGTTTGTAGTCCGACAATGATTTCTAAGTTTTGATCAATATAGCCAGGCTTGTGTGAAGTAATCGTGGAAATAGTGTCTGTGTCGACATCTAGTACGCCATTCTTGCTGCGCTCCTGTAAGAGTAACTGACTGCAGTTATCCCACAATTTTTTGGTGCGAGATGTTGCTCCAGCTAAAAAATCTTCATTGCCTTCATAGGGTAGATAATTTTGCTGAATAAAATCTTGAATATCGATTGTTGTTTGCCATTTACCAGGTTTAAAGTTATTCCATGGGTTCATAATGATTATCCCCCTCTAATGTAATGATAATTGTTATCATTTATTATCATTATAAATATAGTATAGTGTTTTGCCTGTGACATAAATCATATACGTGAAAGTTTAATTCTAGGTTTTTTATGCGCATAAAAAAACCGCCTGGGTATAACAAATGATGTTATGCCCAGGCGGTCGGCGTTTATCAGATACATTCCCTTGTGGTTATTCCACTATCCGCCAGTCGTGTATCTGTTTTATTATTTTATATACGAGATTGTATCTTGTTTTTATATAGTTGTCAATATGTAATGAATTAATGATAGGGCAGGAAAATAAGGGGAAAAGAAGAATAGTACTTATAATTATAAAAGTGATATGAGTGAAATACAGATAGTATAGGGGATAAATAGTAATGTTTAAAACAAAGTGGGATTTTTGGCGTGCTGATGATGGCATTAACTTGAAAGCGAGAGAACTTTTACGTTATCTTGGTCCGGGAATATTGGTAACTGTGGGGTTTATTGATCCTGGTAATTGGGCTGCCAATATGGCAGCAGGGGCAGATTATGGCTATAAACTGCTGTGGATGGTTACGTTGTCGACGATTATGCTGATTATCTTGCAACATAATGTAGCCCATTTGGGGATTGTTACTGGACTCTGTTTATCTGAAGCGGCGACAGAATATTTACCTCCCATAGTATCTAGGGGAGTGTTATTTTCGGCAATAGCGGCGGCAGTCGCCACTGGACTAGCAGAAATATTAGGTTCAGCCATTGCTATGAAGATGTTGTTTCATATTCCTTTAAAGGTGGGGGCTATGCTTGCTGCTGTAGGGTGCGGCTGGATGTTATGGGTTAATTCTTATAAACGGTTGGAAAAATGGATCATGGGCTTTGTCTCGATTATTGGTTTAGCTTTTATATTTGAACTGAGTATGGTGGAGATTGATTGGGGGGCGGCGGCGGCTGGTTGGGTGACGCCAGTAATTCCAGACGGATCGCTACTGATCATTATGAGCGTGTTGGGAGCCGTAGTTATGCCTCATAATCTGTTTTTGCATTCCGAAATCATCCAGAGCCGGCAGTGGAACTTAGAAGACGAGGTTGTAATTAAAAAGCAATTAAAATTTGAGTTTGCTGATACTTTATTTTCCATGTGTATTGGCTGGGCTATTAATAGTGCCATGATACTTATTGCGGCAGCGGTGTTCTTTAGTAATCAGGTGCAAGTGGAAGAGCTGCAGCAGGCTGAAAGCATGCTGCGTCCCCTCCTCGGAAAGGCAGCAGCCTTAGTTTTTGCTATCGCCCTGTTGTTTTCTGGTGTTTCCTCAACAGTTACAGCAGGTATGGCTGGTGGCAGTATTTTTGCCGGATTATTTAAAGAACCTTATGATATTAAGGATCGCCATACTTGGCTAGGGGTGGTTATTACTTACGGACTAGCAGTTATGATTATTATGTTTATCAACAGTCCTTTTCAGGGGCTAGTGTATTCCCAGATGTTTTTAAGTATCCAATTGCCGTGGACAATATTTTTGCAAATGTATCTGACATCATCTAAAAAAGTCATGGGTAAATACGCCAATAGTGGTTATCAGCAAATCCTATTGTGGACTATTGGCATTATTGTCTCAGTATTCAATATGATGCTGTTATGGGATTTCATTCAATAGTAATCAAGAGAAAAGCCTAACGTCTTGCATTGTGCAAAAAGTTAGGCTTTAAATTTAGAATTTTTTTGTATAAGTAAGTTCAGTGATTTCCCATTTAAAGAAACGATGGGCGAAAATATCTTTGTAAGCGATGAGGCGGAATTCTTCTTTGCCATTCGTTGATCGTATAGAAGGACCAAAACCTATCCGCATAACATCATAGCGCCAGTCAGCGTCTTTGGTGTATGAACCGTTAAGGCTATATGCGCCGCCAAGACCAGTATTAAGCCCCCAATTTTTGGACATGGGATGATAGTATTGATATGAATAACGGAATTGGTCAGCCATGCCATCACCTTTAAAACGGAAGCCTGCTTCTAGATTGGTGTAACCACGCAGACCATTGACAGCAAAGACATGTCCAGCCAAATAGCTTGCATCGATATAAGTAGAACCAAAGTTAAGAGCGGGATGTAATTGCCGATCGTAAGTGGGGATGCCAGCTAGCACTTGCCAAGCTGTGACCGTAGCACCTTTGGTTTGTATGCCGTGACGTAGACCAATATCAATGTTGCCAATACCGGTGCTGCGACGGGGTCCTATATTTACTCCTAACGGGGTATAGTATTTTGAAGTGTAGACATTACTATACGGAATATTCATGACGAAAGTATCTTTAGTGCTAAGACCTTTTTCAACAGTAAAGATGGTTTCCCGGATTGTTACTTCGCCCCAAGGTGACGTGGAAGATCTGCCATTGGCGTTAATGTAATTATCGGAAAAATTGTAGAGTGATTTAACAGTAATTTGTGTTTGGTCTGTAGGGAGTACCCAGGCCGCAGCAGAGCACAAACTAGAAACACTTAGTGTCAGCAGAAAGAAAAGTAGGGACATAAATCTCATTGTTTAAATTCCTCCATTTAATATAAAGTAGGTGTTGTGTATATAATAGCAGTACCATTATTCGCCAAGTTACTACAAAATCCTGCATATCTTTGTAAATAACTTATAAAACTAGATATTAATACTTGATAATAAAAAAGCAACCTACTCTGAATAAAGAGCAGGCTGCTTTTTTTGTATTGCAGAAATATATAATGCACTAGTGATTTATATATTTCTTGTTCCCGGAAGAGTAAAACCCCTACCCATTACCTCAGCTGCATCTTGAACGATCATAAATGCAGTAGGATCGACTTCCTGGACAAGAAGTTTGATCTGGGCTATTTGTGTGAGGCTAACAACAACGAAAATTACACGCTTCTCCTGGCGAGTAAAGGCACCTTCGCCATCTAAGAGAGTGACTCCTCGACCAACTTCCTTAAGGATGACTTCAACAAGTTTTTCCGTATTATACGAAACTATGAAAATAGTCTTCTTTCGATTAAATCCTTCAACGACCTTGTCTGTAATATTAGCACTGACAAACATGGAGATGAGGGTTAAAATAGCTAATTTAAGTCCGAACAGGGTAGCTGCAATAAGCATGATGACGCAATTGATAGCAAAGCTCACAACGCCAAAATTAAAGGAATAATACTTGCGAACCACTGCCGCAACAATATCCAATCCGCCAGCACTTCCGTTGACCCTAAATATGAGTCCTGAACCTACTCCAGAGATAATCCCACCCGTTATGCAGGCAAGTATTGGGTCATCAAGTGGATTAAAACTGGATAAAAATCGAGTAGCATCGATCGCTACTGAAAACACGATAGTACCGTAGATGGTTGTAATCGCATAATCTTTGTCAATGAGTTTATAAGCAACGTAAATTAGCGGAATATTCATTAACAGTATTTGTAGGCCGATTGGGAGGCCAAACAAGAAATAAAAAATGATCGCCAGCCCACTAACGCCGCCGCTTAATAGGTGATGAGGCACCAAGAAAAGATTAATTGATGCACTGGCAATTAAGCATCCAAGCGCAACCCAAAGATATTTCCAAAGGAATTTTTTCATATCGTCCTCCGATTTAAGATAGTCATTTATTAAGATTCATCATCTTTGGTCTTTTTATCTGCAAAAAACCCAGTAATGGTTCTGCTGGGTTTTTATTGTTTTACTCTTTCTTCTCTATTTTAACCTAATTAGCCATGATGAGGTAATAGAATAAGTTACAGTTTATTCACAAACCCTTGGATGAAAGGATATTGATATACTTCTCCATTAAGTGCCTTGATAGCCCCGATTATCGAAGTAATGAAGAGTACAATCCACAGAATGCCGATAACGGGAAGTAATAATACACCGATTAGGAGCATGCACGATAGCCCGACAATACATGATGTGGCGAGTATGGCAATATGGGCAACAAGTGCCTGCTTGGCGTGTTCATAGACAAAAGAGTCATCCCTTTTTAGCAAAAATATGACTAATGGTGCGATGATGAATCCCAGACCGCCCAAAAAATAAGAGATATGAGCTAAAATCGCCAGGAATTTTTGTTCCCCTGTGATCGTATTCATGTAAACACCTCCTAGATATATTTTATCCTAGGTAAGCTTTTTTGTACATTAATGGATATGTTTTTAAAAAAAACTTGTTATTAAAACATAGCTTGTGTTATCATTTAAGTAATTTATTATAGCGAGGTTTATTTTGGGTGGTATCAGTATGAACCATACCGTGAAAAAATAACTATTAGCTGTAGAACGAGTGAGTTTCAATATTTTAATATTTCATGATCCGCTTAGATCTGTATGTTGGACTGAGACGGGAGGTAGTAGGGAAAGCTATGCCTTTCGGACAAGTTCCGTAAGGCTTTTTATTTTGCCTTTTTCTATGGGTTGCTAACTTAAATTGGAGTGATGAGTGTGCAAAAACAGACAGTGGCTATTGTTGGAGCTGGGAGAGTTGGTAGTGTTCTGGCCAAGGCCTTTAATCAGTGGGGCTATCCGCTGGTTGGAATAGCCAGTAAAACCCTTGGATCGGCAGACAAATTAGCCAAACAGTTTGGTGTGTCAGGAGTGACAAAGGCGGCAGATATTACACAATATGCCGATATCGTATTGATTGCTACTCCTGATCGATGTATTGATCAGGTGGCAATTCAAATTGCTCAGGATGGCGGCTTTAGAAAAGGCCAATTGGTGCTGCATACTTCAGGTGGGGTGTCTATAGAGGTTCTCAGTCCAGCCAGTGATTTAGGAGCCTTTACGGGGTGTATGCATCCACTACAATCCTTTGCTAATAGGTCAAGTGGTGTTGACGCTGTGGTTGGTATATATTTTGCACTGGGCGGGCATGAACAGGCGGTTCGTTTAGCTGAGGAAATAGTGAAAGATTTTGGTGGACAAAGTTTTATCATTTCAGATAAGGACAGGCCTCTTTATCATGGGGCGGCTTGTATTGTATCTAATTATTTTGTGTCATTGATGCACTGGGCTACCCAGATATATGGCGTCTTTGGCCTAACCCCTCAGCAAGCAGCAGCAGCGCTAATGCCTTTGGTACAGGGAACGGTAAATAATATTCAGCAGTTAGGGCCAACTGAGGCGTTGACTGGACCTGTAAGTAGGGGGGATGGTAGTACGGTCGCGGCTCATTTGGCTGCCTTAAAAAAAAGGAATGAGAATAAATTATATGCTGAGCTTGGATTATACACAATAGGTGTTGCCTTAGAAAAGGCCACGATTAATGAACAACAGGCAACGATGCTTAGGGATATATTAAGTGGTAGAATGGAGAGATTAACATGAAAATTATTGAAACCATTAAAGAAATGCGTGAATTTGTCACAGAGGCCCAGCGGCAGGGCCAGAGTATTGGCTTGGTACCTACCATGGGGTCCCTACATGAAGGACATCTTACCTTAATGCAGCGCGCCAAGCAGGTCTGTGACATTGTGGTAACTAGTATCTTTATCAATCCTACCCAATTTGGACCTAATGAAGATTTTGCTAAATATCCTCGGGATTTGACTGGTGATAGTAAAAAGGCAGCCAGTGTAGGTGTAGAAGTAATCTTTCATCCTCAAGCCGCAGAAATGTATCCTGAGGGTTATAGTAGTTTCATCGAGGTTGAAGGTATTACGGGAAAATTATGTGGATTGTCCCGTCCTGGCCATTTTCGCGGGGTGGCGACTGTTGTCAACAAGTTATTCAATATTGTTCAGCCCAATATGGCGTTTTTTGGTCAAAAAGATGCTCAGCAGGTACTTGTCTTGCAGCGCATGGTGGCTGATTTGAATATGAATATAACCTTGGAAGTAGTACCTATTGTACGAGAAGCAGACGGGCTCGCGATGAGTTCCCGCAATGCCTTTTTGTCAGCTGAAGAACGTCGCGCTGCACTGGTATTGTCTCGTAGTTTGAAACTCGCTGAGGAGCTAGTAGCTCAGGGAGAGGACAATGCTCTAAAAATACGGTCACAGGTAATGGCTGAAATTCAGGCAGAAGAGCTGGCTGATTGTGAGTATGTGGAAGTCTACAACTACCCGTTATTGCAAGGGATTACTGCCATAACAGGCAAGGCATTGCTCGCGTTAGCTGTTCGTATTGGTAAAACTCGTTTAATTGATAATACTATTTTGGAGGTCAAATAATATGTTTATTACAACATTAAAAGGTAAAATTCATTGCGCCACTGTCACAGAGGCCAATCTTAATTATATGGGAAGCATAACGATTGATGAGGCTTTGCTAACGGCATCAGGAATTAGACCGAATGAAAAAGTACAAATTGTTAATAATAATAACGGTAATCGTTTTGAAACATATGTAATTAAAGGGGCAATGAATTCAGGTGTTATTTGCTTAAATGGTGCAGCTGCCCGTATGGTCCAACCTGGTGACAAGGTCATTATCATAGCATATGCTATGATGACTGAAGATGAAGCTGAGTGCTTTTCCCCTAGAGTAGTTATGGTAGATGCAGATAATAAAATAACTGAATTGCGCCGTGTAGAGCTACAGGGTGAGCGATATAAGTAAGCACAAAAGAGAACTTAGCCCTGCTAAGTTCTCTTTTGTGCTTACTTATATCGAAAATCTTCTCTGTAGTCCATAGTAGTCAAAGATCCTTCTAGTTAATGCATTATGTGCTATTTACAGTAGAAAAAAAATAGGTTAATATCTAATATTAGAAGTATAATGTAATCATTGCAATTTTAAAAAAGTAATATTCCTAATAGGTCATAGTAATATACTCTTCAGGGCATAATTAAAATTTATAGAGCGAAGTAAGGAGAGGCATATGGAAATAAAATCAATAAAAAAATTGAAATTATATGGGTTTAATAACCTGACCAAAACTCTAAGTTTTAACATGTATGATATATGTTATGCTACAAGTCCAGAACATCGTCATGACTATATTGAATATATTGATGAAGAATATAATGCCGAAAGGCTTACAGGTATTTTGACAGAGGTAGCAAGGATGATTGGTGCCAATATTCTGAATATTGCCAAACAAGATTATGATCCTCAGGGTGCTAGTGTGACCATGCTTATTTCTGAAGGACTGATTGCTGCTCAACCAGAAAATGAAGATGATGAGGAGATGGATGGGCTGCAGGAACCTAAATCAGATGCTGTAGTTGCCCATTTGGATAAAAGTCATATTACGGTGCATACTTATCCTGAAAGCCATCCAGATAAGGGTATTAGTACCTTCCGCGCTGATATTGATGTTTCAACTTGTGGTGAGATTTCACCGCTTAAAGCTTTAAATTATTTGATTAATAGCTTTAGTTCTGATATTGCCATTATTGATTATCGGGTGCGTGGTTTTACCCGTGATATTACTGGTAAGAAACTCTATATTGATCATAAAATAAATTCCATCCAAAATTATATTCATCCTGATACTCGAGAACTTTATCAGATGATTGATGTGAATGTCTATCAAGAGAACATCTTCCATACGAAAATGATTTTAAAAGAATTTGATATGGATAATTATTTATTTGGAACAGCTAAAAAAGAACTTTTACCTGGAGAAAAGAAAAAAATCAAGCAACGAGTAAAAAAAGAAATGGCTGAAATTTTCGCGGGTCGTAATATTCCTAAAGTAAAATGAAGCAGCGAACCAAATCTTTGCTAAAAGATTTGTGTAAGTCGCTTCGTTAGCATCGCAATGCTAACATCATTTCTTCGCCCAAATCTTTGCTAAAAGATTTGTGTAAGTCGCGACCTTAGCATCGCAATGCTAACATCATTTTAACTTTACAACCTTAGAAGAAGCAATGTAGATGGAGATGGCGGCTATAAGCAATTCCCATCTTTAAGACGGAACAATTATAATAAATCAATAAATTTTTGAGCAGCAAGTGGAACTGGCAGGCAATCATGAGTAATAATCCCAAGTTCACGTGGAGGAATTTCTGTCGTGAGGGTGAGGGTGAATAACTGATTGACAGCCAGTTCTTGCTTTATATATTCACGGCTGACAAAAGCTATACCGAGGCCAATTTTGGCCAGTTCAATCAATAAATCTACACTACCCAGCTGAATTTCTGGCTGAAACAGAATATTTTGCTTTGCGAAAATAGAATCAAGAAAACTTCTGGTTGTTGTGTTTTTTTCCAAAGTGAGTAGCGGTAGGGTGGCGATGTCTTCTAAGGAGAGACGTTGATTTTGGAGATTGGCAAAAGTAGAGCTGGACACAAATACATCATGGAGAGCCTTACGTTTACTGACAGTCATATTGTGGTAGGATGCGTCAGGCCCGAGGTTAACCACACTGATATCGACTAAGCCTTTTGTCAATAATTCAGTACAAACAGGGGAAGGACGATTTGTAACATTAAGTTTGATTTTTGGATATAGTTGATTAAATTGTTTAAAATAAGGTAGTAGATAATATTTGCAGATGGTATCACTGGCACCTATTCGTAGTTCACCTTGTTCTAGTGAATGCAGCTCGTTAATATTACGTTCGCCTAATTTTAGAAATTGAAAAGCTTGCTCAACATGGGTAAATAAGAGTACACCAGCTGGTGAGAGGTGTACTTGTTTCGTGCTTCTCACGAACAGTTTAGCATTCAGTTTTTCTTCCAGGAGTTTAATCGCTTGACTAACCGCTGATTGGGAGATATAAAGTTCATTCGCTGCAGCCGAAAAACTTAAGTGTTTAGCAACATAATAAAATACTTTATATAACTCAAAATTAATGTCCATATATAAATTCTCCTAATAAGTAGTATTAAAATTATTAATTATTATTAACAATGATATTATACTACAATAATAGTATGAAGACGATAGAGGGGGTAAATTCATGCAAAACACTGTTAAAAGAATTTTTGTTGAAAAACGCAAAGAATTTGCAGTTGCAGCTCAGGGGATGTATGCTGACCTGGTGCAAAATTTAGGTATACAAGGCCTTAGTGGCGTGCGTATTATAAATCGTTACGATATAGGAGATATTACCGAGCAGGAGTATGCCGAGGCTAAACATATTTTGCTATCAGAACCGACTGTTGATGATGTATATGACGAAATATTGCCTGTCAATGAAGAGGATAGGGTATTTGCCGTGGAATATCTGCCAGGCCAGTATGATCAGCGAGCTGATTGGGCGGCCCAAGGTGTGCAAATACTAACTCAAAAGGAATGTCTATCAATTCTTACGGCAAAAGTGATTGTTTTACAAGGAAATATTACCGATGAGGAGTTCCAGAAGATAAAGATCTATGCTATTAACCCAATTGAAGCAAGAGAAGCACGACTGGATAAACCAGAGAGTCTTGCTGTGGCAGTAGATCATCCAAAGGATGTAGCTGCTATAAGCGGCTTTATTCATAAGGATACTGAGCAGTTGCAGGCCGTGCTGGAAGATATGGGTTTGGCTATGGGGGTCGCTGACCTGGCCTTTTGTCAACAATATTTTAGAGATGGTGAACATCGGGATCCGACGGTTACAGAAGTACGCGTTCTTGATACATATTGGTCAGATCACTGCCGCCATACGACCTTCGCCACTGCTATAGAAGAAGTAGACATACAAGCAGGGCATTTTACCCAGCCTATTGAGGAGGCTTATCAGGAATATCTGCAGGCTCGGTCGAGGGTGTACAAAGATGTGCCCCGGGATGTTTGTCTGATGGATATTGCTGTCATTGGTATGAAAGATCTCAGGCAGCAAGGACTACTCAATGATCTTGATCACTCAGAGGAAATCAATGCGTGCAGTATTGTTGTGCCTGTGGATATAGATGGCAACGTCGAAGAATGGCTTGTCATGTTTAAGAATGAAACACATAATCATCCGACAGAGATTGAGCCATTTGGTGGTGCAGCGACATGCCTAGGCGGGGCGATCCGCGATCCTCTGTCTGGCAGGTCTTATGTATATCAGGCTATGCGCGTTACAGGAAGCGGTGATCCCCGGGCGAAAGTTGAGGATACACTGCCTGGTAAATTGCCTCAGCGTAAAATAACTATTAGGGCTGCAGAAGGTTACAGCTCCTATGGTAATCAAATTGGACTCTCTACTGGTCAGGTAGCTGAAATATATGATGAAGGTTTTGTTGCGAAAAGAATGGAGATTGGTGCTGTTATTGCAGCTGCTCCTAAAGCAAATGTAGTACGCCTGCGCCCTGTGGCTGGTGATGTGGTGATTTTGATAGGCGGCAGAACAGGGCGGGACGGTTGCGGTGGTGCTACAGGTTCATCGAAAGAACATACTGAGGAGTCCTTGGCAACATGCAGCGCTGAAGTGCAAAAAGGCAATGCCCTTACTGAACGGAAATTACAAAGGTTACTTCGATGTCCAGAAGCGAGTGTTATGATTAAACGCTGTAATGATTTTGGTGCAGGTGGCGCCGCCGTTGCGATAGGGGAACTTACTGATGGTTTGGTGATTAATCTTGATGCTTTGCCTAAAAAGTATGAAGGCCTTGATGGTACTGAGTTAGCTATTTCTGAATCCCAAGAACGTATGGCCGTGGTAGTATCCCCTGAGAACGTAAAGACGTTTATTGCTTATGCGTTGGCGGAAAATTTGGAAGCTACTGTTGTGGCGACAGTCACAGATAAGGCGCGGCTCACTATGTTATGGCGGGGACAGCCTATTGTAGATCTTAGCCGTGAATTTTTAGATACCAATGGAATACAACAAAAGACAAATGTAAAGGTAACAGCACCAGTTGAAGAGCAAAATTATTTTAAGGACACAGGAATTTATGCGGGTGACTTAAAGACGGCTTGGCTGGAAAATTTACGTCAATTAAATGTATGCAGCCAGAAAGGTCTCGTTGAAATGTTTGACAGCACCATTGGTGCAAGTACAGTACTCATGCCTTTTGGCGGTCAATTTCAATCAACACCTGCTGAAGGTATGGCTGCCAAGATTCCTGTACTTGCAGGTACAACAAATACAGCCACATTGATGACATATGGTTATGACCCAAGGCTATCCACATGGAGCCCCTTTCATGGTGCAGTATACGCAATCGTCGAAGCTGTAGCGAAAGTTGTTGCCATGGGTGGTGATTATCATAACACCAGACTGACGTTACAGGAGTATTTTGAGAGATTAGGCACAGATGCTGTTAAATGGGGTAAACCTTTCAGCGCTTTACTTGGAGCTTTGTATGCTCAGGAACAGTTCGGTATTGCCGCTATTGGCGGTAAAGATAGTATGTCTGGAACTTTTAAAGAATTAAGTGTACCGCCCACATTAGTGGCTTTTGCCGTCAATGTAGTCAAGGCTAATATTGTGATTTCGCCAGAATTTAAACAAATAGGCAGTCAGGTGGTCTTGGTTCCTCTCATTCGCAATCAATATGAATTGCCGGATTTTGCTGTACTAGGCCAAAATTATGATAAGATTACTCAATTAATCGCAGAAGGCAAAGTAGTTGCCGCACATACAGTAAAAGTCGGGGGACTAGCAGCAACGATCAGCAAAATGAGTTTTGGTAATCGTATTGGTATGGTCTTTGACAGTGAAGTAACCTCAGGCAAACTATTTGCGGCTGACTATGGCTCTTTAGTTCTGGAAATTCCAGCAGGTGTTGATGTCCAGCAGGTTGTTGGTGACATGGTATGTACAAGACTTGGTTATACACAGGAAAAACCAGTGCTGGAGATTAACGGTTGTTCGATTGATATTCATGCAGCACAGGTAGCTTGGGAACAGCCCTTAGAACAAGTTTTCCCTACTCAGGCAGGAAAAATTGAGGGCAAACCCTATTCAGAATCATTTAATGCCGTCCCCAAAAAAGGTCGCCTAAGTATTGCTAAACCTCGTGTATTTATTCCCGTCTTCCCAGGAACAAACTGTGAATATGATTCAGCTCGCGCTTTTGAAGCAGCAGGTGGTCTGGCTGACACTATGGTCATAAGAAATCTTACACCAGCCGCTCTGGAACAGTCGATTGTTGAAATGGTGAAAAGAATTAATAATGCCCAAATTATTATGCTGCCAGGTGGTTTTAGTGCTGGGGATGAACCTGATGGCTCAGGCAAATTTATTGCCACCCTATTTAGAAATTCACGGATAAAAGAAGCAGTGACTACCTTTTTAACAAAACAAGACGGACTCATGCTTGGTATTTGTAATGGCTTTCAGGCATTGATTAAGTTAGGTCTGGTACCCTACGGTGAGATTGTTGAATTATCGCCAGAATGTCCGACTTTGACATATAATAAAATTGGACGGCATATTTCTTGTATGGTTGAAACCAAAGTTGTATCCAAGCTTTCCCCTTGGTTTAATAATGTAGAGTTGGGGGATGTGTATTCCATTCCTGCATCCCATGGGGAAGGACGCTTTGTTGCCAGTCCTGCAGTACTTGAGAAACTGAGCAAAAGTGGGCAGATTGCCACTCAGTATGTTGATAAAGATGGCCAGCCTACTTATGATATCCGCTATAATCCTAATGGCTCAGTCAATGCAGTAGAAGGTATTACTAGCCCAGATGGGCGGATACTAGGTAAAATGGGCCATTCAGAAAGAATCGGTACTAATGTGGTGAAAAATGTGCCTGGCCACAAAGATCAGCAGCTATTTTCTGCTGGGGTAAGCTATTTTAGAATATAATAATTGGATAGGAAATCGCTGGTTATACTATATAACTAGCGATTTCTTGTTTTTATGAAGTATTATTATAAATACTAATAGAAATGAAAAACAGAAGGATGTACAATATAGGAGTACATAGAGTATAATATGTCTTGTAACAGAAAACTTCTGGTGCTTATCAGATCTTTGCAACAATAAATGGAACTAGGAGTGGAGTATATGGAAGAGACTAAAAGCAGAGAAAAATTTTCGTCAGGCTTGGCAGTGTTTTTTGCAACATTAGGTTCAGCTGTAGGGTTGGGTAATATTTGGAAATTTCCATATTTGACAGGGCAATATGGGGGTGGCGCTTTTTTATTAGTATATTTCTGCTGTATTTTATTTGTTGGTTTGCCTATCATGTTAGGTGAATTTTATATTGGTCGTAAGGCAAGGAAAAATGCAGTGGGTGCATTGAAACAACTGAAACCGGGTACATCATGGAAAAATATCGGTATTATGGGTGTGGGCGCTGCGTATATGATTATGTTTTTTTATAGTTGCGTGGCAGGTTGGGTATATTTCTACCTTTTTAAAGCAATAAGTGGTGATTTCATCGGTATTACTATGGAAACTGCTAAGGCTCAGTTTGGTTCTGTAATTATGGGACCCATATCCCCAATTATTTGGCAGTTTATTGTTATGGCAGTTGTTGCTAGTATTCTGGCGATGGGTGTAAAACAAGGTATTGAAAAAATCACTAAGACATTAATGCCCTTATTATTTGTCTTGATTATTATTTGCGATATACGAGCGTTGACTCTGCCTGGTGCGGCAGAAGGTGTTACGTTTTTATTTCATGTTGATTTTAATCAATTAACGGCAGCAGCGATATTGACAGCGTTAGGTTTGGCCTTCTTTAAGCTGTCCCTTGGTATGGGTACAATGATTACTTATGGCAGTTATTTTACAGAAGATAATAATATGTTTGGTACTGCGGTAAAAGTTGCTTTATCTGATACATTGGTGTCCATGCTGGCTGGTCTTGCTATTTTTCCTACTGTGTTTTCCTTTGGCATGGAGCCTGGTGCCGGTCCGGGATTATTATTTATGACCATTCCGTTGGTCTTCTCCCAAATGCCTTTTGGTAGTTTTTTATTAGTAGCTTTTTTCTTCTTAACAGCCATTGCAGCTACGACTGCCATGTTGTCCTTAGTAGAAGTACCTGTGGCATATTGGTCTGAGGAACGAGGTATGCCGCGGAAAAAAGCAGCAGTGGTAAATGCCGTAATTATTGCAGTGATTGGTGTATTGGCTACTTTGTCAGTTGATAAAGCTAGTATGCTAGGAAATATTACTTTCTTTGGTATGGGTTTCTTTGATTTCTTTGATTATATTTCATCAAATATTTTATTACCTCTTGGTGGACTCTTTATTGCTTTAATGATGGGCTATGCCATCAAGCGTGAGGAAGTCGTTATGGAATTATCCAATAATGGCAAATTGAAAATTGCCAAATTAGTGAGTGTGTATTTCTTCTTGATTCGCTATGTTACACCATTATTGTTGATTGTGGTATTTTTAAATTCCATAGGAATACTCAAATTTTAATTTAATATACGTAATGAAAGCCTCCGTTTTTAAATACGGAGGTTTTTTTACGAAATCAGAAAGTATAAGCTTTTGGCTGTCATTGCGACGAGGTACGAGGAAGCAATCCCCTACTTGTCCAGAGATTGCTTCGCTATACTCGCAATAACAAAAAAAGGACGCGCTAGCGTTGTTCTTATTTTCTTTATCAATGTTTGATTGATTCGTCATAGTTATAAAGTGATTTTAAATAATATGCAGGAAAAAATAGTATAATTGTCGAAATTGCAAGAATATACTAATGAAGAAGTCGGTAACCTTGGAAACCAATAGATGACCGGGGGGGGGGACCATGCCAGAATGTATTATTGCACGGCAACCTATTTTTGATATTAATTTAAAAATATATGGGTATGAACTTTTGTTTCGGAGAATTTCTATCAGCGATTCTTCTGATTTTGATCCAGATGAAGCCACATCTAGTGTATTAGTCAATAGTATGTTCTTGATTGGTTTAGAGGAACTGACTAAGGGGAAACCAGCCTTCGTTAATTTTTCACGCAAATTGTTAATCAATGATGTTATGACATTCCTTCCGAACAAGGACATTGCTATTGAAATATTGGAGACAGTAGAACCAGATGAAAAGTGCTTGTTCGCTTGTACAAAACTCAAGGAAGCTGGTTATAAAATTGTTTTAGATGATTTTGTTTATCATGCCAAATTTGAACCATTTATTGCGATTGCGGATATTATAAAAGTAGATTTTCTTTTAAATTCAGCTACTGAGTGCGAAGCTCTTCCTAAACGTTTTCCAAAGAGAAAAGATCTCATCTTTCTTGCGGAGAAAGTGGAAACCTATGATCAATACTCCAAAGGGATAGAATGGGGATATTCTCTGTTTCAGGGTTACTTTTTTTGTAAACCAGTTGTATTGAACACTTGGGATATCCAAGGCAATAAATTAGTATATTTTCAACTGTTTAAAGAACTGAATGATCCCTTGGTTAGTTTCGATCAGCTAGAGCAGATTATCCAGAGAGATGTGTCTCTTTCTTATAAAATTTTAAAATATATTAATTCTGCAGCTCTGGGGATGCGTACAAAAATTAATTCAGTTAGACAAGCATTAACAATGCTTGGAAGAAAAAATATGGAGAAGTTTATTACACTAGTATTATTAAAAGGTCTCAGTGCCGATAAGCCTGGTGAATTGATTGTTACATCCATTATCCGTGGACGGTTCGCAGAATTAATTGCTACTCGTTTGGGCCTTAGGGGGCAGACAAGCACTGCTTTCTTAGTAGGGATGTTTTCTTTAGTAGAAGCATTACTTGATCGATCTATGGATAAATTTTTAAGTGAACTTCCCTTAAGTGATGATATTGCTGCCACCCTTCGTCGACAACCAAGTGTTCTGACTTCTATTCTGGAGTTGGTTATTGCTTATGAACAGGGGGATGGAAATAGATGTGCGATTTATTCCATGATGTTGGGCTTAAAAAGTGAAGATGTAAAGAAAATATATATGGATGCTATCTTATGGGAAGCGAAGATTGAGCATTGAGAAGGCTTGGCGTAAGCTAAGTCTTTTGTTATATTTTGCATACTTGCTATCATTAGGTATAATGGTATTAGTAAGATTTCTTTTATGAGAGGATTGGTTATGAATATATTATCAGCGGAAAATTTATCTAAGAGTTATGGTATGAAAAGGCTATTCAATCATATTTCTTTTGGCATTGATGACAATGACAAAATTGGTTTGATTGGTGTGAATGGTACAGGAAAGTCTACCTTTCTTAAAATAATTTCTGGTTTGGAAGAGACCGATGAGGGTAAGGTGACAGTTGGTAGCGCTGTAGAGATTCAGTATTTATCCCAAAATCCTGATTTTAATCCCCAGGATACGGTGCTCGAGCAAGTGTTTAAAGGATATTCACCACTGATGAAATTGCTACGGGAATATGAGCAGGTAATGCTAGCTGCCAGTCATAGTCCAGGGGATGAGGCCATGCAAAAACGTCTGATTGTACTGGGTCAGCAAATGGATGCAATGAACGGATGGCAACTTGAAAGTGAAGCCAAGAGTATTTTGACGAAATTAGGCATTACTGACTTTGAAGCGCAAGTGGGTCAGTTGTCAGGGGGGCAGCGCAAGCGTATAGCCTTGGCGGGGGCTTTGATCCATCCTGCTGATCTGCTCATATTAGATGAGCCGACCAATCATATTGATAATGATACAGTGGCTTGGTTAGAGGATTATTTGCATAAACGCAGAGGGGCGTTGCTACTCATTACCCATGATCGTTACTTTTTAGATCGGGTTGTTAACCGGATCATAGAATTGGATAAAGGAAACTTATATAGCTATACAGGTAATTATAGCAAATTCCTCGAGCTGAAGATGCAGCGGGAGGCTGATCAAGAAGTCAGTGAAAGTAAGCGGCAAAATCTGCTGAAGAGTGAATTGGCATGGATGCGCAAAGGGGCCAAGGCGCGGACTACCAAACAAAAGGCGCGAATTGACAGATTTGAAGAGCTTAGCGCACAGAAAGTAGATTTAAGTCGGGAAAAAGTGGAAATTACCGTAGGCGCTAGCAGACTGGGGCGTAAGATTATTGAACTGTCTCATGTGAGTAAAACGTTTGGTGAGCGGACAGTGATTGATGATTTTAGCTATATTGTACTGCGAGATGACCGCATGGGTATTGTTGGGGCAAATGGCAGCGGTAAGTCAACATTACTTAATATGATTATCAATCAGGTAGTTCCCGACAGTGGCTTTGTGGAAATTGGTCAGACAGTGAGGATTGGCTATTTTTCACAAGAAAGTGCTGATATGGATGAGAATTTGCGGGTCATTGAATATATTAAAGAAGAAGCTAATTTCATCCCCGCGGCTGACGGAGGTATTATCACTGCTTCTCAAATGCTGGAACGTTTTCTGTTTTCGTCAGACGCGCAATGGACACCTATTAGTAAATTATCTGGCGGGGAGAAACGTCGCTTATATTTGCTTAGAATATTAATGGCTTCGCCTAATGTATTACTCTTAGATGAGCCTACCAATGATTTGGATATTCAGACACTGACTATTTTGGAAGATTATTTGGATGACTTTCCCGGAGCAGTTATTGTGGTATCCCATGATCGATATTTTTTAGATCGAGTAGTTGAAAAAGTTTTTGCTTTTGAAAGTGATGGCTCTATCAGACAATATGTGGGTGGCTATTCTGATTACTCACAGACAGTCAAACAGCAAACAAATGCAGATCGTAGTCAGGGGAAAACAGTAGAAGCTAAAGAGTCTCAAAATGAAAAGTCGAAGGAACGTGTTCGTAAGTTTACTTTTAAAGAGCAAAAGGAATATGCAGAAATTGATGCTGTGATTGCCAGTGTGGAAAATGAAATTAAGGTGGTTAGCAATCGTATAAATGCTACAGGGAGTGATTTTAGTCTTCTGCAAGAGCTGACAGGTGTACAACAGCAGCTTGAGACAAAGCTGGAAGAACTACTAGAGCGTTGGACATATTTAAATGAATTAGCTGAAGAAATAGGGGGGAACCTTAATATAAAATAGTTTTGCGAACCGCAGAGGCGCAGAGGACGTAGAGGGTTTATAATAATAAACTTTTCTCTGTGTTCTCTGCGCCTCTGCGGTTAAAAAAACGTCTATATGTTTCTTTCAAAGGAAGCAGTATACTTTGTTATTGTCCGCAACTATATTTACAGAGTACAGCTTTAATGGCAGTATACTCTACTTCCTCTGGTAGGGCATCTTTGAGTATTTTTAGTTTGCTGGCACCAAGTTCGCCAATTGTGCGTAGGATAAGTTGTTCGTACTTAGGTGGAATGAGAGGATTCCAGTTAACGGCATGGCCTTCAGTGCTGCATCGTACCAAATGATCTTGTACGGTAAGAATTTTCAGGTTGCGCTCTTTGCTGATTTGTTCTAAGGATTGGCCCTCTTCATACATTTGTAAGGTAATAATATGGCTGGGATTTTCTTGGGTTTTAGTAGCAGCAATCTGCTTTGCTTCAAGAGCAGGGCTCGATGGTTTTAGGTTATGTGCGTCAGCATATTGCCGTAAGAGTTGTAAAAATTCTTGACCATACCTAGCAAGTTTCACTTCTCCCACACCTTTGATTGCTAAGAGACCATTATTATCAGTGGGACAATATTCGCTCATTTCTCTGAGAGCAGTGTCAGCAAAGACGTGATAAGGTGGTACTTTTTCCCTATCGGCAATTTCCTTGCGTAAGGCCCGGAGTATTTCAAACAGAGAGTTATCGACTGCTAATTTTTGTGGACGACGCGGTACTTTTTGCCATACCGTGGCTTGGCCTTTTAATACAGCGGTTGCTTTGCTTGTTAGCCTGACTACTGGATACTCGCTGTCGGTTAGGGCAAGGTAGTCGGTAGCAATTAAACGGTTAATAGAATTACGTATTTCCTGTACGGTATAGTTTTTTAAGAGCCCATAGGTAGATAAACTATCAAATCCTAGGTGCAGAACTTTTTTGTCTTTTGAGCCTTTGAGTACACTGGCAACTAGTGTAGTACCATAACGCTCTTTCATCCGCATAATGCAGGAAAATATTTTCTGGGCCTCCAGGGTAATATCAGTTAGTTCATTGTCATCATTGCAATTACTACAATTATCACATTCAGCTTGAACCTTTGTTTCGCCAAAATAGTTTAAAATGAATTTACGCAAACATTCTGGGGTATGGCAGTAATCTACCATTGTTTGCAGTTTGCCTATTTCATGAGCTTTGCGTTCGATATCAACCGTAGTTTGTTCAATAAGATAGCGCTGTAACAATGGATCTTGGGCACCGAATAGCAAAATACATTCACTCTTTTCCCCGTCCCGCCCAGCACGACCAGCCTCTTGGTAATAAGCTTCCATGCTTTTTGGCATGTTGTAATGTATGACATAGCGTACGTTGGATTTGTCAATGCCCATGCCAAAAGCATTGGTGGCCACCATGATGCTAATGTCATCATAGATAAAGGCCTCTTGGTAACGTTGACGCTCAATGTCGCTAAGACCAGCATGATATTTACCGACAGAATAGCCTTTTTTCTGGAGAAGGGTATGAAGATTTTCTACTTCTTTACGAGTGGCAGCATAAATAATACCTGATTGATCTTTGTTGGCATCAATATATTTTAACGTAAAGTCGGGCTTGTTTTCGCCACGGACGACTGTGAATAGCAAATTTTCCCGATCAAAACCAGTAATATAGATGCCAGGTTTTTGTAATGCTAATAGTGTTACAATATCTTTTGTTACATCTGTAGTGGCTGTAGCCGTAAATGCACCAATAATTGGACGGATAGGCAGGGAACGGATAAATGATCCAATAGCTCTGTAGCTAGGACGAAAATCATGCCCCCATTGTGAGACACAGTGGGCTTCATCAATGGCTAGAAAAGATATGGTAAGGGATTTGATGGCTGATTGAAAGATCTCTGACTCTAATCGTTCTGGGGCAATATAGATAATCTTATAGTGACCACAGCGAGCATTATAGATACGTTCATTCACCTCTGTCGCTGTTAGTGAACTATTAATAAATGTGGCGGGAATTCCCAAACTGCCAAGGGCATCTACTTGGTCTTTCATTAATGAAATCAGAGGTGATACAACAAGTGTAATGCCAGTCAGGAGTAAGGCAGGAATTTGGAAACATAGAGATTTACCAGCTCCGGTGGGCATGATAGCTAAGGTATCTTTATAGTTTAACAGACTAGTAATGATTTGGTCTTGCCCTGGGCGGAAGGTAGTATAACCATAATGTTGTTTGAGTATTTTTAAGGCATTATTTATCATATATTTCTCTCCTTGCATTATAGGTGGCATTTTTTTTTACGGAATCAAAAATTATAACAAATTTCGATTCCAAGTAAGAGCAACCAAGGCTCCAGCCTGCGCTGGAGCTTGACGGAAGCCAAGTTTTCTTTACGTAATCAGAAAGTATAAGTTTTTGGCTGTCATTGCGACGAGGTACGAGGAAGCAATCCCCTACTTGCTAGAGATTGCTTCGCTACACTCGCAATGACAAAAAAGGACGCGAAGCGTTTTTCTTATAGTTCTTAGTTCTGCTTATAACAGGATGATTCCTGTTAGGATAGTAGTTGCTTTTTTGTCGATTGGCATTATATTTTTTTTGGTAATCATGTATAATGGATAAGAGAGTCGCGTGTGAGGAGGTTTTATCATTAATTTTCAATATCTTACTCTTGAGGATAAGCCGCTATTTGATCGATTTTTTCATGAACGGCGGTATGAAAATGCCCATTATAATTTTACTAATTTGTTTATGTGGCGTAAAGCTTATAAGATACAGTGGGCGGTTGAGGGCAATTTTTTATGTGTTAAAGCTAGATGGGAAGGGGAAACATTTTTTTTGCCTCCCTTTGGTCCTGAGCAGGGGTTGACTGAGGTACTGGAAAAAATGCTGGATCATGCAGAGGAACAGAAGTTTCCTTTTATACTGCAGGGTGTAGAAAAATATATGGTAGAGTGGCTGGAAAAAATAAAACCAGGCTATTTTCAGTATCGTACAGAGCGGGATAATTTTGATTATATATATTTGTCGAAAGATTTGATTCAACTAAAGGGACGTAAATTTCATACTAAGAAAAATCATATAAACAGTTTCAGAAAAAAATACAGTAATTATCAATATGTACCCCTGACCGTTGACATGGCTGACCAGTGTATTGCTTTTATGACAGAGTGGTGCAATGAGCGAGGTTGCGTGAAAGGTGATAGTATTGACTGTGAACGAAAGGCAATTATTGAAGCAATGAATAACTTTACTGCTCTTGGCTTTCAAGGAGCTGCTATTTTTATTGGTGACAAGATGGTCTCGTTTACATTCGGTGAGGTTATTAATGATGATACCGTAGTTATTCATGTAGAGAAAGGTCTTTTAGAATATAAAGGTGTATATGGGGTCATCAATCAAGAATTTTGTGCACATAATTGGCAACATATTGAGTACATTAATCGGGAAGAGGATATGGGGATTGAAGGCTTACGAAAAGCAAAAGAATCCTATCATCCTGTTAAAATGTTGGAGAAATATATTGTAACAATAAAATAATAGTACCCAAGACTTGGTAAATGCCAAGTCTTTTTTTGTATATGTTTATTGATTAACCGGTAATAATAGTAATAGGCATGATGAAAGAATTGTAAAAAAAGATTTTATAAAATTTTTAAACAAATTTTGTAGGAATTTGTAGGATTCTTGGTGAAATACTATTGTGAAACAAATGGGGGGAAAATAATATGAAACAAGTAAAATTGGCATATGGTAAAAATAATCTCATTATTCAGGTTCCTGATAAGGCTGTAGTCATTGAACCAAGGCATTTGCCTGGTCTGTCAGATGAAAAAAGTGCAGTGCTTACTGCTTTGCGTCAACCGATTGGTACTCCTCCATTAAAAGAGATGGTGAAAAAGACAGATACTGTCGCCATCGTAATAGCTGATATCACACGCCCGACTCCTAGTGAAAAGTTAGTGCCATGGCTGATTGAGGAATTATCACATGTTCCTAAAGAAAATTTCGTAGTCATCAATGGCTTAGGCAGCCATCGCCCTAATACTAGAGAAGAACTCATTCAGATGTTAGGGCAGGAAGTTGTTGACACCATTCGGGTCATCAATCATGAGGCATTTGATGAAAATGAGTTGGTACATGTTGGCCGTAATAGCTATGGATCAGATGTATATTTGAATAAGACCTATGTGGAAGCTGATTTTCGAATTGTTACTGGATTTATTGAACCGCATTTTTTTGCAGGCTTTTCTGGAGGGCCTAAAGGCATTAATCCTGGAATTGTTGGTATTAAGACCATTCAGGATTTTCATAATGCAGAGATGATTGGTAATCCCAAAAGTACTTGGGGTATTATTGATGGCAATGGCGTGCAAGATGCTGCGACTCAGAATTGTTTGATGGTTAAACCTGAGTTTATGCTGAATGTGACATTGAATGGTGATAAAGAAATCACCAATGTATTTGCTGGCGATGTGATAGAGGCTCATCGTGTCGGTTGTGCCTTTGTCAAAGAACATGCTATGTTTGCTGTTGATAAGCCTTTTGATATTGTAATTACTACCAATTCAGGTTATCCTTTAGACCAGAACCTTTATCAAACAGTTAAAGGTATGAGTGCGGCGGCACAAATTGTTAAAGAGGACGGCAGCATTATTAGTGCGTCTGAATGTTCTGATGGATTGCCCAGCCATGGTAATTTTGGTACTATTCTGAAGATGCGTAATACACCTCAGGCGCTATTGGATATGATTAATGATCCTACCTTCTCTATGTTTGACCAGTGGCAAGTCCAGGCCTTGGCGATGATTCGGGTCAAGGCGGAGTGCTATTTATATTCAGTATTAGATAAGCAATCGGCGATGGATTGTATGATCAATCCTATTGAAAATGTGGAACAAACTCTTGAACAACTAATGGATAAATATGGTCCTGATGCTAGTATTGCTATTTTACCCCTAGGGCCGTTAGTTATTCCTTATGTTAGAAAATAAAATATATAAAAACCCTCAGCCTTTATGAAGGCTGAGGGTTTTTACATATTCTCATTATGCCTGTTGTGTTTAGCTTTAAAAGATATGTATAGTGGTAAATATATTGCTCCATACTAATATTGAGGTGGGAGTAAATGCAAAATAAATTTAATTTTCCAATCGTAGCTATCGTTGTTGTACTTATTGTTGCAGGAGCGTATTCACTTTTGCGCCCTCCTGCCCAAAAACCTACGCCTGATATGCCTATGCCAGTCCCTATTCAAGAAGCACCGTCCCCTAGTCCAGAAACTCCAGCCCCTAATGAGGCTCAGCCCATACCAGGGCTGGCAACTTTCGATGTTGGCAAATATAAAAGTGAACCCACAATTAGTGTATGGATGGCAGATAAAGGCTATGTGGAAAGTATGCCGCTGGAAAAATACTTAGAAGGTGTTGTCGCTAGGGAAATGGAACCAGGCTGGCCGATTGAAGCGTTAGCTGCTCAGGCTATTGCCTCACGGACAATTACTATTAATGCGATTGAGGCTGGTACTATTAAAAAGTTGCATCGAGCTGATGTCAGCACTGCGAAGGAAGAACTCCAGGCTTATGCACCGAAGCTCGTTAATGAAAATGTTCGAGAAGCAGTTCGCCGTACCAGGGGACAAGTACTGCTATATGCTGGCGGTCTAGTCAATGCCATCTATAGTTCATGTAATGGACAGATTGCTGCTACCAAGGAGGAAGCTTTTCCTAAGGAAATTACGATACAAACACCTTATTTTCAACCAGTAACAGATAATTGTTTTGAGTATGCACCAGTGAAAGTGCAATCATGGTCTGCTAAAATTCCTGCATCTGAAGTGGCTGCCGCTGTAGGTTATACGGGCAATCCTGCTGATATAACCATTTTAGAAAAAGGCCCTTCGGGGCGTATTCTCTATATTGGTGCCGGCAATAAAAAAATATATGGTGCTGATTTCAGAAAAGCAGTAGGCTACGATCGTTTAAAATCTACATTAATTACAGAAATGAGTTATGACGGGCAAAATTTCGTCTTTAAAGGAATGGGCTGGGGGAATGGTGTGGGATTATGTCAATGGGGTGCATATACATTCGCTCAGAAGGGTTTAAAAGCAGAAGAGATTATTAAAAGTTACTACATAGGTGTAGAAATAAAAAAGTTGTGGGAATAAGAGGTTTAACATATGCAAAAAAGTGCTGAGTTAGTTTTTCCGCCCCATCAGTATTTGTACCAAATAACCATAAATCCTACTGAAAGCAAATTATGTCAAGTTGTTGTTCTTCATCAGGCTGCATTGGCAGATATTCGCAATACTCCTTTTCGCAAAAGTATTGAAGCTGAAAAAGTCATTGCTAATGAGATGCAGAGTTTAGGTTTTTTGCATTCAGTCACCAATCGGAAATATGAAGGGTTATTTAAAAAAGGTCTGAATTTTGAAGTGGATTTTTATCATCCAGAATTACAAATTGGCGTTGAAGTAGAAAAAGGTGAAATCAATAATATTTGGAAAAATATTTGTAAGTTTGGCGAGTCTCCAGTAATCAGGCATGGTGTATTATTAGTTCCTGTCATCCGTCAAGGTCAGCAAACTAGCAGTGAGTTTTATAATAATGCCATTAAAAGGCTCTGTAATATTGAAAGAATGTTTTCGTTGATTGATAGTTTATTGATCATTGGCTATTAATGCAGCGAAAAAAGTGACATTCAGTAATTTTTTTTAGCTATATGAATATACTAATAATGGAGAGGCAGTCACATGACACCTCATCCATATAGGCGCCGCTGTTTCTTTGTAATAAGAGAGACAGCGGCGCTACGGTTTTTCTAATAGCACAAACTTCGTGATCGTCGAGTTTTAGCAATTAACAGGGGTTAACCCTCTGCGTTTTCCGCGGTAGATTGCTCTTATATTCAAGATCGCCTTTTATTGCAGAGAACACAGAGGGGAAATTTATTTTTAATTTTGCGTTACAATAGGTGCGGAGTGCGCTATAATATATGTCAGGTTGACAAGGGAGTGCAATAGTATGATTCATGTTGTAGTGACAATACTCGGTACTCAGCGTGATGCTCAGGGAGAAGAATCTCGTATAGAACTCATCACCGCAGGGCACTATTATGAAAAAAACAATGTAAAGTATATTGTGTATAAGGATAGTGAAATATCAGGCCTTGAAGGCACTAAGACCATGTTAAAAGTGTATGATCAGTATGTAGTGCTGGTAAGAATGGGAAGTGTGAGGCAACAGCAGGAGTTTCGTTTAGGCACAAAAAGTCATAGTACATATGTGACGCCCTATGTTACCATGGATATGGGGATATTAACCCAAAATATAGATTTGGCTTTAGATACTCCAGCTAAGAGCATCTACATTCGTTATGAGCTAGAAATAAATGGACAATGGCAAAGCACCAATACCTTGTCTATCAGTGTACGGGAGGAAAATAAAAGTGGATATTAAAGAGTTATTAGAAACTGCAATTTATAAGGCGGCACATCAAGCAATTACTGATGGCGTATTTAGTACTGATGAGTTGCCGCAAATTGTACTGGAAGTACCGCCTAAAAAGGAATTTGGGGATTTTGCTACTAATTTTGCTATGCAGGCAGCCAAAGCAGCTAAAACCAATCCTAAAATAATCGCCCAAGCTATTGCGGAACGATTGCAGGAAACGTGGCTAGATAAAACTGTGATTGCAGGTCCAGGATTTATTAATTTTTATCTAAAATCAGATTGGCTATATACAATGTTGTCTGATATCTTGGCACAAGGTGAAAATTATGGTAATAGCCATGTGGGGGCTGGAGAACGTGTTCAGATAGAATTTGTCAGTGCCAATCCTACTGGACCGCTGCATGTAGGCCATGGTCGTGGCGCTGCAGTTGGTAGTACACTTGTTAATTTGTTAAAAGCAGCAGGCTATAATGTGGCAAGTGAATTCTATATTAATGACGCTGGAAATCAGATTGATAATCTGGCAGCATCAGTGAATGCCCGCTACCTCGAGCTGTTAGGGCAGAGGGGAGAGTTTCCAGCAGACGGCTACCATGGACAGGATATTGTTGCGACTGCTCAGGGGATCATTGATGAAAATGGGGATAAATATCTAGGTGTTACAGCGGAAGAACGATTATCACAGTTTAAAAGCATTGCTCTTAATGAAAAATTGGCGGCATTAAAATCAGATCTAGCAGCCTTTAATGTACAGTTTGATGTGTGGTTCAGCGAGTGCACCTTGCATCAAAGCAACGCTCTTGGTGAAACTTGCCAGGTTCTGCAGAATAATGGGTTTATATATGAAAAAGATGGGGCTCTATGGTTAAAATCTACATCCTATGGTGATGATAAAGATCGGGTCGTTATCCGAGATAATGGTATACCTACTTATTTGGCTGCAGATATTGCCTATCATCGCAATAAACTTGAACGTGGTTTCAATAAGCTCATTAATATTTGGGGTGCTGATCATCATGGCTATATTTGCCGGGTTAAAGCAGCTATTGCCTCCCTTGGGTATCGTCCTGAACAATTGGAAGTTCTGATTGTGCAAATGGTTAGCTTGTATAGAAATGGACAGTTGGTTAAAATGTCAAAACGTACTGGGCAAAGTGTGACGTTAAGTGAGTTAATTGAAGAAGTTGGCACAGATGCCGCCCGATTCTTCTTTATTATGCGTTCTCTTGACAGTCAATTGGATTTCGATCTTGATTTAGCTAAATCAAGATCAAGTGAAAATCCCGTGTATTATATCCAGTATGCTCATGCGCGGATTACAAGCATTTTCCGTCAGCTTGCTGAGGCTGGTATTACCCTTGGTGATATTGATAATACTAAATTAAGTTTACTAACAAGTGAATATGAAATAGATTTGATTAAAAAATTGGGTGAATATCAGGAGGAAATAGCTGATGCTGCTAGAGAACGGGCAGCACATCGTATTGCCCGTTATGTCCATGACTTAGCAGGTCTGTTCCATACTTTTTATAATCAATGTCGTATTAATGGGGTTGACGAGGATTTACAACTAGCACGCATGGCTTTAATTAAGGCTGTACAGACAACTATTCGCCATGCTCTTGGTATTCTAGGAATTAGTGCACCAGAAAAAATGTAAAGAGATTGTTTTTTAAAAGGGAATTTTTCAGTGCACGGTGAATGTTACCAGCAAAAGTGGCGTTATTAAATTTTAAGCGCGGAGGGTATAATTTATATGACAGAAACAATAAAACAAGTTTCAGAAGTGGAGCTGGCCTACAAGATTTTGCAAAAAGTAGGCAAGGCTATGTATTTTAGAGATTTAATTACTGAGGCGTTAGAAATGAAAGGTCGCAGAATTCACTCCTTAGCTCATGCAATCGCTGAAGTGCATACGCAAATAAATATGGATAGCAGATTTGTGCATATGGGTAAAGGCATGTGGGGTATTGTGGAATGGTCTCCTCAGCAACTCAGTGGGCGCTTGGCTGCTGAAAAAGATGACAGCGTGAAAACTTCGACTACTGTTCGGCGGCAAAAACTTTTTGAAGAAATTCAGCAAGAATATGTTGCGGCAAATGCTGAACCTGGAGAGAGAGAATAAGTACTTGACACTGCCTCAGAGTAAAGTATAAAATAATTGGCGTACTTGAACTATATAAGAGGTTATACTGTTAAAGGTATTTTTAGGAGGAACTAATATTATGGCAAAATATATTTTCGTTACTGGGGGAGTTGTATCTTCGCTTGGTAAAGGGATTACAGCTGCTTCTTTGGGGCGTTTATTAAAAAACCGTGGGTTAAAAGTGACGATTCAAAAATTTGATCCATACATAAATATTGATCCTGGTACTATGAGTCCATACCAGCATGGTGAGGTATTTGTCACTGAAGATGGTGCGGAGACTGATTTGGATTTAGGACATTATGAACGGTTTATTGATATAAATTTGAGTAAAAGTTCAAATATAACCGCAGGTAAAGTATATTTATCGGTTATTAATAAAGAACGTAAAGGCGATTATTTGGGGGGGACTGTTCAGGTCATTCCCCATATTACCAATGAAATCAAAGAGCGGGTTTACCGTGTGGGCAAAGAAGAAAATGCCGATGTTGTCATTACTGAGATTGGTGGCACTGTAGGTGATATTGAAAGTCTGCCCTTTTTAGAAGCTATCCGTCAAGTTAAAAAAGAAGTGGGGCGCGATGGAGTACTTTATCTTCATGTGACACTCTTGCCTTATATTTCTGCAGCGGGCGAACTGAAGACTAAGCCAACCCAGCATAGTGTCAAAGAACTCAGAGGTATTGGTATTACCCCTGATATAATTGTTTGCCGTACTGAACATGACATTTCTCCTGATATGCGTGATAAACTGGCACTGTTCTGTGATATTGATGCTAATGCTGTCATTCAAAATAAAACAGTGGATAGCATTTATGAAGTGCCTTTAATGCTACAAGAACAAAATCTTGATCGTATTGTTTTGAAAAAGCTTAATATTAATGCTGGTGAAGCTGACATGACTGAATGGAATAAGATGGTGGGCAAAATCCTTAGTCCTTCTAAGAGTGTAACCATTGCTATTGTCGGTAAATATGTGGCATTGCCTGATGCTTATTTAAGCGTATCTGAAGCACTCAATCATGCTGGTATTGCTAATGATGCTGCCATTCAAATTAAGTGGGTTAATGCGGAAGAAATTGAAGCAGCAAATGTCGATCTTGCCACTTGTTTTGGCGATGTTGACGGTATTTTAGTGCCAGGTGGCTTTGGCGATCGAGGCGTGGAAGGTAAAATTAAAGCCATTCAATATGCCCGGGAAAATAAAGTGCCCTTTTTTGGCTTGTGCTTAGGTATGCAATGCGCTGTTATTGAATTTGCTCGTAATGTATGCAAACTAGCAGCGGCACACAGTACTGAATTTAATGCTGATACACCTCATCCAGTTATTGATCTCATGTTAGAGCAAGTGGCAGTAGAAGACAAAGGCGGCACTATGCGCCTTGGTGTGTATCCGTGTAAGGTCCCTGAAGGCACCTTAACATATCAGGCTTATCAAGATGAAATTATTTATGAGCGTCATCGCCATCGTTGGGAATTTAATAATTCTTACCGTGAACAATTAACTGAGGCTGGCCTGATTATCGGTGGTACCCTGCCTAAGGGTAGTTTGGTTGAAATTGTAGAGATTAAGGACCATCCTTGGTATGTTGCTACTCAATTTCATCCGGAGTTTAAATCACGTCCAACCAATCCTCATCCATTATTCAGAGATTTTGTAAAAGCTGCTCTGAACAATAGCAAATAAAATTAAGCAACTGTGGACGATTGACCGCAGTTGCTTTTTCCATAATGAAACTAAGGAGGGATTATATGTATAAGAAATCAGTTATTATCGTGATTGCCTTATTAGTCCTTGTTTCTCTAGGAGGGTTAGCCTTTCGTGGTAGTGGGAAGAAACCTAGTCACGCTGAGAAAATTGCGGTTATCTATGTTGAAGGTGTCATCATGGGCGGGCGGGGACAAAGTAATGTATTTGTTGAGCAGGGTGGCACTGACCAGGTGATTAAGCAGATACATGAGGCTAGAGATGATGCAACCGTAAAGGCGGTCATTCTCAGAATTAACAGTCCAGGTGGTAGTGCGGCAGCTTCACAGGAGGTTGGCGAGGAAATTAAAAAGCTACGGGCTAAAGGTAAAATTGTAGTAACATCTATGGGGGATGTGGCCGCCTCAGGAGGCTATTGGTTAGCAGCTTGTACTGACAAAATCTATGCCAACTCCACTACGATGACCGGTAGTATTGGTGTATATGTACCTTATGCTAATTGGGAAGAGTTGTATAAAAAGGTTGGTATCTATCAAGAAAAAATTAAAAGTGGACCCCATAAAGATATATTATCCCCTGAACGTATGATGACGAGTGAAGAACGGGCCATCATTCAGGTGATGGTGGATGATATCTATAGCCAGTTTGTGGCAGTGGTAGCTGAAGGCCGTAAAATGGATGCGACTGAGGTTCGTAAGCTGGCTGACGGGCGAATTTATACAGGCAATCAGGCCAAGCAATTGGGTTTAGTTGACGAATTGGGTAATATGTATGATGCTATTGATGGAGCAGCAGAACTTGCTGGCATTAATGGCAAGCCAGAAATTAAGGAATATGGCAATAAGTCCCCTTGGAATATGTTATTTGGTGCGAGTGAACAGGCAGGCTCGTTGCTGGAAAAAGTAATATTTAATCAGGCTAAAAATGCACTGAATAGTAGTGCGCCAATTGATATGCCAACAGACAAATGGCAGGTGAAGTAAATGGGAAGTTTGTTTGAGATGCTGTATGATATATTGTTTCAACCAGCAATAGGGATGAAGAATATCGCGCAGCGGAAAAATGTGGGGCAAGCTATTGTTGTTTTTTTGTTGAGTATACTAATACCAATTTGGGCTTTGTATTTTGGTCTTAAGGCTACTGGAATGTCAACAATGATTAATGTGATGATTGTACTTAAAATATTTGGTAGTCTAGTCATGTGGATTATGGGAGCTGCCATATGGCATTTGATTGCTGAGTTTTTTGGAGGTCATGGCACAGCTGTGGGGCTGTTTACTGCCTTGGGGTTTGCTCATGCTCCCCGCATATTTATTGTGCCACTTTGGGCGCTGATCGCAGTTATGCCAGCAAGTAGTAAGACAATGCTCATGACGATATCGGTGCTGGCAGTCATGTTGTGGTCATTATCTTTAGATGTAGTGGCGATCAAAGAAGTACACCAGTTGTCAGCGTCTAAAGCAGTGCTGGTGATGATTACGCCATTGCTGGTAGTAGGAATTTTATGTATAATTGGTTTTACTTTTATCGGCAGTTCTCTTACACATATGCCAATGTGGTTATAGACCATACTATAAAAAAATGATTGAACGGCAGAGAAAAAGCCCTTTAACCACAAAGGTCACAAAGAAGCACAAAGGACACAAAGAAATTTACATTTGTCCCCTTTGTGATCTTTGTGTTTCAAAGGCTTTTTACTGCTTTTGCTCACTATATAAAAGAGGGTAGGAGAAGATGAGACATAAATTTATAGTATTATTACTGTTAGTAGCCCTAATGCTGAGCGGCTGTGCTACCAAACCGCCAGCACCGAATGGCGGCTTGGTTCTTGCTGCTGATGGAGACAAACAATGGGATATACCTAATAAGCTTATACAGCAGGGGGAGGGCAATTCCTACCGTATACTATCGACACCAACTCAGGGCGATAATATGCTGGAACTCGTAGCAGGAAGTCAAGGGCATATGGAATATTTTGTAGAAGAACAGGCTGACGTTACCGCCTTTGCTCAGCTGCGGCTACAGTTTTTGTCTACCCAAGGTCAAGGCCAGATCAAATTGAGCGTTTTTGACAATCAAGGTAAGACCATTGCAGAAATAGGCTCAGTTTTTACAGGTCAACTGCCTCAAAGTAGTAGACAGAGTAGGTGGCAGGATGTGCGGTATACAACCAACTATCAAGGAAATTGGCTGGAGGAGTCTTATAATTTTTCAGAACTGCTAGCTAGTCTCCCACAAGGCATTCTTGCAGGTGCGGGAAAATACCGGTTGAGTGTGGAAGTGGGGCAGGGTCAACATGTGCTCATTACTAAGTTTGACGTAGGTAATGATAATACTAAGGCGGTGCGCGTAGTGCCTAATACCCCTGACTTAACTGTTAGTCAGGGCGATGTGCTGTTGATTGAAGCTGATGCTCAGAATGTAAGCAACCAAATGGTGAATAATGTAGTAGTTAAACTGATAGAACCCTATGGTTATGGTTTGGTTGTTCTTAGCCAGGCAACGCAGAGGATTGACCAATTGGCACCAGGTGAAAAACGGCATATAAGCTGGCAAGTGAAAGCCCAGCGCCCTGATGCGGTAAACTTTAATAAACCTTGGGCGATTAAATTTAGTGTTAATGATCGGGGGGCAGAACCCCAGGTGCAAGTGGCCGTGGCTGATAGACGGGTTGGTAAGGTTTTTTATGTAATGACTGAGGATCTTGAACCTATTGATGGTGCGGGGTATCTTAAGGCATGGGGGAATGGTAATAGTTGGCTGGATCCACAGGAGTTTGTTGTGCAAATGGTGGATAAAGCGGAAGCGCTCAACCGAATTGCTGAAAAGCATGGAGCAAAATGGACACATTATATAGCTTGGCCTGCTGTAAAGGCTGCCCAGTGGGCTATTGATCAATCAGCCACAGGTCAATGGCCTAAGGTGGTTTCAGCTATTGAAGCATCAGTGGTTGAGGAGGCTGGGCGAGGTCATGAGTATGGCATTCATTTGCATTCAGATTATGATCCTTATTTGCCTGGAAATGTGTTGTCATATAATGGGGCGGTGGACGGCTTATGGGCCAATCATTTGAAGCATGGCTGGGCACATTCAGTAACTGCCGAAGGAGATTTTAGTGATTATGCCAGCCGGGCTGGTATGCTGTATGACTATCAGCGAATTTTGGATAAATTGGCTAGCAGTTCAGCTCAAGGGCAATTATTAACTGCTCGAGTAGGTTCATTTGATTTTGGCAGTGGTAAGGCTGATGAAGCAATGAGCACAAATGTGTACCAAAAGATTGGTTTATGGGGATCAAGTGATGCAGATGGTAATAATGGAGGTGCCGTAACCACAGGTGATTATGGTAGCGAAATCTATTTTGCCGCACCTGATGATATTAATGTACCTACTGACGATATTGCCAAAATAGGTATAGTGGAATTTCGCCCAACACCTAAAGAATCCATTGCTTATGACACCCAAAGTGCCACAGTCATGAATGATAAAACTGACCAAGGTATGGCATATTTTACGTCAGGAAGTGCTGGTGTAAAACCGGGAATACATGCCATCATTGGTTTTACTCATGCTATGTTCGTTATGGGGCAGGAGGATTGGAAAAGTACAGAGGGTGGACAGTTTCAAGTTATCGATCATCATTTAGCGTATATAAAACAAAGGTATGTTGATAAGGGACTGTTAGATTTTGTTACAGCAAGTCAGTTGGTAGAGGCCTATTTAGATTATTATACACCACAGCTACTTGCCGTATATGGTAAGCGTTTGTCAGATGAACGGGGGATAGCTGAATATGCTATACATATTTTAGGGAATGACATCCTAGTAGATGCCAATCATAGCCATACCGTAAATATAAAATATCCATTATATCTACGGGATAGTGCCTATCGTATTAGTGTGCTAAAGAATGGACAGGTTGTTTATAACACATGGGGTTTACCGACGCCGTTTAATGATATTCGATTTGTGGTTGATGACAAACAAGCTGTATATACTTTAAAGATATATCATAATGAGCTAGCTTATAAAGTAATGACAATATTGCATGCTGCTAGAGAAAGAATATTTAAAAACATTATCAAATAATCCTTTATTTTCCATAAAGTAGGAGGATATTTTTGGTATTGTGCGAATAGACATATAATATGAAGCATATAGCAAATAAGGAGCGAATAAGAATGCATAATGACAAATGTACAGTATTGGTTGTTGATGATCAGCCGGGAATCAGAAGATTGCTGATGGAAGTTCTCACTGAAGAAGGATATAACGTGTATACTGCTGCTAATGGTTATGAGGGTATTCAAAAAGCTAAAGATCTTAAGCCAGATTTAATTTTGATGGATATGAAAATGCCAGGCATGGATGGTATTGAGACACTACGGGAACTTAAGCACTTAAATCAGGCAGATAAAGTCATTATGATGACAGCATATGGCGAATTAGGATTAGTAAATATAGCTAAAGAACTTGGTGCATATGCCTATGTTACCAAGCCTTTTGATATCATTGAATTATGTACTATGATTGGCCAAGTAATTTCCTCGAATACGATAGAACGTGAACTAAAAATTGGATAAAGAGTAGTAAAATGCCCCAGTAGGCAGGAACTTTTTTGTTGTCTGGCGAATTGAATAACCATAGGAGGGATGTATATGGTTATTAATACTGTTTCGACGTTGGCTTTGTATTGTTCCCGGTGCGGTAAGATACACATGCATAATATTTCACGATTTAATCTGAAAAGCACTATGCAGCGAAACCTTTTATGCAGTTGCGGCCAGATACAAGCTACTATTACCAGTAGTGGTGAACGTCAATGTTTGCTTGACATCCCTTGCGTGTTATGCCAGACAAATCATGTTATTTGCCTTGACAGCAAGCGCTTGTGGCGCGCTGAAATAGATAAAATATATTGTGTGCAGGAAAATTTTGAACTGGGGTTTATTGGAGCAAGACAAGTTATTGCGGAATTTGTTAATAAGTATAAAGTAGAGTTTGAAAAACTGGCTTCTGATATGGATGAATATGATGATTATATTCAAAATCCTCAAGTTATGTTAGAAACTTTAAATAAGATACATGATATGGCGGAGAAAGGTGGATTGCATTGTCGTTGTGGCAGTAGTGCTATTGGAGCTGAAGTGTTGCCTGGCGGAATTGAATTGGAGTGTGCTCAATGTGGTGGGCAACTATTGATACCGGCACAAAGTGAGCAGGATTTAACATATATAGAAGCATTAGAAGATATTGAAATTATTTCCTTACGTCGTTCCCGTCACAAACATTAAATAAATTGACTTAAGTTGCATAAAAAAGATAACCTAGGAGTATGATATATAGTACTCCTAGGTTGTTTATTTAGGGAATTAAAAAGTAGAGTATGTTCTGATTCTTCAAAACAGCCATATGACGCTTAGAGGGCAATGTGATCGATTTGTTCGATATGTTAGCAGTCGAACATCCTTTTAGATCTGAAGGCTTGGCACAAGCCAAGTTTTCTTTATGGAACAATTCTTAATTAATACGACGGAGGTGGTGTAGTGAAGTTCATCACGATAAAATGTGAGCCTAAGATCGTAGGGGGATTAATAACAGTAATAACCCTTTGTTTATTAGCCGTTGGACTAGTGTCTATGCCTAAAGGTGTGCGGGAAGAAAAGGCTGAGGTGCCAGAACAGATTGAAGCAATGGCCCAAACAACCCTAGCTGTACCTGTCAAAGTTAGGATGCATACTGTACAAGACGGTGAGAATCTAGGTATTATTGCTGAAAAGTATGCTATTGATGTAGAGACTTTACAGGCAGCGAATGATAATCTTAGTGCAGATATTCATCAGGGAGATCAATTAGTAATTTTGCCAAGTAGAGGTATGCTACATACTGCTGATATGGGGGATACGTTGTGGAGCATTGCTAATGTTTATGGCGTTAGTGTAGACACCATCATGATTGCTAATGGTAAAGGTAGCGAAGAAATTGCTATTGGTGAAAAAATATTTATTCCTGGTGGCAAAAAACCTCAAAATATCGAGCGGCAGTTGGCCCGGGCTGATGCTCCTGTATCACGAAGTATTGGTGAACGTTTTGCCTGGCCAACAGTAGGAGAGCTAACTTCTGGTTATGGTTATCGCTGGGGCAGACAGCATAGCGGCATTGATCTTGCCAATGATGTTGGTACGAAGATAAGAGCGGCGAGGGCAGGGCGTGTTGTTTATGCTGGTTGGTATGCTGGCTATGGTTATACCGTGGTTATTGAACATGATCAGGGGTATTCGACTCTGTATGGCCATTTAAGTGAAGCTAATGTGCAAAATCAACAATATGTAAAGGGTGGCCAGGTTATAGCCTATATGGGTAATACAGGTAACTCAACTGGTCCACATCTGCATTTTGAAGTGCTTAAAAATGGTGTGCCCATAAATCCGTATAACGTACTGCCTTAGCAGAGAAAGCAGGCTTGAGCGATTGCTCAAGCCTGCTTTTTCATGTATAGAACAAGAATGGTTATCTCTAGTATAACCATAACATATATCGGCAATAATATGAGCATACTCTTGACCGTAAAGGATTTGTTATGGCTTATGTGATTGGCTGTTTAATGGCTGGATTGAGTTTTTTAGTAAACAGGTTATTGCTAAAATATATTGGTATTAAGGTTGTTATTAGCTATAGTCCGGTAGTGGAAGAGTTGACCAAAACACTTTGCGCCTATTATTTAGCAGCCGATATTTTAGTCACCCACATCATATTTGGTATTTTAGAAGCAGGCTATGATTGGTTTAATCGACAGAATGGACAACGTGGCATTATTGCCGCATTACTCAGCATCGTAGGTCATACTTTATTTGGTGGATTAACAGTTTTCGTCTTCAACCTAAGCAATAGTATCTTTATTGGAATCGCTGTCGGGATAGGTGTACATTTGGTTTGGAATTTGACCCTTATTCGGTTGTCTAACTAGACTGCCGCTATAAGAAAGGACTTGGCTTGTATTGCCATTAGGGGCGAAGGATGTTCGACTGCTAACGCATCGAACAAAGCCCATCACACTGTTGCTGAAGCAACTTGTGACTGCTTTCCTTATTATCTTCTAGGAGGCGAGAGCTGTTTATGAAAATATATTATACCTGTGAGCATTGCGGTGAGGCTATTGATATGATCGAAGTGGATAAAGTTGATGAAGTAAAGTTTGGATTTGATTGCTTGACTGCTGACGAGCGTCAAGATATAATAAAAATTGATTCATTGGCTAATGTTATGTATGTATATTCATTGTGTGATGAGTGTATAGAATCATTAGGATTAGCGAATGAAGGGGAGACTGAGCAGAAAGTCAATTTGTTACATTGAAGCAGCGAACCAAAATCTTTGTCAAAAGATTTTTCGTGAGTCGCGACCTTAGCATTCTAATGCTAACATTATTAACTAGTGTTATTTCAAACAAAAAAATATTTAAGGGCTTTAGCAATTGCTAAAGCCCCTTTTAGCTGTCATTGCAAGCATAGTTCCTAGCATGCTCGCATAAGAAAAACTATGATGAAAATAACAATGATTAACCGCAAAGACCACAAAGATCGCAAAGAAATAATAGTGTTATTATTCTTGCATATTCTTTGTATCCTTTGCGTCTTTGCGGTTTAATAGGATGGTTTAGCGTTTCTTTAAAATCTATTTCTTATGTTCAAGTTATCTACTTTATAGCTACAACGGTGTATTAGCGCTTTTTATATAGGATGAGGTGTCTATGAATAAGTTATTTAAAATGATGGAAAATGATCAGGGAGTTAAACGAGCAATAACAGCTTATGGACTAAAGGTTAATCAGAGTCAGATTTATGGCGTGACAGGTGCGCAGAAAAGTGTATTGCTAGCAGCAGCTTATTGCTCTGATTCGAGGCCTATGGTAATTATTACTAGCAACTATGAATCTGTTGAATATTTGCGATTGGATTTGGCGACCCTAATTCCTGAGGCAGTTGTACTGGAATTGCCAGTGCTTGATATTGTTACTTTTACGGCGGCTGCCAAAGGTGTAGAATTGGCCGCTAAGCGTATGGATGTATTGGGGCGTATGGCCCGGGGTGAGAAGATTATTGTTTTGGCTACAGTTGAAGCGGCTATGCAAAGAGTTTTATCCAAGGCGGACTTTGAAAATAGTCGCATTACAATAGACAGTGGCACTGAAGTGATACGTGAGCAATTGATCGAGTCATTGATAGGGTTTGGTTATGAACGCGTTGACCAAGTAGAATCCATAGGTCAGTTTAGTGTAAGAGGCGGCATTGTTGATATTTTCCCTATAAATAATAAAGTGCCAATACGTTTAGAATTGTTTGGAGATGAAGTGGATTCTCTGCGTGAATTTGATCCTATCACTCAGCGTTCCATAAACAGTATAACGGAGATCGATATACTTGCACTTTCTGAAGTACAATACAAAAATAAACATGCTGTATTTCTGTCATATTTGCCTGATACAGCGACTATTGTTTTTGATGAAGCAGCGCGTATCAGAGAGCAGATTGGTAAGTTAATTAAGGAAAACCCTGAGATTAAGAAAATCACATTTAGCTGGGCAGATTTAGTGGCAGTGGCTAAAAAAAATAATATATTGTATTTATCATTAATGTTGCAGAAAATTCCTTATACTGAACCGAGTGACATCATAAGCATTACTGCCAAAGGCGTTGCGCCTTTTCACGGACAGATGGATATGGTGTTGACAGAGCTAAAAAGTTGGCAGGAACGCAATTTCAATACAGTAATTTTTATGTCGAACTTAGAAAAAGCCATGTCTATGCAGCAAAGTTTGGCAGAAGAAGGGGTTAACGCTATTTTTGCTGGTGATGTACAGACCTTAGTTGCTGGTACGACCCTAGTGACAGTAGGTATATTGTCGTCAGGTTTTGAACTGCCTCAGGCTCATTTTGTGCTCTGTACTGAGAAAGACATTATGGGACGCCAGAAGAAAAGACCTCGTCCGCGGGTATCGAAGGGGCAACAGATTGCTTATTTTCGTGATATTAAAGTTGGCGATTATGTTGTACATATTAATCATGGTATTGGCAAATATGTGGGTGTAGAGACTCTTGCTGTTGGTAATGTGCACAAAGATTATTTGCATATTCGTTATGCTGGGGAAGATAAACTATATGTGCCGACAGATCAGGTGCAATTATTGCAGAAATATATCAGCTCAGAGGGGGATGCACCTCGTCTTAGTAAAATGGGTGGCAGTGAATGGATAAAGGCCAAGGGTAAAGCGGAAAAAGCAGTAGCCGATATGGCGAAAGAATTGTTAGAAATATATGCTCAAAGGCAGGTTGCATCAGGTTTTGCCTGTGAAGCTGACTCGCCTTGGCAAAAAGAATTTGAAGATGCTTTTCCCTTTGAAGAAACACCCGATCAACTTGTCGCCATTGCAGAAATTAAAGCTGATATGGAACAGTCGAGGCCGATGGATCGTCTGCTGTGTGGCGATGTGGGGTTTGGTAAAACTGAGGTGGCCATTAGAGCAGCTTTCAAAGCGATAATGAGTGGCAAACAAGTTGCGGTATTAGTACCAACTACAGTGCTAGCACAGCAACATTATCAGACATTTAGCGCCAGATTCGAGGATACAGGGCTGTCCATCGACGTAATTAGCCGTTTCAGGAGTGCAAAGGAACAGAGGGCTACCATTGAGAGACTCGCTAGTGGCAAGATAGATGTGCTCATTGGTACCCATCGTATTTTGCAGTCTGATGTGAAGTTTAAAAATATTGGGCTTCTTATTGTTGATGAAGAACAACGCTTTGGTGTAAAACAAAAAGAAAAGTTGAAACGATGGTGTACTAATATTGATATACTGACTTTAAGTGCCACACCTATCCCCCGCACATTACATATGTCCTTAGTGGGTGCACGGGATATGAGTATTATTGAAACTCCCCCTGAGGAACGCTTCCCTGTACAGAGCTATGTAGTGGAATATGATGAAGAAATCATTCGTGATGCCATTAAGCGGGAGCTAAAACGGGGCGGGCAGGTGTATTTTGTTTATAATAGAGTCCAGACAATTGATAAAATGTATCGGCGTTTAGCGGAAATGTTGCCTGATGCCAAAATTCGCGTTGCCCATGGTCAAATGCCGGAAGAACTGTTAGAACGGGCGATGCTTGATTTTTATGAAGGTCATGATGATGTGCTGTTATGTACGAGTATTATTGAAAACGGTCTTGATGTGCCAAATGCCAATACTATTATTGTATATGATGCCGACAGGTTTGGTTTGTCTCAGTTGTATCAGATGCGAGGACGGGTAGGACGTTCCCATCGTATGGCTTTTGCTTACTTTACCTATCGTGCAGACAAAGTATTAACCGAAGTAGCGGAAAAACGTTTGCAGGCCATTAAGGAATTTGCTGAACTAGGGGCAGGGTTTAAAATTGCAATGCGTGATCTAGAAATTCGTGGTGCTGGTAATATTCTAGGCGCACAGCAGCATGGAAATATTGTTAGTGTGGGTTTTGAAATGTACTGTCGTCTGTTAGAGGAAGCAGTACAACATTTGAAAACAGGACAGAGCGTACAAGTGCCCATTGAACCTGTGTTAGAATTTAATACAGATGCCTATATTAGTGGCGACTATATTAGCGATGCTATGCATAAAATTGAAATATACCAGCGTATTGCCGCTAGCAGAAGTGAGCAGCATGTTGCCGATTTATTGGATGAAATGATTGATCGATTTGGTGAACCGCCGCAATGTGTATTGAATTTATTGGAAGTCGTCAAAATTAAAAATTTAGCCCGAACAATTGGTATTCGTTCTGTTATTCAACACCCTAATTATGTAGAAGTGATGTTCAGTGATCGGCCTAATGTGGACCCAGCCCAGATCATGGCACTTAAAGAAGCATTTCCGGCCAGAGTTAACATTTATCCAGAAGGTATTAGGCTAAAGACATTGCAAATAGCAAATGATTCATTATTGACCTGGCTGGTAAAAGTATTTGCCACATTAACTCCTGCTGTAATGTAAAAATAGAATGACTAATATAATTATTAAATGGCAAATGCAGGTGAATAAAAATGTTAGGTCAGATATATACTATCATTACAATCCAATGTAAAAACTTGTAGAAAAGGGGGGATACTGGTGAAAGCGACTGGAATTGTAAGGCGGATTGATGATTTAGGTAGAATAGTTATTCCGAAAGAAATTAGGCGAACACTCAGGATTCGTGAAGGTGATCCATTAGAGATATATGTTGACCGTGAGGGAGAAGTGATTCTAAAAAAATATTCTCCAGTAAGCGAATTGGGTGATTTTGCCAAGGAGTATGCTGATTCATTGTATGAAGCGATAGGACATATTATTTTAATAGCAGATAAAGATAATATAGTTGCTGTCGCCGGCTCATCAAAGAAAGAGTTTTTGAATAAGCCATTGGGGTCAGTTGTGGAAAAAGTGATGGAAGACCGTAAAGCAATTTTGTTGAATAACCTTGGTGAAGGCAAGAGTTGTAACGGCTGTATTATTGATGGTGACGAAGAAGATCAACTATGTAAATTTACAGCCGAAGTGATGGCGCCCATTATGGTTGAGGGTGTTGCTATTGGTGCAGTCATCATTTGCTCTAAGCAACCTGGACTACAAATGGGTGAAATGGAAGTCAAGCTAGCTGAAACTGCGGCAGGATTTTTAGCCAAACAGATGGCTACATAAATAAGCTTCTTTGCGATTATTAAGTAGCGGACATAAGTTCGCTACTTTTCTAATTACATTTTTTTAACATCTGCTATATTACTAATTACTATATTTTGCTATAATAGGTATTGTTTAAAAAATACGCAACCTTACATTGGAAATGTAGCCTGCCACTTGTGTCGAAGCACAGGTGGGCTTTTTGAAACAGACTCTATATACTATGAGTGGGGAATGCTGTGGAGAGGAAGGACGCAGGTGAATAAAGATACATTCTTAAAAGGGGCGTTAATTTTAACTGTTGCCGGTGTTATTGTGAAAATTATTGGTTCGGTAAATCGTATTTTGTTATCTCGCCTGCTCGGCGGCGAGGGTATTGGACTCTATCAGATGGCTTATCCTATTTATCTATTAGCGCTGAGTGTTTCATCAGCGGGTATTCCTGTCGCTATTTCGATTATTGTTGCTGAAAAAGTAGCTTTATCTGATTTTCGCGGTGCTAATCGTGTGTTTCGCATTTCACTAGGACTGCTCACAATAACGGGAATTATATTTACTTTTTTGTTATATTTTGGTGCAGGGTGGTTGATTGAACATCATTTTGTACGAGATGCTCGGGCTTATTATGCGATTGTCGCTTTAGCACCAGCCATATTATTTGTTACGGTATTATCAAGCTATCGTGGTTATTTTCAGGGACTACAGATGATGACGCCAACAGCCATATCTCAGATTTTTGAACAATTATTCAGAGTTGTGACGATGATTTTTCTCGCCTATTATTTACTGCCACTAGGCCTTGAATATGCAGCGGCTGGTGCCAGTTTCGGTGCAGCTCCTGGGTCATTGGTTGGTTTACTTGTATTAATTTATTACTATTATCAGCAACGTGATGATTTAAGAAGTAATGTAGCTATGCAGCCAGATGTGCAGCAGGAACCGAGTTTGAAAATTATATCTCGTATTGTAAAATTGGCCTTGCCAGTATCCTTGGCCAATATTATGTTGCCAGTGGTAGCCAGTATTGATTTGTTCATTGTACCAGCGCGGCTAGAGATAGCCGGCTATACAGTAACTCAGGCAACTGAGCTCTTTGGTTATCTTACAGGCATGGCAGTCGCTTTGATCAATCTACCGACCATTTTGACTGCTTCACTGGCAGCCAGTTTAGTGCCTGCTGTGTCAGAAGCTTTTACATTGAAGAATCATGAGCGTATTTATCAGCGTACAACGATGGCCATGCGAATTGCCAATTTGATTACTATACCAAGTTTTGTCGGTATGTATCTGTTGGCCACACCTATCTCTCAAATGCTCTATGGTACACCGAATGCTGGCGTACCCATTGCCATTTTGTCGGTGGGTATTGTGCTCTTGGGGGTTCATCAAGTGAGTACCGGGGTGCTACAGGGACTGGGTCATACTGCCATTCCTCTGATTAATATGCTTGTTGCAGCTGTAGTAAAAATATTCATGAGCTGGACATTAACCGCCATGCCATCTCTCGGCATTAAAGGCGCCGCTTGGGCCACAAATGCTGATTTTGGTGTAGCTGCTCTTTTAAATATCTATTTTGTATATCGCTATGTAGGGTTTAGTATTGATATAAGAGATACATTAAAAACCGTTGCTGCTACGATTGTGATGGGTGGCGCAGTCCTGCTGATATATGATAGTATTATGCTTAGGATTTTTCATAATACAATTGCAACTTTGGTATCTATCAGTATTGGTGGTATCGTATATGGAGCTAGTCTGTTGTTATTGGGCGGTATACGGCAACGTGATGTTGAAAAAATCCCCAAAATTGGCATAAGATTATCTGATGCATTGAGCAAACTAGGTTTGTTACATAAATAGTATAGTAAAGAAAATTTTAACACATCCTTTACTGCAGAGGCACAGAGGACGCAGAGGCTATATCATAATAACAATTTCTCCTCTGTGCTCTCTGCGGTTTAATGTTTTTAATTTCAATATGAATATGAGGCGATGACATGGGAAAAATTACAATTGTAGGCTTAGGCCCTGGTGCTTTTGGGCTTATTACAGTAGAAACTTTAGAAATGCTAAAGGCAGCTAGACCTCTAATTTTGCGCACTGCTAAGCATCCCACCGTATCTGAAATGAGGTCGCGTGGTATTGAGTTTAGCAGCTATGATCATATTTATGAAGAAAAGGACTCTTTTGAAGAGGTTTATAGCGCGATTGTCAGTGACTGCCTGGCCCAGGCGGCATCAGGGGAAAATCTTGTATATGCTGTGCCAGGCAGTCCGCTAGTAGCTGAAAGAACAGTTATACTTATCAGGCAACTCGCCATGGAACAGGGAATTACCGTCAATATTTTGCCAGGTATGAGCTTTTTGGAAGTATTATATACCAGGCTTGCCATTGATCCGATTGAAGGCCTAACAGTACTTGATGCTGCTGACGTTGCGTCACTGTCCCCTGAATTAACCACTGCTCTAGTGGTAACCCAAGTATATAATCCTCATGTAGCCTCAGAGGTGAAATTGGCATTGATGGAGTACTATCCTGATGACTATGAAGTTGTGGTTGTGCAAAATTTGGGCCTGCCAGAGGAACAAATACTGTCAGTGCCTCTCTTTGAACTCGATAGGATATCTGGAATTGATCATCTTACCAGTCTATATGTGCCCCGCAGAGCAGCGGCAGAGCGGTTTACATTAGACCCTATAGTGGATGTTATGGCTACCCTTCGTTCGCCAGAGGGCTGTATATGGGATATTGAGCAATCTCATACGAGTCTTAGGCGCTATCTAGTAGAAGAAGTATATGAGGTACTAGAGGCTATTGATCTAGAACAAGGGGACAAGTTATGTGAGGAACTTGGAGATTTATTGTTGCAGATTGTTTTTCATGCTCGTATCGCCGAAGAATCAAAAGTATTTACCATGCAGCAGGTGGTTGATGTAATTACAGAAAAAATGGTGCGTCGTCATCCTCACGTATTTGGTGATACTTCAGTTCGTGATGCTGGTGAGGTCCTCTTAAACTGGGATGCGATTAAACAGCAGGAATACGGCAGTGAGCGATTGTCTGTGCTAGATGGTATACCTAAGGGTCTGCCTAGTCTGATGCGTTCCTATAAACTTCAGGCTAAGGCAGCTAAGGTTGGATTTGATTGGAATGACATTCAGCCTGTATGGGATAAAATACAAGAAGAGCTAACTGAACTTAAGTCTGCTTGTGAGAAGGGGAAAAATACAGAGATAGAAGGTGAACTGGGAGATGTCTTGTTTTCCGTAGTAAATCTAGCAAGGTTCTTGAAATTTGATGCCGAAGTGGCTCTTAATGTTACCAATAACAAGTTTGTAAGGCGTTTTTCATATATTGAAAATGCTGTAAATAAAAATGGACTAAAATGGGAAAAATTAGGATTAGATGAGCTTGATATGTTGTGGGAAGAGGCTAAAAAGCAAGAAAAGACAGGATTATAATGGTTTTTTAGTATTTTTTTAAAATACAGACAGGAATAAAAAGAATGATAGCGAATAAACTATTCGTAATGATTTTCATAAGGAGGCTAATTTTGTGAATAAAACTGAGTTAGTTGCGAGTGTTGCAGAAAAGGCGGGTTTGACTAAGAAGGATGCTGAGAAAGCGATTAATGCGCTATTCGTTAGCGTTGAGGAAGCTTTAGCACAGGAAGATAAGGTACAAATTATTGGTTTTGGCACTTTTGAAGTGAAAGCTCGCGAAGAAAGAAAAGGCCGCAACCCTCAAACTGGTGCTGAGATCACCATTCCAGCATCAAAAAATCCAGTATTTAAAGCTGGCAAAGGCTTGAAAGACGCCGTTAATAAATAAAAATTTATTTAAGCAAAAACCAGGTTATTAATAACCTGGTTTTTACTATAAGGAAGAGTGATGAATTTGAACGGAACTATATTGATTGTTGATGATGAACCGTCAATTTGTGAATTGCTCGTGTTTAATCTAGATAAAGCAGGCTATCATACTGTGGAAGCTAATAATGGACACACAGCACTAGAACTAACTCGAACTGCGAGGCCTGATTTGATCATTCTTGATGTTATGTTGCCAGGTATTGATGGTATGGAAGTATGCCGCATCCTAAAAGGTCAGAGTCATACATCAGGCATTCCTATCATTATGCTGACAGCAAAAAATGAGGAAGTTGATAAGATTATTGGACTAGAGCTCGGTGCTGATGATTATATGACAAAGCCCTTCAGCCCTCGAGAACTTGTTGCAAGGGTTAAGGCCGTGCTGCGCCGCAGTCAGAAAGAGAGTAGACAGGATGGTCAGTTAGTTCTAGGTAAATTAAAATTAAATTTTACCAGCTATGAAGTTTACCTCGGTAATGACAAACTAGAACTTACGCCTAAAGAATATGAACTCTTAAAAATATTTGTCACAAATATTGGCAGGGCTTATACTCGAGAACAATTGCTGGAAAAAGTATGGGGTTATGAATACTTTGGTGATACACGTACGGTGGACGTTCATGTCCGTCATTTAAGAGCTAAACTGGCAAAGCATCCTGAAGTAGCTGAAGGGATAGAGACGGTACGAGGGGTTGGCTACCGCTTTAGTGAAATTTAACAAAAACCTAATATAAACTTAATAATAAGATAGTGTGTTTTGTGGTATATTTCCTGTAAGGATATTTCGCATGTTATAAGCGTTAACCGACAGGAGGAAATATATGGATTATAAAATTCATGTTAATAAATTAAAACTATATTATGGGGATGTATTGGCATTAAAAAAAATATCCCTGGATGTGAATGAAAATAGTGTATTGGCCTTAATTGGCCCTTCAGGTTGCGGTAAATCTACTTTTATCAAAACACTCAATCGGATGAATGATTTAATTGCTAATGTAAAAATCGAGGGTGAAATTTTATTAGATGGTGTCAATATTTATCATCCTGATACTGATGTAGTGTCTCTTCGCAAACGGGTGGGGATGGTTTTTCAAAGGCCAAATCCGTTCCCTATGTCGATTTATGATAATATTGCCTACGGTCCGCGGATTCATGGTATAAAAAATAAGTCAACACTAGATGAACTGGTGGAAAAAAGTCTGCAGGGGGCAGCCTTGTGGGATGAGGTAAAAGATCGTCTTCATAGTTCAGCAATGGGAATGTCAGGCGGCCAGCAACAACGACTCTGTATTGCCAGGTTGCTAGCTATTGAGCCTGAAGTGCTCTTAATGGATGAACCATGCTCAGCCCTTGATCCAATATCGACAATGAAAATCGAAGAATTAGTAACAGAATTAAAAGTAAGGTATACGATTGTGATGGTTACTCATAATATGCAACAGGCTGCTCGGGTATCAGATAGTACAGCATTTTTCTTAAACGGTGAAGTGGTGGAATATGATAAAACAGATATCATGTTCACCAGACCGCAAGATAAACGTACAGAAGATTATATTACTGGCCGATTTGGTTAAGGGAGGGAAAGTATGACTAGTACCAGACAAAGTTATAATCAGGAACTGGAAGCTCTACGGCAGGAAATTTTAGAGATGGGTACTCTTGTTGAACAGGCCATTGATCAAGCTGTAGCCTCATTGTCCTCACAAGATTTGGAAAGTGCCAAAATTGTTATGGATGGTGATGACTATATTGACTATCTGGAAAGTGATATTGAAGACAAGTGTATGGTACTCATCGCTCGGCAACAGCCTTTAGCCCGGGATCTCCGGATTATTGGCACAGGGCTGAAAATTACCACTGATCTAGAGCGAGTGGGTGACCATGCCTTTGATATTGCTAAAATTGCCTTAGATATTGGCAAGCAGCCACTCATTAAGCCGTTGGTGGATATTCCTCGTATGTCGGCTATGGCCCAGAAAATGCTAAAAGACTCTCTGGTGGCTTATATCAATCTAGATATTACTCTGGCTGAACAGGTATGTGCAGATGATGATGCGGTAGATGATCTGTATTCACAAACGTTTCGCGAGTTATTGACATATATGATGGAAGATCCGACTACAATTAAGCAGGCCACACAGCTGCTGTTCGTAGCTCGCTATTTAGAAAGAGTGGCTGATCATGCTACGAATATTGCCGAATGGGTTATTTACTTAGTAACAGGACAACGGATGCGCAAAAATTAAACTGCCAGTAATGGCAGCTTTTTTTGCGACTATCCATCTGGGGTTCATTATAGAGAATTTAGTGGATTAATGAAAATTAACAAATTTTTAACATGATCGTAACATAGAGCATTTAGGAATAGGTTACACTCTAGATAGATGATACAGCGAATTGAAACTTGGCTGGGGCCGAGTTTTTCTTATCCTCAGCGTTCTCTGCGGTAAATCTTTCTTGTTTTTAGGATGGCTTTTTACCGCAGAGAACGCTGAGGACACCGAGGGAGTTTTAAAAAGACGCCAAGCGTTTTTCTTACGGAATCAGAAAGTATAAGTTTTTGGCTGTCATTGCGACGAGGTACGAGGAAGCAATCCCCT
>JAGFZX010000082.1 GCA_017889585.1 Bacillota bacterium
TGTAATATAAATGATGTGAAGTTGGTGTGAGAATAGAAAGATGGGTGTGAGATTTCTGTGAGATTTAGATTAATATATTAAAATTTCCTATAAAAATTTTTAAAATAGTAAGCCTGTAAATAGCTGTCATGGTATATAATACCCTACCTTAAAAGTAAGATCCTTGACCTTACTTGAGGTTTCAGGACCTAACGGAGCGCTTTTGAAAAAATACTAAGTTTTAAATGATAAATCGAGAATTGTATTTGCCAGCAACTGAATTAACATTATATTGATTATGTGAATATAATAAACACGGTTTCTTCCAAAAACTGCATAAATCTGACGATATAGCTTAAATAACATTCAATCGTTTTAGGTGCATACTCGCCCTCTACTAAATGGCTACCATACCGATTTTCCTTCCAATTAATAACATTGATGGACCAGCGCCAGCTTTCTCTGTTCCTGAATTGAGGCAATCAAATGCCCACCAATACCTTCATCGTTTATGTGAATTATCCGTATAATCGGCTCTTTGTAGCAACCGTTTTGCTTCCACATTGGGATAAAGATACAGTGCCATAAAAGACGTTCATTCTGCTGAAAAATGTAACCACATCAGACCAGAAGTTACTTCTTGAACAATCAATATATTCCTTATACTTATTTGGTTGTTGATTCACGGGAGCCCTCCTTCTGTGATTTTTTCTATATCTATAATTTATTTACCCTACTCGCAAAAATAGCATCCAGACTTAGCCTGAATGCTATTTTTATATTCCTAATCTTCCAACTTCTTTGTTTCTTTTCAACCTCTTGCAGTATTTATATAAATCAATGCATTCTTTATGTTGTCCCCCTTCTTATTAATAAAACTGGCAAAATGGTTTTACTTGGAATTGTCACTCCCTCATTAGCTCTTACAATTAAATCAACGGTTATCCTCGCCAGTTCTTCAAGGGGCAAATGTATTGTAGTAATTTGAGGTATTGTTAATTTCGAAATATCAGCATCACCAAAACCAACAATCTTTATTTTTAAAGGAACTTCAATGTGAAGCTGATGACAAACCTGCAGCAGCTGAGCTGCTATAGTATCACTGCTGGTAAAAATACCATCAACTTCTGGATTCTCCCGTAAAGTATTTACTAAAATATTATTATATTCCATTTCTCTATCTAGAACTATATTCGTCTTAATTACTTTGCAGGATACATTTGCTCTTTCACACTCTGTCTGAAATGCCGCTGCCCTGTAATCTGATAACTTTGTATCTCCATCCGCAAAATTAAAATATAGCAGATGGCTACAGCCACATGAAATCAAGTGCTTTGCAGCAAGCCTTCCTGCAAGTCCATTATCACTCTGAATTGACGATGTTATATTTTCAGTATCACCTTCAAGAGAAATAACTGGTATATCTATAGAGTAATCTTTTTCAGGCATTACATTTCCACTACACAGAATAATGCCTGACACTCTGCTCGCTGAACACATTTTTAAGTATTCTTTTACTCTGCCGTCCTTATTCATTGACTCAAACAGAAAAATCTTTTTTCCATGTAAGTATGCATTATTTTCCAGAAGGCTGATTATTCGGGCAAAACGCGGGTGACCGATGTCTGGAACTATTACACCTATCACATTTGTTGATTTCTTCGCCAAAGATCTTGCCGCCTCATTTGGCTGATAATTTAACTTATCCATGGCAGAATAAACTCTGGTCCTGGTATCCTTACTAATATACCCACGATTATTCAACACCCGGGAAACTGTCGTTACTGTCAAACCAGTTTCCAAAGCTATATCTTTCAGAGTAATCAACGTTTCCCTCCATTTTCTGTATCTCTTAACCGTTCATATCAAATATTACTGTTTCATAAAGAAGTCGATGCTTCCTGATTTGCCCCAGCCTTTCATTTCGAAACTCATTTGTGAAAGATCCGCATTTAATATTGCACAGTAATTATCCTTTTCCCATTTAATAAATATTTCTGAATCATGGGAAGTCAATGTGATATCTGAGTCAGGTGCAAATGCAGAATATTGATTTCTAAATCTAAGCATGTCTATCTGCTTTTGTACAAGAGGTAGTCCAAGTCTTGCATCGATCTCGTTTGTTGTAAGATTCGTCCTGTTTATTTCCTTATGTCCTCCTGCTCCCGCCAATTCCACTGCCTTGTGGTCATTTTTCCCAGCAAACAGATCCAGATACCATACCTGTGGTTTTCCAGGCATAAAAATCTGCAAAGCCCTTGCCAGTAGCATCTTTCTGTCATCTTCCCCCAAGGCACTATAATAAGTCGCATTCACCTGATAATAGATATTCTTCTGTCCATGAAGATTTTTTACATAACCGCCTCTTTTTACAATTGTGTCAATCAGCGCCTCGATCCGGGCTTCCGGTAACAAACCTTTCAAATCCAAAAGAGGTATCCCATCATGGCATCCAAGCATATTTACTACTTGTATTTTTTTAGCAATCAGCTCTTCAGCCCATGACTTTAATCTGCTGCTATTTCCATTTTCCAAGGCATCAATAATAAGTCCCGGCAAAAAGAAATCATAAGTCATATACCCTTTTTCAGCCAAAAGCTCATATATCTTTTCTCCATAACCTGCATGTATTTCTGGCAGCAGTGTAAGTCCATATTGATTTGCCAATTTTCGAACTTTCTCCAGCAGATCCCAGGTTCCAGGATCATTTAGAAAGTTCTTTTCTCCTGGTTCCTTCGGCGCATAAGCAAAGGCATCCAGACGAACAATTTTTGCACCATACTCACTCAGTTTTTTCAATACACTCTCATAATAATCCCATACAAGCGGTGATTTTATATTCAGATCCATCTGCCCTAAGTATTCTCTTTTTTTCTCCAGCAGTTCAATAACCCGAGGTCTTAAACTATGATACCTTTGCAAAGCAATTTTCTGTGGTATATTCCCCTGCTCTAATTCCTGATTGATGATATAGCTGAGTTCTTTCGCCACTCCGTACTGAACAGAGAGTTCCTGCATCAGTTCTTGTACCTCTACTCTTTTATAACGTATCTCCTGATAGAACGTATTCCAATAAGGAATCTCACTTCCATCCGGCATACGTACCATCAGAATTGGCAGACCCGGCTTACGAAAGAACATATTTCTAATATATTTCTCTTCTGGCTGAATATATCCCTCAGCCGTCAAAGTACCTTTTCCCTCCCAAAACTGATTCCAGTCAATGAAAAAATCTTTATACTTTGATTCTTTTCCATTTTTAAGAATATCCTGAAACTGTGCTGAAAGTACGGAAGAATGATTTAGTATAAAATCAAGCTTTAAATCAATCCCTGATTGTTCCAGGCCATCTAAATCTTCCTTTTTTGCCAGCAGCTCATTTAATCCATAATCAATTACAGAAAAACCTCTGTCAAGATCCGTATGAAAGATGCTTGGCAATACATAAAAAGATCCAAATACATCCTCAAATTCCGGTTTTTTAAGCAATGAGACAATATCCGAAAGTGTCCCTCCCATACTGTCAGGATAAGCATTCAGCATTGGTTCATTTCCTTTTTTCTTTTGTTCTTTCATACCATCTCACCTCTGCTTTTATCCATAAGCGAACAGTAATCATTATAATTTAATAATTCCCCATTCTTTGACAATATAATTTTTGCTCTTGATGCCTGTTGTTCCAGCATCTGCTGTTCTATCGAAAGTACAAGCATTGTAAAAGGACTGTCTGTTGCACCATCCCGATTTCTGCTTCTTCTATGTACAAGTGTCTCCTGCGGAGTACTATTCAAAAGAATTGGAATATCAACTCCTTCAAACTGGCTGCTGTTTCCGTGAGTCCATTCAATAATCAGAACATTAATATTAGAAAAATCCACTTCTTCATACCACAGTTCTGTATCTTCTCTTCCCATTCGTCTGAGCCAGATTTTTTCTTCTCCATTCTTAAATTGCGAAATAATGTCAGTCAGTCCATCAAAACCAATTTCTTTGGATGAACCAAGATAAGAAGAAAGAGCTTCCTTTCCACTTGAAAGATAGCTGTTAAACCATGGATATTCTTTCATGTATACAGGATTTGCATCCTCCTCCTTTATTTGAAAATTATGTAAAACAGCAAACCGCTCTGCTGAAAATTCACCGTTCTTTACCATGCCTTTAATTCCACTTTCGCGGAAGATTCTCAGCCGTTCCGCATCATTATACCTGGGAATCCTGTGCGGGTAATTGTCTCCCGATAAGGTATAGGCACCTATGCCAATACTATTTAAATAGAAAGACAGAACGGAGGCAATCTCAGATTTTCCGACTCCTGATCCACCGCATACAGTTACAACCACTTTTTTAACCTTTGTTTCCTTTATCTTTGATGACAGCTGTTCAATCAAAACAGGAAAAATTTGGTTTGCTTTTGTAATATGTGTATCTTCAATCTGCACCTTATCACCTGGCATATCTCCATGCGGGATATCTCCTTCAATAACAGGCGCAGCCCATACCTGTATTCTCCCGAGTATTTCACATAGATTCAATTCTCTATTTTCCATCTCTGATCTCCTTATTATTTCTGTGTTGTTTTTGCTCATCTCATTTTAATTCACGAAAAATAAACATTTATAAATGAATGATTCCACTTGCAATCGCATTACTTTGAATTACAAATTCAGCCATTTTACCATTTAATCGAAGCACACACGGGATTGGCTGGTCTGTTGAATTCAGAACAATAATTACAATACTGTTGTCTGGGTTTCGCCAGGCCGTTACATCCAGCTTTGAGGTATACTTTGTATATGCTATCCTGACAGCTCCTGTTTTGATAAAGTGCGCAAAGTGCCAGTAATATCGCTGTATCATACGAGAAACCAATTCTTTTTTTACTTCATCATAGAGATAGGGGGCATCACAATAGTTATTCACATGATTCGGGCCTCCCAGTTGGTTTAAAAGTATATTCCAATCATAAAATGCATTCATTCCATGATTAAGGTTGCCTATCATATCATGTGCCAGCCTTGCTGCATTCTGATTTTCCATAGCAGGATCATATTTATTAAATTCCAGACAGCTTTCAGATAGAATCAATTTTTTATCAGTAAACTTCTCCCTCACCAGATTCAGGGCTTCAAAATGGTCTCCACTGTACCAGTGAAATGCAATACCAGCTACCATATTATTGGTTTCATTGTCGATAATCTCTGAAGCCCTTTCAAAAACCCGCTCTTTATTGTGATCCCAAATAAAAATTTCTATGTGATCCAAACCGTGTCTTTTAAGGGTTGGATAAAGAAAATCCTGTAAAAAAACCTTTTCTTCTTTTGCACTATATACACATGAATCCCAAGGCTGAACTGCTTTGGGTTCATTTTGAATCGTCAGACGAGATATCAAATATCCTCTGTTTCTGAATTCTTTAATATATCTGCAAATATATTCCGCCCAGGTCTGACGGTATTCTGGCTTTAATGCCCCACCATTCAGGCGGCTTTCATTTGTTTTCATAAATGCCGGTGGAGACCATGCTGAAAGCATAATTTTCAGCTTTTTTCCAGCTTTTTTTTCTGCCGCATTCAACATTGGTATAATATATCTTTCCGTATCTGCAAAAGAAAATGAGTGCAGTTTCGAATCATCTTTGTCTATAACCGCAGAGTAAATATGGGTCGCAAAGTCACAACTGTCTATCGGTATCCTTACCATTTGGTAATTCATATTTTCTTCTTTAAAATAATTTGTCAGCAAGATATCTTTTTGCTCTTCATTCATCTGAGCAAATACATACCCTGCGGAATCTGTAATGGCTCCGCCAAATCCTTCCATTCTTTGATACTCCATGCATGGATATAAGTTTATTACTTCATTTTCTACCCCTGTGTCGTCCACAAAAGGGATATTTATATCTGTGTATCTTAGTAATTCTTTTCCATCGCTCTGTACCAAATGCATATCCATAGTTTCACCCTTTCATAATTAATACATATTCTAATCAACGGCACAATAGTTTTACCCATTGCACCGCTAAATATTTAATCTGTATATTTAAAAACTTTTGCCTCGTAACTTCGTAATTTCCATGGATCCTGTAGTGAGTCGTGATAATTTCCTATCAGTAATTCTTTTTCAATCAAATCATATTCATTGGGGATCTGGCACAACACGTCTTTATCGGTAAAATTACACAATACAAGTAATTTTTCATTTTTATAAAATCTTATATATGCAAAGACCGCCTCACTTTCTTCCATGATCAGCTGGTACTTGCCGTATACTATTATTTTGTGCTCCTTTCTCAATTGAATTAATTTTTTATAATATGAAAATATGGAATCAGGATCATTTACCTGTGATGCTGCGTTTATTTTCTGATAGTTGGAATTCACTTGTATCCATGGCTCGCAATCACTAAATCCAGCAAAATTACTGTCATCCCACTGCATTGGTGTTCTTGCATTATCACGGCTTTTGAAATTTAAACATTTCAACATATATTCAGGTGTAAAATCTCCGTTCTCAACCAAATCTCTCCATGCATTATGGCTCTCAATATCACGATACTGCTCTATGGATGTAAACGGAATATTTGTCATTCCAATTTCTTCACCCTGATATATGTAAGGCGTTCCCTGCATCATATGCAGACAGGTTGCCAGCATTTTCGCTGATTTTTCCCAGTATTCTTTATCATTTCCAAATCTTGAAACAATTCGTGGCTGATCATGGTTATTCCAAAACAGACTATTCCATGCTTTGTCATATAGCTCATTCTGCCAACGGCTCATAACTTCTTTCAATCTGGTTAATTTGGGTGGTTTATCATTCCACTTGCCTTTTTCACCAAAATCCAAATCCATATGTTCAAAATGAAATACCATATTTAATTCCCGGCGGTCAAATCCTGCATAGTTAATTGCTTCTTCCGGAGTTACCCCTGCAGTTTCCCCCACTGTCATCAAGTCGTATCTGCTTAATACCTCAGTATTCATCTCCTTTAAGTATTCATGAACATGCGGTCCATGAATAACATAGGGGGACAGATCGCCATAAGTATGCCCCTCCATAACATTTCCGTCCTCAAATTGTTCCGCTTTTGAAATCATGCTGATCACATCCATACGAAAACCATCTACACCTTTTTCACACCACCATCGCATTAACTTATATATTTCTTCACGGACAACAGGATTATCCCAGTTTAAATCCGGCTGCTTTTTTGCAAATACATGAAGATAATACATATTTCTGTCTTCACAGTATTCCCAGGCAGAACCACTGAACCAGGACTCCCAGTTTGTTGGTTCCTTACCATTTTTACCTTCTCTCCAAATATAAAAATCATGATAAGGATTTTTATATTTCTTCTTACTTTCAATAAACCACGCATGTTCATCAGAAGTATGATTAACAACCAGATCCATGATGATCTTAATTCCTTTTTCATGAGCTCTGTACAATAGTTCATCAAAATCTTTCATAGTACCAAATTCGTCCATAATATTTTGATAATCACTAATATCATATCCATTATCACAATTTGGTGATTTGTATACAGGGCAAAGCCATATTACATCAATTCCAAGTTGTCTTAAATAATCAAGTTTATCTATGATTCCTTTAATATCTCCTATCCCGTCGTGATTACTATCACAAAAACTTCTCGGATATATTTGATACACAACGCTTTCTTTCCACCAGTTTTCAGTCACAATATCCTCCAAATTCAATACATTTTTATTTTAAGTATTGTTCGTGTTTTAAAGTAATTATTCTTGCCGTGAATATTAATTCGTATAAATCAGCTTTTTACTGCGCCAGAGGTAATACCTTCAATGATATATTTTTGAAGAAAAATATATAAAACCAACACTGGAATGATGGTCATTACAAGAGATGCAATTAATGGTCCGAAATTCACCGACATCTGTCCTGAAAATGAATAATTCGAAAGTGGAAGTGTCAGTTGGAACGGTTTTGTTAAAACAAGGGACGGAAGCATAAAATCATTCCATATCCATAAAACATCAAGTACAGCCAGTGTTGCAATAATCGGTTTGAGCAGTGGAAATACAATTCCAAAAAAGATCTGTTTCACATTTGCTCCATCAATTTTTGCAGATTCTTCTATTGAAATGGGTATACTTGATTTCATAAAACCATGAAAAATAAACATGCCCTGGCTGCAGCCAAATCCGATATAGAGATAAATCAAAGTCATTCTGTTACTAAGCAGCCCAAGATGTCCATATATTGTAACAAGAGGTATCATAATTGCCTGAAATGGTATCATCATACTAGATGTAAACAGATAAAATATGAATTTACCAACTTTCGATTTACTTCGAAGAACATAATATGCCACCATTGCGGATGTAAGAATAATAAGTGCCACACTAATAAGGGTAATTATAAATGTATTTAAAAGAGCAACCGGATAATTCATTGCTGTAAAAGCATCTATAAAATTACTTAGGGTAGGATTTTTACTAATAGCTAAAGGATTTCCCATAATTTCTGCATTGGTTTTAAATGCAGATATCAACATAATGGCAAACGGAATTATAAATATTATCAGCAGGCACCATAAAATCGCAGTTGTGATAATACCATTGTGACTTTTTTTACTCTCCACCGGTTTCATTGTTCCACCTCCGCTTTCTTTCCAAGGTATACCTGCAAAGATGCTATAAAAGCAATAATGATAAATAGAATAATTGCTTCGGCCTGCCCTTTTCCATAATTATTGTGCACGAATGCTTCTCTAAAAATATTGAGCGAAATTAATGTTGTACTTCCGAAAGGATCTCCTTTTGTTAACGACACGTTTATATCATATGCCATAAATGAACCTGTAATTGTCAGAAAAGTACAGATAACAAAGGAAGATGCCATCATAGGAGCCTGTATTTTTAAGATTTTCTGCAGTTTATTGCAGCCATCAATATCTGCTGCTTCAAGCAGATCTTTTGGTATACTCGTAAATCCTGCAATATATATGATCATTAAATAACCTGTCGTTTTCCAAATTGAAACAATAATCATGGCAATAAGCGCTTTATGCGAATCTGCCAGCCAGGAAACTTCCAGTATCGGAATATGAAATGCAGTACCAATATAGACGAAAAATTTTTGAAATATAAACCGCCATACCAGTCCAAGAACAATACCTCCTAAAAGATTTGGCGTAAAAAAAGCAGACCGCAAAAAGCTTTGTCCCTTAATACCCAGTGTCAGTAAGTATGCGATAATAAAAGAAAGTGCGTTAGTAAAAATAACACTTGCCAAAACATATTCAATTGTAATCAGAAGTGAACTCCAAAAAGCTTTATCCTTTATGACCTGGATATAGTTTTTGAATCCAATCCAATTTATTGAACTTGAAATACCGTTTGTATCTGTAAATGTCATAATTACACCATAAACAAACGGTATCAGGACAACTGTTATAAAAATAAAAACAGTTGGGGCAGCAAAAGCAATGAAAAATTTCAAGCCCTGCGCTTTTTTATTATGTCCCATATTGCACCTCCATAATTTAAAGTGCGAATATATACGATTAGATCTTAAGCCTTTTCGCCATATCCGCACTTTTACAAATAATAAATAATCTTAGCTATTTTTGAGATGTGAAATATTCGTTGATTGATTTACTCAAAGAATCCCTGTCGATTACACCTGCAAGATACTGCTGCATCAAAACTCCAACTACAGATCCATGGTCACTGGGGAAATCTGAAAACATAAGATCATTTCCTGCTTTTAAATATCCCATTATTGATGCATTTAAATCATTGTCTGTCTGAACTGTAATATTATTAACAGCTGGGATAATACCCATTTTGTTTACTAACTGATCCTGTCCTGCAGAATCTGATACCAGCCAGTTTAAGAATTTTCCGGCTGCTTCCTGCTGAGCCTTGGTCGCTTTTGTAGTGTCTATAAACAAATAGTTCGTAACACCAACAGTGATATTATTTGTTGTTCTCTCATCTGCAAACAATGGTAAAAATCCAAACTCGTCATTTGCATGGTCTCCAGTAAGGAACTGTGATATATTTGCCCATGTCCAGCTGCCATTAAACCAGAATGCCACTTTTCCAGTCGCTATATTCTCCGGATCAGTTGTATTATAGTCGGAAGACATTGGTGAATCTTTATATATGTTGTACTTTTTATTAAGATCAAGTAAATCCAGCAATCCTTTATACGTTGCATTATCTTCTATTTTAGCTGCTCCTGATTGCAGTTCTGTAACAGCATAAGCCCCTGGATCACTTTGAGTCTCATATGCTGTAGCAATAAAATGATCTCCAAGAGACCAGCTGTCACTGGAAATTTCTACCGGAGTCACTCCACCGGCTTCAATTTTCTTGTAAAGTTCTTCAAGATCGGATAGAGACTTGATTGTGGCAGGATCAAAGGATTTACCTATAGCCTTTTCAATCGTTGTCTTATTATATATGAGACCGTCACCTTCAAAAGTATAAGGAAATGCAATCAGTTTTCCGTTATATGTGCATTTTTTCAGTACTTTTGCATCAACATTCTTTACCCAGTCTTCCTGAGAAAGGTCTTTCGCCTTATCTGCATATTCAGTATAATAACTAGGCCAGATTGGATTAATAGTACATGGATTTCCCGATGCGTACTTTGTTTTAAGATTAACCGAATCAGTAGCAGTTTCAATTGTCACTACAATACCATCTTTGTTTGTTGAGTTAAACACTTCTGCTGCTGCTTCAAGCTGCTTTGCAATATCTCCTTTACTATTCAGAAAAGAAATATTTACCGTATCTGTTTTTTCATTATCAGACGATTTGTTCGCAGCAGTTGTATCGGCTGCTGCTTTTGTATCTGTTGATTTAGTTGAGTTCTGACTTATTCCGGCACAGCCTGTCATCAATCCTGAAAAGATAAGGGTAAGTGCCATAGCATTTACA
>JAGFZX010000125.1 GCA_017889585.1 Bacillota bacterium
TGACGGGGGGCAGCTTGAAGCCTGTTATTCCATGGGAATGACACGATACCAGACGATGGTGCGTGTGGTGCTGCCACAGGCCTTTGTTGTCGCGTTGCCCTCGCTTGGCAACCAATTTATCGGAATCATTAAAGGCACCGCTTTGGGATTTACCGTTGGACTCGCGGATATCATGGCCAAAGCAAAAATCGCAGCGGCGCTGGATCTTCGTTTCTTCGAAGCCTATTTATGTGTCACGCTGATTTATCTTGTGAGTGTGGTTTGTGTTGAAAAAATACAAGGGATACTGGAAAGACGGCTGCAAAAATTTTGTTAAAGGCAGTTTGCGTGATTTGTGGCGGTCAACTGCCAAACCGACGTAACTCTTGAAATTGGCAAGGCGAGATTAACGTTTTGGTGCCGAATTTTTATCAACAAGAAATAACTGGGGCGGTTATTCCACATAGATCTCAATTTTAGTATGGCCATCCTTTTGGTGGTCAGTATCGATGTTGACTAATTTGCCATTTGCTAGGCCTTGATCAATGAGTTGCACAAGCTCATCTAAGTCAATTTCAGAAGGGACAAGGGGACAGGTTGTTTGTCCCAATTAATAAAGATGATATGCCATTTTCGAAGTGATATTTAGAGGGACAGAAAACCTGTCCCTCTGTCCTGTACAGAACGTTATCAGCACTAAAACGTATCAGGCCAAACGGCGAAATGTAGTGATTAAATATTAAATTTGCAGGAAAGATTCATCTAATAACAGAAAATAACCATAACTTACACAATGCTGGGTTATGGTTATTTTTCATAAGTGAGAAGTCTTGTTTGATAAAGTCAAAGAAGGTGATTGTATGGCTAAAAATCGGCACAAAGTTGAATTTCAGTTAGATACCAAAGGTATAAAAGATTTGTCAGCTGCGGAGATAAAAGCCTTGTATATGGGTTTTACAAGCAATATAAGCTTGAGGATATAACTTGCACGTATTGACTGGGTAGTTGTTCAGGGGTATCTGTCTATTAAATATAATTTTAGACTGCCTGTGCTTATATATACTGCTAAAGGGTGGGAATTTGAGCGTGATACTTATTCCGATGAATTACTGGCAGAACTTCGGGCGTTAATTTCTGGCGAAGATTATAGTTTTGTCAATGAATTTAAAGATCGTAACAGGGGGATGATCTTGCTACTATTAGAAAAGATAAAAATAAGTGGCGAAACAGGCTTCATTCCCATTTTAGAGGTTTGGCAGAAGAATGGCTATCGTAAAGTTAAAGAGGCTATAGCTAAAGTAATTCGTGTTCTTGAGTAGACAGATAAAGATAGATGATGTATTGCTAATATGTTTAGGGCTTAACGGCAATACCGGCTAGAAAAAATGGGCATTGTTGGGTTGTTCTTTTTGCGGAATCGGAATATATAACAATTTCGTGATTCCAAGTAAGAACGACTAAGGCTTCTACCTGTGTCTGCGGACTTGGTCGAAGCCAAGTCTTTTCTTATGTTTAAAAGAAATAATGATTATGCAATGAAAGCAGTAACCATACTTATATGGGGGAATATTAGTGAATATAGAGAATTTTGAGCAGGATATCAATCAAATTATTGTGGTGCGAGGATTAGAATATTTTTGAGAAGAGAGAATTGAAGATATTAAGGATGCAGGAGATCACTTGTATATCGCGACAGTTATCGGCAGTGATGACTATTCAATAGAGGTTCAACTAGATCAAGAAGGAAGAATTTTAGATGCAAACTGTGACTGCCCATATACTGGTGGACCATATTGTAAACACATGGTCGCGGTATTCTATACCTTGCGAGCGGCTAAAACCCAGCAAGAATTGAAAGATAGTCCTAATAATACTTCTCCAATAATCGGTTCACACGATTCAACCGAATTAGTCAAATTACTTTCTAAACAATCAAAGGAAAAATTGCTTAATTTGCTGGTCTCAATTGCTGTCGATTGTCCAGAGATTGCAGACCGTATCCAGGCAGAGTTTACTGTTGGCTATGGTGAAAAGGAAAAATGGATTAAACTGATGCGACGCTTTATTGAAAAAGCTATGGATCGTCGTGGATATATTGACTACCATCATTGTGATCAGGCTCTGCAGGGTGCTTATCAGGTGCTTGAACGTGCCGACATAGCAAGTAATGAGCAAGATTATGTACTGGCGGTTGATTTGCTATTGGCAATTATGGCAGAAATGGTTGATCTGCTACAATTTGCAGATGATTCATCAGGTTCAGTCGGTGTAGTGATAGATGAAGTAACTCATTTATTCCGCCAAATTAGCGATGAGATGACAGCTGAAAATATAAAGGGAATTTGTTTTCAAAAAGTTTTGCTAGCAACAACGACTAAACGATATGATGATTGGTCAGACATGCGTTTTGATTTATTAACGATTTGTGTAGACTTGGTAACCAGTAGTCAGGAACGTGCGCAATTAGAAAAGGTATTTGATAAAGTAGCGGATTCATCTGATTATGAGAAAGAGTCAGTTGCCCTTCTACGATATAATGTCATTCAGAAATTTGATGGTGAGCAAGTAGCTACGGAATTTCTTTACAATAATCGCCATTTTTCTCGTTTTCGTGAGATGCTACTATAGGAAGTGATGAGGACAAAACAGTATGCGTTAACAGAAAAACTTGCACTGGAAGGAGAAGAACAAAATTCTGATTTTCGGGGGCTTGTGCGCCAGTGGAAAGAATGTCGTTTTAAGATATATGAACTTTGTGGTGAAATCGAAAAACTGCGGATCGTTGCTCGTGAATTAGCAATACAAGGAGACTTCACTTATTATCTGAAATTAAAGAATTCATATGAAGCGAAAGATTGGAAACAAATATATCCAGATATTCACCAGACTCTATTTCTTCATTGCCGATACTACGGTAATACATATACATCCGCTCTTATTGAAGAACGTGAATTCGGTACACTATTGACTTATGTTCAAGAAGAACCACGACGGGTTTTGGAATTCTATCGACCATTGCTCCCATTGTATCAAGAACAAGTATATGAATTATTCAACCAGCTAATCACAACCAGTGCAGGTAATGCAAACAATCGCTCACATTACCAAAATGTCTGTTCTCATTTGCGCCTATTAGTTAAAATCGGCGGTAAAAAAATTGCGGGTGAATTAGTTGGCCAATTATTGCAACAGTATCCTCGTAAGCCAGCTTTTAGACAAGAATTGCAGAGTGTGAAAATATAATGCATAAATTTTACAAAGCTATATCTATATATAGTAGCTTTGACGAATATAATAATGTAAATATAGTATAATCTGAATTATTCATGGCGCCTTAAAAACGCTACATCTGTGTATAACTTTC
>JAGFZX010000039.1 GCA_017889585.1 Bacillota bacterium
AATATAGCTGCATAAAAAAATGATGTCAATCTTAACTTAATGATTGACATCATAAAACTTTTATTTCTTTTACTGTCTACTTGACAGGGGGCACTTCAAAGGGTGTATTGATGGCTTATTTTTCATTTTGACCAAAGCATTATAATACAAAAACAAAATTGTTGCAAATGACTAGCTAATAAAAAATACTTTTTTTAGTTTATTATATCCATTATGGAAGGAACCTCAACTATTTTGTAGTATTATGTCAGGTAGTGTACTTTATTGACGCAATATAGTGCGTTATAGTTTTTGAAGTACGAATTGTAGCAATTTATATTTAGAAAAGTAGGTGATATTGTGGACAAAATGAATCGGCGTACATTTCTTAAAGTTGGTGCGGCTGCTGGGGCTGCAGTTTTAACGAGTGGCTGTTTTGGCTGGTTTGGTGATAATATACCTGCCGCGGTACGCAATGGAACAGCATTGTATGATGTGTTGATTATTGGTAGTGGTGGTGCAGGAATGCGGGCGGCATTAGAGGCTGCTAAGCAAAAGGGGCTAAAGGTAGCCGTCATGACCAAGATGGTCCCTACTCGATCAGCAACATGTATGGCCCAAGGTGGAATTAACGGAGCGGCCCGGCATACTGACGAAAAGGATTCGCCAGCTAGCCATGCTTTTGATACCATCAAAGGCGGGGATTACTTATGTGACCAAGATGCTGTAGATTTTTATACGGAAAGAGCACCTGAAGTACTCTGGGAACTTGATTATTCGGGCATTGCCTTTAATCGTAAAGACGATGGTCGTTTTGACCAACGTAAGATGGGAGGCAGTACCTATTCGAGAACAGCATTTTCCGCAGATATTACTGGTCATGCTGTTTTACATACTATGTTTGAACAATGCCTGAAACATGAGATTGATTTCATTTCGGAGTGCCAATTGCTTGAAATCGTCACCGCTAAGGGAAAATTCAGCGGTGTGGTTGCCATGGATATGCGCAGCGGTAATATCATGCCTATACCTGCTAAATCAGTTATTGTAGCTACAGGTGGTTATGGTCGTGCTTATTGGGTAAGGACCTCAAATCCCTTTAGTTCCACAGGTGATGGTATTGCAGCTTGTTTTAATGTTGGTATTCCAGTAAAAGATCCTGAAATGGTACAGTTTCATCCTACAGGTCTTGCCGTTAACGGCGTTCTGTTATCAGAAGCCAGTCGGGGTGAAGGAGCCTATTTGTTAAATAAAGATGGCGAGCGGTTTATGGCTCGCTATGCACCAAAGGCCATGGAACTTGGGCCTCGTGATTTAGTGGCTCAAGCAATCGAGAAGGAAATAAATGAAGGGCGCGGTATCGGAGAAGGATTAAGCTCTGCTGTTTATATGGACTTCCGTCATTTGGGACGAGCTAAGATTATGGAACGGCTACCGCAAGTTTATCAGCTTGCCTTGGAATTTGAAGGTGTAGATATTGCTGAACAGCCTGTTCCCATTCGGACATCTTGTCACTACTCTATGGGTGGAATTGACGTTATTGACTACAAAACATGTGCCACTAAAATGCCTGGTGTATTTGCAGCAGGTGAATGTTCATGTATTTCCGTACATGGCGCCAATCGTTTGGGTGGCAACTCACTGGTTGAAATACTGGTCTTTGGTAAAAGTGCTGGGGCCGGAGCAGTCGAATATGCAAAAAGTAATAATTATGAAGAAAATAAAGAAGCTTTACAGTCGGCAGTTGAAGGGTGGAACAAGAAGTTTAGCGAGGCAACCGGCAGAAGCACAGGACCTTCTATCGCTTCGATTCGCGACAAGATGGCACTCACCATGTGGAACAATGCGGGTGTTTTCCGCACAGAGCCCGGCTTGACTCAAGCTTTTGCAGATATTAGTGCTTTACAGGAAGAATATAAACAATGCGCTGTAGGTGATTCTAGCAAAACATTTAATATTTCTTTTATGAATTATGTGGAGCTAGGTAATCTATTGGTGTTAGCTAAAGTTATTATATCAGGGGCAATGGCCCGCAAAGAAAGCCGCGGCAGTCATTCCCGTGTTGATTTCCCTAAACGGGATGACAAGAATTTCCTACAACATACTCTGATTACTAAAGATGGCGATAAGTTAAAAACTGAATATCGCCCCGTTGTGGTGACCAAATACAAACCAGAAGAGAGGAAGTATTAGTCATGCCGATTACTCTTAAAATACAGCGATCGCTAGAAGGCAAGCAGTGGACTCAGGATTATAGTCTTGAACTAGAAAAAGGTATGACTGTCCTCAGTGCGCTCATTAAAATAAAAGAAACATTGGATCCAACCCTTTCCTTTACCGCATCCTGCCGTTCAGGGATTTGCGGGGCCTGTGCCGTGAGGGTCAATGGGAATGCGGTGTTGGCTTGTGAAACGCCATTAGGTGATCTTGTAAAACGCTATCAAAGTGAAACCCTGACAATTGCTCCTTTAGCCAACTTTGTAGTCTTACGGGATTTGATCGTTGATTGGAAGCCTAAGTATACTAACTTAAAAAAGATTAAGCCAGCTTTACAGCCTAAAGATGAATTTAGCGCTGCGGCGGGCTGTAAACAATCCCCAGCCGATTTCAAAAAATATCAAAAGAATTCAGAGTGCATTTTGTGTGGCTCCTGTGTTTCAGAATGCAGCAAAAGTACAGCCAATTCCAACGATTTCCTTGAGCCCTTTGTTTTCGCCAAGGCACAAAAATTTGTTGCCGATTCCCGGGATAAAGATGTCCTTGCTCATTTGGATCCTGCTGTAAAAGAAGGTCTATGGAAGTGTTTCAACTGTCAGCAATGTGCTGCGAAATGTCCAAAAGGACTGAATCCAGCAGAAGATATAGAGAAACTGCGTATTATGACCTTTAAGAAAAAAATGTCCAGTAATGCAGGTTCTGACCATGCACAGGCATTCTATGATGATATTCGCGATACCGGTCGTCTTGATGAAACCAAGCTAGGGTTTAAAACAGAAGGGGTAAAATCTGCTCTTCGCGTTCCTTTTGCTTATCGGCTAATGAAAACTGGAAAACTTGCACCGTTTGAAAAAACAGAAGTCATTCCAGAAATTGAAAAGGTACGTACTATTCTGTCTGCAGCAAAGGAGGTTAAATAATGAAATACGCATTATTTCCAGGTTGTGTACTCCGCGGAGCTGCAAGTGAAGCCTTCTTGGCTACCGTAAAAGTAACGGAAGCTCTTGGTATCGACCTTGTTGAGATTCCTAGTTGGACATGTTGCGGGGCTTCCCATTTGCAGGATGTTGATGACCTTACTGCTCTGGCAGTAAATGCCCGTAACTTAGCCATTGCAGAAAGCATGGGATTACCTATTATGACAGTATGCAATACCTGTACACTGCAATTAAGACGGGCAAAGGAAAGCCTTGATACAGATCCCGCCCTTAAAGCTAAGATAAATGCCATCTTAGCAAAGTCTGGCTATGAATACAAAGGAACAGCTGAAGTTACCCATCTTTTATGGGTGCTTGCATCGAATCCTCAACTTTTAGAAGGGAAAGTCGTTAAACCTCTTACCGGTTTAAAAGCTGCCGGATTTTATGGCTGTCATTTACTACGCCCACCAACGATCATGAACTATGAAGATAGTCTCAATCCGCAGTCTTTGGAAAAAATTATTCGTTTACTAGGTGCTGAGCCAGTAAATTTTGATTTCAAACTTAAATGTTGTGGCTTCCATGCATTTTGGACAGCGGAAAAAGATGTAATGAAAGTAACTGGACAAACCGTGGATAGCGCAGCTAAGGCTGGTGCTGAAGTGGTTGTTACTCCTTGTCCTTTATGTCAGCTTCAGCTTGATATGTATCAACCTGAGGGAAGAACGGCAATCCAGACTAGTGCTGAACTGCCAATTTTGCATTTGCCGCAGCTTATTGGGCTGGCTTTAGGCATGAGCAAAGACGATCTTGGGGTTAAGCGGCATATTTCAGCTGCAGATAAAGTCCGGTCCTAGTATCTCTAAAAAGCCAGCCTGCTTTCAAAATGAGAGGCTGGTTTTTTATTGTAGAAGGATGTGCTAAGGAAGGGCAGAAAAAAGGATTATCGCTTTGCAGGTCTTGTCTAAGGATTCGCCGAATTAATTAGAGGTGTAGATGACTACCTATAGGTGGAGTGATGGAAATTTGAAGGCCATTAAAAGTATTAAGACTATATTTGCAATGACAATGGTGGCCATGATCATAATCGTATTTAGCTTACAGACTGGATTCAATCATTATCAGTTTAGTAAAGTATTAGAAGAAAAGATTGTGGAATTGTTAAAGACTCAGGCCCGCAATGAGGCTATACGCTTGAATGGTGATTTCGTTGTGAACAGTAAAATAGTAGAGTCATTAGCGGAAACTATGGAAGCGCTGAGTGGTTATGATACGGAGACTATTTTAGGTATAATGAAGCTTTTGATGTCTAGAGAGCCCTTGATTTTGGGTGGCGGTTTTTGGTTAGAACCTTTTGTGCATAGCGCGCAAGAAAAATACTACGCCCCCCATGTATTTTCCAGTGGACTAGGCGATGAGTATCATTTGACATGGGAATATAGCAATGAAAAATATGATTATTTCAAGTATGATTGGTATAAAAAAGGTATACAGCCTGGAGTGCGAGTCGCTTGGAGTGAGCCTTATGTTGATGAAATTTCCGGAGCGGCAATTATTACAGTATCAAGCCCAATAAAAAAAGACGGAAGAGTGATTGGGGTAACAACCATTGATATTGCCCTGGAGAAGCTTATTCAGCACATTAATTCTATGGCTGTAGGGAAGAGTGGTTATGGGTTTATTGTAAGTAGTAACGGAAATCAATTGGGGAGTTTGACTGCTGAAAGTCATCCTCAGATTGACAATACGGGAGCGAATATCAATCGGTTGAAGGATATTGCAAGCGCAGTATTAAAAGAAGACCAAACTGGAATTATGGAAACAGTTTTAAATGATCAAGAAGTTGTAGTTGTTTTTACACCTATTGGGGAAACCGGTCTGCGTCTGGTTATGGTAATGCCTGTAGAAGAAGCTTTTGCATCAGTGAGACGGATTTTAACAATGAATATCATTGTACTCTTGGGTTCTATTCTGTTACTTACTGTTATGATTTTTCGATTATTTGAATATAAAGTTGCCGTGCCTTTACAGAGATTGACTAAACATGCTGCGCGAATTGGTAGCGGTGATTTTGATCATGTCATTAAGGTAAGAGCAGAAGATGAAATCGGCCAGCTTTGTATGACCTTTAATACGATGTCAGAAACAATTAAAAAAAATATAAAAGAAACCAATAATGCCAATCAGGCTTTGCGACAGGCTCATGATCAACTAGAAGATAAAGTAAAACTTAGGACTCAGGATTTATTGGCGATGAATCAGGAGTTGCAAGCAGTAAACCTGGAGTCAAAACAGAATCTGGAAAAATTGCAGCAAGCACAAACCCATTTAGTGGAATCGGAAAAAATGGCATCATTGGGTAATTTGGTTGCTGGTATCTCTCATGAAATTAACACTCCCATTGGCGTAGGTGTAACCGCCGTATCCTATTTGCAAGTCATAACAAAAGAATTTAATGAGCTATATAAAAATGGAGGTTTAAGTAGGCAGAACTTGACAGATTATTTAGCGGAATCGGATGAAGCGGTAGCTATTATTTTTTCTAATTTAGAACGAGCATCCCAATTAATACGAAGCTTCAAACAGATTTCAGTGGATCGGTCTAATGAAGTTATGCGGGTGTTTAATGTGAAAAATTATCTTAGTGAAATATTATTGAGTTTACACCCTAGTTTGAAGAGGAGCCATCATAAGATTACCGTTAATTGTGATGAAAAGCTGGAAATAGACAGCTTTCCTGGAGCATTTGCCCAGATTATAACTAATTTCATCATGAATTCACTCATTCATGCTTATGATATTGATGATGCGGGACAAATTATCATTACGATAATGAAAGAGGGTAAAGAACGGGTACGCTTAACCTATTCGGATGATGGTAAAGGCATGGAAAAAGCAGTAATGGAAAAAATATTTGAGCCATTTTTTACAACTAAACGGGGCACGGGGGGGACTGGCTTGGGATTGTCTATCCTATATAATATTGTAAAACAGCAGTTTGGTGGTACCGTTGAATGTATAAGTGAACTGGGGAAAGGGACAACGTTTATCATTGACTTTCCATTAGGAAAAGGAATACGTTAATTGTAAAATAGGAATGGTATTTTCAAGTGTTCTGCTCTATTATTGTTGGTATTTAAATGTCTAAAAAGAAAGCAGCCTGATAGGATTGACAAATAGGAAAATAAACAGACTTTGCTTTCAAATGAGAAGCAAAGTCTGTTTACTTATTTGTATGATTCTATTTATTATACAAATAATAGCAGATGGAGCTTTATTTAATGAATTTATTTTGACGAATCTTGCTAAGAGTCGTACAATTGAAAGAGTAAAATATCTGATGGAAAATATTAATATTAAACTTATTTAATATTAAGGAGGCAACCGTGGTATATAATCCTGCGAACCCGATGATTGTTCAAGGCGATTTTTCTGTATTGCTTGAAGCATATCATGCTGATTTTGAAAAGGTACGTAGTGGGCTGGCGGTTTTTGCCGATTTAGAAAAAAGCCCTGAGCATATTCATACATATCGTATTACTCCACTATCCTTATGGAATGCTGCGGCAACAGGGCTGACCCCCGCGGAAGTGTTAGAATTCTTGCTGCAGTATGTTAAATTTCCTATCCCTAATAATGTATGCCGTGATATTGAAGGTTACATGGGACGCTATGGCTTGGTCAAGTTAATGGCAAATCCACCGATGATTGATATTGCTATCGATACGAGGGCTGTCGTACCTGGAGAATTTTTGTATCTATATTCGGAGGATATTCCAACAATTATGGCTATTGCTGGACATAAAGAAACCAAAGGGATTTTTCACCATAAATTAGATGAAAATACCTTGATTCTGCCTTCAGGTAAACGGGGAATTGTAAAACAACTGCTGGTTAAGATTGGTTATCCCGTGGAGGATTTGGCTGGCTATATTGACGGTGAACAGTTGGACATTATGCTCAGCCAGTATGATGAAGCAGGCAATGAGTTTGCCCTACGAGATTATCAACAACAGGCGGTTGATGTTTTTTATGATAGTGGTAGGGAAACTGGTGGCTCTGGAGTATTAGTATTGCCTTGCGGTGCCGGTAAGACGGTAATTGGTATTGGTGCTATGGCGCAAATTGGCATGAATACTCTGGTCCTTACGACTTCAACGAGTGCTGTTCATCAATGGATGAGGGAAATTGTTGAAAAGACCACTCTTACATCTGAAGAGGTGGGGGAGTATTCTGGTGGCCAAAAAAATATTTGTCCGGTTACTGTTACTACCTATCAAATGGTGACATACCGCCCTCACAAGAATGGTCCTTTTCCCCATTTTGAAATTTTTAATGCCCGTGCCTGGGGCTTGATTATATATGATGAAGTACATACTCTACCAGCCCCTGTATTTCAGGTGACGGCAGAATTGCAAGCTAGACGAAGGCTGGGGCTGACTGCCACATTGGTTAGGGAAGATGGCAGGGAAGCCGATGTGTTTACCTTGATTGGACCGAAAAAATTGGATGTTCCATGGAGTGAAATGGAGCGTGAGGGCTGGATTGCTACTGCAATTTGTACTGAAGTACGTGTCCCTATGGATTTTTCACTTAGGATGGAATGCGCACAAGTACCGGAAAGAATGGCATATCGCTTTGAGGCAGAAAATGCTGATAAGATAAAAGCCATAGGTTATTTATTGCATAAGCATGCAGATGAGGGTATACTGATTATCGGTCAATATATAAAACAATTAGAAGCCATTGCAGAACATTTTGATTTTCCACTCATTACAGGTAAAACACCAACAGAGAAACGTGATCAATTATATGATGCCTTTCGCTCAGGCGATATTCCTGTATTGGTCGTCTCAAAAGTAGCTAATTTTGCTATCGACCTGCCTGATGCATCGGTGGGTATACAGGTTTCTGGGGCTTTTGGCTCAAGGCAGGAAGAGGCTCAGCGCCTGGGACGCATACTAAGGCCTAAAAAAGATGGAAGAAGCGCATATTTCTACAGTGTGGTATCCAAGGATTCCCGGGAGCAGGAGTTTGCCCATCATCGTCAATTATTCTTGACTGAACAGGGATATCAATATCAAATTTTGGATTTTGAAGAAACAATGCTAGGGGAAGGACTTGAACGTTGTGTTAAATAGGAAATTACCATTAAATCTAAACAAAACATATACGTTGGAAGATATACACATCCTTAGCAAAAATGCGTTAAATAGAATGTGCTGGCGCTTTGATGTTAGCGGTTGGGTAGGCAATGTTCCTAATTTGCTGCGTGAAGCAATTTCCAATATTCCGCATTTTATTGGACTTTATCATTCACTTGATGGTGAACGGCAGATGATATTAGCTTTTTTATGTGAGCATGCAGGTCGCCCTGTACCTATGGAAGATGTTTATAAGCACTTTTCTGATAAAATATCAAAAAAAATAGTACTTAGAACAATAAATGATTTGGTGCAGGAAGGCTGGTTGCTCGAAGGTGAAAATCCACATAATGTACTAGCGATATTTGACTTTAAAGCCATACTAAAGGCGGTACCGGCATTTAATAATTTTTTGCAAGCTGAACTGCCGCGAGAACACCAGCCTACAGCTATGAATGGACAATTTTTCGCTGACTTGGTGGAAATGGCGGCTTTTTTATATGTGGAAAGGCCTAAGCTGACTGGGAAAGGCTTCATGTCAAAAACTGTCTTACGTCGTTTGGTGTCACGGCTCAGTGCTGCAGCGACTGACGAATGGGAAGAGGCCGCTTCTGAAAATCTATACACCAAGAAGATGTCGATGCTATTGCGTGGACTCCAATCGATAAATGCCCTACAGATTGTTGTCAATCAAATCGATGACCGTTATTATGAGTTTAATGCAGAAAAATGGGATGATTTTATTTTTTCGTCTGCTACTCATCGGTTGCTGGCAGCACTGAGTTGGGAACTTTCCAGAATGAATATAGTTAAAAAAGGGATTTTATCCTTTGTTGCTAGTTTGCTAAAAAATTCTGTACACACAGAGGGGCAGTGGCAGACAGGCGCCTGCTTGATGATAAAGAGTACTGTAGCTGAATCTACTGTGGTTTTTGTACAGAGAGATCCTTTCCGCAGTGAGGATTGGCTAGAATCAGTGGTACTAGAACCGCTGATGTATCTAGGTTTATTTGAAAAGACTACTGAAAAATTAGCGACGCCATGGCTCAGTCAAGATCAGACCAGCAGAACTTTTTGGCGATTGGCACCCTTAGGGTTGGCATTAGCTCAGTGGCTGGATAAGGAAAAAGATATAAGTGCAGCAATAAGTCAGATTAGCAAGGTAGATATATTTGGCAAGAGTATCAGCTCTGAATTCTCTACATTGTTTGAAGCATGGCAACAGATATTGCCTGTCGAACTGGAAGAGCAGCTCATTATCCAACCAGATCTTTCTTTTTTTGTGCCTCGTTATGCGCCACCTTATTTAATATGGATATTATCTGTGTTTGGTACTACCCAAATTCAGGATTATGTATATCAAGGAAGTTTCAGTCGTGACAGTATATTGCGCGCTCTTAAAGGCGGGGTAGCTGTTGGTGAGCTATTTGAGGTTATTAAAGATCACTGCAAGGTACCACCTGCGGACAATGTTATTAGTGCTTTAGAGCAGTGGTGTGCTGCCTATGATCGAACTATTTTTGCAAAAGTAATGGTACTAGCCTGTGATTCTCCGGAAATGGCAGCAGAGATCGCTGCGCAAGGCAAACTTGCCAGTCTGATTATTGGTCAAATCGGACCCCAGACGCTACTGATCAAGTCAGAAGGGGAAGGTATTATTCGTAAATGGTTGGAAAAGAAAAATTGGGTGCCAAGACCTGGCGTGGTTGGTGGAGATGGTTTATATAAATGGTTAAATAAATAATAGTAGGTGAATTTTTAAATGGCAAAGATTCCTAAGAATTTAAGTGACAAATCCATGATGGGTAATTATACAGAACAGATTACCTTTGAAAATGATATTTTCGCGGAAGAAAAAATAGCAACCAGGCCGGTGAAATCTGAAAAAAAAGCGAGCGCAGCTTATGTTAGTGAGTTTTTCACACCTGAACTTCAGGAAAAGGTCGGTAAAGCATTGCTGGAGCTAAAAGTGGAGTTATATAAGCAAGGTATTGTGGATTTTGATATCAAAGTAGCCCGGCAGGATAAGCAGGTCATACTAACGGCAGTTCCTGGCAAGGCTTACATGAAAAATGCAAAATAATGCTCTTTTATTTCTTAAAGACTGGTTCCACCAATACGTACAAGGATTTTATTCAACAGATGAACAGTTACATTTTCATGTGCGCCTCAAAGAAGAACATACTCTACGTGTTCTGCAGCATGCTGGTGCTATTGCCAAATGGCTTACTCTCGCGCCGGAGCAGCTACAACTAGCTGAGATTGCTGCATTGTTGCATGATATTGGACGATTTAGTCAGTATCAAACCTATCGCACGTTTAATGATGCTCTATCTGTCAATCATGCCCAGCTTGGGCTAACAGTTTTAGATCAGTCAGATATATTGACTGGTGCAGGATTATCTGTGCACCAGCAAAATATTGTGAAAAAGGCTGTGCTTTATCACAACAGGCGTTGTTTGCCAACAGATGTAGGGGATGATTGTTGCTTACTATCTAAGATTACACGTGATGCCGACAAACTGGATATTTTTTCAATGTTGGTCACAGATGATGAAGATAATAGGATACCCCAGTCACCAGAATTAAAACATGCTCCTCATTATTCCCTGAATATTATTGAGGATCTTTTGCAGGGCAGATTGGTAAAACCGGCCGATATTAAAACATCGGCGGATCTAATGCTCTTTCGCTTATCGTGGATATATGATATTTATTTTACCTATTCATTTTATTATATCCAAGAACAGCAGTATGTGGAGAAGTTAATTGGGATGCTGCCAGCTACAGATGATATTCAGCGTGTACACCAATATATAAAGCAGTATATTGAGGAAAATGTATTGGGTTTTAAGTAAAGTTAGGAGTGGGGAAAGATGCAGGAAGCTCTAGAAAATGTTCATGGCAATTCTTTGATTCGCATTGCCACTATCAATGATATTGAGCAAATTACTGACATTTATAATCAAGGTATACAAGATAGGATTGCTACCTTGGAAGCTAATATAAAAAGTATAGAAGAAATGGAAAAATGGTTTAGTATCAGAAGTGATAGATATAAGGTGATTGTTGTTGAGGATGAAAAGGGTTATATAAATGGCTGGGCATCTTTAAATGTTTTTAATACTCGAGAGTGTTATCAGGGCGTGGCTGATCTATCTATTTATATACGTCGGAAAGAAAGAGGAAAAGGATTAGGTAAATCTTTACTGATAGCGCTTATTGAAATAGCCAAACAAGCAGATTTTTATAAATTGGTGTTGAGTACTTTTGCTTTTAATTATGCAGGACAAAAGTTATATGCGTCTGTAGGATTTACAAAAGTTGGTACATATATGAAGCAGGGTATGTTAGATGGTAAATGGATAGATATGACCATCATGGAGAAATTTTTATTAGATAACCTATAAAAAACATAATATTGACGTCACCTTGGTTTTTGCAGTATAATTTTGGTAAGAATTTAAAGGCGATGGAGTTCGCCGTGAATCCCGTGGAAACGGTAATGACTCCTACCAGTAAAGCTGGTAGGAGTCTGTTTTTCTTAAGGGTACTTACTTAAAGATGCCTAATGTTAGGAGGAACGTAAATGCCGAAAATTACAAGTAGAGCCAAACGACTGCGAATTTATATAGGGGATACCGACCGCTATAAAGGGCGAGTGTTATATCAAGTAATTGTGGAAAAAGCTAAAGAACTAGATATGGCTGGAGCGACAGTGTTTCGCGGTTTGATGGGGTATGGAGCTAATAGTCGTATCCATACTGCCAAGATTGTGGATTTGTCAAGTGACTTGCCAATGATGGTAGAAATCATTGATAGTGAGGAGTATATAAAAAAACTGTTACCCTACCTTGATGAGATGGTACAAGAAGGGCTAGTGACTATGGATGATATTGAGGTAATTAAATACGGAAAGAAAATGCCAAAACGTTAAAGAAGACTTGATTCAGGTGGAGTTTTAACCCCACCTGAATCTTAGTCGCACTTATCCAGGGACTTATGTCATCGGATAAAGGTATTATCAATGTAGAAAATGAGGTAATAATATGCTGAAAGTAATGATGGTAGCAGTTGGAGGAGGTATCGGAGCAACAACTCGATATCTTGTTTCCACATGGGCTGCTGAAAAATTTGGTACAGATTTTCCCTATGGTACGTTAATCGTCAATGTGGTTGGATGTTTTATCATTGGTGCATTTATGACATTAGCTACTGAAAAATTGATTGTAAGTGCCTATTGGCGACTTTTGGTTACCGTTGGTTTTGTTGGCGGCCTTACTACTTTTTCATCTTATAGTTATGAAACTTTTAAGTTATTGCAAGATGCTGATATCATGATGGCAGTATATAATTTATTGGGCAATATAATGATAGGATTTTTCGCGACCTGGCTAGGTATTAGTGTTGCAAGGCTTATCTAACCGAAAAACATATTCGATTATAGTGACAAAGTCAAATAGACAACAGATGATTATAATACACTCCTTTTTATAAATACACTTTTATTTAATTGTAGCATGGATAATGATATAGTAAAATGATTGGTTTTTATTATAACGATCATAAAAAATGATGTAAATTTGAGCTATAATTTGTTTATGTATAAATTTCTATTGAAATTTTCAAGACAATGAAACGAAAAAAAGACATGTAATCGATTAAGATTACATGTCTTTTTTATTGCTTCATAGAACTACAGAGTTCTAAAAATGCGCGTAATGCAGGTGTTATCCATTTTTCATGATGATATATGAGTTGGGTTTTTACATCGAAAGAAGGTCCCGCCCAGTCAAGTTCGATTAATTTACCACGTTCCGATTCATCTTTGACAGCGATTTTGGGCAAAATGGCAATTCCCAGCCCACAGATAGTACATTCCTTGATGGCACCAACACTGGAGAGTTCCATGATTGATGCTGGTTTTACGTCGTATTCCTTAAAAACAGAAAGGATTAAGGGACGGTATCCACAGCCTGGTGAAGTAAGGATTAAACATTCGCCAGAAATATCATGGGGTTTAAGTTTTTTCTTGTGAGCTAGATTGTGAAGAGGACTGGCAACCATTGTCATGCATTCTTCATGGAGTGTTTGAACTACCATATCAGGGGATTTAATTTTATCGGTGAGTACCAATGCTGCGTCAATATCATTATTTTTGATTAAATTAAATAGGTTTTCACAGCTTTCTGTTTGGACTTGGATTTCAACAAGAGGATATTGTATGCGGTATTCAGTTAAAATTTTAGGCAGACGATACACGCAAAGTGTTTCAGCTGCACCGATACTGATCGTACCACGGTACACTTCAGGTGATAATTCCTCTTTAGCTCTATCACACAATTGTAAGATTTTCTCTGCATTTTGTAGGAAATTTTTTCCTTCGGTAGTTAGTCGAATTCCTCTACCCAAACGCTCGAAGAGTTTTGTTTGCAATTCCTCTTCTAGTTGCCTAATTTGACCAGTTATATTGGATTGTGCATAACCTAGTTTCAATCCTGCTTTTGTAAAATTAAGTGTTTGTGCAGCAGCGCAAAATATCTGTAGTTGCCGTAATTCCATACATTCACCTCTTTATATAATTCATCTCTAAAAATGATTGAAATCATATAAACTAATTATTTTTAGTGTTAATAACTACATGATATATTAGGAGAAAAGATAAGTCTATATAGTTTTGGAATTTCTATCATGTTGCAATCGGAAAATGGCTTTATGAGTATCGGGGCGGAGCCTGAACCAGGTATGGAAGATAAAGACTTGGCCAATGCCGGAGGAAAATATGTCAGTATTTTGCCCAATGGCAGCTGCTTTGATAGTGCCACATCCTTTGGCATTATACGATGTGGGCATGTGGATACCACTGTACTAGTGCGCTAGAGGTCGATGAACAGGGTAACTTGGCTAATTGGATGGTGCCAGGGAAAAAAGTTACTGTGAATGGTGGAGCCATTGCCCTTGGTCATCCCATTGGTGCCAGTGGGGCACATATTCTAGTAACACTGCTTTATGCGATGAAGAGCCGCGGCGCAAAACGAGGACTTGCTACCTTGTGTATTGGTGGTCAAGGTGTAGCAACGATTGTGGAACAGATGTAAAAAATAAAGGGATAAACGAAAGGGTGGACAGGAACAATGAGCAATGTATTTTATCGTGCAGTGAACAAAAAACTAATGGAAGTAGACTACGGAAAAGGGATTTATCTGTATGATACAGATGGTAATAAGTACATTGATGGCTCTTCAGGCGCCGCTGTGTCCAATTTAGGTCATGCCCATCCGGTTGTTCTCGATGCGATGATGAAGCAAGCTAGTAAGGTAGCATTCAGCCATTTATCGCGCTGGACAAGTCGCCCGATTCAAGAACTGGCTGACTTAGTGGATGATTTAGCACCTGGTGATTTAAGTAAGCTGTATTTAGTGTCTGGTGGATCAGAAGCGACGGAATCGGCACTGAAAATGGCTCGCCAATATTATGTTGAGCGTGATGGACAGAGCTCTAAATACCGGATTATTTCCCGCTGGAAGAGTTTTCATGGTAACACGATTGGTTCGCTGTCTATGACTGGCGATGGACGTCGAAAAAAGTATACCCCCTTGCTGCTCAATTTCCCACATATTGCGCCAGCATATTGCTATCGTTGCCCCTTTGATAAAACTCCAGAGAATTGCGACGTGGATTGTGCCCAGGATTTGGAACGTTGTATTAAGATGGAAGGTGCTGAGTACGTGGCTGGCTTTATTAGTGAACCTGTAGGTGGTGCTGCTTGTGGTGCGATTGTACCCCATCAAAATTATAGTAAGATTGTTCGTCAAATTTGTGATCAATATGATATTTTAATGATCGATGATGAAGTAATGGCAGGTTTTGGCCGTACTGGTTCCATGTTCGCAATTGATGATTTTGGCGTAGTTCCTGATCTGATTTGCGCTGCTAAAGGGATGAGTGCAGGGTATTCCCCACTTGGAGCTGTTATTGCGTCACAAAAAATTTATGATACTTTCAAAAATGGTTCAGGGGTCTTTGTTCATGGACATACCTACGGCGGTAATCCTTTGTCAGCGGCAGTTTCATTATCAGTCATCAATGTGCTAGTTAAAGATAAGATTGTAGAAAATTCTCGCACTGTTGGAGCTTATTTGATGGCTCAAATGCAGGAAAAGTTGCTGCCTTTCTCCTTTGTTGGTGATGTGCGGGGTAAAGGACTGATGATTGGCGTTGAAATTGTTAAAGATAAAGCAACCAAAGAGCCGTACCCTGTAGCAAAAGGCATGGCAGCAAGAATCACCCAATCTTTAGTGAAACACGGTGTTATTGTATATCCTGGTACTGGTAATGCCGATGGGGTAAATGGTGATCAATTCCTAGTCACGCCGCCGCTGATCATCACAAAAGACCAAGCTGATGAGTTAGTTACAAAAATGGTGGCTGGATTTACTGAATTTAGTAAAACTATTTAATGAATAAAAGATGAGGTGAAGCTGTATGGAAAAATTAATTATCACAATCGCGCCCACTGGTAATGTGCCAACGAAAACCATGACTCCTCATGTTCCTGTAACGCCGGCAGAGATTGCTAGAGATCTCATTGCTTGCTATGAGAAAGGAGCAGCGGTTGCTCATATTCACGCTCGAGATGATGAGGGCGTTCCAACTTGTGATTCGAAATATTTTGCGGAAACTCTACGGTTACTTGATGAAGCAGGATGCCCCATTATAAAACAAATTTCTACTGGAGCTCGGGGTGGTAAATCAGGGGCGGCTAGAGCAGAGGGACTAGAATTAAATCCACTTTCCGGCAGCTTATCCACGGGATCTTCTAATTTTCCAGCCAGTATTAATGCCAATGATCCACAGCTTGTGGAATATTTAGCAGAAACTATGCTGAAGAAAAATATTAAACCAGAAATAGAAGTCTTTGATGTGGCTATGATTCATAACGCTATCCGTTTGCAAAAGGAAGGGCTGCTTAAAGGTCCGTTGCTGTTTAACTTCGTATTAGGAGTTAAAGGATCATTACCAGCAACTCCTAAAAACCTATTTTTCTTGTATGAAAGCTTACCAACCGATGCAGTGTGGAGTGTTTCAGTAATTGGTCCCCAGCATGTAAATTTATCCGTTATGGCAATGGCATTGGGCGGGCATGTGCGTGTCGGTATTGAAGATAATGTGTATTATAGTAAAGGTGTTTTGGCGACAAATGTTGCTTTGGTGGAGCGTATTGTTAGTATTGCTAAGGCTATGGGGCGGGAGATTGCCTGGCCTGAGGATGTAGAAAGAATTTGGGGTATAAATTAGAAGAAAATTATTAAATGATTAGCTAAGAAAAGACCTGGCTTGCATCAAGTTCTCAGACCCAGGCAGAAGCCTTAGTCGTTCTTACTTGGAATCGAGAAAGTATATGCTTTCTGATTCCGTAAATAAGCATCCGGTAATGTCTAATTATCAACCTCGAAGAGGAAGAATAGACATGTCGGATGCCTTTTTTTGTAAAAAATCCCTAGTAAAATAAATTGAATTTGAGTATGTGAAAATTGTCGAAAGTGAAAGAATGAACTTTAGTAAAATGCTTGACTAATTAGATTTTTTTAAATATACTGAATCAAGAGGCAATACTGTATTATGGTAATACCACTAGAAAGAGAAAGTGGACTTTTTAAGTCTTATGTGAGTTTATAATGGAGGCGGTAGGACAATGCGTAGTGATTCAATGAAATTAGGAGTTGAAAAGGCTCCTCACAGAGCTTTATTTAAAAGCCTTGGTTTGACGGATGAAGAGCTCCAAAGACCAATTATTGGTGTGGTGAATTCTTTCAATGAAGTGATTCCTGGTCATGTTCATTTACGTTCTATAGCTGACGCTGTTAAAGTGGGGATTCGAATGGCAGGAGGAACTCCTCTTGAATTTCCATCAATTGGTGTATGTGATGGCATAGCTATGAATCATGCTGGTATGAAGTATTCGTTAGCCAGCCGTGAACATATTGCTGATTCTGTCGAAATAATGGCTATGGCCCATCCCTTTGATGCTTTGGTTTTTATTCCGAACTGTGACAAGGTTGTGCCTGGGATGCTCATGGCTGCTGTACGACTGAATATTCCTTCCATATTTGTCAGTGGAGGACCCATGATGGCTGGAAAATTTCGCGGTAAGAAGGTTACGCTTACGTCAATCTTTGAGGCCGTAGGAGCAGTAAGCAGCGGCAAGATGGGGATGGATGACCTTGCTGAGCTAGAAGAGGAAGTTTGTCCAGGGTGTGGTTCTTGTGCTGGTATGTTTACCGCCAATTCCATGAACTGTATGACGGAAGTATTAGGAATGGGGCTTCCTGGTAATGGGACTATTCCGGCTGTTACTTCCGCCAGAATAAGGCTTGCCAAAAAGGCAGGTCAGCAGATTATAGAGTTGTTAAAAAAGGATATTACACCCAGACAAATCATTACAGAAAAGGCTTTGCACAATGCGTTGACCGCTGATATGGCTTTAGGATGCTCAACCAATACGATACTGCATTTACCAGCAATTGCACATGAAGCAGGTATTAAACTAGATTTAAACTTGGTCAACGAAATTAGTCAAAAAACTCCTCAGATATGTAAGTTAAGTCCGGCTGGGGAGCATTGCATAGAAGATCTCCATGAGGCAGGTGGCATACAGGCTGTTATGGCAGCATTGGCGAGACAGGGGTTACTGCATCAGGATGCCCTTACTGTAACAGGTAAAAACGTAGGTGATAATGTTCAAGGTAAGACGATTCTTAGATCAGATGTAATACGGAGTTTTGATAGCAGTTATTCTAAAGATGGTGGCTTGGCTGTATTATGGGGTAATCTTGCACCAGAGGGATCAGTTGTAAAAAAAGGTGCAGTATTGCCGGAGATGATGAATCACAAAGGGCCAGCCAGGGTTTTTGAGTGTGAGGAAGATGCCAATAACGCCATAATGGGCGGTCAAATTAATCCTGGTGATGTTGTGGTTATTCGCTATGAAGGGCCAAAGGGTGGCCCAGGGATGAGAGAGATGTTATCACCAACTTCGGCACTTGCTGGGCGAGGATTAGATAGCTCGGTCGCACTAGTTACGGACGGACGCTTTTCTGGCGTAACGCGAGGTGCTTCCATAGGGCATGTTTCACCGGAAGCGGCTGAAGGGGGTCCCCTTGGCTTGGTTAGGGAAGGCGATATTATTCACATTGACATTCCTAACCGATCAATTGAAGTGTTACTGAATGACAAAGAGATAAAGCAACGCAGACTAAATTGGCAAGCACCCGCCGCAAAAAATTTAACTGGTTACCTTGCCAGGTACAGTAAGATGGTAACTTCAGCTAGTACTGGTGCAATACTCAAATACTAATATTATCTATGGTGCAAGTATAAAAAAAGAGGATTGACTAATATGCATAAATTTAGTTTGGAAGGTAAAAGAGCGTTAGTAACGGGCGGGGGCACAGGTCTAGGACGTGCAATTGCTATTGAATTTGCCAAGTTTGGTGCCGATGTGGTACTTAACTATAATTCCAGTAAGAAAAATGCAGAAGAAGTTGTTGAAATAATAAAAAGTCTTGGCAGAAATGCGATTGCAATACAGGCGGATGTAACGAATGAGCAGCAGGTTATTAATCTGATTAATAACGCAGTCGAATTTGGTGACGGTAAAATAGATGTGTTAGTAAATAATGCCGGAAACATATTTGAGTCTGTTCCGGTTAGCGAAATGGATGTAAGCCTCTGGCAGAAAACAATGGATGTTAATATGACGTCAATATTCTTAGTTTGCAAGTATGTAATACCAGTCATGAAGAGGCAGAACAGAGGAAGAATTATTAATATGTCTTCTGTTGCGGCTCACAATGGCGGAGGCATTGGGACGATTCCTTATGCAGCATCAAAAGCAGCAGTACAAGCTTTCTCAAAAGGATTGGCCAAAGAGTTAGCACCCAATATTCTAGTTAATTGTATAGCTCCAGGTGTAATAGATACGCGTATTCATCAAGCTTATATCTCGGAAGAAGCAAGAGTAAATAATTTGCAAAGAATACCATTGAAAAGAGAAGGAAAACCTGAGGAAATTGCTGGTGCTGCAATATTACTTGCCAGTGAGTATGGGAGTTACATCACTGGTGAAATGATTGAAGTCAATGGCGGTATTTATATGGATTAAGAAAATAGCAGGATTAGAGAGGAGGACGTATTGTGAATAAGCCAAAAGTATATGTAACCGATAGTGAATTTCCAGATAACAGCTATGAGGAGACTGTGATTACCGCAACTGGCGGAGAATTGCTTGGTCTGCAGTGTAAAACAGAGGAAGAAGTGATCGCACAATGTCATGATGCGATTGGTCTAATTAATCAATATGCACCGATAACCCGTCGGGTGTTGGAATCTTTACCGAACCTAAAGGTGGTTAGTCGCATGGGTATCGGGGTTAATACTATTGATGTAGAGGCAGCTACTGAACTCGGCATATGCGTGTCCAATGTTCCAGATGCCAGTGTGGAAGAAGTATCCAATCATGCATTGGCTTTACTAATGGCCTTTGCCCGTAAGATTACACAGTTTAACGATAGTGTTAAATTGGACGGACAATGGGGGATTAAGGCGGCAATTCCCATAAGGCGACTTGGCGGACAAAAATTAGGGTTACTTAGCTTTGGTCAAATTGCGCAAAGATTGGCAGCAAAAGCCTCAGTATTAGGCTTAGACTTGTTGGTTTATGATCCATATGTATCAGCGTCTGTTGCAGAAAAGTACGGTGCAAAATTAGTGGCACTCGAAGAACTTTTGGCAGAAGCCGATTTTATTTCAATCCATACTCCACACACGAAAGAAACAGAACACTTAATTGGCAAACAAGAATTAAGAAGAATGAAAAGTAACGCAGTCATCATTAATACTGGTCGTGGTCCGATTATTGACGAACAAGCTTTAATTAAGGCGCTGCAAGAAGGATGGATTGCTGGTGCGGGATTAGATGTGCTAGAAGTTGAACCTCTTCCACCACAGAGCCCTTTGATTGATATGAAAAATGTGATCATCACTCCCCATGCCGGGTGGTACTCAGAGGAAGCATTAGTGGAAATTAGAACAAAGACGGCCCGGGGTGTTGCTGAGGTTCTGCAGGGTGGGGGGCCAAAATATCTGGTTAATAAGGGTGTAACGCCGCGGAAAGGTTAAATACTTTTTGAAGGCAGATATAAAATCATAAAACAAAATACGAAAAATAGAAAGGGGACTATAATGAAAATTTGTCAAATGTTTATCAATGGTGAGTTTGTTGATAATCTGCAGAGAAAAATGACACCTATTATTAATCCTGCTACCGAACAGATTATTGGCCAAGTGACACAAGGAACAGTGGAAGATGTAAATGCTGCGGTAGATGCGGCTGAACAGGCTCAGAAACTATGGGCGAAATTGCCGGCTATTAAGCGTGCCGCTTGTCTCCGGGAATTAGCGCAAGGTTTAAGGGAACGTCTCGATGAGTTTGCTGAAATTTTAGCTGAGGAACAAGGCAAGGTATTATCTCTTGCTAAGGCCGAAGTCGGTGTTACTATTGACTACATAGAGTACATGGCAGAATTTGCCCGCCGATGTGAGGGCGAGATCCTGCAAAGTGACCGTATTAATGAAGAAATTTTCGTATTTAAAGAACCAATCGGTGTTGCAGCAGGGATTTTACCGTGGAATTTTCCGGTTTATAGTATCGCCCGCAAGGTGGCGCCTGCCCTTATAACTGGTAATGCTATTGTAATAAAACCGAGTACAGAAACACCCATTACGGCGTTTGAATTTGCCAAGATTGTAGCTCAATCATCCCTGCCCAAAGGAGTTTTCAATTTAGTGACAGGAAGTGGCTCAGTGGTAGGCAATGCTATGGCAAGCAATCCTAAAGTAGGGATTGTCAGTGTGACTGGAAGTGTGGCAAGCGGTGTTGCTATTATGAAAGCGGCTGCTAATAATGTTACAAAGGTTTCCCTAGAATTGGGCGGCAAGGCACCTGCCATTATTATGGCTGATGCGGATCTAGAATTAACGACAAAAGCTATTCTCCAAGGACGGCTTATTAATAGCGGACAAGCTTGTAGCTGCGTGGAGAGAGTGTATGTTCATGAAGACATCGCAGAACAGTTTATCGAAAAAATCACTGTGGCTATGAAAAATGCCAAGGTTGGCAATCCTTTAACAGATTTGGATGCTGACATGGGGCCGCTAGTCAGTAAGGCTCAATTGGAACAAGTCGAGGCTACTGTTCAGAAAGCTATCGAAGAGGGTGCTACCCTTGTTTGTGGCGGAAAACGGTCTGACACCAAAGCTGGTTATTATTATGAACCTACATTGTTTATCAATTGTAAACACGATTCAGATATTATGCGTAATGAAATTTTTGGTCCGGTACTGCCTATTACTACATTTAAAGATCTGGATGAAGCCATTATGTTGGCGAATGACTGTGAATTTGGTCTAACTTCGTTTATTTTTACTCAAAACATGCATGTTGCGATGCGGGCTTGCAAAGAGATCAAATTTGGCGAGACCTATATTAACAGAGAAAATTTTGAAGCCATGCAAGGTTTTCATGCCGGCTGGCGCAAATCTGGTATTGGCGGCGATGATGGCAAGCATGGCTTGGAAGAATATCTGCAAACTCATGTAGTATATGTGGATTATGATGCAACTGTGAAATAAGTTTTGTGCCGATGTTTCCAAGATGTTCGAGATAGTCAAACGAGGAATATAAATTCCACAATATAAGGTGAAAATTATATTTTCGTCGACAAATAGAAATCGGAGGTGGTTATGGGTAGGCATGCTGGTAGTTATATAATTAATTAAGGAGGGAAATAACATGGGTAAACAAGAACAAGGCATTAATAACATGAGTGAACAAGAAAAAAGGGTTATCAGCAAGGTTTCCTGGAGATTGCTACCGTTTCTGATTTTGGCCTACCTGCTCTGTTATGTAGACCGTGTCAATGTTGGTTACGCTGCCTTGACCATGAATGCGGATCTTGGGTTTACCGCGACGGTGTATGGCTGGGGCGCTGGCATTTTATTTTTCGGTTATTTCTTATTTGAAGTACCGAGCAATCTTGCTCTGAAAAAGTATGGCGCTCGCTTCTGGATTGCGCGGATCATGATTAGTTGGGGCATTATATCCATGTGTATGGCTCTGATTTTTAATGTTCCTAGTTTTCTTATTACGCGTTTTTTACTTGGCGCTGCTGAGGCAGGGTTTTTCCCTGGTATACTACTATATCTGACTTTTTGGTTTCCCGCACGGCATAGAGCTACGATTATATCCCGCTTTATGTTTGCTCAGCCTATTGCAATGATGTTCGGCTCGGCTATTTCCGGGTGGATTTTACAACTGCATGGCGTCATGGGATTTTCAGGCTGGAAGTGGTTGTTTCTACTGGAAGGTTTTCCGACTGTATTGTTAGGACTGTTTACGTTCAAATATCTAACTGATAAGCCGTCTGAGGCACAATGGCTCGAACCTGCTGATAGACAGTGGTTGCAGGCTGAGCTTGATGCAGAATATACCAAAGTGGACGGTGGACAAACATATAGTCTGCTACAAACATTATTTAACCCTAGCGTTTTGCTACTGGCCTCCACTTATTTACTATTGGCCATTGGACTTATGGGCGTAAATTTATGGCTGCCGCAAATTGTAAAAGCCTTTGGCGGGTTGTCTAATATTCAAGTAGGAACTATTGGTGCCGCACCTTATTTGTGTACTGCTCTTTGCATGCTGCTATTCGGTCGTCACTCGGATAAGACGCAGGAACGAAAATGGCATATGACCCTCGCTTTCTTAGCATCAGGTGTTTGTCTTGCTGCCAGCAGTTTCACCGCGTCTAACTTGATACTGACCATGGTGCTTGTGACGATAAGTCTTATAGGCGGGTATGTTGCACAGCCCCTCTTTTGGACCATACCTCCTAGTTTTCTGACAGGTACGGGTGTGGCGGTAGGTCTAGCCACTATTAATAGTGTCGGCAATCTCGGCGGTTTTTTTGGTCCGTATCTCTTTGGTTATGTTAAAGATGCCACCGGCAGTTTCGAGAATGGCTTGGCTATATTGGGATGTTGTATAGTGGCCTGCGGTTTATTGTCTTGTTATGTATATACGAAAATAGAAAAAGATCAGAAGGCAAAGATGGCGGGAATCAATTTTTCCCAGAGTACTACAGTAAACGTAAAGTGATTTCTTGTAATTTTAAATAGGATAGCTACATTAGGTTTATAGAGAATTATTCTTTATGAACCTAATGTACTATTTAGGAGTCAAGTTAACTAAAAATATAGGAGATGGTGCATTGAAAGCGCTTATAAAAACCAAATCGGGGGTTGGCAATGTTGAATTATTAGATGTGCCTGAACCTCAATGTACAGAGAGTGGAGTAAAAATTGAGATCAAATGGGCTGGAATTTGTGGTACTGATCTTCACATTTATTACGACCTTTTCCGGAATGTCCCACCGGTAACCCTATGCCACGAATTTTCGGGTATTGTAACTGAGGTGGGGACGCAGGTTTCTAAAGTCAAACCAGGTGATCGAGTCGTTGTCCTAGGGTCGACAATGGTTCGTTGTGGCACTTGTGAGCATTGCAAAACTGGTGAATATATATTTTGTGCTACCCGTATGGGAATGGGGCACGGGGGAAACGGTGGCTTCACTCGCTATGTTGTCGTACGGGAAGACATGGTCTACAAGTTGGCAGACAATGTTACTTTAGAGATTGGTGCCCTCGCTGAACCTTTTGCTTGTGCAGTTCATGCCATTGAGGATACCACTAAAATTAATGTTGGGGATATCGTTTATCTGTCGGGACCAGGGCCCATAGGCCTGCTTTGCCTGGCCCTATTGCGGGCACATGGTTGTAAGGTAATTATCGCCGGCACAGACCAGGATCAGTTGCGTCTTGAGATTGCCAAAGAATTGGGCGCCGATGTTATCGTTAACGTGTCCAAAGAAAATCCTGTGGACGTAGTGAACAGAGAAACAAAAGATCAAGGCGCCGATGTTGTAATTGAATGTTCTGGTGCTGAACCTTCGATTGCGACCTGTCTGCAGGTTGTGAAAAAATTGGGCAAATATATTCAATTGGGTATCGCCGGTAAAAAGGTTTCCTTGGATTATGATACTCTATTTTATAAACAGATTCAGATATACGGTTCAAATTCCCATAATTATAGGAGTTGGGAGCGGGTCATGCGAATATTTGAACAGGGGAAAGTGGACCTGAATCCGGTTATTACCCACAAAATGCCGTTGAGTAAGTGGCGGGAAGCTTTTGATCTATGTGAAGCGAAAACTTGTAGCAAAGTATTACTTTACTACGACGAATAGAAGAACTCACTGTGGATAGAATTGAAATTTAATTATGTAAATCAAATTATGATAAGACTTGTAGACTACAGTATTCTTTATTGAGGATATAGTAGTTAATTAAATTTGGGAGAGAAAGAGGGGCTTTTTTATGGCAAGAAAAATGAAAACTATGGATGGCAATGGGGCTGCAGCGCACGTTTCCTACGCTTTTACCGATGTCGCTGCGATATTTCCCATCACGCCCTCGTCAAATATGGCGGAAAATGCGGATGAGTGGGCGGCTCAGGGCAGAAAAAATATATTTGGTCAGACAGTAGAAATTGTAGAAATGCAGTCAGAAGGCGGCGCAGCTGGTGCTGTTCACGGTTCTCTGCAGGCGGGCGCCTTGACCACTACCTATACAGCATCCCAGGGACTATTACTGATGATTCCCAATATGTATAAGATTGCTGGTGAACTACTACCAGGCGTATTCCATGTCAGTGCTAGAGTGGTTGGTGCCAATGCTATCAGTATTTTTGGCGATCATTCCGATGTTATGGCTACCAGGCAGACTGGGTTTGCCTTATTAGCAGAAAGCAGCGTCCAGCAAGTCATGGATTTGTCGGCAGTGGCTCATTTGTCGGCAATCAAGGGTCGGGTTCCTTTTTTAAACTTCTTTGATGGGTTTAGAACTTCTCATGAGGTACAAAAAATTGAAGTCCTTGAATATGATGAACTGGCCAGTTTACTAGATCGAGAGGCATTGAATCAGTTTCGTCGAGGCGCCCTCAACCCTGATCATCCAATTTTAAGAGGAACAGTGCAAAATTCCGACATTCATTTCCAACAACGAGAAGTGTCTAACCGCTATTATCAGGCTCTGCCTGAAATCGTAGAAGGTTATATGGCGGAAATCACCAAACTTACCGGTCGTGAATACCATTTGTTCAATTATTACGGGGCACAAGATGCTGATCGCATGATTATTGCCATGGGTTCTATGTGTGAAACCATCGAAGAAGTGGTAGATCATCTGAATGCTAATGGCGAGAAAGTTGGCTTGTTAAATGTCCATTTATATAGGCCATTCTCTATCGAACATTTCCTCAAATATATTCCGCGCACCGTGAAGAAGATTGCAGTACTCGACCGAACAAAAGAAATGGGTGCTTTTGCTGAACCTCTCTATCTTGATGTTAAGGCGGCCTTCTACGGCCTATCTTTCCAGCCGGAAATTGTTGGCGGACGCTGTGGCGTTGGTGGTAAAGATATTATTCCTAGCCACATTCAAGGTGTATTTGAAAACCTGAAGGCTTCTCAGCCGAAAGATAACTTTACTGTGGGCATTATTGATGACGTAAACCATACTTCTCTGCCTTACGGCCTGGATATTGACACCACTGCCCTCGGCACGAAAGCTTGTAAATTCTGGGGACTTGGTTCAGATGGAACAGTTGGTGCTAATAAGAGTGCTATTAAGATTATTGGCGATCATACTGACATGTACGCTCAGGCTTATTTTGCCTATGATTCTAAAAAGTCCGGTGGGGTTACTATTTCTCACTTGCGGTTTGGTAAACAGCCTATCAAATCGCCTTATCTCATTAATAAGGCAGATTTCATTGCATGTCACAACCAATCCTATGTATATAACTATAATGTGTTAGAAGGACTGAAAAAAGGCTGTAGCTTCCTGCTAAACTGCAAATGGAATAAAGCAGAAGTAGAAAGCAACCTGCCTGCAGCCATGAAACGCTATATTTTTGAAAATAATATTAATTTTTATACCATTGACGCTGTTGGTATTGCCCAGGAAATAGGTCTCGGTGGCAGGATTAACATGATTATGCAATCAGCTTTCTTTAAAATTGCCGACATTATTCCTTTAGAAGATGCGGTAAAATATCTTAAAGAAGCCGTTGAAAAATCCTATGGTAATAAAGGGGAAAAAGTAGTGGCTATGAATAATGCCGCTATTGACAAAGGGGTAGAATCCATTGTTAAGATTGATGTCCCGGTCTCCTGGAAAAATGCCCAAGATGAAGTGGCGAATGTGGAAGAAAAACCAGCCTTTATTGAAAATATCCTATTGCCAATGAATCGTCAAGATGGTGATAAATTACCAGTAAGCGCCTTTGTCGGTATGGAAGACGGTACTTTCCCTGTAGGCACTTCAGCTTATGAAAAACGCGGTATTGCCATCAATGTTCCTGAATGGTTGATGGATAACTGTATTCAATGCAATCAATGTTCCTATGTGTGCCCCCATGCAGTCATTAGACCTGTTTTGGCAAATGAGAGTGAAATGGCGGCAGCACCGGAAGGTTTTACCGCTAAAGCGGCTATTGGTGCCAAAGATCTGAGCTTCAGAATGGCAATTTCACCTTATGATTGCACCGGCTGTGGCAATTGTGCTCAGGTTTGCCCGTCCAAAGAAAAAGCTTTGCAAATGAAACCGCTGGATACGCAGTTAAAACAAGCTGCATTATGGGATTATGCCATGACGATTACACCAAAGGCCAATCCGGTGAATGCTTTTACTGTAAAAGGTAGCCAATTCGAAGAGCCCCTTCTAGAGTTCTCAGGTGCTTGCGCTGGTTGTGGAGAAACTCCATATGCAAAACTGGTTACTCAACTTTATGGGGATCGGATGATGGTGGCCAATGCTACTGGTTGTTCTTCCGTTTGGGCTGGTAGTGCACCTTCTGTTCCCTATACAAAAAATTATCGAGGGCATGGCCCAGCTTGGGCAAATTCCCTATTTGAGGATAATGCTGAATTTGGTTTAGGTATGAAGCTCGGGGTAAAACAACTCAGAAATCAATTGGCAATTGATATTGAAAAGGCCAGTAAACTGACGTTGAGTGAGGAATTTACTCAGGTTTGTGAAGAGTGGTTAGCGAATAAAGAGAATAGTGAAGGTACGCGAGCTAGAGCCGATAAGTTAATTGCCACTTTAGAACAGGTAAAAGGCACTGATACCTTATTAAATGAAATCTACAATAATAAAGACTTCTTAGTGAAAAGATCCCAGTGGATCTTTGGTGGTGACGGCTGGGCCTATGATATCGGTTTTGGGGGCTTGGATCATGTGTTGGCTTCCGGTGAAGATGTTAACGTTTTGGTTTTTGATACTGAAGTATATTCCAATACTGGCGGGCAGTCTTCCAAAGCTACCCCGACAGCGGCCATTGCCAAATTTGCCGCTAGCGGTAAAAAGACCAAGAAAAAAGATTTGGGTATGATCGCCATGAGCTATGGGTATGTATATGTAGCACAGATTGCGATGGGAGCTGACAAAAATCAAACCCTTAAAGCCATTGCCGAGGCAGAGGCCTATCTAGGACCATCTCTGATTATTGCTTATGCGCCCTGTATTAATCATGGTTTAAAGCAGGGCATGGGTGGCAGTCAGTTAGAGACTAAACGGGCTGTAGACAGCGGTTATTGGGCAATGTATCGCTACAACCCAGAGTTAAAAGACACGGGTAAAAATCCCTTTACTCTTGATTCTAAAGAGCCAACTACGGACTTTAAAGAGTTCTTGATGGGCGAAGTGCGTTATTCCGCCTTGAAAAAACAATTTCCTGAGATGGCCGAGGATCTGTTTGAGAAAACTGAACAAGATGCGAAAGAAAGATTGGCAACTTATAAGAATTTAGCTGGTCAATAGGATTCAGTCATTAAAAATTTGGGGTAACAAAAGAATAAAGAAACATAAAAAGGGGATCATCTTGATTCCCTTTTTTCTAATTATATGATCTATTTCGCTATCTAGGGAGATCTTACAGGTTATAGAAACATAAGTACTTTGACGTTTTTCTAAGGCTCTGATATAATAATTTGGATAGATAAATGTCAATTTTAGCAATTTAATAATAGTTCTAATTGAAATGACAGTTCTTTTTTTGTAGAAGTTACTTCATACAGAGGATTAATATATGCAATGAGTTGGTAGGATTATTCTGAAGATGGAAGGGAAATAAGATGTTTGAAAAGGTGAAAAAAGAAACAGCGGCAGACAAAGTTGCTAAACAACTTCGGTCATTGATCGAACGGGGAGAGTTGAAACCTGGTGACAAAATACCCTCGGAACGAGAACTTTGTGAAATAATGTCCCTTAGTCGTATATCTGTCAGAGCAGGGATTAAGGGATTGGTTGCAAATGGATTGCTTGACGTTCGAACAGGTGAGGGCACATACGTGAAAGCAATTACCAGTGAGGATTTAATTGATCCTTTGACAGCTTTATTGATGGATGATTACTCTTTAAGAGAGTTGCTAGAGTTTCGTTGGGTAATTGAGGTTCAATTAGCTGGTTTTGCCGCTAAACGGGCTAGTGATCAAGATATTCAAGATATAGAAGAAAGTCTTCGGAAAATGGAGGAAGATGCTAAAGAAGAGAAGGACTATCATGAAAATGATATGTCTTTTCATAATGCCATAGCCCGTGCTAGTGGAAACACTCTTTTAACAGCGATGATGAACCAAGCAGGGGAGTTAATTAGGGCGGCTATTAAGCAAACTGCTCAGCTTCCAGGTGCTTATCAGCGGGTATATAAGATACATGCCGATATTTTTGAAAATATTCGATTGACAGATGTGCAGGGGGCTCAGGAAGCTATGTCTGCGCATTTGCGGGAAGTAGAAAGGAGTTTGCTTGAAGCTCAAAAATTAAAAAAGGATAATTAACTTTCTGCTTAATTCAAGCTAAATTTTCTTTATCGCGAGGTGGCTAAATGATTAAAAAAATTACAGTAGTATTAGTTCTGCTAAGTATCCTCACTACCACTGCTCTGGCAGCATCATCTCTAGAAAAGGAAATAAAGAGAGACTTAAAAGGTTTCGATGGGAGAGTTGGCGTCTTTGCTAAGAATCTAAAAACTGGCAAGACAATTGAATTTAATCAGGATGATGTATTCCCTACGGCTTCCACCAGTAAATTAGTTGTAGCGTTAGCTACTTACAAATATTTATATCCTACAGCTGAAATCGATAAGGCTAATGAATATGATCAAGATATTAAACTCATGATGACTATTAGTGACAATAATTCATTTCAAGAACTACTAGATGAGATGGATACAAATAGAAAAGACGTTTTAGTTAAAGTTGTAAAAGATTTACGTCTTAGTCAAACACAGATACATAGTAATAATGCTTTTAATCGATATGGTTATCATAGTGTAACTACACCATATGAAATGGCTAGGGTATTCGAGAGTATCTATAGGAACAAGTATTTGAATAAAGAAAAAAGCGAGCAGCTAAAGTATGAGCTAGCTAATTCAATTTTCCATGATGAAATTCCTCGTTATATGCTGACACCGGTTTTCCACAAGGTTGGAGAATTGGATGAAGTACTTTGTGATGTGGGGATAATTCAAGATGGTTACGATCCCATACTAATTAGTTTCTATACCGTGACAGCAGATCATGATTACTCCAGTAATTTTATAGCAACAGAATCAGCAAAACTATATAATGCTTTAAGACGGAAATAAAAACTGCCCACTCTGCTATGGAGTGGGCAATTTTACATTCTTATTAGTAGGAACGGCTACCCCATTGGGGATGACGGACTGGTTTTAAGCTAAGCTTTAATACAAATCGTAGTGCTTGTTTTAGAGTGACGTCTTGTCTGCCTTTTGGTGTTTCGATCACACAGACGGGGTCGTCCATACCGATTTCGCTTGCCGGTAAGTATATATATTCTTGTGTATTATGGTCACCGAAAATAATACCTGCTTTTAAATGTTCAGCTGTCATTCTGCTCATAGTTATCCTCGCAATTTCTATAGAATAGTTGATAAACTGATTATATAATATTCAAAAGTAAAAGTAACGATATATTAACAATTTAAATGATATAGAATGCAGTAAAGAAAACTAAGCCACCAGCTTTATCAAAAAGGATAAACTGGACCCTATGTCAAGGACATCTTAAAAAAGCTAGGCTACTAAAAGCTGATTTCTGTATTGGACAGGAGTCAGCTTTTTTAATCCCCACTGATATCTGT
>JAGFZX010000083.1 GCA_017889585.1 Bacillota bacterium
ATACGCAGAACCGTATCATTTGTAACGGCGAAAATGGCCTCAATCCTTGTAGAATCAGGGGGAGGGATGGGGCGCGCACTTGCAGAAACTTTAGCGCAGAATAATATCAGTTATTGATATACTTGGATGGTGATAGCGCCTGCAGGTAGGCGAAAGCTCTCCGTTTTGTATAGCTGTTTTTGGGCACCAGTGTAAGCAAGCAAGACAATAATCGCAATTCTCTTTCCAAAGAACGTTTGCGTTAATTATTTTTATATTGTTTTTGGGACAAATTTTTATGCATTGACCACACAAAGTGCATGCTTCGGTAACTCGGAATTTTTCATGTACCTTATAAATATGTTTGTGATAATAGACCAATTGCCTAGTTTCGTTGGTATCGAAACTACCTTCGATACCAAACTGCTGCTTTTCTTTTATAATGTTGGCGATTACTTTAATCTTCTTTTTCTCTTCAGCAAATCTTCTTTCGTTTTCTTCATCAGAGAACGTAATATCTTTGAGTAAAACATATTTACCACCCATAGCAATAGCAAATCCAGCAGTCAGTTTGCTTCCTTTTTGCTCTAATGCAGCGTTTATATCAAACAAGGAATTATACGGATTGATAGCGTATGTACAAATTGCAAAAATGTAGGAATCATTTACTATTATTTTAGCCATAAATTCTTCCACAACTGGTGGAATATGATGAAGCCAAGCGGGAAAAATAATGCCAACAACATCATGATTCGAATAAACTGGTCCTGCCTGTATTATCCTGGTAATCGGTATTATTTCAACATTATCTTGTAACTCGATTGCTAAATCCCTTGTAACTGCTAAGCTATTTCCCGTACCAGTGAAATAATAAAGTGCCGTTTTCATTTTAAGATTCCTCCTAAATCAGATATACTCATATACTCAAATTTGCTTTTAGCAGGAGATAATGGTAATTTAATTTTGTACTAGTTATTCCAAAATTATTATAAAGAGAACTCTAGCAAAAATCGAATACTTTAATCGAGAACCTCAAAGGCAACTTTAACCATATCCTCCAATACTTCACGGTCTTTGTGTACATTGGCTGCCACACTGATTCCCCGCACCAATCCTTCGAAAAACCTGGCAAGGGCTCGGATATTTTTATCTGATTTGATTTCACCGCTACTTTGACCGCGTTCGAAAAAAGCGTAGAAGGAGTTTTCTCTTTGTTCTGCCGCAAGTTTTATTATGGTATGAACATTTTCGTGCAAGGTTCCCAAAGAGGTCGCAGTGTTGGTAAAGAAACAGCCGTTAGGATGATCAGCATTTAACACAAAGGAAATCACACCATTAAAGAAATCCTGCAGTCCTTGTTTTACAGAAATAGCATTTTTGAGGACAGTATCCCTTTTTTGACCATTAAGCTGTAGGTAGTGGGTCAGTGCTTCGATAAACAAGGCCTGCTTGTCACCAAAAGTTTCATACATACTAGAGCGACTTATCTCCATGACTTCGGTGAGATCAGAAATACTTGTTCCTTCATATCCCTTGTACCAAAAAAGATACATTGCATTCCGTAAAGCAGTGTCCCTGTCAAATTCTTTCGGTCTTGCCATACTATCATCTCCTAAAGATATTATATACAAACTGGAATGAATGTTCCACAATAATAGCTAATATATTTTCAGATTTATGAATGAATCTTTTCCATTTCGCCGTTATAAATGATACGCAGAAGAACGAAGTCGCTAGTCGCGATGGCTATAGTCTCTTTCTAAAAAATCACACAAAAAAAATTCTCGGGCCTAGCCGGGGGGCCTTAACGGGTGTAGCCCTGTAATGCTAGACAAGCCTAAAAGGCGTTAATACGGTCTGCCACATGCGATAAGCTACTACTTGCTACTCGTAAACGGGTCTTACATATCTAACGTTAATTGCTCACCTAACTGATCTTCTTTTAGTTGCTTTTGAATATATTCTTTAATCTTTTTTGTATCTTTACCTGCTGTATCTACGTTATATCCTCTGCACCAAAACTCTCTATTACGCTACTTATACTTCATATTCCCCCATTTCTCATAGATCATTAAGCTACTTTTCCCTTTGAGAAATCCCATAAAACTAGATACGCTCATTTTAGGCGGTATTCCTAGTAACAAATGCACATGGTCAAGGCATACCACCGCTTCAATTATGTTTACTCCCTTTCATTTGCACAATTCTCTCAATATTGCTCCTACTCCCAATCTCTTATCACCATAAAATAGACTCGTGGGGACGGTCCTGGCGAGTCGTAATTTAATATTCGTCATTATACTAGCTATGGAGAAGAACGAAATCGCTATGCGATAGTTTATTGAAAGTTTCATTGATCTCGGCATTCTTTCTCCTGATTCAGCATCTTTTGTCTGTAGATATATCAAAGACTCAACTGGCAGTTCATCTTGAACTGCTCAGAGTGTCGACAAAAGCAGTATCGCTACCAGATCTATGGTAAAATAGATTTGGGAGTGATGTTTTTTGTACATGAAAAAGGATCGAAACGGACAACGACAAATAAAATTTCTATGCCTAGAGGATTTAGTACCTCAAGACCATCTTCTACGAGATATAGATCGGGCCATAGATTTTTAATTTATACATGAAGAAGTAAAAGGGTTATGCGGTGAAGAAGTATGGGGAAAACCAGGAATTGACCCCGTGTGTCTTTTTAAGATTGTATTCATTCAATACATCTTTGGAATTCGCAGCTTGCGTCAGACCATTAAGGAGATTGAAGTCAATACAGCTTATCGCTGGTTCATAGGGTATGATATCGGCGAAGCAATTCCCCATTTTTCCACATTCGGCAAGAACTATAGTCGGCGGTTTAAGGGAACAGACATATTTGAGAGGATTTTTAGTCGGATTTTACAGGAAGCTGTTCGCTGTGGTTTCGTGGATGCAAGTGCAGTATTTATCGATGGAACTCACATTAAAACCAATGCCAACAAGCACAAAGCCAGTAATGAAGTCATCGAGAAACAAGCCAAACACTATCAAGAAAAACTAAATGAAGAAATTACTAACGATCGACAAATGCATGGAAAGAAGCCCTTAAAGAAAGACAACGATGATATGCCCAAGCCACCGGAAACAAAAAACATCAAACGAAGTACGACGGACCCGGAAAGTGGCCTATTTCATAAAGGTGAGCATGAAAAATGTCTTGCTTATGTAGCAAATACGGCTTGTGATCGACATAACTTCATATTGGATTCTGATTTGGCTCCAGGCAATATTCATGACAGTAAAATGTTTGATGGGATCTATGCGTGTCTTATTGAGAAATTTCCTGAGATACACGCAGTCGCTGTAGATACCGGTTATAAAACGCCTTGGATTATGAAGCAGATTATTGATAGTGAAAGAGTGCCCGCCGTGCCCTATAAAAGACCGATGACCAAAGTGGGATTTTTCAAAAAATATGAATATGTTTATGACGAATATTATGATCGCATGATCTGCCCAGCTAACCAGATATTAAAGTACAGTACTACGAATCGCGAGAGGTATAGGGAATACAAGAGCAATCCGGCCTATTGCAAAACCTGCTCTTATCTCAGTTAATGCACACAGAGTGGATTGCATCAAAAAGTCGTAACCCTGCATGTCTGGGACAAGTATATGGAACTGGCGAAAGATTATCGGCATATGCCCGAGTACCGGGTTATCTACCAGATGAGAGGGCAAACCATTGAGCGGGTGTTTGCCGATGCCAAAGAAAAGCACGCTCTCAGATATGCCAAAATGCGTGGCTTGCAGAAAGTGAAGATGTAGGTGACGCTTACTTTTGTCTTCAGTCTGGGCACTTCATCTTGAACTGTTTGTTGAGTCTTTTTTGTTTAAGTGGATTTATAATGTGACCCTGTTTTTCTGAAAAGGTAAAAAGTATGTCCTTTTTATGGTATTGTTTAATCGCGAAACAAAACAAACCAAAGGAACATACTTTTCACTTTTATGATTATAACATACACCGCAAACTCAATACATACTATCGGTAAAATAATTTGTACGCCTCCTGCTGACTGTGATTAAACCAGCATTTTAACCCAGAGTAAGCAGGAGGTTGTACTGATATGAAAGATTACGAACAAGAAATTAACATATACTTTGAACTTAAGGGAACTCCTGAATCATCCAAGGAGTCCTATTTTCGCCGAACTCAAGCCTTTATTACCTTTATTCAGAATCAAAATAAATCAATCGAGGATATCACTGAAAGTTATATCCGGCAATATATCCTCTATCTCAAAAAAGAAAAGAATCTCTCTGTTGGTACCATCAACAACTATATTTCTGGTATCAAATTTTTGTATACTTTTATCTTAGATAAAGAATGGAGTGAAAGAAAAATCCCCCGTATAAAACGGAAGCCACAGTTTTCCTGTTATTCCTCCCAAGCTAGATGTACTGAAGCTTGTGAATGTAACTGCAAATCTCAAACATAAAGTTATTTTTGCCTTAGTATATGGAAGTGGCTTACGGGTCGGTGAAGTAGCTAAACTAAGAATTTGCGATATTTGCAGTAAAAGCATGCGTGTACGAGTAGAACATGCCAAGCATAATACCAATCGCTATACTATTTTATCAGATGCTGGCCTTGATATACTCAGAAAATATTTTAAAGCTTATTTTTCATCTAAATCCTACCGCATGGAAGATTGGTTGTTTCCAGGGCAGAAACAGAATAAACATGTCAGCATTAAAACCATCCAAGGCATCCTAATTAAATTACGAAACCGCCTGCAGATGGACCCAAATATTTCTGCTCATACCCTGCGTCACTGTTTTGCTACCCATGCCTTGGAAGATGGGGTTGATCCTGTATTTATTCAGCAAATGCTGGGGCATAAAGATCTTCGGACTACACTAGGATATCTTCACATGACCGCGAAGAGTCTTATGGGTGTTAAAAGTCCTCTTGATAAAGGCTGTGATGAATAAATATGCCTACAGTACAGGATATTTTTCATCAATTTCAAGCACAGTTTAAACAAAAATACTCTTTATCCTCTCAGCAAGCCCAAACCTCTAGAGATATCATGAGTTGTAGAACGGCGGCTTTAGGTGGACATGCTTCTCTTTGCGAAGCATGTGGGCATCTTGCCATACGCTACAATTCATGCCGTAATCGCCACTGTCCTTTATGTCAAGGCATTAAGAAAGACACTTGTGGAGCTTTCTCAAGATGAAAAACATCTTGGAGCACAAATAGGTTTTTTCTCGCTACTTCATACTTGGTCTCAAGATTTACATTACCATCCACACATTCATACTGTGATATTGGCTGGTGGATTGACAAAGGACAACTGTTGGCGAAGTAGTAGCAATATATTTTTCATTCCCGTGAAAGTATTATCAAAAAAGTTTCGGGGAAAATTTCTCCACTATCTAAAACAGTACTATCACCAAAATTTGCTCGTGTTTTACGGAACAGCCCAGCAATATCAGCATCGAAAAACCTTTAGTAACCTGCTGAATCAATGTTACAACAAAGATTGGTACTCCTATACAAAAAGGACTTTCTCAGGACCTTTGGCTATTGTTAAATACCTGGGGAAATATACATACCCATTGCCATATCCAATGCTCGGATTGTAGCTATGAATGAAGACACGGTAACAATTAACGTAAAAGACCGGAAAAACAAGAATCAGACCAAGAAGGTCACATTAAAAGGTGTTGAATTCATCAGGCGTTTTCTAATGCATGTATTGCCGAAGGGCTTTGTAAAAATTAGACATTATGGACTACTAGCAAACCGCAACAAGAAAACCAAGCTGGAACTAAGCCGAGAATTAAAGGGCAGTCCAACATACAAAGCAAATTTTGAAGGTCTAGGCACAGAAGAAATTCTTTCTATTGTTATTGGTAGGGATATAAATCTGTGTCTTTCATGGGGTAAGGGGCACCTCAAACCAACATATTCTCTATTTATAGGAGCCTCACCTTAATGTCTGAAAAATAGCATATGTTCTTTTGTTACCCATTTAGGGGAGGGGGGAAGTATGCTCAAATAGAGCTAAATACATCAATAACATGATGCGGATTATATATAAATTAAGGAAAACTCATCAGAAAGGGAAATTTTATTTAGAAAAAAGCTGATAGTGGCAGATTGAAAATTCATATCCAAGTTCACCGCGACTTCGTTCTTCTTGGGCAATCAAAAATTTTGCACATAGATAGTTTCAATGCTCACCATGCAGTATTCCTCTGCTTGGTGAGGATTTGCTGCGCAAAACTTCCGATTGAACCCTAAAAGAACCGTATCACTTATAATGGCGAAAACAACTTCAGCCAAAATTTAAAATGTACCCTATAAGGTAGGCTTTTTTATACTGTCTACGCTATAGGGTACATTTTAAATTTTGGCAGGAGCTCTTTAGCTATTATGAAATTGTATAAATTGGAATATTTGATTCTGTAAAAATGACTCGCCAGAGTCGTCCTTGTGAGTTCTGAGACCATATGATACAATCGAGAAGGCAGTTCCAAGTGGTTCGACGGTACACTAACTCACGTTTCGACCTAAATAGCTAGGTTATTTAGCAGAAGATTTATTAAAGGCAGGAAATTTATAAATTATTTTAATAGCAGGGTGTGATAAAATATAATGAAGAAAACGGAAATATGTTTTATAATTTGTTCTAATAATGTAGATTTGTGTAAAAAAGCGCAAGGGTATATTCGCAAGTTAATCATACCAGAAGGGTTTAACATAACATGTGTTGTGGTTAATAATGCGAATAGTATCACATCAGCATACAATGACGCTATGAATAGTAGTGAGGCAAAATTTAAAGTTTATTTACATCAAGATACATTTATCATAAATGTAAATTTCATAAATGATATTATTGCAGTTTTTAATAAATATCCTCAAATAGGAATGATAGGGCTGGCAGGTGCAAAAAAAATAGCGAGTAACGGTGTATGGTGGAAATCCGTACAAAAATATGGCAAAGTTCTTGAAAGTAGTGTTACTGGCAGGATAGAATTATTATCATTTGATGAAGTGTACAATGATTTTGAAAATGTAGAAGCTATAGATGGATTTATTATGATAACTCAATATGATGTAAGATGGCGAGAAGAACTTTTTAATGGATGGCATTTTTATGATATCTCACAAAGTATTGAATTTCTTAGAGCGGGATACGAAGTTTGTATTCCTAGACAAAATTCACCGTGGTGCATACATGCTTGTGGTGCTGTTAATCTTGAAAAAAGTTATGAAAAGTATAGAAATATCTTTTTAAAAGAATACATGTTAAATGGTGTTGTATATAAAGATATGTAAGTGTCAGTGATAGAGGAGATGGATTTGTCTATGACAGAGAAATTTACCCATTTATTGACTCTGGAAGAACAAAAAGAACTTTTGTTTGGTTCTAGTGTAAAGGAAACGGCAGATAAATAATTCATACAGAGAGACAGGGTGACGGTGGGGGCGCCAAGCGAAGGGTACATCATATAACAGGTGTGAACCCCGTTGAATAATGTTTCGCAAACCATTCATAGCGAGTCTTGGACGTCATGGGTAACTCATGTGGTTAAACGTAGACAGGAAGAAGGCAGGAATAAAATGAAGAGGATAATTATCCCGATATTGGACTACTATATGAAACAGCCGATCTTTTCTCTCTATGGGGAAGGCGGTAACAGTTTTTTTCGTAATGGCAAGAAAACTCTGTTGTTTCCGTTTCATCAACAGTTACTATTATAAAAAAGTATACGTCTTAGTATAGCAAGAACAACCGTAGACGATATCAATAAAGGAATTCCAGAAATATAAAATATATAGGGAGCTTATCCGGGCAAATTTAGTATAGTAGGCTCCATCAGTTAAATGAAGGTTTCTCAACTCATCTACTTTTCGCTGTTTGACCCGATACGTAGAACCGTACCATTAATAACAGTGAAAATAGTCTGGATCCTTTATTAATATGGGTTCAGGCTATTTTCTTTGACAGAAGTAGACAGAGGTTCGCTACGCCTCGCCTCCACCATTCAAATCCGGAATTTTTTACAGATATAGTAAATTAGGAAGCCGCGATTCTTCTGCCTTTGTGGGTAGAGATTGTGGCTTTTTTGTTGTTTTGAATGGAATTCTCGCCTCCACCACACAAAGAGAATATTTAATAAATAGAGCATCTATTTGTCATCATTAGGCAAATAGATGCTTTTATTTTAGATGGTATAGTTGGATCTATTTTTAAAATTAATCGGGGAGAGGGACATCGCCCCTAACACACCTAACGGCGAATTTTTGTTACTATATGTAAAAAAATAGCAGGATATATTTATCTGCAAATAGAAACAAAGCATAACCTACATAATTTATGGTTTTCTTAAATTGTCAGTGACGGTGATAAAATGAACAAAAGGGGATGCAGACAAAAAGTCGGACAAAGCAGAACCCTAGAAGCGCGAGCTTCTAAGATTTTAACGTAATGGCTATATTCGGAGATTCTACGTCGCGACAGTGCGGGCAGGAATTTTTCGAAGTTAATACGAATGAAATAATGTCGAAAATGAAATTTTTTATCAATTCTTCGAATCAGCTATTATTTCAGGAAGCGAAAGGACTAATTATGAGTTTTGACATTCGGACTATGCTTACAGCAGTTCATGTGATAGTATGGATAAATTTTTGTATTATGATTCTCGCGTGGTACAATGTAAAATCCATGCGCCGTGTCATTAGATGCTGGGTTTTCGGCCAAGCTTTATATGGTATTGGAACATTACTGCTAGTATTACGTGGTATAGTACCTGATTTCTTATCGGTTGTTATAACCAATGCGTGTCTCGTGAGTGCTCAACTTGTTGCTCAAGAGGGAATCTCACGCTATACGAGCAGAGAAGGGTATTTGCGGAAGTTTACCTTTTCCATTCTCGCCTTAAGTATGATTTTCACTTTATTCTTCACATATATAATGCCATCGGTACCCTCTCGTATTGTAACGTATGGCCTATCTGTAGGTTTGATTTCTGCAATAAGTATAAGAACGGTGTGGCAAAAAGGCGAAAAGCTGGATTTACCGAGAAGATTCTTAGTTGTTGTTTTGGGCTTTAGCATAGCCGTTTTAACTTTAAGAGCAATATTTGCGATTTTAGACGGGGGTTATTCTGACCTTATGTATTCCGGTTTTATTCAGGCTGTTGGTGTCATCGGAATGTTATTAGCTTATGTGAGTTTTTCTATAGCGCTGTTTTGGCTTGTTGTTCACAAGTTAGGTATAGAAATTCAACGTCAAGCTATGACTGATCCATTGACAAATATAGGTAACCGGCGAGCCTTGGATGAGTTGATGGAAAAACAACTACCCATCAAGTCGTGTAGCAGCGTTGGTATTATGATGATTGATGTTGACCGGTTTAAAGAGATTAATGACCAATTCGGGCATCAAGCAGGTGATTATTATCTAACTGAATTTGTTCGAGTAGTCAAGCAAGAAGGTTATCATTTATTTAGATATGCTGGCGATGAGTTTGTGGTAGTCGCTTACAATACTGACTTTGCAACTCTATTAAAAAAAGCTGAGTGTTTAAAACAAAAAGTTGAACAGATGACCATTTCATGGCTAGATCAGGGTTGTATTAATACGACGGTAAGTATTGGTATAGCCATGGCTAATCCCTATAGTAGGGACTGGGATGAACTCATGAAACGTGCTGACCGGGCTCTTTATAAAGTCAAAAATGAAGGTGGTAATAGTGCGGGGGCGGAATAGCACTCTATTTCGATTAAATGATTACCCCCACATAGAAAATATTCTTATGTTTTCTTATTGGCTACCCGTCAAATTATTTTAACTTTAAGTAACAGGTCGAAAAGGGATAAAGCTATTTTATCAAGGCTCAATTGATCTTGATTTGTCCGCCGATAGAGTAATACGTCAGAACACTCCATCCTCCTAGCACCGTTTCCTTGAATTTACTGGCAAGCCGAATTATTCTATGATAATGCGTAGGTAATAATTATCTTAGGGGGGCACCTTATGAAAAAAGCTATATTGTCAGTGATACTATTCCTTATAATATTTTCATCAACAATTGTTTTTGCCGCAAGTAATGCGTATTCACCTACAGTAAAATGGGTTTTTGTACCCACCAATACGCGTTGGAGTATTAACTGGTATTATGCCTCCGAATTCACAACTATTAATGAGCGAAGTCGGTTGGAAACCTGGATTAAAGATGAATATACAGGAGCGAGTAATGATGTATTTAATAACGGCGAATACACGATAACTCACTATTACATAAATACTTCATATAATAAATATTTGAAAACTGAATGGGCTATCTTTGATAAAAAAGATAAGCTAATAAAAAAATTAGACAATCCTAATGCTGATTGGAAAGATATACGTCCGGGTAGCGGGTTTGAGCAATGCGTTCAAGCGGCTCTGCTATTTGCAAGAAATCAATAAACGGAAGACTTTTATAGTGTATTGATTTATCTTTATGGAAGCAAACAATTCTAAAACTTTTTACGAGTTAGTATCCTAACCTAAAGTTCCATTTTCGTGCACGGACAACTTTATTGTCTGCAACAGACTTTGGACGTGGAAAACCGCCATAAAAGGCATAGATGAAGACAGAGGACGGTGGATCGTCTTGTATAGATAGTTGTAATAGACAATTGGAGACGTTCCTTTTTTGTCACAATAAAGTTGCCAAAAAGGAACGTCTTCAATGTCTGTATTAATTACGGTAAAATCAATAGTTAGTCATAATTTTGTCACAATTAATTGTTAAAATTTAGATATTCTAACATCCGACGATGAAATCAGTAAAATATAATGGACTAATGGACAATGTATTTAAAATAAATAGAAGGGGC
>JAGFZX010000040.1 GCA_017889585.1 Bacillota bacterium
GTTACGATTTTTTTTGCGCTATTAACGCCAATTCCTGGTACTCGCAGTAAGTCACTATAGGACGCACGGTTTATGTCCATAGGGAAAAAATTCATATGGTTGAGTGCCCAGTTGCATTTAGGGTCGATATAGGGATTAAAATTTTGGTGATGCTGATCAAGAAGCTCATTGGCTGTGAAACCGTAAAAACGCAGCAGCCAGTCAGCTTGGTAAAGCCTATGCTCACGTAGTAACGGGGGTTTTGTATCTGCCGTGGGCAGCAAGGTATTTTCGGTCACTGGCATATAGGCAGAGAAAAAGACGCGTTTTAGCTTATACTTCTTATAAAGACTTTCTGTCAAATTTAAAATTTGAAAATCCGTGTCCGGTGTAGCACCGATAATCATCTGAGTGCTCTGTCCGGCAGGAACAAATTTTGGTGCATGTCGATACTTTATGATATCTGTGGAATTTTCTTGTATCTGCTGTTGTATGTATCCCATCGGGGCCAAAATGGAATGCTTTGACTTGTCTGGTGCTAATAGCTGCAAACTATTCTGGGAGGGGAGTTCGATATTGACACTCATACGGTCTGCCAGCATACCAAGATGGGCGATTAATCCATCGTCTGTTCCAGGAATGGCTTTTGCGTGAATGTATCCGGAGAAGCGATATTCCTCCCTTAGGATGCGCAGTGTTTCAATCATTTGTTCAGTGGTGTAGTCAGGGTTTTTCAGTACACCGGAGCTTAAGAAAAGACCTTCTATATAATTGCGCCGATAAAAGTTGATGGTCAGCTCTGCCAGTTCACGCGGCGCAAAGGACGCACGAGGCGTGTCATTGGACTTGCGGTTCACGCAGTATTTGCAGTCATAGGCGCAAATGTTGGTCATCAGCACCTTTAAAAGTGAAATGCATCTCCCGTCCGCTGAAAAACTGTGACAGATGCCGCTGGCTGCAGCGTTGCCGATTCCGTGGGCAGCCGTCTTCTTATCCACCCCGCTAGAAGTGCAGGCCACATCATATTTAGCTGCATCAGTTAAAATTTTCAGCTTCTCAAAAACATCCACAGAAATCAGCTCCTTACCTATCTTCATTACATTATAGAACAGATGTTCTGTTGTTGTAAAGGGAAGTTCTAGCATAATTTTTTAATTAAATTCGTGCTTTTGATTCGCGATAATACCTTGGATGTTTATAATAAGCCTATAACATAAATTTTCGCTGTTAGAGATGATACGCAGAAGAACGAAATCGCTCCGCGATGGCTTATTGACAGTTCCATTGAGCTCATTAAGTATAAGACTTAAAATATCCGAAAACAATGTCGGAATAGGTCAGAAAAGATTGAAAATTCATATGCAAATTCACCGCGACTTCCTTCTTCTTGGGCAATCAAAAATTTTGTGCGTAGATAATTTAGAGGCTCAACAAGCAGTATTGTTATCCTGCTTGTTGAGCCTTTTGCTGCACAAAACTTTCGATTGAACCCTATAAGAACCGTATCATCTCTAACGGTGCAAAATGGCCTCAACCTTTTCGGGGTTGGGGCCTTTCCTGTGCATTTCTGAAAATTTTGTCGTTTTTCCTGCCCTTATCGCCCTCAAGGAAGACGGCTATATTTAACCTATCTAAATTGCAATTGCGTTTTTTAAACAAGAAGAGGACCGAGTCCGCATATTGAGATTTACTCATAATTAGTAAGGTCTACCTCTAACTTGTAAAAATATACATAAATCGTCAAAAAAGTGCAGGATAATTTCAAGAATGAAGAGAATTATGAGATAAGGATAACGAAAGATGAAAGCTATGGTCGAGAATGGCGGAATGTCTAATCTATGGTTTTTTCGGCGTGATTGCGCCTATGGTAGAGAGGTTGCGATTTATGATACTAAATGTTTGTTTATGATTTATTTTTAGGATATGGCATGGAAATAGACTAATGAAAGGGTGATACAATTGTTTCCACAATCTTGTCGCGGGAAGCTGTTATTATTAGTAGTATTAGTAGGTATTATGGTAGTAGTTAACTCTCTTCTTATATTTCGAGTGATCCTATCAAATCGGCAAGTTACTGCCGTCTCATATCCAGTGGTATCATTGGCTAATGAAATGGAATTAGCTACTACACAAGTGCAACAGTACTTAAGTGATATTAGTGCAACGAGAGCGCAAGATGGTAAAGATGATGGTTTAAAAAATGCTGAAGAAAATGCTGAGAATTTTAAAGCAGCCCTAAAGAAGTTTGCATTACTCAGACCCGACAAAGTTGGCTTACTAAAAGAGTATGAGGAAGCTTTCGATGATTATTATCTTCTTGGCAAGAAGATGGCACAGACATATATAAATTATGGCCCCTCAGAAGGGAATAAATTAATGCCAGAATTTGATGAGCAAGCCGAACGGTTATCGAAGTATACTGATCAGATTCGCGAGGAAAGCGAAAAAGAAATGGCACTGAATTTAGAAAAAGTTGATTTTGAAATAAAAATGGTCCTTGCTATCATGGCAGCCAGTGGTCTATTTATTATTGTATTAAGTGTATCTATTACTAGATTAATTGCTAATGCCCTTAAATTAATAATAAAAAGTATTCAGAAAGATAAGAATGGGTACATAACTATTAAGGAAATCACAATAGATTCGAAGGATGAATTTGGGGAACTGGCTCATGTTCTCAACACAATGTTATCGCAGGTTCAGGGATTCATTAAGCAAGTTTCTGCATCTGCAGAACAACTCGCTGTATCCTCTGAAGAACTAAATACCAGTGTGGAGCAATCGGCTCAGGCGACAAATCAAGTGACGGCCTCAATAGCCCAGGTGTCTAAGGGAACAGAACAGGAGGTTAATGCAGTCAATGGGGTTTCAGCAACAATTGAACAGATATTAACGGCAATCGAGCAGGCTTCTGCAAACTCACATGTCGTTGTGGGAACGTCCAACAAGACTGCTACCGCTGCCCAAGCTGGCGGTAACTCAATTGAGATAGCTGTTAAACAGATGAAAAATATTGAGAAAACGGTCAGCAGTTCCGCAACTATGGTTTCGAAACTTGGTGAACGTTCAAAAGAAATTGGCCAAATCGTTGATGCGATTTCGGGTATTGCTGGACAGACCAATCTTTTAGCTTTAAATGCTGCAATCGAAGCTGCTCGTGCAGGCGAGCAAGGAAGAGGTTTTGCAGTTGTAGCTGAAGAGGTCCGTAAATTGGCGGAACAGTCACGAGAAGCAACAAAGCAAATTGCCAGCCTAATTAGTGAAATTCAGCAAGATACTGATAAAGCGGTCAACGGGATGAATGACGGTACTCGAGAAGTCAAATTGGGAGAGGAAGTTGTCAATACGGCAGGAAAGAGCTTTAAAGAAATAGTATTTTTAGTCAATGAAATGTCGGATCAAGTGAAGGGAATAGCAACTGTAATCCAACAGATGGTTAGTAGCGGTCAGCAGGTCGTTTCTTCCATAAGGATAGTTGAAAAAATAAGCCAAAATATAGCTGGAGAAACGCAGGCGGTATCAGCTGCCACTGAAGAACAGTCCGCCTCCATGGAGGAAATAACTTCCTCTAGCCAGACCTTGGCCCGTATGGCACAGGATCTACAGATCGCGATAAACGGTTTTCGAGTTTAGCAGTGGAAGTCGTATCAAGTGAATGGAAAAGGTGGATTTGTAAAGTTGCGGCTCGTGAATCAAACTTCTGTCCAATATAGTACTTTTTTATTCTTTAAATATCACATGAAGCACTCTACCATCTCTATTGTGCAGTGGAGTATGTAAGATTGTAGGATATAGTCTCAGAATTTTGAGGGCAATGAGGGCGCTAGACATTGCTCTCTTTCTGCATCGTTAGAGATGATACCCAGAACCGTATCATTTATAATGGCGAAAGAGCTCTTGCCAAATTTTGTTAAAATTCGGCAGGAGTTTTGTATTATATGGGTAATATGGATATTATAAAAGATAATTTTTTTAGAGACTTCGGTATATTTAGATATGTTGGGAGGAAGTAGGATGTTAGATTGGTTGGTAAAAATTCCGGGATCTGAATTTTTGACGTATTTCGGTTTGATGAGTTTAATAGGTATTGGAGTAGGTTGGTGGCTTGTTCGTGGAAGGGATGACGGATATCCCTTACCGGATAAGAATCAGTTTGATCCTACCACCTTTGCGGTGTTGCGAGGGCGGTGGCAGATAGTGATTGATATGGTGGTCGTACAACTCATAGAACGCAATGTTGTTGGGATTGCTGAGAAAGTTGGGAAGAAAACATTGTTTATAAAAAAGAAAACTATAGAGTTATCTCCTGTTGAACAGGTTGTTTATAATTATTTGTTGGTTTCTAAGACGGTTTCTCAATTTGATTGCTCAGATATGAAGGTATCAATGGAAAATGCACTACAACCAGTTTATCGTGAATTGGAAAGGATACACTTGTATAAAACTGGTAAGGAAGTATTTTACACAAAACTAATTACCTACTTTATGATGTTTTGTTTGGATATTTTAGTGATTAGCAAAATATATTTCGCCATTATATATAATAAGCCATTTTCTTTTTTGGTAATCCTAATGCTATTGATGTCCTTCTCTATATTTCGAATAGTAAAGCCAGGTGATAGGGTGACGCAGTTGGGGTACAAATACATGCGAGAAGTTAGTAAGCATTTTTCTTGGTTAAAAACTGACTTAGGCAAGCATAGTAAGGGGCGTGCTGCTTTGCATAACTATGTTTTGGGGACGGCTATTTTTGGTGTAGGCATTTTGGCCTCTAGTGAAATATTTGATGGCTATCAGGCATTTGCCGTGAGCAAAAGATATACCTTAAGCGACGGAGTAGGTAACTACTATGGCTCAGGGGATAGCGGCGGATCAGGTGGTGGTTGTAGTGGTTGTGGTGGCTGTGGTGGCGGCAATTGACAAAATACTGTAGGGACGGGCAGCGTAAATTTCTATTGCAGTGGCATATTACATATCGTTGCAATTGTCGGTGTACCCATTGTTACCAAGAAAATCACATACAGAATGCTGAACCAGACCGAGAGATGCTTACGGTCATTATTGAACAGTTTAAGGCATTGCTTTGTAATGTTGATCAAGGAAACGGGGCAATACGTGGGCAGATAACCATTACCGGTGGCGAGCCATTTATTCGGGAGGATTTTTTTGATCTACTAACGTTGTTAGCGAGCAACAGACAGTATTTCGATTTTGCTATATTGACAAACGGAACATTGATAAATAGGGATATCGCTAGGCGTCTTAAAGACTTACAGCCTCTTTTTGTTCAAGTTAGTATGGAAGGTGTGGAAAATACTCATAACAAGATAAGAGGTGTGGGAAATTATCAGCAAACAGTAGAAGCCATTCAGCAGTTAGTTCAGGCAGGCGTGCGGACTTTTATCTCCTTTACTGCACATCGTGAAAATTTCCGAGAATTTGCTCATGTGGCAGAAGTAGGACGCAAACTCAAGGTCGATAAAATTTGGGCAGATCGGCATATCCCAATGGGGCAGGGCGTGATTTTGAAGAAAGAAATGCTTACGAGGGAAGAAACACGTGAGTTTTTCACTATTATGAATAATATTCAAAAACAGTTTTCTCGCCGCTGGTTTACGAAAACCAAGGTCAGCCTAGAGCGAGGTTTGCAATTTTTAGTTGGTGGTGGACGTCCGTATCATTGCGCTGCTGGCAATAATCTTATTGCAGTTATGCCGAATGGTGATGTTTATCCGTGTCGCCGTATGCCTATTAAAGTTGGAAACTTAGTTGAAACCTCCTTACAGGATATTTATTATGCAAGCCCAGTACTACTTGAATTGCGGGATCCACCTGTCAGTGTTGGTTGTGAGGAGTGTATGTATGGCCAGATTTGTGGCGGTGGGCTGGCGTGTTTAACATATGCCACCTATGGAAGGAACTTTATAGCAGACCCTGGATGCTGGTATGCCAACAGATGACAAAGATATTTTTTAGGTGAATTGTTAGCCATATACCTTTTTATCTTTCAAAATTATTTTAGGTAATCGACTTTCAAGTTATTAGGGACAGGTTACTTATCTCAGGATAATAAATTACGGGTAGCACCGTTACGTGGGATTGACATAGTCATTTAGTTGATTTAGTTGGCCTAAAATAAGTTTCACTGTTAGAGATGATACGTAGAACCGTATCACCTCTAACAACGAAAAAACTAGAGAAAATTTTTAAGATAAAAAGTTGCTTATCAGAGAAAAATTTAAAAATCCTAGACAATTGCTATGATCTTAGCGTTTTGTCTAGGATTTTTTTGTAGTGAGATTACTTTCTAAGTTCATAATTGACCGAATAGACAATCAGGAGGGGGAGTGTATTTTATAGATAGTACTGAAATAAAAATGCAACTGAAATGATTTATTTATTGTCTTTTTTTCGTCTCAAGATACAATACTTTTACAAATCTTTTAATATTAATATGTGAATTGCAAATAGACGGTTTTATATTATTTTGTAAGTCGAGCATTATTTTTCTAATCTCGGTAAAATCAAAAAACTTCGGAGCGTATTCTTCAAAATTCGGATTTGCGTAATCTGTAATGCCAAGAGAGGCTAAATGAGTCAATCCTTGAAAGATTGTTCTGCGTACTCGTTGTTCTATGGCTTTAGATTCTTTCTTTATATCATTTAAATCAGAATTTGCCACTCCTAGTTTTTTCATTGCGACACTAGTGAAAAGTTCCTTTAATGGAGGGAATTCATGCTTAAAAGGTTCTTCATTCTCATGTTTATATAGAAAGTCGAGCATGTCGAGTAGGTCCTTGCTACCGCTTTCGCCAATCATCCCCAACTCGGCAAGCAGGTATTGTCCTGAGGTATTAATGGCATTTCTTTTTGTTGTGATAGATGGGGGCGTATGAATATTTTTTTCCGGATTTAATACATTTAGGTTCTTTTCAATATTGCATATGACATTTTGCAGTCGAATATGTTCCATCACGTTTTGAATGATACTGATCACTTCAAGCCGATTGATGGGCTTCGTAATATAATAGTGTACGCCAAGGGAATAGGCATTGCCGATCATCTCTTTATCCTCAATTTGAGAAAGCATAATGATTCTACCCTTGAAAGTAGGTGCTAACTCACGGACAGTTTGAATTCCATCGTGTATTGGCATTAATAAATCAATAATTAGGATATCAATGGCTTTTATGGTTAGTAAGTTGCCATCAATGGCAGCGCCATTCTCTGCTTCTCCGATTACTTCTCCTAGATCATAGTCTTCAATTATTTCAGAGAGCATAGAACGGATTGCTTCATCATCATCTACAATAAAAAAGCGCATCGTAATCATCCTTCCTTTATTACACTTTGCAGTGGCAGTTGTATGATAAAAACAGTTTCAGACCTATCAGAAATGTCTTCTAGCGTAATACTGCCGTGTAAGCTATTTGCTAAATCTTTGATATACGGTAGGCCCATGCCAGTTGATGGATTACCTGACAGATCAAACTTGGTTGTATAGCCAGGCTTGAAAATAAGGCTTCTTTTTTTAGGCGGTATGCCTGCTCCACTATCGGCTACACGAAAGGCAATGCATTTGCCGATGGAATAAAAAGATATTTTGATGAAGCCAAAATCTTTAATAGACTCCACAGCATTGGATACTAAATTATTGACAAGGGATAAAACGGTATAGACATGTAATGGTGGTAATAATTTTTCAATTTTCAAATCAAAGATAATCGTTTTGTTCAAGGAACGAGCATATTTTTGATGGGATTGAAGGATAATATCCGCCAGTTCTGAAGCCGTCATATAGTCATGTAATTTACCATCTGATATTAACTGGGTGAGACCAGCATATATTCGCTGATTATCCTTTTTGATTTCATGAACTTGCCCTGCAATCCCTAGTATGCTTTGCGCTAAAGAATTCCTATCAAAGGACAATTGGGAGTTGTGTAGATCTTTATATAAATTATAACAATCTCGTGTAATATTTTCCGCATTTTGTAAAGATTTTCTAAGCTGAATGCCTTCTTCATATAAATCGGAAATCAGCAGGAGCATATGCTTATTTTGCTCTCTTTGCTGTTCTGCTACGAATTCCGCCTGGCGTAAATTTATGATAAAGAAGAAGCTCAAAATAAAAAAATTACGTATGACGGCAATAATTAAAAGTTTGCTGATAATGGGGAAAGTGAGGATAGCCTCCATACTAGAATAGGTCAAAGAGAACATCAATTCCACCATACTAGCGATTATTTCTGCAAGAGTGGATAATAGTCCTATACGCAGTGGTTGGTTATATAAATTCTTAGCTTTTGCCAAATGGAAAATAAGGGCATATGTCACGTAGTAAAAAGAGGCCGGGACTCGGAGCATAAAACTAGAGGCAAATGTGCCATCAAAAGTACTCCAATCTAACGTCATGCGAAACACTAGAACGGAAAAGCCTACTAATAAACCGGATAATGCAAATGAGGTATCACGTAGCCATAGTGAAAAAAATAAGAAGGTTGGTGAGCCAAAGCTGACTCGAAAGGAGCTAAATTCATAGCCAAAAGGATAAAACTTGAGTTCGCCGACTAAGGGAACAATTAGGATCATTAACAAAACGGCAAGCCATTTTCGTTCCATTATCGATACACTTCCTTAGATGAAAATCCTAGTTCCTAGTGAAGGAGTGGAGAAGGATAGTGCATAAAATGAAAGCACAGATCCGCATTTATACAATATACATTATACAAAATAATAGAAAAATTAGCAGTCTTCTAAAAAAATAAAAATTATCAGAACTTTTATAGTATTACATTGGATTTTATAGTTCGCATGATAGATTTATGTTGTAGAGATTGTCTAACAGATTCATATGACGGATTCCCTTCATACTCGAAATTGATAGAGAATATGAAGAAAAGTGCACTTTTGGTAAGTAAAAAATTTACTTAACGTTGCATACAAAATACTGTATAAAAAATTCAAAGAAAAAAATTGAGTGCTGGCGTCTACGAAATAAGCATAATGAATTTCTTAAGCTATTATCTATTCTTCTATTGTAAAAACGTTATAGGAGGTAAAGGTCAGTGGATAATAAAGTAGTACGAGGTTTAATTTGTCTTTCTATTGGTTTGAGCATTTGGTTTAGCCCCATCCCTGAAGGTGTAAAACCTGCAGCATGGCATTTGCTAGCTGTATTTACGGCGACTATAGCAGCCTTTATCTTACAGCCAGTAACCATTGGTACAGCATCTATCATTGGGTTAACGTCGGTGGTGATTGCTGGTGTTCTTACCCCGGGACAAGCTCTTGAAGGGTTTAGTAATACGGTAATTTGGCTTATCGTAGCGGCATTTATGTTTGCCAAGGGTTTTATTAAGACCGGCCTTGGTCGGCGAATTGCGTATATTCTGATGAGCAAGTTTGGTGACAGCACTTTAAAGTTGTCGTACACGATAGCTGCAACGGATTTTATTGTTGCACCCTTTACTCCCTCTAATACTGCACGGGGAGGTGGGATTATATATCCGATTACCCGCAGTTTATGTACAGCTTTCGATTCTGAACCTGGTCCTTCAGCTGGTAAGGTCGGAAAATTTTTGATATTTAGTGCCTATAATAGCGTTGTTATTTCGGCATCGGTATTTTTGACTGGTGCATCAAACAATGTAGTCGTTATGAAGTTAACTCAGGAATTATTTGGACAGACCATAACTTGGTCTCAATGGTTTATGGCTTGTATCGCCCCAGGTATAGTATGTGCAATCTTGATACCATATATTTTGTATAAAATTTATCCGCCAGAATTGAAAAAAACACCGGAGGCCAAAGAAATGGCACAGAAAGAATTGATGAGTATGGGGGACATGAGTCGAGACGAAAAAGTAATTTTATTCATCTTTGGCGGTGCTCTTACTCTTTGGGCCACCAGTAGTATTACAGGTCTTGATTCAGCTTTTGTTGCTCTTTTAGGCTTATCTTTCATGCTCATTACCAAGATTCTCGACTGGGATGACGTATTAGGAGAGAAAGGTGCTTGGGATGTTCTTATCTGGATGGGTGTTTTAGTTAACATGGCAGCCTATCTTGCAAAGCTTGGTCTTATCACTTGGTTTGCCAGACTTGTGGGAGCACAATTGGTGGGAATTCCTTGGTTCATAGTGCTTATGGTGTTAAGTATTGTTTATACTTTTATACATTATGGGTTTGCCAGTAACACGGCTCATGTCATGGCTCTTTTTAGTGCCTTTGCTACGGTCGCTGTAGCTGCTGGTGCACCGGTACTTCTAACAGCAATTTTATTAGGCGTATTTGCCAATACGTGCTCAACGTTGACTCATTATGCTTGTGGAGTATCGCCGATTTTCTTTGGTTCAAATTATATTACGCAAAGTGAATGGTGGCGTATTGGGTTTATTCTTTCTGTAATTCATTTAGTGATATGGATAGGAATTGGTATCCCATGGATGAAAGTGCTTGGTATCTGGTAAATCTTCAAAGATAAATGATCGTTCGAACAAACTTAGCTTGAGTTTTATATAAAAAATTATAGGGGGAAAAGAGATATGCATATGGAACATGATTTTTTAGGAGAAATGGAAGTTCCCGATAATGTCTATTATGGAGTACAAACCCTTCGTGCTATGGAAAATTTTAAAATTACGGGTCAAAAATTGGATTCAGATTTTGTAGATTCAATGGCGATTGTGAAGAAAGCAGCGGCAAAAGCCAATATAATTACAGGCCGCCTAGATAAAATTATTGGTAATGCTATTATTGCTGCTGCCGATGAAATTATCAGTGGTAAATTGCATGATCAGTTTTGTGTTGATCCAATCCAAGGTGGTGCTGGTACTTCTGTGAATATGAATATGAATGAAGTGCTTTCTAATCGTGCATTGGAGTTACTAGGTGATAAAAAAGGTAATTATGAACGTATTTCGCCAAACAATCATGCGAATATGGCTCAGTCAACAAATGACGCATTCCCAACGGCGATTAAGGTTTGTACTATTCGCAAAGCACGCATTCTTGTTGTAGCTCTTCAGAATTTGGCTGTAGCCTTGGAGGAAAAAGCCGTAGAGTTTAAAGATGTTCTCAAAATGGGCCGGACCCATCTGCAAGATGCAGTACCGATAACCATGGGGCAAGAGTTTGCTGCGTATGCTTCAGCTGTTCGGCGGGGAGCTGAGCGTGTGGAGGATGTTCTGCGTCGACTATACACGATAAATATGGGTGCTACGGCTGTTGGGACTGGACTCAATGCGGAGCCTGAGTATATTTCTGAGGTGGCTAAGCAATTAGCTGAAATCACGCAAGAGCCATTTGTAACAGCAGCTAATCTGGTTGATGCTACGAATAATACAGACGTTTTTGCCGATGTGTCAGGAGCTATGAAGATTACGGCTTTGGCCCTCATTAAAATAGCAAATGATTTTAGAATGATGGCCTCGGGACCGCGTTGTGGTCTTAATGAATTGGATTTGCCAGCACGTCAGCCAGGTTCATCAATCATGCCTGGTAAAGTGAATCCGGTTATTCCGGAAGTATTAAACCAGACTTGTTATCAAGTTATTGGCAATGATTTGGCAGTGACTCTAGGTGTTGAGAACGGGCAATTTGAACTCAATGTAATGGAACCGGTTATGGCTTTTAATATTTTTAATTCTATGACGTATTTAACAAATGCGATTGATACTTTTAACAACTTATGTGTCCAAGGCGTGAAAGCAAAAAGAGAGCAATGTGAAACATGGTTAGAGGGAAGTGTTGGTATTGTTACAGCACTATTGCCTCATATTGGCTATGAAAATTCCTCAATGCTGGCTAAAGAAGCTTATAAAACTGGACGGCCAGTAAGAGAACTTATTTTGAAGAAGAAGTTGTTGACTAGAGAAACTATGGATATTATCTTATCGCCAGAGGAAATGACTCAACCTGGTATTGCTGGTAAAAAGTTAGTGAATATGTAGTATTTTCTATTGCAGATGATATACATGTATATCATCTGCAATAGAAAAAAGCCTGCAAAATTTCTAATAAAAAATTTTGCAGGCTTTTTGTATTTATACTGTGTGAGTCAAGTGACGGCAGAATATGCAAAAATTATTTTGGTAGTTTTAATTTCCCCCACCTTAGCGTACAAATAACCATGAATTTTAATTTTACTCATCAAAAACAGGTTGGAATTTGATGGATATCCTCCAATTTTCACATTTCTTGAGAAAGTTGTTTTAGCACATTAGCCATAGCATTTAATTCTTCTATGCTTGCAGAAATTTCTTCAATATTCGCTGCTTGAGTATCTAAAATCATATTTGAATCATTAAATCGCCCATGAATTTCGCTAATTGAATCTTGGATATTTTTTAGGGTAGCATTTATTTGTTTGATAGAATTACTGCTTGACTGAGAAAGTTTTCTTATTTCTTCAGCTACAACTGCAAAGCCCCTACCGTGTTCGCCCGCGCGAGCTGCTTCTATAGCGGCATTTAAACCGAGCAAATTAGTTTGTCCAGCTATGGTATCAATAAAGTTTAGTACGTCATCCGATTTATTGGCTTCCAACTTTGTTTTATTAACAAAGTTTTCAATATCGGTGTTTGTCTTAGATATATTTTGAATACTTGAAGTTAATTCTAATACAGTATTATTAATCTGCGACAAAGCTTCTGAAATATTTTGGGACAAATCAGCCATCTGGTTTTTCTTCTCCAGACTTTTCCCAATGCACATTGTACCTACAATTTCATCTCTTTCAAATACAGGAACACCTATAACTTTTGCAGATATGCCAAATACATGTTCTGGAATAAGAAATGATACGGGCTTTTTCTGTTTAAGACATTCGTAAGCAGCACTCCCTACAGGTATTTTATCCCCTGCTTTTGTCGGCATTTGAATAGACTGGCCGCTTTGAACATACAAAAAAGTTTCCGTATTCGATATAGTAACAGTTACTTCTTCTTCAAAATAATATTTGAAATACGGAATCAACTTATAGAAAGAATCTATTAGTTTGTTTTCACTTATATCATTGATCATAACTGGCCTCCTAACGGTCATTTTTAAACTATAATATCAATATTCTTAATTAGTGTGAAAATTCCTTCATAAAATGACAATTTTCCTACTGCAATATTTTCTGTTTGGGCTGTAACCATATCATAAAGCGCCGGTTCGGCTGCTAAATTCACAAGAATAAATCAATCTTTTTCGATAACTCAAGCCTGAACGCAAGTATTTCCTGGGAATCGACCTTTGTGTTTAAATAGAGGCTACGGAATAAGGAAATACCAAAGAAACGGAGTCGTTGGTATGCAAGATATCATCAACTCTGTTCTCCTTGGTATTTTACATCAGTTAAATCAATTGGAAAAATAGCCCATGATTTGAACAGTGAAAATATAGCTTGCCGCGACCTAACTTATGAAAGCGAAATTGCATGTTCCATTCAGGATATTGTTTTACAATATAAACTCTATCTCCCGTGACATAAGCAACAAAAGATATATAATGCTCTTTTTTCATTTCGTGGGATGATGAAACATACAGTTCATCTTCTACAGGCTCTATATTTAGTAAATGGTTCTCGTTTGCTTTTCCTGCAACTAATTCGGCCAATCTCTTTCCGCAACATGAAATATTGGCATCTCCTGTTACTGTCATGAGATTATTACATTGAGGGCAGACATAAAATTTAATTTTTTTCATATTTCCTCCAATAGTTTCATTTAACTCAATTTTACCTGATAAGATTTCTTCAATATTGACTCCAAGTATCTGTGATAGTTCTGGGAGTAATGAGATATCTGGACACCCAAGACCACGCTCCCATTTACTTATTGCCTTGTCACTGATGTTCATTAAATCAGCTAATTGCTTTTGTGTCATATCTTTTTCTTTTCGCAAATTATATATTAACTTGCCGATTTTATCGCAATTCACTAATATCACCTCTGAAATTAAGTTTAGAGTATATTTCAAATACTATCAATAAACGAACCGTAGAGTACATTAGAATAAAAGGGTTAAAATTTCATAATAGTATATGTTTAGATAGTATAATCAAATTTCGATGTTATACCCGATACGCAGAACCGTATCATCTCTATGTGCTAAAGATAGCTTCGATCCTTTAAAATCACATATATGCAATCTTACTGTTAGCAGTGATTAATATCATATTTGCACTCTAGACTTTGAACTACACTTCAAATGTTAGATTTGTTTGCCTAATCTTTAGGGGGCGCACAGTCACACAAATATATAAATATATGAAATAGGGGAGGATTTTACGGAATAGCATGGAATAGTAGGGATATCATGGGAAGTGGAGTGAAACGATATCCTCGATGCATGTAATTCTATTGTATTGGCCCATATATATAGCTGATACTCTCCCGTCGTGGACGCAGGGGATATAGGAAAATAAATTATCGAATTTGGAGGAATATGTTATGAGATGGGTAAAGAATAGTAAGTTGAAAATCATAATTAGCTTTTTGGCAATGAGTATGGCGTTAAGCGGCTCATCTCTTAAGGCGAATGGGATTCAGCATGATGCTGCAGTTAGCATTTATCAAGGGGTAGCAAGTAACCTTGCATCTTTCCCAGTAGTTTCTGATGGTAAAGATGATTTGGCTAAGATCCATTCGATGAATGAAATTAATTGGTATTTGTCACAGATGGATGTTGCAGATCTTGCTGTTGCTTTAAAATTGCTCAGGGTGGAACAAGTGATAAAAGCCAGATATGTAGGGGATGTATCTGTTGAGATGCTTATGTCTGGGGCTATTAAGGGAATGGTGAATAGCATAGATGATCCATATTCTGTATATATGGATACTGTTATGTATAACGAGTTAATGCTTGAGACGAAAGGATCATTTGGTGGGGTTGGAATTGTACTTGGCAGTAAAGATAATATATTGACGGTTGTGGCTCCTATAGAGGGAACGCCAAGTGACAAGTCCGGAATTAAGAGTGGGGATCAGATTGTTAAGATCGATGGTCAGGATACCAAAGAGCTTGCTGTTGATGAAGCGGTGAAAATGATTCGTGGCTCAGAGGGCAGTCAAGTGACGCTGACCATTAATCGAGTAGGGCAAGAGATAGAAGATTATACCATCATACGCTCGAATATTAAAATTAACACTGTTGGCGGTAAAATGCTAGATGATGGTATAGGGTATGTTCGGCTTTCCATGTTTAATGAAAATACAGGAAGTGATCTTGCAAATAAATTACAGGAACTAGAAGGGCAAGGAATGAAAGGAATTATTCTGGATCTTAGGAACAATCCGGGTGGTCTTTTGGAAGAAAGCATAAAAGTAGCTAGTAATTTTGTACCATACGGTCCAGTTGTATCTGTTGTGAGCAAGGATGGAACGTCGACAACTCGGTTCTCGAACTTAGAGGCGTTTAAGTATCCTTTAGTTATATTAGTTAATGGTGGTAGTGCTAGTGCATCTGAAATAGTGGCAGGTGCAGTGCAAGATACTGGTGTAGGAACATTAATCGGTACGAAGACTTTTGGCAAAGGCTCAGTGCAGACCGTTTTGCCTCTAGATGATGATTCCGCTTTGAAACTTACGATCGCCAAGTATGTTACTCCCAATAATCGATCTATAAATGGTGTTGGTCTTGAACCAGATATTAAGGTAGAGATGCCTGACAGTCAAGAATATGGTAAGGATTTGCAGTTGGAAAAAGCGATTGAAGTTTTGAAAGAAAAAATATAATAGGAGAATAAGTCTATTTTGAATTTTGTCAAAGCATCATTAAATAAGAAAGAAGGGTTTGTAGCAATGGAAAAACGGCGATTAGGTAGAACAGGGCTAGAGGTAACAGCAATCAGTTTTGGTGCATTACCGATGCAACGCTGCACTATGGATGAGGCAGGGCTTGTGTTGCAAACTGTATTGGCGACAGGTATAAACTTTATTGACACAGCACGTGCTTACACTGATAGCGAGGCGAAAATCGGCCGCCATTTGAGTGAGCGACGTAGTGAATTTTATCTAGCAAGCAAAAGTATGGCGAGGAATAAAGACGCCATGGCTAAGGATATTGATATCAGTTTGGCCACTATGAAAACAGAGTATATTGACTTATATCAAGTACACAATATTAAAACCAGGGAAGATCTTGACTCTGTTATGGAACCTGGAGGAGCATTAGAAGCCCTAAAAGAGGCCAAGCAGGCAGGAAAAATCCGCAATATTGGTGTGACAGGTCATAGCGTTGAACTGTTAGCGCAAGCAGTCAGAACCAATGAATTTAGTACAGTACAAGTACCTTTTAATTTTATTGAAACCAAGGCGCGGGAGGAATTATTTCCCCTCGCTAAGTCTCTTGACGTTGGAATTATTATCATGAAACCTCTTGGTGGGGGTCAAGTCACTCAGCATAACTTGGCTTTGCGTTTTATACTGGAACATGAGGTGTCAACCGCTATTCCTGGCATGGATATAGTACAGCAAGTTCATGAAAACTTAAAAGCCTTGACTGAATATAAACCGTTGAATGCTGAAGAACAAGAGAGTTTGCGTCAAGAAGCCGAGATTCTTGGCCCGAATTTCTGTCGCCGCTGCGGCTATTGTATGCCTTGTGCTGTTGGAATTGATATTCCACAGAATTTTATCTTCCACTTGCAGTACACTCGCTATGGCTTAACAGAGGCAATACCTAAAAGGTATGCTAGCTTGGCAGTGAAGGCTTCAGAATGTATCGATTGTGGAATCTGCGAAGACCGCTGTCCTTATGATTTACCCATTCGAGCCAGACTAAAACAAGTAGCCTCTGACCTGGCTTAAGCGATAAACGGGAGGTCAAACTCTTTCTGAATGAAAGTGGTTTGACCTTTTTTTGCGGAATCAGAAAGTATAAGTTTTTGGCTGTCATTGCGACGAGGTACGAGGAAGCAATCCCCTACTTGTCCAGAGATTGCTTCGCTACACTCGCGATGACAAAAAAAGGACGCGCTAGCGTTTTTCTTATTTTTAAATTTAATGAAAGTAAAAAAGGGTTGTAAATTATATCCTGCTAGGTTTAATAAAAATTGAACAGTGTGAAAATTAAAAAAATAAGCCTTGGTTTTTGTCTAAAAGTATGTTATAGTTTATTTAATTACTAGGTGAGCTGTCTGAGATTGAGTGAATCATATTCTTTCTCGCGGCAAACCATGAGTAAAATGATTCAGATAAAGTATCGTACTAATTGCATGAGGGTTCGGCCCAAATGAGAAGGCGAGAGAATAGGTGTAATATATTAAGGACTATAGTTGTGTGTATTGCTATCCTTAATTTTAACATTTTATCCTTGTGTCCGTTTGGGCACAAGGATTTTTTATTGAGGAGAGAAAAAATTATGGAAACAAGAATTGCTCTAATTGGGATTGTGGTTGAAAACAAGGATTGCATTGAAAAGCTTAATGCTATTCTTCACGAATACGGAGAATATATTGTAGGTCGAATGGGAATTCCCTATCCCAAACGTCATGTTTCAGTAATCAGCGTTGTAGTGGATGCTCCCAATGATATGATCAGCGCTCTCTCCGGCAAGTTAGGAATGCTTCCTCATGTTAATATTAAAACGGTATATTCTAAACTGTCGTCAACCGTAGAAAAATAATAAAAAAAGGGAGTTTTAATAATGTATAACTGTAAATCAAAAATTGCAACCGAATTTATAGACGATCAAGAAATTTTGGATACGATTGCTTTTGCTCAGAAAAACAAAAGTAATCGTGAACTAATCGACAGCATCTTGGAACGGGCAAAGGATTGCAAAGGTCTGACTCACCGTGAAGCTGCAGTACTTTTAGAGTGTGACTTAGAAGATGAAAACGAAAAAATGATGTCATTGGGGAAAGAAATTAAACAAAAGTTTTATGGAAACCGCATTGTAATGTTTGCTCCTTTATATCTTTCCAACTACTGTGTAAACGGATGTGTATATTGCCCCTATCATCATAAAAACAAAAACATTTCCCGTAAAAAGCTTTCGCAAGAGGACATTGCACGAGAGGTAATTGCCTTACAGGACATGGGGCATAAGCGCTTGGCTTTGGAAACTGGAGAAGACCCTGTTAATAATCCAATTGAATATGTATTGGAAAGCATCAAAACCATTTACAGTATAAAACATAAAAATGGCGCTATTCGTCGTGTTAATGTTAATATTGCTGCAACAACTGTGGAAAACTATCGCAAGCTAAAGGACGCAGGTATTGGTACATATATTCTTTTTCAAGAAACCTATAATAAAAAAGCCTATGAAGAGCTGCACCCAACCGGACCAAAAAGCGACTATGCATACCATACCGAAGCTATGGATCGTGCAATGGAAGGTGGGATTGATGATGTTGGCATAGGAGTTTTATTTGGTTTAAATATGTACCGCTATGATTTTGTTGGCCTACTTATGCACGCTGAACATTTGGAGGCGGCGATGGGAGTTGGCCCGCATACCATCAGCGTTCCACGAATTCGCCCTGCTGATGATATTAACCCAGAAGACTTTAGTAATGCTATTTCTGATGATATATTTGCTAAAATAGTAACCGTGCTTCGTATTGCTGTTCCATACACTGGAATGATTGTTTCTACCCGTGAATCTGAGAAAACTCGTGAACGTGTGCTTCAATTAGGTATATCCCAAATCAGTGGAGGTTCCAGTACTAGCGTCGGCGGATATGTTGAACCCGAAGCGGAAGATGATAACTCGGCACAGTTTGATGTAAATGATACGCGCACTCTGGATGAAATTGTGAATTGGTTGTTGGGTATGGGTTATATTCCGAGTTTCTGCACTGCTTGTTATCGCGAAGGACGTACAGGAGACCGTTTTATGGGTCTTGTAAAATCTGGGCAAATTGCAAACTGCTGTCAGCCTAACGCACTGATGACGCTTAAAGAATACTTAGAGGACTATGCTTCTGCAGATACCAAAGCAAAGGGTGAAATGGTAATTGCTAACGAAATTCCGCGCATTACGAATGAAAAAGTTCGTGCAATTGCAATGGAACATTTAGTTGAACTTACAGACGGAAAACGTGACTTCCGCTTCTAGCAGTACAAACTTGCAGACCTGATTTCGTTGCTACAGGTATTAATTATCAAATCGCGCATGGTTTGATAATTAATACCTGTAGCATTCTCATTTTCATTCAATTCGCTAAAGCAAAATTAGATCTTAAAATCCTCCATGAATGAATATTTCGGTGTGGTGGAGCCACCAATAATGTTCTTTTTAAATCGAAAATAGGCTAAAGAGACCAAAGGCAGTAATGATAAGTCCTGAAAGTTGATTGACCAATTTTAAGCGTTTTCGGTCTAAATTATGGCGCAGCACATTAACCATTCCGCTTAAGATTAACCACCAAAGCATAGATCCAATAAAAACACCAATAACTAATAAAAATGATGATATATAATTTTCGCCTAAAGTACCTACCCCTAATCCTGCAAAAGCAGCGGCAAAAGACATTATAGTCATCGGATTAGTAATGGTCAAAAATAAGGTAGAAGCATAAGCACCTATAAGTCCTTTATCACTTGTATTTGCAGCAATTTCAGCAGGCATTGATTTAAATGTCGTATAACCTAAATAAAGTAAAAATACCCCTCCGATAAAACGTAGGTAGGATTGATGGTCTACTAAAAAAATAGATACAGCTGAAATACCAAGTGCAGCTATAAAACCATATATTGCGTCAGCGGTAGCAGCGCCTAAGCCCGATATAAAGCCATTTCCCATTCCATTGGCTAGTGTGCGTCGAATACAAAGTAATCCTATGGGGCCTACTGGAGCAGCAATAGAGAACCCTAAAACTATACCTTTAATCAAAATTAACATTTTCCTACTCCTTTCCTAAGTTTAGTGGTAGTATTGGAGTTTCTTTTACCGTCGAAAGAATTACCATAGTCCTTGTTTTTATACCTGGGAAAGACTTTATCTCTTTACTGATCAGTCTCTCTAAATCTCGCGTACTAGCACAACGGGCTTTAAGAAGATAATCAACATCTCCCGCTACGTGGTGGCATTCTTGAATTTCAGGCAGCTCGTCAACTTTCCTTAATAGATTGGTCCTCTGTTCTGGCTGCTCTACTATTACAGATATTAGTGCCGCTAGTCCACAACCAATAGCATTTGGATCAATTAATGCCGAGTAACCCTTTATCACCCCTGCCTCTTCTAATTTATGTACTCTATCTGCCGTGGCAGGTGCGGATAAACCTAATAGTGTGCCTAATTCCGCCCAAGTTGAACGACCTTTCGCCATAAGTTGCTTTATTACCTTCAAATCATTACTATCCATTAGCATGCACCTTCTATTCGTAATATTTATATATACTATACATTGTATTGCGGTGTATGTAAATAATTGGCTTTATGGATTGTTTGAATTATTAGGCAAAAAGACACTCTTTTTTCAGAGTGTCTTTTTGCCTAAGGGTATTATATAGGTCTTAATAAACGAGTATCTATAAAAATATCATGGAAACCGAATTAGAATAATCAGGAATGGCTTATATTGTAGTGCTTCTCGATTAATTTGAGACGCTCTTAGACTGCTTTATCTAGTTTCTGGTCTCTTCGCAGGTTGGCATTTTTCCTGATTTTTATAGTGCCGACAATAATCTCCGGAAGTAGAACAAAGAATAGACCGATATAACCAACAGAACCGTATCCCTTGACAACGATATTAGTTAAGCCAAATACAGAGATACCTGTGCATATTGCAATGGTAACAAGAGAAATGGCTATTCTACGAGTTCTCAAGCTTTTGAAGATATTTCTTTTAATCAATACCGGTTCGAAACGAGCGACTGTAGAAAATATCAAAGATATTGCGGTACCTAGCAATGCCACAAACAAAATGACACTGTATAAGATTTTTAGCCAAGGCAAGGCCAGTTTTGTAGTGACGAAGTATACAGGCAGCGTCTGGTTGAGAACTTCTGGGGAAAAACCTAATAGCATGATACAAATAATTGCCAGAAATGCGCCGTTTAGAATTGTGCCAAATAGCATAAACCTATTGCAGTCCTTAGTCGTTTTAATATTATGCGAGACGGAGATTATAGGTAGTACCGTAAAGGCTTGAAAACCAATGTAAATTAGCATATACCAAACCGCGTCTCCAAAACTGGTATTAAATGTTTCATGAGTAGCTAGAATGCGTTGGAAATTAAAAGCACCCATTTGAATACCAAGTACGCAGAGAATAAGAAGAGTAACGATTATAAAATAAGTTTTGAGATTTAAGACTTTAATAATTAACTCGCTACCAAATATAGTCAATAATAGTAAAATGATTCCTACTGTTACTATGCCTATTCCATAAGGAATTCCCAGGGAACTCTTTAATAGGGCGCCTGAACCTGCAATTGAAGTACTCACGCCACAAACAATCAGCATGATAAAGCCCAACTCAAAGACGATGGAAAAATATTTTTCATAAGGATGAAAAAGGGCATCGCAGAAACTTCTATAATCATAGGTCTTATAGTCTTTAGCTAAGACAAGTGCATTCCGGTGACCCCATCCTAAAAGTATCATGGCAACTAATGGGAGGAAAACTGAGTACCAGCCATATTTTACAAAATAGTTAACTTCTTGGTTGCCTGTGGCAAAACCTCCGCCACTATGAGTTGCAAACCACACGGCTGCCATAGCAAATGCTGTTCCTATTGGACTGGATTTTTGAGTTCCCATAATTATCGTCCTTCCTTTATTGTTTTTAGTAACTGGGATTTTGTGAAGAGGTAAAGCCGAGGAGTTACAAAATGGTAGCAGCCAAAGAATTTTAGGGCATAGAAAAGCCCCTATTGACATACATGTCAATAGGGGCGACAATATCGCGGTACCACCCTACATTAGGCTCGTAATTCAGCCAAACGAAATACAATGGCTGATATCCTATAACGCGGACGCACGCTTTTACCTAAATAAGTTCAATTCCTATGTTCAGCAAAAGAATTCATGGGCGAGTTTCGCAAAAAACATCTGTACCGGTTTTCACCAGCCACCGGATCTCTGAAACAGAATACTAATTGCTTTTTCCCAATCATTATTTTTAATCAATTTAAATTTTTGTAAACATTACACGCCTGCAGGACGAAGTAATTATTATAATAGTACACTGACTGGTATATTGTCAACAAAATAATAAATGATTATAAACTTAATAATATAATATCAACCCTTTTGTCCTGTTGATAAGGACAAGTAGAGGAGGTTGGCTTAAGATTACCTGAGAGAAGTAAGGGTGTAATCATTGTTAACTTTATTACCGCTAAAAAAGTCAATCTCATAATCAATTGGATGGGGCTACAAACAAGATGATCTGGATCTTCGCGAAATGTGAGGTCCAGGTCCGTTTCTATGATGAAAAATTTATAAGATCCTAAGAAATAGCTGTTTCTTTACTTTTTAAGTATAAAGATAGTACAATGAGGCGGATATATCTTATTTTTATAATTAATAGATTATGCAGTAAGGGAAGGGAAAATAGTGTGAGTGGAATACAATTTTATCGTGATAAAGATTTGCCCTTTTTTGAGCTGAAACTCTGTAATACAAGCGAGATGTCTTATAAAAAACATGCTCACGAGGAATATTCGATTGGTATTGTTGATCAAGGGAGAAGTTATTTCTGGTATGAAGGAAAGGTTGATGAGATATATCCTAAAACCATGGTTTTTCTTCCGCCTGATTTAATACATGCTTGTAATCCCATAAATCGGGACCTTTGGAAATATAAAATGCTCTTTATAAACCAGGATTGGGTGCAAGGCTTTATGAAAAGCAAGGGTAGTTTTCTATTTAATAATCCAATTATTAAGGATGTTTCGGCATATGAAACTTTCCAGGCGATAGACAACATGATGAAGAGCCTAAAAAGTAATGCTAGTCCATTGAAAAAGGAAGCAAGCATATTAGCTGTGTTCGAGCAATCTTTGAGTGGTGAGAAAAGGACAGGTGACATCAATTGCAAGAAAGAGCATCCTAAGCTAAAAATAATTAGGGAATATTTGCATAGTCATTGCTTAGAAAAAGTTACATTGGATCAGTTGGAACGATCTTCAGGACTAAACAAGTTTCATATTATCCGTTCATTTAAAGAAGCATTTAAGGTACCTCCTCATACTTATCAGACATTGCTAAGAGTAAATTATGCTAAAAAAGAGTTGTGCAAACATAGACAGATGGCAGAAGTAGCCATTGAAGCAGGATTTTATGATCAAAGTCATTTTATTAAAGTGTTTAAGGGCTATACTGGAATAACGCCTGATAAGTATCAAAAGCTTATGTAAATAAGTATCCACCAGCGTGGAGGTGGTTTATTAAGGCATAATATTAATTGACGACATGATCGTAGTGTCGTCAATTTTTTACAATACATAGCCGACTTGGTTTGCTAAAATTAATGAAAGAAGGGAGGGGGAATATAGTGAAGATCGTCATGGTTATCAACAAAGAGCTTCCGGTCGGACTAGTAGCCAATACGGCTGCAGTACTGGGAATCAGTTTGAGTAACATATTTCAACAGGACATTGTAGGATGCGATATACAAGATGCTAATGGCAATGTACATATAGGAATTACTGCCCAAACAATTCCTGTTTTAGGTGGTAGTAGAGAACAGATTAAAGATATGCGGGATTTGATGTTTGACAGCGCTTATTCTGAGATAACTGTTATAGATTTTAGCGAGATTGCTCAAAAATGCTTGGAGTATGAAGACTATAGCAGAACGCTTTCCTGTTCGCCAGGTTCGGACATCTACTATTTAGGTATTTGCTTGTACGGTCCGAAGAAAAAAGTAAATAAACTAACGGGTAATTTGAGCTTATTGCGATAGCAAGCATAAAGAGTGATCTGATTCATCTCCGTGATTTGCGTACAGACGGTTTGGAATAATAAGGCATGTGCGATGTTGTTTGAGTACTTTAGACATTTATTCATGAAAAATAACATGTTCGTTAGAGATTAGTCAGGCTGAGCTGTATTATTCAAAAATAGAAAAATTCGTGGATTTTTAAGGCCGTGGCTTGATTCGCCTAATTCCTGTCCGTTGTAATCGAAGTATCACCGTTATATCTGATATGCAAAACCAAAATTTGTAACGGAAAAATGGTCTCGACTCTTGATTTTACAGTGGTTGAGACCATTTATATGCGAAGTATTTATATGATGCTTATATAACTAAGTTGTTCTGAGTGTATACTAAATAAAGAAAGATTGAAGTTTTAGCATAAATAAAATATAATGAAAAAAACAAATTGAGGAGGTGATGCAATGACAATCAGTATCGAAAATCATGCAGGATATTTAATACAACAAATTTCACATAGGTTAGAGCAATTATACAATAAAAATTTAGCAAATGAAGGTTTATCTATTTCACATGCAAGAGTAATCTATCTTTTATATCAGAATGATGGTATGACACAATCTGAACTTCAGCAAGATTTGTTTATCAAAGCATCTTCTGTCACAAAATTAATTGACGTTTTGGTAGCAAGGGGATTGGTAAAAAGAGAAGCTTGCCATGATGATGCGCGAATTAAAAGAATTTATTTAACTAATGAAGGTAGAAAAAAAGAAGAAAAATTATGTGAAATTAGAGAAAATACAGAAGCTAATTTACTAAATAGCCTATCTGAAAATGAACGCAAAGAACTTATATGTATGTTGAAATCAATTAAAATCCAAATACTATAAAAAATATCATAAATTATTTAGTTTCCTACCTAAATAATTTATGATATGATGATTCTGTAACATAAAATAGTCTACGAGGTGAATTCTATGAATTATACAAATCAAAATGTTGTTGAACCTACTGTTGTAGAACATAATCGTTTATGGATGGCAATTATATTAGGATGCTTAGCTGGCATGGGGCCGCTTTGTACAGATTTTTATTTGCCAGCTTTACCACAGATTGCAACTAATCTAAACGCGAGTGCATCGTTAGTACAATTTAGTTTGACAGCTACACTTTTGGGCGTAGCTATAGGACAGATATTTATTGGCCCTATTAGTGATATCCGCGGCAGAAAGAAACCGCTACTGATATCGTTAATTATTTTTATTATTTCCTCCTTTATGTGTTCTTTTGCAATTTCCATTTGGGAACTAATTGTTTTCCGTTTTATTCAAGGTCTTGCAGGGGCAGGGGGCATCGTATTATCAAGAGCCATTGCATGTGATCTTTATACTGGACCTGAATTAACAAAGTTTTTTTCTTTATTAATGTTGATTAATGGAATTGCACCTATTTTTTCGCCAGTCATTGGTGGTCAAATCCTGGCTTTGAGTGATTGGAAGGGGATATTTTTTATACTAGGTTTATTTAGTATTATATTAGCTGTAGCTGTTTTTTTTGGTATGGAAGAAAGTTTGTCAGAAGAACGACGTAATGCAGGGAGTTTAAAAGCGACTTTTCTTATGTTTAGCCAGCTCTTATCTGATAGGAGTTTTGTTGGTTATGTTTTAGTACAAGGTTTTATTATTGCAGGTTTATTTGCATATATTGCTGGTTCGCCATTTGTCTTGCAAACAATTTATGGCTTATCAGCAAAAACATTTAGTCTATGTTTCGCAATCAATGGGCTGGGGATTATGATATTCGCTCAATTAACAGGGTATTTCACGGGCAAGTTTAGTGAAAGACAATTACTTATTTTTGGACTCAATTTAGCACTATTATGTAGTGTACTTTTGCTTGCAATGACCATGATAAAGGTATCTGTCATTTTTATTTTGCTTCAATTATTTATTATTGTATCGTGTATTGGAATCACAACTACTACGAGCTTTTCCCTCGCGATTCAACGTCAACCACACTCAGCTGGCAGTGCATCTGGCTTACTTGGTGTCGTTTCATTTATCTTTGGAGCCATAGCATCTCCACTTGTTGGTTTAGGCAGTGGAACAACAGCAATCCCCATGGCAATGGTGGTGACAATTGCCAATTTATTAGCATGTGTAAGTTATTTTAAGTTAGCTAGGATAAAATAAACACAAGTAGCTTGTGAGTAGTTCTTGTTTAATGTTATGGGACGGCTGATCGCCTCAAAATACTATTGGAAAATTCGCCATTAGAGATGTTACTCAGAACAGTATCATTTGGAACAGCTAAAGAATTCCTGCCAATTTTCTTTTTATAGAATTTGGCGGGAGTTTTGTATTATATGGAAAATATAGATATAGTAAAAGCTATAATGCAAATTAGCAGGATTCTTTATACGCTACAGATAAAATGCTACTAGGATTGGGTGTTATCTAGGGTGATTTCGCCAATAATAACTTCCTGTTCCCTTTGTTCTTTAATGCTCATAGACAATAAAAAGGCTCCAAAGAGTAAAGCTGCAGAAATCGTATACGCGATAGAATATGTGCCGGTCATATCAACCGCTAATCCAGCTATTACTGGGCCAAGAAGAGCCGCGCTACCCCATGCTGTAAATAGCATACCATAGTTGCTGCCAAGATTTTTCGTGCCATAAAAATCGGCTATTGTAAGTGGAAAAAGGGCGGGGCACGTACCATAGCAAAAACCAATAATTGCCGTACCAAAAGCTAGTAGTGCGGGATTAGTGTAGTTAGAAAACAATATCAGATTTATGGTTAGGATTAAAAATACGCTCTTCATAATTGTAATACGACCATACTTGTCAGAGCAAAATCCTGCTACCATTCTGCCAATGGTATTAAAGAAGGCAACTAATACAACTAAGTAGAAGCCGTTTTCCCAATTAGCTTGGTTTTTCGCAATACTTGTAATGTGTCCGATAATCATTAAACCTGCCGAAGATACAAAAAAGTACATTAACCATAATTTATAGAATGTTGGAGTTTTTATCATTTCACGCCAGTATATATCCTCGGAGGAGAGTCTCGCTGTATGTATAGGTTGAGAGACATTACATATTGTTGATGGAGGTATATAATCGGCAGGAGGATTTTTCATAAATAAAGACATAATAAGAAGGGAGGAAGATATTCCAATGCCAAGAGCTAGGAATGTATTAGAAATGCCATAATGTCCAAGTAGCCAATTGGCAATGAGTGAAACAAAAATAGGCGCTAAGCCGCTGCCGCTGACAACAATCCCTGTAACCAGTCCTTTTTTTTCAGGGGGGAACCATTTGATGATGGTGGGCATGGTTGTGGCATAACATATACCGGCACCGATGCCGGCGATTGAGTAAGCAAGTACAGTCAGTAGGGGATTATGAGAGAAACTACAGGAAATTAAGCCTGTTCCCATTAAGATCGCGCCTAAATTGATGCTTAGTCGTGGACCTGCTTTAGCCTGCAGTCTTCCACCAATAATCATCGCTAAGGTAATCATGACTGCATATACGGTATAGGGCAAGGCTGCTTCTAGGTTGGTCCACTTCCAATCTGTAATAAGTGATTTTTGGATGATGCTCCACGAGTAATTAAGCCCCATGGAAACATTCACTCCCGTTGCAGCTGCCAATACAATCCAGGGGCGAAGGCTGCTTCTATTATTGTTTTTAGACATTTAATTGACTCCTTTCAGTGTTAGATATTGTTCTGCAAGTTTTCAAGGATATGGTCAAGTACGTGATCAAATATAGCCATATCTTTACTGGGAATCTCATGGATTGCTTGCTTATTAAGATCATTAACTATTTCAATCCAGATCGGAAGATATGCTTTTGCCTTATCTGTTAATACAGATTTTTTTTCCCGTTTGTCATTTTTATCCACGATGCGGCTGATCCAGCCTGCTTTTTCCATAGAATAAAGAGTTTTTGAAATGGTAGAGGCTTCTATAGAAAGTTGTTCACACAGTGCTGCTTGTGTTAATTCACCATGAAGTAAAAGACAAGTAATAACAGACCACTGGCTACCCGTAAGTCCCGTATTCAGAATCTGGTCATTCAGTTTTTTAGCGAATAGTCGACCTAAAATATTAATGCGCTGTCCGACAGAGCGAGTACAGTTCATAAAAAACCTCCATAAAATTAGTTTCATAACTAAGTATATGGTGTGGCGAGAATGAAATCAATTTATTTTTTGTATTATAGGTAAATACAGTTTGTATAAAAGATGATTGGTTCCGTTACAGAAGCCTGGATTGAACCATAATCTATAGCTAATAAGATAGGCATTGGACTTTATTGAAGTCATTTTGTCCTTTAAATGCGATACAAAATAGTTATTTCCCATTATGGCATGATGCATTGGGTATGAACAAAAAAATAAGGATTGTTGAGGAATTTCTAACGAATAGGCACTGCAAAAAGTATATTGTATTTTGTGAAAAGACATTAATTGTATGTTTTTAAAAAAACTTGAAGGTCGCAAAATACTGTGTTATATTAATAGGAAAAAAAGGTAATATAACGAGAACAACTCTCGTCTTTTAACAGATGAGAGTTGTTGCATTTTATTGAGGTACAGACAATTGGAAATTGTGTAGGATGGTAATGTATTGTTTGGTAGTGATATGAGGAGGGAAAAGACAATGCGTAGAAAAGTAGGTAAAGTAATACTGTTAATCCTGGTAGGCTTATTGCTGGTAACGATTGTATTTACTGGCTGTAGTAAGTCAAAAGAGGTTGAAAAAGTCAAGATTGGCTTGCTGAAGCTTACGAGTTCTGCTCCAATTTTTATTGGTATTGAAAAAGGATTTTTTAAGGAAGAAGGCTTGAACCTAGACATTGAGTGGTTTGAAGCCGCTCAACCAATTGCTGTCGCTACAGCATCTAACCAAGTAGACATTGGAGCAACAGGCATCACGGCCAGCTTGTTTAATATGGTTGGCAGTGGTCAGTCGTTAATGATTGTGGCTGACAAGGGGCGTGAACATACTGGATATTCTTCCTCGGCTATTTTAGTGAGAAAGGATCTGTGGGAGCAAGGTATACGAAAAATTGAAGATCTTAAAGGGAAGCGAGTCGGTATTACGCAGACGGGATCAACTTTTCATTATATGATAGGACGATTATTAGAGGAAAAGGGATTGACTTTAAATGATGTGGAAATTGTATCCCTTGGAAAAATTGGCGCGCTAATGGCCAGCTTACAAAGCGGTCAAGTAGATGCAGTTATTTTGAATGAGCCTAATATAAGTAAGGTGGAATCAGCTGGTTATGGTAAAATTTTATCTCAAGTAGGGGATGTCATGGATTATCAGACATCAGCGATATTCTTCTCACCCAAATTAGTTAAGGATAAAAGTATAGGGATTAAATTTCTAAAAGGATATATTAAATCCACTCGTTACTATTATGATGCGGTGCTAAATCTGAAAGATGGTAAGGTAGTGCCTGGTACAAACTATAATGAAGTCATCAATATTATCGCTAACTATACAGGAGTTCCTGTAGAGGATGTAAAATCTGGATTGCCATACCTTGATCGTGATGGGAAACTACTAAGTCCGGATATCCAAACGCAGATTGACTGGTATGTAGGCCACAAAATGATTGACAAGCCAATAAACAGTTCTCAAGTCGTGAATGCCGAGATGTGGGAAACGGCATTGAAAGAGCTTAAATAAGGCTTTCCGGGAGGATATATAATGAAAGTGATCATTGAAAATATTCATAAACGTTTCTGCGTTGGAATTCAAGAAACCATTGCACTTGAGGATATTAATTTTACTATTGATGAAAAGGAATTTGTCGTCTTAGTTGGACCTAGCGGATGCGGCAAATCTACAATCTTAAATATGGTAGGGGGGCTTCTTAGCCCTACCTCGGGGAAAATATATGTAGAAGGATTGCGGGTGGATAGGGATCCTTCTATTGGTATAGTATTTCAAGAAGTGGGGCTTTTCCCCTGGCAGACTGTTCATGAAAATATAGCATTTGGATTGGAAACAATAGGATTGTCTAAGAGGGAGCAGGTAGAACGGGTACAATATTATACTGAGCTTGTAGGATTAACCAACTTTAGTCATTCCTTTCCCCATCAACTTTCTGGAGGTATGCGCCAGAGAGTTGGAATAGCAAGGGCTCTAGCCATTCAGCCTGACATATTACTCATGGATGAACCCTTCTCGGCCCTTGATGCTCAATCTCGCACCCTTATGCAAGAAGAATTGCTGAGGATTTGGGATCAGAACCAGCTGAGTACTTTGTATGTGACACATAATATTCAAGAAGCGGTCTACCTAGCTGATCGTGTTATTGTTTTGTCCAGGCGTCCTGGCCGAATTAGTAGTATTATAAAGATTGATTTACCTAAATTTGGGCGAGATGATAGCAAGTATATAACTCAATTTAATAACTATGCTGAAGAAATCTGGCAGATGATACGCAAAGATGCACAAGAGGCTTTACAGGAGGGCGACCAATAATGACTTATCAGCGAGAAGTTGTCAATCGTTTAGCTTCTATTGAAAAAAAAGCACCGAAATGGGTCGCTGTATTGACAGTATTTTTTCTATTTTTCATATGGGAATTAGTGTGCCGTAGCGGTATTGTATCAGAATTATTCCTGCCTGCGCCCACGTCGATTTTGCTTACAGGCTGGGATATGGTGATGAGCGGCGAATTGATTGTGAATGG
>JAGFZX010000126.1 GCA_017889585.1 Bacillota bacterium
CAGGATAAAATAAAAGAGTTGATGGATCTTCGTCAACAAGCAAGACTTGGCGGGGGCGAAAAGAGAATAGACTCACAGCATAAAAAAGGAAAACTGACTGCACGCGAACGATTAGATTTACTTCTCGATGAAGGAAGCTTCGAGGAATTTGATATGTTCGTTTCCCACAGAAGCATAGACTTTGGACTTGATAAAGAAGCTTACCTTTCAGACGGAGTTGTTACAGGATATGGGACAATTGACGGCCGATTAGTTTATGTATTCTCACAAGATTTTACTGTTTTCGGCGGCTCACTTTCTGAAATGTATGCCCAAAAAATTTGCAAAATTATGAATAAAGCATTGAAAGTTGGTGCACCGATCATTGGAATTAACGATAGCGGTGGGGCGAGAATACAGGAAGGGGTTAAAAGTCTAGGCGGTTATGCTGATATTTTTGAGAGAAACATTTTAGCATCTGGAGTAGTACCTCAAATCTCAGCTGTATTTGGTCCTTGTGCAGGTGGTGCAGTATACTCACCAGCATTGACTGATTTCATTATTATGTCAAAAGAAACTAGTTATATGTTTGTCACCGGACCAAAGGTTGTAAAAACCGTTACGGGTGAAATAGTAACTGAAGAAGAACTAGGCGGTGCAATGATACACGGCTCTAAATCTGGTGTAACACATTTCGTTGCTGATACTGAAGAGGAAGGAATTTCACTAATAAGAAAATTGTTAAGTTATTTGCCACAGAATAATCTCGAAGATCCACCTTTTGTTCCATGTTCTGACCCAATTGACCGTCTTGAAGATCAACTCAATGAGATCGTGCCGGAAAATCCGAGCAAACCATATGACGTTAAAGATGTTATTCATGCTATTGTTGACTATAATGAATTTCTTGAAGTCGCACGCCATTTTGCACCAAATATTGTTACTGGTTTTGCACGATTTAATGGTACATCAGTTGGTATTGTAGCAAATCAACCAAATTATATGGCAGGTATTCTCGATATTAATTCTTCAAGAAAAGCAGCGCGTTTCGTCCGATTCTGTGATGCATTCAACATCCCAATTGTGACACTTGTCGATGTTCCTGGTTTTCTTCCAGGGACTGCACAAGAATACGGTGGAATAATAATTCATGGTGCAAAACTGCTTTTTGCATACGGTGAAGCAACTGTCCCAAAAATAACAGTAATACTCAGAAAAGCTTATGGCGGCGCTTACGATGTGATGAGTTCAAAGCATCTCCGTGGTGATATTAACTATTCATGGCCAGGTGCAGAGATAGCAGTTATGGGACCGAAAGGTGCTATTGAGGTTCTTTATAGCAAAGAATACAAGGATATTCAGGATCTTGAAGAGAGGATGAAATTCCTACAGAAAAAAGAAGAAGAGTATAAGAAAAAATTTGCTACTCCTTATGTCGCAGCAAAGTATGGTTACATTGATGATGTTATTGAACCACGTAATACGAGATTCAGAATTATTCGTGCTTTGGAATCACTCAGAACGAAAAAGGATCTTAATCCCGCTAAAAAACATGGTAATATTCCATTATAACAAGTTGAGAAAATGAAGAAATATAAACTCACTATTCAAGGAAATAACTACGATGTTAAAATAATTGACATCGAAGATAACGTTGCTGAAGTAGAAGTGAATGGTACATTGTACAAGGTTGAAGTCGACAAAAAAATTGAAACAAGTAAAACTCCACGTCTAATAAGATCGGTTGCAGTTCCTTCGACAGAATCGGTACCATTTCAGCATAAGACCAGCGCACCTGGTGCACTAAAGGGTATTGGTCATATTAAATCTCCACTTCCCGGCACAATTCTAATCGTTCATGTTAAAGCAGGAGACAGTGTCAAAGTCGGTAGCAAACTTATAACACTCGAAGCAATGAAGATGGAAAATAACATCAATGCTGACAAGGAAGGTATAATCAAATCAATCAACGTAAAACCAGGGGATAGTGTTCTGGAAGGAGATATTCTCATAGAGATCGGATCTGCATAACTGAAACTTATCGGAGCTTATAAAATTAATCGATTTATTTAAACTAGTACTGATAATCATGAAAATCCTTCTTCAAGTATTTTATATGTATGCTGTGGCTGCAGCAATATCATTCTTTGTTGCATTCCTAATAAAGACGTTATTCGTTTTTATAAAACGTCATGAACAGAGAAAAAATCTTTTTGCAAGAATTACCGATGAACTCTCGTTACCGAAATCGTGGTTTTCTTCATCAAGTGTAGAGAGTATCATAAAAGAAGCAGAGAGTTTGGGAAAAGAGGGAGAAATTTTCGCAGCCATTTCATTTGCTTTACATCTTTATCAACAGGAAATGCATGATAATGAAAACCTGCGAATAACAATTAGTAAAACAGTTAAACCGTATTCCCCATGGAGTTCTAAAATATATTCAACAACTCCGTGGCGTAGATAATTTGCACTATACATTTTAATATAAATAATTACAATGACCACAAACGATATTTTTAGTTTATTCCAGGGTATATCTACATTGCTTAGTTCGGAACCAGTAATAATGTACACAAGAATTGGATTAATGTTGCTGGGAATTCTTCTTGTATATCTTGGCAAGAAAGAAATCCTCGAACCACTTTTGATGATACCGATGGGTATAGGAATGTCTGCAATAAATGCCGGTATTCTTGTAATGCCGAATCAACAACAAGGAAATCTTTTCCTTGATCCTCTTGTTTCTGATCCTGCGGAACTCATGAATATTTTACAGATTAATTTTCTTCAACCAATTTATACTTACACTTTCAGTAACGGATTAATTGCTTGCCTTGTTTTTATGGGAATTGGCGTATTGCTTGATGTTGGCTTCTTACTGGCAAGACCTTACCTAAGTATGTTTTTGGCTTTGTGTGCTGAGTTAGGCACTTTTCTTACTATCCCTATTGCAATGGCATTTGGATTAAACATGAAAGATTCAGCTTCAATAGCAATGGTCGGTGGTGCTGATGGTCCAATGGTATTATTCACTTCACTTACTTTATCAAAAGATCTTTTTGTACCGATAACGGTTGTAGCATACCTATACTTAGGTTTAACTTACGGCGGATATCCATACCTTATAAAACTGCTGGTACCAAAAAAGTTAAGAGGAATTAATCCGGTACGTAAAAAAGAAACTAAAAAGATTTCACGCGGGGAAAAACTTGCTTTTGCTGTATTGAGCTGCGTTATTTTGTGTTTGCTGTTCCCTGTAGCAGCACCATTATTCATGTCCCTATTTCTTGGTGTGGCAATCAGGGAATCCGGTTTAAAACATTTAATAGATTTTATT
>JAGFZX010000127.1 GCA_017889585.1 Bacillota bacterium
ATATCTTCTGGAAGAGGTTCACGGTTTAAAAATACTACAGGAATATTAGCAGCTTTTGCTTTATCAACAATTACGCCAGCTGCATTACGATCAACTGGATTAATAGCAAGTGCTTTTGCTTTTTTGTTAATAAATAAGTCAACCTTGTCATTCTGGGTAGGCTGTGAATTTTGGCTATCAACGATTTCTAATTGAGCCTTGCCTTCGGCAGCCTTAGAAATAGCACTGCGTACACCACTCATAAAGGTATCATCAAATTTGTAGATCGCAACACCAATTAAGTTCTTACCACCTTTACTTGCATCCCCAGCAGCAGGTGGTGTTGAGCTTGAACATCCAGCTACCAATGCCCCCGCTAACAACGTTGAAATCAAGAGTCCCTTCCAATTCTTTTTCACAGATTAACCCTCCTCAAATAATTTATGTGGAATATTACATATTATAAAACGTTGCGACCACCTGAATATAATGACTATAAACAGGCTACTTTAACTGTTTTATAATAATGCCACCATAGTGAACTACCGTTGTCCAAGCCATATTGACTCTGTAATCTCAGCAAACACAATGTCAGCTGCACCTTTTAGTGTATTTTCGGTAGTTGTCGTCAAAAAGCTGATTTCTAGTACACTGCTACAGCTTTCGAAGGACCTGTCTTTTACGATCTGTCTAACTATATCTTCAATATACTGACGTCCTCTAACGATTCCACCGCCAATAATGACAATTTCAGGATTAAAAATGTTAACAAAATTCGCGATGCCAATCCCCAAATAGCGTGCTACCTTTCCTAACATGCGAATTGCCAATTCATCTTTGGCATCTGCAGCCTGATAAATAGTTTCAGGAGTAACATTTGCTAAATTTCCGTCTACTAAATCGTAAATCAATGATTCTTGCCCTTCTTTTATTGCTTTGACTACCATATCAACTAAAGCATTTTCAGAAGCTAGTGATTCTAAACATCCATAGTTACCACAACTGCATATTGGCCCAGCTACATCAATCGTAGTATGACCCACTTCACCAGCACTGTCATTTACCCCTCGATAAAGTGCACCATTAAATATAATGCCACCACCAATACCATGACTGACTTTCAATAGAATCATACTATTGGCTTCTTTTACCGAGCCATAATAGTACTCACCATTACTTAATGCTTTTACATCATTTTCAATAAATGCAGGTAAACCAATTCTTTCTTCAATAATGTCCTTAAGCGGCGCATTCTTCCAACCAATATTAGGGATAAATACTGCTACTCCATCTCGTATTCGAACTGGACCTCTAACAACAACTCCTACAGCAAGTACTGGAATTTTCGCCATGTTTTGGCAGGCAATAATGATATCCATCATAATCTCAAGAACTTCTTCCGGTTTTTTCCCCTTAATACTTCTATGGTCTTCCCATTGTATTTGAAACTCAGGATCAATCACATAACCTATCATCTGTTCCGAACGAACGTAAATAATAATTACAGTAGCAAGCAAATTATTAATCTTTAATAACAAAGGCCTGCGACCACCGCTAGACTCACCAATACTATCTTCTACGATTAACCCCAAATCCAAAAGTTTGGTAGTGATATTAGTAACTGTAGGAGGGGTCAATCCTGTCATTTTCGCGATTTCCACTCTTGATATGGGGCCCTGACGACGAATCACATTCATCGTCTGCTCATCATTACTGCTGCCTATTTTAAACGTATTTGTTATGACATTTTCCACTATATCCCCTACCTTATTAGCACACCATGAGAAAACACCTTATTTTCCAGCTTTATATTATAGCCTAGGCTTCAACTCCGGTATCTCCATAATCAATCGACAAATTTCTGTGCTAGAATGTCAAAATAGTAATAAAAATTCCTAAATTTAGAATATTTTAATTATTTTTTTTTGCTCACATTAATTTTTAACATCTAATAATCTCACACCATCGACAATACTTGCTACATAAAAATCGGGTAGTAAGCCTGTTGTTTTTTGATATTCTTGAGCTACGACAACTTTAAATTGCTCTATATTACATGTTGCTACCAAAGCAATAGCACAGCCACCAAAGCCAGCCCCCGTCATACGAGCCCCAATACACCCTTTTGCTAAAAGAGCATTCTCAACAATACAATCCAATTCTACTCCCGTAACCTCATAATCAATTTTTAGTGAGTTATGCGACTGGGTCATAAGATTTGCAAAGCCAACGATATCACCTTTATCTAACAGTTCAACTGCTAACAGTACCCTATTATTTTCCGATATAACATGGCTTGCTCTACGGCGCAATACATCATTTTCTACATATTTGTCTATCTCTGACATAGAAACTTGACAAAGACTTTCGACCTGCCGATGCTTCTTTATGATGTCAATTACCTGTTCGCACTCATCACGACGCTCATTATATTTGGATTCTGCTAATTCTCGTTTCTTATTTGTATTCATTATAACCAAGCTGTATTCTCCCAAGGCAAAGGGAGTATACTTATAATGTAATGTATTGCAATCCAGTAATATGGCAACGTCTTTTTTACCCATGGCCACGGCAAATTGATCCATAATACCGCAGTTAACTCCAATGAATTGATTCTCCACCTTCTGAGTAAATTTCGCAATGGCCACCTTGTCAATATCCCTCTCGCCATCAGCATAACGCAACATAAACGTTACTAATACCAGCAAGGCCGCTGAAGAAGAAAGACCCGCCCCATCAGGGAGATCGCCTGAAAATAATATATCGCAACCTTTTAATAAATGTCCATCATCTAACAGCTGTTTAATAACCCCTTTAGGATAATTAGCCCAGCCATCTTCTGGCTTATATACAATTGGTTCTGCCAAATTAATAGTAACGCTTTGTGAAGCATTCGTGGATTTTAGTTGAATGAATCGATCAGCGCGAAACCGCAAGGCACCATATATCCCCAAAGATAGAGCTGCGGGAAATACATAACCACCATTATAGTCAATGTGTTCACCAATTAAATTAACCCTGCCAGGAGAAAAAAAATACTGCACTGGCCCCTGCTCGCTTCTTTCACCATATTTTTCTTTAAAGAGACCTTTAAAACGAAGAATATCCATTTTCAATCCCCTCCTGCTATCTTTCGCGAAACGTAACCTCCACATGGAAATATCATAAATGTACTATATATTTACTATTACTTTTTTAAGCATTTTATTAAGTTAAATAATGTATTCGCCTTTATTTTATAAATTCCTTTCTGAATCAAAAAATTTTTCAGTTTTTTCCATCAACTTTTTTATGATTAAAAAGAACTTGGCTTTTTTGCCAAGTTCTT
>JAGFZX010000041.1 GCA_017889585.1 Bacillota bacterium
AAGACATCAGCAGTATAATCATCTCGCCCTGCAGATGTACCTGCATTTATAATGACCATATCATTCCGTTGCAGACTGAACCATATGGCTTCTCTGATGGCTTGGGCGTTATCCTTGACAATCGCTGATCTCTCAGCCTGCCCGCCCCAATCTTTGACCGCTGCCGCCAACATATGAGAATTAACATCCAAAATAGTTCCTGGTTTTAATTCCTGGCTAGTCGCCACAATTTCATCCCCAGTAGGAATGATCCCTACTTGAGGTTTCTTCACTACCTCAATATACTCATGTCCTGCAGCCAGTAGAGCTGCAATATCTACAGGGATAATAACATGATGTTCAGGCACGACTAGCTCATTAGCGGCAATATCTTCACCGATAATACGAACATGCTGCCATGGCGCAGCGGCGGCAATGATTTCCGCCATGCCGTCAACAATATGTACATCTTCAATCATCACCACCGCACTCGTCCCTACTGGCAATACATCGCCAGTATCAACCATATAGCAACAGCCGACAGCAAATTTCTTCTCTGCCGGTAATACGGTAAGCCATTTTGGCTCAGTCTCTTGAGCACCAAAAGTATCCTGGGCCAAAACCGCGATCCCATCCATGGCCGCACTATTATAATGAGGAACAGATTGCTTCGCGTAAATAGAATTAGCTGTTACCCGCCCCAGTGATGCCTCCACAGCTACAGTCTCCACTGGAAGATTTTCAAAGAATCCACACTGCGCTACTTGATGTTGCCATAAGTCTTGAGCCTCTTGTCTTTGCAGACAATCTAAATATGCCTTGTTATTACGCAGAATTCTCCTTCTCCCCTCATTCAGTCTTTTTTGTAAATAACATTACCATATAAATATCCTATCATCCACTACCAAAAACTATACCCGGCTGGAAGAATCCAGCCAGGTCAGTTTTCCTAGGCATTTTTAAAAATTAAACACTGTATCTAATTCTTCTTTCGGTACATCATACACTACATTATGAGGAGCTAGAACCTCTTTGCGGAAGAAGTCTGGCAGTTCATCAGCCCCATCGCTGATACCAGCAGCTTTATTGAAGGATCGTTCATCTCTGAGTGCTTGTTTCCCCATTTCCAGATAATCACCAACAGTCTTATTCCAACCATAGCGGGCATTGCACATTTCTACGATACCCTCCAAGCCTTCAGGCATATCCAAAATCGCAAAAGCAACAAATAAACAAAGACCTGTACTGTCAACAAAAGCAGTCGCAATTTGCAGATTACGAGATAAGTCTACCTGGCCGTCTGGTTTCAGCGGATCAACATTGCCTCCTACGCCCAAGATATTGGCTGTTACCGAATAACCAGCCGTATGATCGGCGCCCATGGTAGTCGTGGCATAAGTAACGCCCACACCCTTGACAGCCCTAGGATCATACGCGGGAATAGCCTGACCTTTGACAACCGGCACACGACGTACGCCGAAGGCCTTGCCAACAGTTTCCGTACCAGCGCCCAAAATGCGGCCAAGGGGAGTCGCTTTACCCATTTCATGAATTAAATTGATGGCCCCCTGGCTATCACCAAACTGAATGACTCCTGCCTCCATTGCAACTCCGATTGCAACTCCCATCTCAATGCTATCCACACCATAATCATCACATAAGCGATTCATCAGCGCAATATCGTCCAGCTTATCGTTTCCGATGTGAGAACCAAAAGCCCATAAGCTTTCATATTCAAAACCGCCAGTCAAAACCTCACCCTTTTTATCTTTATAAATCTGGGAACAACGAATGATACATCCTGGAGAACAACCATGGCCGACTTTTCCGCCCCGCTCTTTAATGTTGGCAGCCATTGTTTCGCCGCCAATGTCATTCGCACCCTCGAATCGACCAACACTAAAGTTCCGAGTCGGTAATCCCCCTGCTTCATTCAAAATATTGACCAACACAGCAGTACCATACGCAGGCAATGCCTGACTGGTCACAGGATGAGTTAATAGTGCATTGGCCAACTTTTTGCTACCAGCTCTAAAAGCAGCCTCATCAACAAGTGACACCACCTTCGCACCGTTATCATCAGCAATAAGAGCTTTTATCCCTTTGCTGCCCATGACGGCGCCCAAACCACCCCGACCAGCTTGACGAGTCGGACTGCCTTCCATGTCCGTAAATCCGACACAAGCCGATGCCATTTTATGCTCTCCTGCTGTGCCAATACAGCCAATAGCTATTTTAGAGCCAAACTTTTCTTGTAGTTTAGCTACCGTATCATAAATATTCAAGCCCTTCAATTCTGGCATTTCCTCTAATGATACACCCTCTGTGGAAACCTTTATAACATAAGCTTTCTCTTCTTGGGGCAGCCCTTCCACAATGATACCCCTGATACCAAGACGCCCTAGTTTGTGACCCATTGGGCCGCCCACATTGCTTTCCTTGATCGTACCAGTAAGGGGGCTTTTTCCGCCTAAAGACATCCTTCCCCCATTGGGAGCTCCTGTTCCAGATAATAAACTCGTTACAAAAACAAGCTTATTACCATCACCGAGAGCATGGGAATTGGCTTCTACCTCTTCCTCTACAATGCGCGAACTCAAAGCGCGGCCACCTAATCCCTGATATTGTAAACCCTCATCCTCACTTACTGCTAAAGTAGCCATGTTAATACGATAAAACATCAATTCTCCTCCTCCTATTCATATATTAAACCTCTGTCATAACAACATTTAGCTTAATCGGATTTAATCCAGCTTCAATCCCACTGTCAATTCCTCGGAGCATACCCTCTACCTTACCCCTACCTGTAATATGCGCAAATTTCTGTGAATTCAGAGTATCAATACTAATGTTGTCCAAGTATAGTAATCACTCACAGTAACTCTTCATAAGACAATGTTTCCGAAGATTCAATTAAATCAACATCTTCGGGGGGGTGCACACAATAACTACAACGAAAATTACAACGATCAGTAACAGATTAATTTGAGGTACCTTACTTATTTATATTGCAAATACCATGCCAAACCCTTCCCTATATGGAAAACAACCACTCCGCATTATTACGAAATGGTTATTTGATAAAAATTCAATATCAATGTCACATTTGTGTTACATTTACATTACATATAATTACATAGATGTAACACTAATGTGACACGTTAGGTACCATACAACAACTACGTAATTGTCAAGAATCCATTATCTTCAAGGATCTCCTTAACTTTGAAATATGTCTTAATCACCACATCCGGACAACGGGTCAAACGATTCCAAGGATCATTATTCATGATATGTTGACAATCAACGCCTCCATACTCTTTGGCAAATGTTTCCTCAAACCACTCTACCAATTCCTGAATCATCTCGTTCAAGTGATGATTCTCTCGTTCCTCTAGTTCCCCCCGCCCCCCATGCAAGCCTAATAAGCAAACCCCTCCTGTTAATGTCCCGCAATTTTTACCAGTAAAGCCCAGCCCCCCAGCCAATCCGTTCATAGCCCGTACTAAATCCGGATTGTTTTTCCCTTGCTGTTCAAGGCCTAGTATTAATATGATCTGGCTGCAGTGAAACCCCTGCATTGACAGTTGCGTTATGCGAGCTATTTCTTCTGACATTGAAATTCCTCCCTAGTAAAGCATTCTTATTATTTAGGATCAAAAAATACTTTATCAAATAGAGTACCTTATTTCCCATTATATTCATTCAATTCCATAATCCGTCTTTTAGCCGGACTTGGCAAAAGAATATCGGTACAATAAATAAATTTCACACTTATCGATAGCCTGCCAGCCTGCTCTGCCCATTGTATCACTGACACCCTATTCAACGCTTCATAAAGTGCTGATTCAGTGCTTTTATCAGACTTACCCAGCATCCAAATAGAGACATTTAATTTCGTCGCAAGTTGTACACTGTCAACACTTACTGTATAATCCAGCACACCAGGCACCGAAAATATCCTTTCATCCAAATCAGCCATGGTAAAACACTGCTCCTCACTTAGAAAAACCTGATCATTCTTGCGTTTGGTGATCCGCTCTAACCTTCTTAGTATCGTACCACAGGAGCAGGGCTCAGGAAGAAATCGACAAATATCTCCTGTACGATAGCGAATTAATGGCATTCCCTGCCTGGTCAGCGTTGTAAAAACAACTTCACCTTCCTGCCCGTCAGGCACAGGTTTCCCTTGTTCATCAATGATTTCAAAATATAAATCAGCTTCTCGCAAATGATAACCAGCATGGGCTTCACAATCCAATCCTCCGCCGAGCCCCATTTCCGTCATGCCATAGTGTTCAAACACCTGGCAACTCCACACACGCCGGAGCTCCTGGATAATAACGTCAGGCACATGATCAGTGCTCAACAGTACATTCTTAAGTCGAATGTCTTTTCCTAAAAATTCAGCAGACCGAGCTAATGCCAGTACTTGTACCGGAATTCCAACCATGGAATCAATCCTCTCCCGTGTCATGATTTCCAGGGTTTCGGCAATATTTCGTACAACACCATGCAGAATGGGTTCGGCTCCTGCCCGCTTTAGTGCTGTTATCAATAAATCACCAACACTGCCACTACGTTCACCAGGCAACAAGATAAGTACCCGATCCCCTGGCCCCACCATCGTGGACATGCCGCGCTGAAAGAAATCTATTGTTAACGCTTGGTCAGAAGTTGTAAAGTATATACGTTTAGCCTTACCTGTTGTACCAGAGCTATCTAAGGTCACGATTCGGCTGATATCACTTTGGGATACACAAAGAAATTGCAACGCCTGTTCTCTGATATGATTAGCAGTGGTGAAGGGAAAACGTTGTAAATCTGCCAGACTACTAATTTCTGTAGCAGCAACATCTTTTAATAACGTATGGTAAAAAGGGCTATTCTCGTATGCCCGGCAGATAGTTTCCCGCACTGTTTGCAGCTGGTACTGACTGAGTTGTTCCTGGGTTAAAGTACCCATCCCTATCCCAATTTTTTCCCCAATCCAAGCTTCCAGCAAGGTTTTTTTTAATGTTATTGTGCTCATAACTTTACTATCATCCCTTCAATGTACGATAAAGGGGTTTCCCCTGTTTGTCAGTCAAATTATAAGCACAAAAAGGTATGATTCGGCTATCAGGGCTTACCACGTGAATAAAACACTCTCGCAAACGCTCTAGATCTAAGTTCCAGACATCCTGAAAGGCCATACCAGATATACAGAAAGAATAATTTTCCACCCGTTCTAAAAAAGCGTCAAGACTATCAACATTCATATTGCTATCTATTCTATACACCCCCCGTTGCTTCTCTTCACTTTGCGGTGCCGCCCACCGCTTAGCAACAAAAGTCTGGGCCTTCTTGGCTCCCACCGCCGCTACCTGAGGCTGACAACACCCCTCTGCACCAGCCTTTGTCCATGCTTTTAATTTTCCATTATCCATCAATACGAAACTGCCATGAAATGAACAATAAGCATTTTCCCCCATAGGCGCTTTAAAATCCGTTATTTTAAGCTTTCCGCCAGTCTGCTTGACGATCTCATTGATAACTTCTGGAATGGTAAAACGATCTTCATTAGAAGGCGCTTGTGGGTACCTGCCAAAATAACTGATAGGCTGAAAATGAACGCCACGCACTGCTGGTATTCTATCAATAGCAAATTGGGTTATACTTCCAATGTTTTGTATATTTACTCCAGGCACTAATGTCGGTACAAGAACCACCCCTAATTGCTCTTTAGCGCAATTGGCAATAGCGGCCTGTTTTTCTGCAAACAGTGCAGTCCCTCTTAGCTTTTCATAGATACTATCATTCGTTCCATCAAACTGCAAAAAGACACAAGATAAGCCCGCCTCTTTCAGTCGCCTTACATAGTCTGGATCTTTTGCTAATCTTAGACCATTGGTGTTTAATTGAATAAAACTAAACCCTAATTCTCGACCCAAGGCTACTATTTCCGGCAAGTCATCCCTCATGGTTGGCTCACCGCCGGATAACTGAATATTATAGGGCCCGCCACTCTGGAGTAGTAGGCGATACCAGTTTTCAATGATCCCAATATTTGGATCACGTTCTTCAGTACTTGCCTCAGCAAAACAAACTGGACAGTTCAAATTACAACGTTGCGTAATTTCGAGCAAAACGCAGCACGTATGCTGACGATGTTCTGGACACAAACCGCAATCAAAAGGACAGCCCTGTTTTACGTTGGTAGCACATACGGGCGCTTTCGACGGCAGCTTGGCAACAGCCCAAGACTCATAAGACGGCTCTCCCCGCCAAATGATTGTCCGAAACTGTCCATGATTCGGACATGTTTTATCTAAATAAACCTGATTACCGACCTGGATCCGTTGTGCAGTTATACGTTTTAGACACACCGGACAAACACTTTCCGTCAGCCCCAGTATATTTTCTTTATTCTGCATAGCAATTGGCCGCCTTTCTATCTTTCGGGCTCTTAAAGCACCTTAATTCGTTCCCGCAGATAATCTAGAAATGCATTTTATCTATTTAATTTTTAAAATATTAAAAATTACTTGAATTTACTTTACTATCAGATTACTATATACAGTATAATATCTAACTATTTTGTACGGAGGTTACTATAATGAACAACAACTTTGAAGAAACTGATTTTCTTGACAAAATTGAAGCCGATACAGTGATTGTGGAGGTTATCGACAATAAAACTGGAAAAGCATTCAGACGCAATCTACCCATAAAATACGTTGAAACAGATAACGGTATACAATTATTCGGTGAGACAATAGACGGTAATCCTTCGCAAATCGCCTTTTATTCTGATACAGCCATGACTAAAATAAGTGAACTGCTCGGTAATGGACCAGATGCCCCCCGCTGCAACCACAAAGAATAACCTTATTATGATAAACATCCCAACCTGGGATGTTTATTTTGCATAATCAGAAAGTATATCACTTTCTTGATTCTAAGCAAGGGCAACTAAGGCTTGGCGCAAGCCAAGTTTACTTTGTTTTTTCTGGTGAAAGTATCAAACGTTGTGACATTCGGCATTGGGGACAAAGCCGTCCCCCACTGGCATCTCCACATTCCCTACAATATACGGTAAAACATCGCACGCATTTATATAAGGGAGTATCAATGAGCTCATTCGTACATCGCGGACATGTATTGTTATTCAAGGTGCACCTTCTTTCCTATGAACATTTTTCAGCGATCAGTAAATAATAGCCTAGTTTGTATGTCTTCTTATCACTCTTCTCAATTCCTGCACATTGCCAAAGCTCTTCAGCTGAGCCGTGCTCCATAATAAATTTGACGACAAATTCTTTTAAAAACCTAGACTGATCTTCAAAAACCATTATTTTAAAACCATGATCCCGCAATACCTGAGCCATTTCATTATATGTCATAATACCAGAGGAATTACATGCTCCAAAATTACAACTCCTATCCCGGGCGTAAAGATCTGTTATCCCTAGCTTCCCTCCAGGAACAAGTATACGGTTCATTTCAGCGAAAACCCTGCCAACATCAGACATAACCGATAAACTGCACTCGGCCAAGACGCCGTCAAAAGAATGATCATCAAAGGGCAACTCTTCCCCCGAAGATTGGATTAATTGTAAATCACCGGTACGTTTTTTGCCTTGCTCTACGAGTAATGCCGACAAGTCAACTCCAATGGCATACAATCCTCCTACATCTCGAAGATACTCCACTGTAGTCCCAGTACCACATCCGATATCGACAACCCTCGCTCCATGCTGAAAGTTGCAACAAGCAGCAATTCGTTTTGTTAACATGAATCCCCCGGGACGAACTCCCGACCGCATGTTAGCGAAAATGTTATTTTCAAATAAATTTGGACTGCCCTGTCCCATCATTTATCCTCCAATGCCTTTTCCACCTGATCCATTTTACCTTTTGCTAACTCTTCAGGAATGAATACCAACCCACATTGAGAGCATTTATAAAGTTCAACTGGGAAATCACTCTCCATATAGGACAAGGTTACCTTACCTAGTGTTAGAGGAATACTACACTTATTACAAATAATAGCCTCCTGAATCTCTTTATCTATCTGAATCACCTCATTATCCCTTTATTTCCAGTCTATGACTGTAAGCATTATGCACTATAAACCCATCTTTATGCAGAGAATACTCTACCCAATAAGTTACACTTACTGGTTTGAAATAGGCAATGTAATTATCATTTTCTGTATTTTTAAATTTATTGCCAGTACTTTCAGCATGTTCAATAACTTTAATAAGATCCTCCTTAAGAATCATCCGCTCCTCCATAAGATCTCTTACATTCTCAGGAATTATCAGCGTAATGCTATACTCTTCTTTATTCACCGATTCCCCCCACACCTCTTTCAACAATGTTGTTTTAAGTCTTGCTCGATTTTCTTGCCGATCAGAATAGCCGGGACCTTTTTGTCCAGCCAGATCTTGCCCTTCTATGGCAAAAACTAAATCCAATAGATGATATGTCCGCTTGCCTTGATTGGCAAAATTATCGCGACACATTGCACAGTAAGTCAGATAATCACGGTCGCTTTCGCTAACGCGCTTGTTTATCGTCTTATGAGCAATTTCCTTATTAGCAAACAGCATGAGGCCCCCATAACCACAACACTCGGTGATTTCGCGGCTGTTTTTCAATTCCTCAACTTGGTGTCCTAATTTCCCCAAAATATTTCGTATACTCTGTTGTAACTCAGCCTCATGTCTTGTTGTACAAGTATCATGTACAGCCAGTTTGAGCAGAGTCTTCTTTCCATCTGTTTTATCCGGCAACCCGATCCTTTCCAACAGTGTCCAGATGGGCTCAGCAACCATATCAGGAATATGGCGTTTAAAAATGCTATAACATGTGGGACAACCTGTAATTACCCTTGGAGCACCGAGCTTACGCCAGCTTCCTTCTATATTTTGCAGGGTTTCTTTAAATAAAATTTCTTGGCCTGCCCAATCTGCCGGCACACCGCAACACCCTAACATCAAACCCACACCGCCAGTTATTTTTTCGCACAGAAATTGGTACATCTTTTTTACGTGTTGTGGTGAAGATGCACTGAGTTGGCATCCAGGAAAGAATATAGTACTACTGGACACAAAACCTAGCTGATGTTTACTAAGCACAAATTCCTCACTAGTGCTAAACTGCATATCCCGTAAGGCAAAATCATGAGCCGCTGGCGGCATTTTCCCTGTTTCAACCATGGTATGCCTTGCTTCGCGACAGATCTCACCCATATTCAACTTTCCTGGACAAACCTGCTCACATAGACCGCATAAATTACAAGCATTAATCATTTTATTAGCATGACGGACCCCCATCACAATGGACAAGTTATTGTACACTTCCCTCACATAACGTTTAGGGTAAGCGCGAAAATGGGCAAGATATTCACAAACTTTCACGCACTCCAAACATTCACACAACAGACACCGATTGGCTTCTTGTAAAGCCTCTTCTGCAGTATACCCTTCAACTGGATCAGCGCATTGGATTGCAGTTTGGGGTTCTACTCCATCCACATTTGTATACAGTAATGTTGTAAAATATCCTTCATTTTCTCTGCTGGCAGTCAAGGATGCATGTTGTAGTAATCGATCAATTGAATTGGCAGCTATTTTCCCATGAGAAATCGAGGTAATGATTGACTTATTATTATGACCTAAGATCAGACTGCCGCCAGCAAAAACTTTGGGATTGCTGGTGGCTCTTGTCAAGGGATCAATTACAACATTTCCCTTGGCATCCAACTCAAGCTCTACATTCAACGAAGCACTATCAGTGCAGCCAATTGCTAAATAAACAGCATCAAAAGATGCACTGAGGCTATCAAGAGACAACTTTGAACTACTCCCATTACCAACCGTAAAATTGAATTTGACTTCTACGGGTAATCTTTTTAGTAGTGCGAAATCGTCAATAATCTTTTGCCGTGGTAATCTACTTTCTGAAAACCCCCAGATACTTCCGCCCAAACGATCAGTTGCTTCAAAAACTACGATATTATATCCTTTTTTCCCAAGTTCAACGGCAGCTGTTAAGCCACTCAAACCACCGCCGATGATTGCGACCTTTTTGCTCCTTAGTTGTATCGGTATAAGCTTAAGGTCTAATTCATGACTCTCGTCCACGCAAATCTGTTCTAAGGCATTCATAGCAATAGACTCATCAATCTCTTTGCGCTTACACTGCAACTGACAGAGCTGATCACAAATCCTGCTGATAATCCTGGGAAATGGTATCATTTTGTATAATAACTGAGCCCCTGCCCCATAATCCTCTTTTCTAACAGCAGCGGCTATTCCTCGGGCATCAACATGAACCGGACAAGCGGCAGTACACCCTGGAGGTTGCTCTTGAACACATCGGTTCTCCCGTTCCCGCAACTCTTTTTGTTCCATACGATCCTCCCTTTCCTAAGAAGTATCTATAGTTATTCTCCATTGTACAAAATATAGGATTTTAATAATAATGAATAATGATGAACCGCAAAGGCCACAAAGATCGCAAAGGGAATAATAATGTTTTTCTTTTTGCGGATTCTTTGTGTCCTTTGCGGTACAATAAGACGCATTAGTTTGTTATATGAGAAATATTATTTATTCTTTGCAGCCAATGCGTCAAGTCCAGCTTTAATTTTTGCTGGCAATGCTGGGATCGAATAAAGGCGTACACCACAGGCATTATAAATAGCATTAAGAATAGCTGGATGTGGAGCAGTCAGTGGGCCTTCACCAGCACCAGCAGCACCGTGGGGTCCATGTTCCCGAGGACTGATGTTATAGATAATTTGTATGTCATCTGGAACATCCTTCACAAAAGGTAAACCACAGTTTACCAGATTGGTATGTTTCTTTAGATCTTCAAAGTCCTCGGTAAGAGCAAGACCAATCCCCTGTGCCAAGCCACCATATACTTGACCGTCAACAACTGTCTTATTCGTAATCGTTCCAAAATCAGCAACCGTTGTAAATTTAACGACTGTAGCCTTGCCAGTCTTCATATCCACTTCAACTTCAGGCATGAACAGCTCATACATGTAAATTGGGAAGGGCTTACCTTGACCAGTCACAGGGTCGCAGTCAGTACACATAGACGCCGTCCATTTCCCATTATAACGCAGGGGAAGATTGTCGGCTATCATTTCGTCATATGTGCGATACGTGCCGTCCGACTTACGCATAGCATTCATTAGCATTTCACAACCGATCTTAATGGCATTACCAGTCATGACATTAGAACGGCTACCACCAGATGGACCGCTGTTTGGAGTATATGCCATATCATTCATAACCAATTTAATTTGCTCTGGCTTGATACCAAGAGGACGGAGTGTTTCGTGAGCATGAGATAACGTACCGATGTCCGCGCCTTGACCATGATCTTGCCATGAGTCACCTACAGTTACACCAGTTTCGGTCAGCTCAACCCAAGCTTCTGAACTATCTGGACCGTCAAGGCCACAGCCGTAAATACCGATGGACAAGCCTACACCACGTGTTTTTTCAGGCGTTGAAAGTTCTTTACAACGCTTTTGAGCTTCTTGCCATAAGGGACGAAGTGTATTGAGCATTTCTTCGAGACAGAATACTTCTGGCACTTGTCCAGTAGGAGTCGTAGCACCTGGACGATAAACATTCTTGAAGCGGAGCTCTAATGGATCTATGCCAAGCTTTTCCGCTAATTCATCTATAGCGATTTCAGACGCTAAGAAAGATTGCGGCGAACCATACCCACGGAAAGCAGATCCCCAAGCATGATTGGTACATACCGTACGACCTTTACCGCGGATACTGGGAATATCATAACCCGCACCAGTAAATTGGGCTTGACGCAAAGTAACCAAATCGCCAAACTCAGAATATGGACCATGATCAAGCCACCAATCAGTTTCCATACCAAGTAGTTTTCCGGTTTTATCAGCAGCTAGTTTACATTTTACAGACGCTGGCGAACGCTTACCAGTATATGTAATATTTTGATACATTGTAAAATTAAGGGTTACTGGTCTGCCAGTCGCTAGACAGGCAACACCGAGTAAGGCTTCAATCGTCGGGCTGAATTTATAACCAAAGGTACCACCTGCAGGATTTTGCACAAGACGACATTTTTCAGGTTCAATACCAATTCCTGCAACAATCATGGCATGATGTAAGTGAAGCCCAATACTCTTAGAATGGATCGTCAACCGACCTTCTTCATCAATATAAGCAGAACCACAGTCTGGTTCAAGGGGCAGATGAGGTTGACGGCTGCAATAGGTCTCAACTTCCACTGTCACCGTATCCGCACTTTTCATGATTGGCGCAGTGTCCTCGCCTTTTATAATACCTTGCTCAAAATAAATATTAGGCACGCCAGGATGAATTTCAATAGCATCTGGAGCCATAGCAGCAGGTCCACTCATGTAAGCCGGCAAAAGTTCCAAGTCAACCTTCACTTTCTTAGCGGCTTCCTTGGCATGTTCTTCAGTGTCAGCGCAAACAATTGCGATAGCATCACCGAACTGGAATACTTTCTCATCGCAAAGAATTGGCCGATCCCAACCATCACCTTTATTGCTCGGGAAAGTAATGAGGCCAGTAATACGATTTTTACCTTTGACGTCTTTATGAGTAATTACTTTATAAACACCAGGCATTTTTTCCGCTTCGGAAGTATCAATCCCTAAAATATTAGCATGTGATACCTCAGCCTGCACCAAAGCCATACGCAACGTTCCAGGAGGCATTTGCAGTTGAATATCGGCACCGAAATCCCATGTACCAGTTACTTTACGGAGTGCTGAAGGGCGATGATAGGTCGTTCCATAGATCTTGTTACCAACAGGCTTGTACAGTAACTCATCTTTATGCATTTCACCGCGAAGGACCTTGGCAGCTGCCATTACACCATCTATTAATGGCTTGTAACCTGTACAGCGGCAAGCATTGCGATTCTTTTGGAACCAGTCACGAACCTCTTCTCTCGTAGGATTTGGGTTATTATCAAGTAATACTTTTGCCGACAAAATAAAACCTGGGCTACAGAAACCGCATTGAGCGCAACCGTATGCCATCCAGGCAACTTGCAGAGGATGAAGGTTTCCAGGTGTAGCAAGACCTTCAATTGTGGTAATACAAGCTTCATCTGGTACTTTCTTCATTTTGACAATACAAGAGCGGACTACTTTTCCATCCATGATAATTGAACACGTGCCGCATTGCCCTTGACTGCAGCCAACCTTACAGCCAGTCAACAACAGTTGCTCCCGCAGCACACTTGCTAAACTAGTTTCTGGATCGATAATCAAAGTCCTGGGGAGTCCATTAATATTCAATACCTTTTTTTGCATTTCACACTCTCCTTAGTAATTTTTCTTCCGTATGGTCTATCGAGATAAGCCGTGAACAACTAGAACGTTAGTATATTGCAAAATGAATATACTTTTGCTCGACAGTTGTTATTAGAATATATTGCAATTTTAATGCCAAATCTGTTTTATTTCAGAAAATTCAGACCGAAAAAAAACTTAGCACATACTAAAACCCTTGGCTGTACTCACTTAGATCAAATAAAATTTTTATTTTCTGATCAAAAAAAAATGCCCTCCCATATGATTATGGAATAGCATTTCAATAAAGTGTTGTCACATGTATGTAACACATGTGCGTCGCAAATGTTACATACATATTTGGTCTTTAGTTCTCTATTGCATATAAACGCATCTTACGATAGAGAGTGTTACGTGAAACCCCCAACTCGCGCGCTACCACACTAATATTACCGCCACATTTCGATAAGAGCATTAAAATCTGTTGACGTTCTGCCGCATCCAATAATTGCCGACGTTGTTCACGACCAAAACTTTCTTTTAACGCAGGAAGAAGTAACGCTTGCGTCTGTGGATAAACCGTCCCTTGCGGTGCATACACCTCTATAGGTAGGTGCGCTATGGTAATTACCTCTCCCTCAGTTAGACTTACAGCCCGTTCCACTACATTTTGCAGTTCCCGCACATTACCAGGCCAGCCAAACCGTTCTAAACATTCTATAACTGCCGGCTCAACAGAAAATTTACAGCCACGATCCCGTTCTATTTTATTTAGAAAATAATTAAATAATAGGTGAATATCCTTCACACGGTTACGCAACGGCGGAATGGTAATTGAGATAACATTGAGACGATAATAAAGGTCTTGACGAAAAGTTCCTCTTTCCACCCCTTGGGATAAATTCTTATTCGTGGCACAGATGACCCTTACATTGACAGGAATTACCTTATCACCGCCGATACGCATCACATTTTTCTCCTGCAATACCCTAAGAAGCGCTATCTGCTGTTCCAATGGCATATCACCAATTTCGTCAAGAAACAAAGTGCCGCCTGAAGCCATTTCAAATTTCCCTGGTTTTCCTCCCCGTACGGCCCCGGTAAAGGCCCCCTCAACATAACCGAACAGTTCGCTGCCAACCAGCTCCCGTGGTATCACACCGCAATTCACTGCTACAAATGGTCCTTTTCGTTGTTCACTGTGATTATGGATAGCTTGGGCAAAAATTTCCTTGCCAGTGCCGCTTTCACCTTGCAGCAAAATATTGGAGGAAGTATTAGCCGCCAGCGAGGCCACCCGTATAACCTCCAGTACCTCTAAACTCTCACCGATGATATCACTAAATTGCAACGTTGCACAATAATTACTAAATCGATTGACTAAGTTTTGTATCTGCTTAATCGGACGTAAAATGATTACCCCACCGATAACCTTCCCCTGCTCATCAGTCAGGGGATCAACCGTCGCCAGGCAGTGGATGGCGGATTTCTTAGTATCTACCATAATTTCAACATCTTCATAAGCTTCCTTACTGGATAGCATTTGCTTTGTCAAGGATGTTTTTCCGCCAAATATCCGGTCAATAGACATGCCTAATACTTCTTTTTCAGTGCGATTAAGAATCCTCTTTGCTGCCGGGTTCAACTGATTTACAATACCCCATTCATCAACCATAAGCACCCCATCTGACATGGTATTGAATATATTGGTCAAACGATTATTGGACAAGGCCAGTTCTTGATTCTTCCGCCGGATATCAAGCTGCGCCATGATTGCTTCTGCAGCTGCCACCACCATACCTAAAGTATGTAAATGGGAGGCAGCAGAAGCCCCGGACATATTTAATATACCGATCACCTGTCCAACATTATCAAAAATAGGGGCCGCCGAACACGTTAAACAGTGATGTTTCTGACAGTAATGTTCCCCGCCTGAAACCTGGATGGGTGCCTTAATCACAAGAGCAGTACCAATGGCATTTGTCCCCGCGTGCTTTTCACACCAACTAGCTCCTTGGAAGAAGTTCTTGGTCATCGGGTTATTTAAAGTATCGTCATCACCAAACATTTCCATAATATAACCCTGTTCATCTGTTATGACAACAACAAAACCAGATCCCTGTACGAATTGGTATAAATTGGACATAATGGGTTTAGCGATTTTTATAAGCTCCCGTTTTTCTGCAAGCATCTTACGAAAGTCTGCGATCTCTAATTTGCTATGAATTGAATTATTATATGGGTTGACGCTGGCTTGTTGGCAGCGAACCCAGGATTCAAGGATTTGAGGCCTAAGACCATATGTCTGATTTCTCCCACCAATGAAAGCCTTCCAGTTAGGAAGTACATGATGTTGATAGCTGTTAATAGCAGTCATGACGCCCTCCTCATTATACGCAGAAAAATTTTATTTTACCAGGAACAACCTCAATATTCAATGGTAGCTTCGGCCCCAGTTCCCCATCCAAATCACTATCCAATTCTTCTGTACATTCTATGCAAATATTTTGCGCTTGTATATATGTAACATGTTTACTGTTATGATGTATGCCTTTTAAAAAACTGATAAACAAGCTCATCAACTCTGGTAAATTACATTTATTAACAATCAATAAATCAAGTTTACCATCATCAATCTGCGCATAAGGAACTAACCGAGGAAAACCGCCCACTGTACCGCTATTCATCACTAAAAATAAAAAAACATCTTCTTCTATCACATTACCATCTGCTGTGATCCGCATTTTTAGCGCCTTAAAGTTAGGTAACTCACCAAGCCCTTTAAAATAATAGGCCATTTTACCTAATGTATTTTTGAGTATCACATCAGCACTATGAGCGACAGATGTCATTAATCCAGCACTAGCAACATTAAAAAAATATTTATCATTGACCTTGCCTACATCAAAGGTCTTAATATCCCCCTTTAAAACAACATCCACACACATGTCAATATTCTTATCAAGCTGCAAATAGGCAGCAAAATCATTTGATGTGCCACTAGGAATAATACCTATTGGCAAATCTAGATTACAACCGAGCATTATGTTGATCACTTCATGAATCGTTCCATCACCGCCTGATACAATAATGCCCTCTGCAGCAATTTCCTTGGCCAAGAGGACAAAATCACACGTATTTTGCTTATTTGTTATCCTAAAAGGAATGAGGATACAGCCTTTATATTGAAAACTTTCTATCACATTATCCAATTTGAATTTAAAACTTGCATCACCTGATACAGGATTATATACAAGGATGAACTTCCGCAACATCGCTCTCTCTCCTTAGCACTTGAACTATAACAGCTTTACTTTTCTCTATTTTATTGTATTTCATTATCAGCTGAAAAGTCTATATAAATTATAATATAAATTCTTACAAATATTTCTTGTTTACATAATGTTGACATTTTAGTATTATTACCTTATAAAGAACACTTGGATTCTGTTCTAAAATGTGTGCTTTAGATTATACGAACAGGAGGTTATGGAATGAAAACCTATCGCATACCTATTACACTCATTCTACTTGTTACCCTTTGTGTAACACTGATTATGCCGACAACAGCAGCTATGGCAGCTTCGCCTTTGGATGTGCTATCCCAGACAATGTCGTCAAACAGCAACAATTCTTCATTTAATCTGCTCAATGTTTTGATAGGCATGCTACTAGGCAATGTATTGGGCAAAAATAATATTTCATCAAGTCCTGCTATCAATATCAAAAATTTAATACCTGACCCAGTCAATAATACACCCTCAGTTAGTTCGGATAAGGGCAATGCCCTTATTGCCACCGCCAAAACTTATCTAGGTGTACCTTATGTCTTTGGTGGTGAATCTGTAACTACTGGATTGGATTGTTCAAGTTTTACCCAACTTGTCATGAAAGAGAATGGGATTACCCTTCCCCGTACTGCAGCCGAGCAATATGCAATCGGTACAGCTGTCGATAAAGCCAATTTACAAATCGGCGATTTAGTTTTTTTCACCACATATAAACCAGGTGCTTCCCATGTTGGCTTCTATATGGGTAATAATCAATTTATCCATGATAGTTCAGTTGCAAAACAAGTAACAATCAGTTCATTAACTGACACTTATTATACAGAACACTATATTGGTGCCCGCCGCTATATTAATTAGCCGCTATAAAAAGTCAGCCAGCAACAGCATCCTGTTTCTGGCTGACTTTTTTGTTCATTAGGAAACATAATACTTTCTTTTAGCTTTCTTTCATCAATGACTCATTTAAATATTTTGCCAATCCATCAAGTTCAGGAAATAAGGAAAAATGGTGAATTCCATTTTGTTTTATAAATCGTAAAGCATCATTGCGTACATCATCATGCAACTCAACGGCCTTTAGATATCCTTGTGTAATCAAACGTCCATCAAATTCCTTATCTAAAGCTTCCATTACATTACCCTGTACCGTAAACACACTATGTTGCGTACCACTGCGTACCGTATTTTTTATGGGATAAATAGCAATAGAACTTTGACGATTTCCCATTATAAACTCCTCAGATCGTGGCCAATAATGACGAAAGGGAGAGATAATTTCTTCTTTGCCGACTGAAAGAAGATTTAATTTCTCCGGTTTAAGCAGCCATATACAAGCACTACCTGACTTCCAGTTAGAAACGGCAAAATAAACAGCTACGGCAAAACTTTCTGTCCAATCCAGCAAACGTGTTTTGCCACCATGATGTTGTAATGAATAAAGCAGTTGCCAGCTTCCTTCATTATTATGTAGTAAATACCCCATGTCTTTATAATAAGTATATAATTTTTTTTCAAAATTAATATATTCTTCAATTCTAGCAAAATCGAGACGAAACAATCCTGATTTTAACGGATAAGACTTATCGCCGTGTCCACGGAACCAAATACATTCTAACCCATTTCCCATGAAATCATCAACGATATCTAAAATATCCTTCCAGGCCTGTGAATACATTCATACCACCTCAGACTCTATGTTTACCCTTAAATGACTGTATCATCATTTTAACTGCAACGGTCAAATGCTTAGCTTTCTCAATATACTGATCCCCTTCAAGAGTAAAAGCCCCGCTGTATTTTTTTACAAATTCACGCAGTGCCATTATTTTTTCCTTATCATCTTCTACTATACTAACTTTCCCAAAAGCAATAACACTTTCATACTCAGTAGAAAACTTTTCCGGTATAAGATGAGTACTAACTACGACAGTAAAACAGCCTTTACTATTTTCAGCAATATTTTGTAATTTATGCCCGTCAATGGCACAATGAAAATATATGCAATTGTCAATAACGATATAATTTAATGGTATGCCATAAGGTTGATAATTACGATCAGCTGTAGCCAAAATACCGTATTCGCCTTGCATCAATAGCTCTAAAGCCTGTTTATCCTCCATTTGCCTTTCGCTTCTTCGCATATTTTTCATGAAAATTCCACCTCTACAACATATTAGACTTAAAAAGCAGAGGCTATGCACCTCTGCTTTTTATTGAAAATATAAGATCTTAACCCGCAGTACCGTTCTCCCGATATGTTCAAACCCTGCTATCTAGCAGGTGGGTGTGCTAAATTATGTTTTTGCCGTCCACCCAAGGAGGCTTGGCATCTGCATAATATCGTACTCCCTAAGGCAATGAGTAGGTTGAACATAAATGAGAGTGACGCATACCTCAGGCAAACTGTTCTTTATAGTTAGTATGATAACATATAAGGATTTTCAAATCAAGTTGGTTAGGCTATTTATCAACATCACTAACAAGTAAATATATTCCACCTTTATTGGGAATTAGCCGATGTTCCTTTACATCAATATGTTTAACCAACTCAAAGCTATTACGCTCATATGCCCGCCTAGCGATCACATTATCATTCATAACCATTAAACTCAATTGCTTATAACCATTCTGCTTTGCTTTCTGTTTAGTTGCGTCTATTAGACGATTGCCAATACCGAGCCCACGAAATCTTTCATCTACATAGATAGAATCAAGGAATAAACTATTCTCTACCCTTGAATTAAAAAAATCAGCTAAAAACTCCAGTCTATCGCTGGGGAAAAACTTTTTTGTTTCTTCCGAAATTTCGTGAAATTTTGATGGATAAGAATACGTAATACCGATAATATCATCCTGATATTCAGCAACAATTGCATTTTTATATGAATCATAACCCGTTTCATCACGCAATGAATCAGCCATAACTTCAGCTGCAGTATAATTCTCCAGCAAACCATCAAATAAAAAATCCATAATACCGCCTGAAGCTAAATCAATGCCTTCAGCGATTTTAGAACAATCTTCTAATTTACCTCTACGATATAAAATATCCATCTAAGAATATCTCATCCCCTCTGCAAGTATTGCTCTTAAATTATATGCGATAGCTTAAATTCAATTCAGAAAAATAGTCTAGCGTATTTTCTTTATGAAACTTATTATAATTTCTAATTTCATAAAAAGCAATAGGAAAAGGCATCTGATATCCCGTAATATGGGTATCAGACGCCTTTTAATCCACTATTAACTTAAAGATTATCTCTTATGATTGAGCAAGCTTTCTGTAGGTTGCCAATCTTTCTTTAGCATCTTTTTCTGTTTTAGCAAATAGAGCCTCAGCAAACTCTGGATATTGTTTCTGAAGTGATGAGTACCTTACTTCACCCATCAAGAAATCTCTGAAATTACCGGTTGGCTCTTTAGAATCCATAATGAACGGATTCTTATCTTGGTCTTTCAGTGCAGGATTGTATCTATACATTCCCCAATATCCACATGCTACAGCATTTTTAATTTCAAGTTGGCTGTTACCCATACCTGCTCTGAGTCCATGGCTAATACAAGGAGCATAAGCAATAATGAGTGAAGGACCAGGATAAGCTTCTGCTTCAGCAATTGCTTTTAATGTTTGATTATGATCAGCACCCATGGCAATTTGTGCCACATATACATAACCATAGCTCATAGCCATCATACCAAGATCTTTTTTCTTGGTAACCTTACCACTAGCAGCAAACTGTGCAATAGCTGCAGCAGGAGTTGATTTGGAAGCCTGACCGCCAGTGTTAGAGTAAATTTCAGTATCCATAACTAAGACATTAATGTCTTCACCAGATGCTAACACATGATCAAGTCCACCATAACCGATATCATAAGCCCAGCCGTCGCCGCCAAAGATCCATTGTGATCTCTTAACCAAGAAATCTTTATTAGTGTAGATTGCATTTAATACAACATCTTCGCCTTTTTCAGCAGCGAGAAGTGCAATGACTTGTTCAGCTCTTGCGCGAGTTCCCTCACCATTGTCAATATTTTCTAACCAATCTGCCAAAGCAGCTTTAAGCTCAGCACTGATATTGAGTGCCATAGCTTCTTTAATATCAGCAGCAAGCTTGCCTCTAACAGCTTTTACGCCAAGATGCATACCAAGACCAAATTCAGCATTATCTTCAAATAAAGAATTTGCCCATGCTGGACCTTGTCCTAAATGATTTGTTGTATATGGTATAGATGGAGCACTTCCACCCCAAATAGATGAGCAGCCAGTAGCATTAGCAATCATCATTCTGTCACCAAACAATTGGGTAATCAGTTTAGGATAAGGAGTTTCGCCGCAACCTGCGCAAGCGCCGGAGAATTCAAATAGTGGTTTCTCAAATTGACTGCCTTTGACAGTCTTTTTATTCATAGGATTAGCTTTAGGAGAAATATTAGCAACATGATCCCAAAGTGGAGCCTGATTCATTTGACTATCTAGTGGTTTCATGATTAATGCTTTTTCTTTAGCAGGACAAATTTGCGCGCAGTTACCACAACCTGTGCAGTCAAGAGGAGAAATAGCTAATCTGAATTGCAAATCTTTGGCACCAACAGCCGCCTTTGCAATAAAGCCTTCAGGAGCATTTTTAATCTCTTCTTCAGTAGCGAGTACAGGTCTGATTACAGCATGAGGACATACATATGAACATTGGTTACACTGAATACATTTATCAATTTGCCATTCTGGAACAGCAGTCGCAATACCACGTTTTTCATAAGCAGCAGTACCAAGCGGGAAAGTACCATCTTCCATACCACCGATAAATGCGCTTACTGGCAGTGAATCGCCTTCTTGTCTGTTCATCGGCACAAGGATCTTGCTAATGAACTCAGGTACTTCTTTGTTTGCAGTAGTGCTGTTACAGCCACAACCACAGCCACAGTCACAAGCTGCTTTATCTTCTACTTTATCCTGAGCAGTCTTCCAGCTTTCTGGAACAGTAACCTTCACAATTTTATTAACGCCTACGTCAATAGCCGCATTGTTCATGTCAAGAACCTTTTGACCTTTATTGCCATAAGAATCAACAACTGCATCTTTCAGATATTTGATAGCATCTTCCAATGGAATAATGTTAGCAATTTTAAAGAATGCTGATTGCATGATCATGTTAATTCTACCGCCCAAGCCAATTTCCTGAGCAATTTTAACAGCATCTAAAGTGTAGAAGTTAATATTGTTTTCTGCAATATAGCGTTTCATAGCAGCTGGTAATTTTACTTCTAAATCTTCTTCGCTCCAAATACAGTTTAAGAGGAAGTTACCGTTAGGTTTTAAGCCAGCCAATACATCGTATTTGTCAACATAGGACTGGTTGTGGCAAGCCACGAAATCAGCTTTGTTAATCAAATATGGTGATTTTATTGGCTTCTTACCAAATCTAAGGTGAGAAACAGTGATACCGCCAGATTTTTTGGAATCATAAGCAAAATATGCTTGTGCATACATATCAGTCTTGTCGCCGATAATCTTAATCGCACTTTTGTTAGCACCAACAGTACCATCTGAACCAAGACCCCAGAACTTACAAGCTGTAGTTCCTTCTGGAGTAGGATCAATATCTGCGCCAGCTGGCAGGGATCTAAATGTTACATCATCATTAATACCGATGGTAAATCCATCTTTAGGCTGATCGGCTTTCAGGTTATCATACACAGCAACAATGTGTGCTGGTATTACGTCTTTAGAACCTAGACCGTATCTTCCGCCTACAATTACTGGATGAGTTTCATGATTGTAGAAAGCTGTTTTTACATCAAGGTATAATGGTTCAGCTAAAGAGCCAGGTTCTTTAGTTCTATCAAGAACAGCAATTTTCTTAACTGTCTTAGGAATATATTTGAAGAAATGCTCAACTGAGAACGGTCTGTATAAACGAACTACAAGCAAACCAACTTTTTCGCCATTTGCATTCATATGTTCAACAGTTTCTTGAATGGCTTCACAAGCTGAACCCATAGCGATAATCATTCTTTCAGCATCTGGCGCACCATAATAGTTGAACAGGTGATACTCTCTACCTGTTAATTTAGTGATTTGAGTCATATAGTTCTCTACGATTTCCGGCAGAGCATCATAGTATTTATTAGAAACTTCTCTCTCTTGGAAGTAAATATCAGGATTTTGTGCTGTACCGCGAAGTACTGGATGATCAGGATTTAATGCATTTCTTCTGAAAGCATCAACATCATTCATATCTAACAGTTTTGCTAACTCATCATATTCAATTGTTTCAATTTTTTGTATTTCATGAGATGTTCTAAAACCATCAAAGAAATTGATAAAAGGAACTTTCCCTTTGAGGGCTGCTAAGTGAGCTACAGCGCTGAGGTCCATAACTTCTTGTACACTACTTTCTGCAAGTAAAGCACAGCCAGTTTGTCTAGCAGCCATAACGTCTTGATGATCACCAAAAATATTAAGTGAATTGGCAGCAAGTGCTCTAGCACTTACATGGAAAACAGCTGGTAAAAGTTCTCCAGCCACTTTATACATATTAGGAACCATCAATAAAAGACCTTGCGATGCAGTATATGTAGTTGTTAAAGCACCAGCTTGTAAGGAACCATGCACAGCACCAGCTGCACCTGCCTCGGACTGCATTTCCATTACTTTTACAGTTTGACCAAAAAGATTTTTCTTACCTTGAGCAGACCATTCATCAACAGATTCTGCCATAGGTGAGGATGGGGTAATTGGGAAAATAGCTGCCACATCAGTGAACGCATAAGAAATATACGCTGCTGCAGTATTTCCATCCATAGTCTTCATTTTTCTCATAATTCTCGCCTTCTTTCTCTTTATGTTACCAAATGACACGAATATTGATTGTATACATTATACTAATTTAGCAACATTAATAATTATAACACATAATTATTAATGCATCACCAAAAATTGCTACTCATATCTATTCGACAAAAATAAATTAATTCCTACATAAATAAAAAAAAATTTTTCAAAAAAATTCCATTTTTATTGCAATTTTCTGAATTATGTAATATAATATGTTATATTTTTTTACTATATGATTTTTTCTCTTTTGTGTAAAATAATACCACAAAAATATGCTTATGCATAAAATTCCTTTGATCTAATAGCTTACAATAAAAAGAGTCTACAACCTGTTATTCAGGCTGTAGACTCTTACAAGTTTAATCCATTTTTTTTTGTCCATAATAGGCATTACTGCCATGTTTCCTAAAATAATGCTTATCAAGTAGCACCTGTTCAAGAGATTGGCTATTAGGATTGAATTGCAATGTATTCATAGCCATCATGGCAACCTCTTCCATAACGACAGCATTATGCACCGCCTCTTGTCCGCTTTTACCCCAAGCAAAAGGTCCATGTCCACTGACCAATACACCAGGAACAGCACTAGGATCAATGAAACGTTCATGGAAGGTCTCAATGATGATTTTGCCCGTATTCTGTTCATAGGCAGTATTTATTTCTTCTGCGGTTAGATTCCTGGTACAAGGAATTTCACCATAAAAATAATCGGCATGAGTAGTTCCGAAGGCTGGTATTCCTCGACTAGCCTGGGCCCAAATTGTTGCCCATCGGGAGTGTGTATGCACCACACCACCAATCTTCGGAAATGCCTTATAAATTTCCAAGTGGGTATCAGTATCACTTGATGGCCTGTAATCACCTTGCACAACATTCCCGTCTAGATCAACGACCACCATATGTCTTTCTTCCATTATATCGTAAGCTATCCCGCTAGGTTTGATAACGATCAGGCCACGACTACGATCTATTGCACTTACATTCCCCCATGTAAATGTCACCATTCCATACTTGGGAAGATCAAGATTTGCATCTAATACTTCACGAATCAGTTTATCCATACAATTCACTCCTCAATCATCGAGCTCTACTATAAACTTGCACAATGCGTCAACTGCTTCCTGTTCATCCTCGCCCTCAGCACTGATAACAATCGTTGATCCCTTACTGATACCTGCCCCCATGACGTTTAGTATGCTGCGAGGGTTTATTTTTTTTCCATTGTGCAAAATGCTAATTTTAGATTTATACTTTGATACTAAACCGACAAGGTTAGATGCTGGGCGAGCGTGCAGCCCCGTAGGATTATTAACCAAAACTTCTTTCTCGTACACTTCATGTACCTCCTAAATCATAATATAATTACGAATGGCATAAGCTACACCACTTAGTATTAATTAAAAGCCGCCTGCTTTAAGCTTATCAAGAACAAATTCTCTCGATCTAGCGATTTCAACTAATGGCTCATCAAAAGTGTCTGCCCACATTTCAATGAGAAACGGTCCGCTATATCCTAGTGATTTCAATTTTTTAAATATCGTAACGAAATCTACATTCCCTGTACCAAAAGGAGTATCACGAAATTTCCCGGGAAAACTGTCAGTGACATTCAGTGTTTCTTTCACATGGATAGCAACAATACGAGAATAACCTAATTCTAACTCATAACCGACATCATTGCCCCATGCGCTAAGATTGCCGAGATCAGGATAAACGGCCAACCATGGTGACTTGATCAAATTATCATACTCCATATATTTTTGTATGGAATTAAGAAAGGTTGTGTCCATTATTTCAATAGCTAGCATAACCTGATGTTTAGCAGCCATCGCTACGGATTGCTTCAAACCTTCAATAAAATATGCCAGAGTGTCCTCACCATGCTCTTCATAATACACATCATAGCCGGCAAGTTGTATAACTCGAATTCCCATCTCACCAGCAAAATTGATGGCCTTTTCCATAAGGTCGAGGGCCTGTTCTCTCACTTCCGGACTACGACTACCTAAGGGATAACGTCGATGGCCACTGAAACACATGGACATGATGGGCATTTGAAGTTCCGCTATATCTTGTAATAATTGACGTTTCTCATCCTTTGACCAGCATAGACGAGCCAGTCTTTCATCTGTTTCATCAATGGAAATTTCTATAAAATCAAAGCCTAGCTTTTTAGCTGTTTTTAATTTAGTCGACCAATCCATATCTTTCGGTAAAGCCTTTTCGTAGATTCCTAATAAATTATCCATTTTCCTCACCACAACTTTATAAAATAAAGATACTACATCAAAAAAGGAGGGTAAACAGCCTCACAAACGACTACTGCCCCCCCCCCACTAACAGTGCTGCGACCAATCTTAACTGTTGCTATTTAATATTATTCTCTATAATTTTTGCCTCGATTTCAGCTTCTGATAGTAGATTAACAAGACCAACAATCTTTGTTCTATTATTTTTGACAGAAAAATTATCTACTAGCGAAGCACCACAGAATACTACATCATAACCTGAGGCTGCTGACTTGGCTTCGCCAACGCTCATGTGATCAATAGAAGCATCAATACCCAACTTCTTAAACACTTTAGCGATTTTCATTTTAATAATTTGGCTCGATCCCATACCATTACCACAAGCTGCTACTACCTTTATCATTAAAATTCACTTCCTTCAACTTTAAAATAATTTTCTTTATTTGCACTGCGTCTGTACTGAAGCTGTGGAATCACAAGCATGAGTACAATCACAAGAATCAATCCTGGAGTTGAGAAATTTTTCATTATGACACCAATCACTGGCCATAGGGTATCCCAGTCGATATTACCATGCCAACCACCGAATTTATAAAGCTCAAAATACCAGGCAGCAAAGCCACCACCCAATACCTGTACAATACCAGTACAAAACGGTAAGATTGATGCGGCACGAACGCCACCAAACTTATTAGCGAAAACAGCAACAGTCGCATTATCAAAGAACACAGGTACGAAACCGGTGATAATCATGATCGGAGCTTTGAAGATAAACAATCCAGCAATGGCAATAAATTGACCAATACAACCAAACAAAAAGCCAAATAATACAGTGTTCGGTGAAGAAAATCCATATGTTGCGGCGCAGTCAACTGCTGGCAACGCACCTGGCAAAATCTTTTCTGAAATACCGCGGAATGATTCTGTAAGCTCGGCTACGAACATACGCACACCGCTAATCAAAATGAATAAGTATACTGCAAAGGACAGTGACTTACCCAAAATGTAGGTCGGGAAGGCCAAGGCTGCCGGGAATCCAACCTTGTCAAGACCGCGCATGTAGGGTTCACCAAGAATAGCCATAATGACCCCGAAGAAGAGTAACATTAATGTTCCTGTCGAGATTACATTATCATTAAACATAGAGAGCCACTTCGGCATTCTAACATTTTCTACGCTTTTGTTAGGATCACCCAGTTTAGGAGCAATTTTACTCGTAAGCCATACCCAGAACATCTGTTGATGTCCGATAGCAAAACCAGAGTTATCTGTAAGTTCCTCTGTAGCCTCCACTGTAAGATTAGAGAAAACAGCCCAATAGGTACCAACTAACAAACCAATCCAGAGAGCACCAGTGAAATTACGCAGTTCTGGAATAGCGAAGAATAAGATCCAAGTACAAGTTGTAGCCTGCTGAATCATAATATGACCAGTTAGGAACAATGTACGAAGTTTAGTATATCTACGTAATAATACTAATAGAATATTCCACCCAAAACCAACCATCAGAGAAATCATCGTCCAAGAAAGAGACATGCCAATCATTTTGATGGCTTCACTGGCCGCATTCAATCCGAAATAGGGATCAATCACTGCGGCATTGAGGTGAAAACGCTCGTTTAAACCTGCCAGAATAGGCCGAAAGGTGCTAACCAAACCGCCAGCCCCTACGTTCCAAATCATCATACCAACAGCTGCCTTGATAAATCCACCGAATGCATCATAAATTGGCTTACCTAATAGTAAATAACCGATAAAAACTAATATACCAATGAAAAATTCCGGTTTTGACAGGATATTGTTTGCAAATACTGTACTGGCTGTATTAATTGTTGTATACAAATCCATGTTTTTACCCCCTATCTTTTATTTCACCACGATTACACCCCTAGGCACTTACTGATCAATCCTCCCTTATTAAAATTAAACAACCTAACAGTCAGGAAACATTTTTTGTAAGTCTGCGATACATTGAATCTCAGGCAATTGAGCGAGAATATCATCATCTGAAATAGCAGCAACCAAAGCCTGTAACATCCCTAAATGTGAGTTATTGTCAACAGAAGCGAGGACAAACAACAGGCGAGCATCGTGTTCGCTGCTTGCGCTGAAACTGACTGGACGATTAACCTTCATAAAGGAAATAGCCGTCTCTCTTACTCCTTTTCCCCCTTGAGCATGAGGCATAGCCACATCAGGTGCAATTACAATATAAGGTCCAAACTTATTGACGCTTGCAATCATATCATCAATATAAGATTCCTCAATTGCACCGTCACGTAATAAGGGCTGGGCTGCCGCACGTATAGCATCCTCCCAACGGTCAAAACCATCTGCAAATATAACACGTTGTTTTTTAATCAATTCTTTAAACATAAGCTTACTCCCCCACATGATATTTTTAGAACAACGTCTTCCCACTCATTACTCCAAATCATTCACTAATCGGCATACCAGCAATTAAACTATAGGCCACAACTTCATTGACGGCATTAGAGAGCCGAGCAGTATTCTGGCTATCGCCAAAAAAATGTATAATGTCCTTCAGTGCCCCCAAGTGCTGCTCATCGTCTATCAGTGCAAGCACTATAATAACCTGTGCTACCTTCCCCTCGGGGAAACCAACGCCTTCACGGACTAACAACATAGACGCAGATAATCCATGTACATTACCATTAGGTTTTGCATGAGCAAGTGCTACTTCTTCATTGATAAAAATATACGGACCATAATCTTCAACACAGCCAATCATCGCAGTAACATAATTGGTATTAATTAAGCCTTCATCCACCAAAGGAGCAGCAGCCAGAATAATCCCCTCATGCCAATCATCTACTGAATCTACCAATTGTATCCTACCTGGTGTGATCAGGTCAGCCAACCCCTGTTGCCCCTGTTCGAGAACCTCCCGGAACAAAGGATGCTTTTCATTAAAATAGTTGCCAAGTTCTCGCATCACGTTCTGATGCATATCTTGGGGCACATATTGCTTCACAATATCAAAAATACGTTCAGCATCATCTTTTTGCCGGACTGATTTTCGCATTCGAAATACATGTGCCAAAATAGCTTGCTTGTCTTCAACTGTCAATATGGGATTTACCTTTAAAGCTAGATAATTACCTCGTAATTCTACTGTAGAAACAATTAAGTCATATGGCTTATTGTAATTTTCCAAATCACGGGTTGATATAATATCTACCACTTCAATAAAGGGAAGTAGTTCTTCAATTTCTCTACGAATAATTTGGGAGGTTGCTACACCATTATGGCAAACGATCAAAATCTTAATTATACATTTCCCCCTACCTGATGTGCGCAAATGTGCACCAAAGTGTAATGTCAGATAGGATATATCACTTTTTTGAATAGGATAACCGATTGCTTTGGCCAAAGACTCAGAGACCTTTTCTGTGATTGCAAAGAGTTCAGGATATTTTCTTTGAATTTCCAAAACTACGGGATTACCTTCTAAAATACCATAACGATAGCGATAAAAAGAACTGTCCAAATGGATGACCATTTTTTGGAGAAGATTTTCTTTTTCACTGAATTCTATACATGCTAGTCGCTCGAATTCATTAATCATCCGCATAGCAATCCGGGACATGGTAGCATAATTTTGCTTTCTTTCTTCATTAATTGGCTTGGAAAACTGCACTCGTGCTCCCAAGAGATGGATTGCTAAATACACCTGCTCTTCATCAGGGAGATGAGGAAAATACTGTTTAATAAGTCCGAATTCCTTACTGCAGATAATATCATCTCTGTCAAATCCAATCGTAATACGGTCATTTTTCTGCATAATCATCGCAATAAGAATTGCTAATTGCACCAATGTTCCATCAACATATTCGTTTCCCAGCTCATTTTCAATGACACTCAGTTGCATTAAATTTTGCTGCACAACTTCATTTCGGAAATGTGGCAGAATACCCCGATTTACCAATGGCATTATTGAAGTAAGACAATATAGAAAAACCGCCCTCATTCTGATGGTTTCTCCGGAAATCACATAACCTTGCTTGATACCATAAGTCAACTTCAACTTATATTCCATCAATTCGGTTTTAACGGTTTTCAAATCATTAAGAACCGTATTCCGGCTAACATTACACAAGCTAGCTAGTTTATCCACATCCCAAACTTCAGATGATGCAAGCATTTCACAAATCATTACTGCAATACGCTCGCTGTGAGAAAAAATATAATATACTGCATTTGATGGTTTACCCAAATGCTGGTACACAAGAGACTTTTGATTTTCACTCAGAAAAATGCCTTTTTGGCGTTCAATAATCAATGGAGGTATATTTTTACTTTTTAACCACTCAACAATCTCATGTAGGTCATAATAAACAGCACGCTTAGAGATATGGAGGTGATCTGTTACTTCATCAAGTGTCACATATCCATCTCGTAATAAAACATAGTCCACAATGGCTCTGCTTCGACTTTTAAGATTAATCATGTCTGATGATGCACCTCCCAATTTGAATTGTCATAACTATCTCAACTTTCTAATTTCATTATAGAGGCTACACTACCTAAAAAAAAGAACAATAAATGAAACATCCTTTATGCAAAAATGTGCTGCAACTTTACTTGCTGATATAAAGAAAAGACTTGGCATATAATCTGTCCCCGTAGTCAAGGACAATTAAAAAAAGACTATGCAATATTAAGAAGATGATTTCTGTAGTGAACAGGAGTCATCTTCTTTAAATTCCATTGATATCTGT
>JAGFZX010000084.1 GCA_017889585.1 Bacillota bacterium
TTCATTAAGTCTATTTTAAAGGTTATTTTTATTTAAGGTGGCTCATTTTTTCGTGAGCGTTTTATGCTAAAGTGGCTCACTTATATACTAGCGTTTATACCGTATCAAACATTCAACTTGCAAGCGTTGCAATTGACACCTTTGGTAAAAGTTCTTTAGTAATCATAGAGTATATAAAATTATAATTTCGGACTCGATATGTTTCCAGAGAAAAATGGTTACCACCAGCATGTAGGCGATAACCATTTTTATATTTTATGATGTTTTATCATTGTAGGAAACAACAGAGGCTGCTGAAACTAGAGTTTCAACACGCCACCTTGTTAGCTTATATACTGAGTTAAATCAACAATATATATTTTTATCACAATCTAGATAATCTCTACTAACAAAGGTCCTGTACATTATTACGAAAATGTACTGCCTCGGCAATATGCATCTCTGTAAGTTGCTGGGCCCCATCCAAGTCGGCAATTGTCCGTGCGACTTTGAGTATCCGGTCATACCCTCTAGCACTAAGGTTCATTTTGCTAAAGGCCTGTTCTAGTATAGCTTGTGCCCCTGTGGTCATATGACACGCTGACTTCATATGTTTATGATCCATGTGAGCATTACAAAAGATATTATATTTACTCAAGCGAGCATATTGTATTTCGCGGGCTGCAGCGACTCTTCGACCAATGGCTAATGAGGATTCTGTCGGCACGATATTTGTGATTTCACCATATTCTAGTCGTGGCACATGTACATTGATATCCATACGATCAAGGAGTGGCCCAGATATTTTTTTGCGATAACGTTTAATATCTCCAACACTAAAAGAGCATTCCCTACTATTATCACCAAAAAAGCCACAAGGGCAAGCGTGCAGAGAATAACCTAGGTGAAATTGTGGTTCATCGGGCTATAAATCAAGATACAGAAATAGTAATCGGCAATACCCCTAGTGAACGTATTAGATGGGCGCGGATGCAAAAAGGATGGATGATCAAGACACTTGCTGCCAAGGCTGGAATAACTCCAACCAGTTTAAGTCATATTGAAAATAAAGTTGGTGCTAGTATCGAGATTACAACCTTGCGCAAGTTGTCTACTGCGCTTGAGCAACCGGTGTGGTTTCTTGGCTGCTTCGAACATATGCCAGAAGATACTTTTTCTCAAAGGCTTGAAAAGGCACGTTGTTATCATGGCCACACTAAATTGGAAACAGCAAAGGCTATTGGGGTACATGTTCGTGTTATTTTCAATTGGAAGGTTAAAGAGCCATGTGCGTCAGTTAAGACAAATGTCTTTCCTTATTTACAGATTCTACAACAAATTTAAGTTTCCTACATTAAATACTCTGTGCCCAGCAAATAACCCGGCTTAATTGCCTGCTAGACTAGGCAATTATATCCTAGACCTAACCCTGTACCCCCATCGCTTCTTTCCTCACAAAGCTTATTCACAAAGTTGTCAAAGAAGTACCATCCCCACATTTCTTAACTTAGATATTAAGGTAATACTTCAACAGATGTTCCTATACGCAAATAGTCCTTTAGTGTAAGTATATCAGCATCACTTACCGCCACACATCCCTTGGTCCAATCCATCCAGTTACCGCCTCCATGAATACCTACTTCACCTCCCAAAGGAGTATTCCATAAAGGAATACCACCCGACTGTGAAGCAGTTACAATCTGGCTGTATTCCCCTTGAGAAATTAAACCTTGCCTCAGTCCTCGTTCGGCATCTTTGAAATTAGGATAATTCAGACCATAAAAATATAGATATGGTGTCTTGTTATTAATATAACAGATTACGAATTTTCCCTCTGGAGTTTTTCCATCTCCCTCTCTTTCTTTATCTCCTACAGCGGTAAACCCCAAAGCCGTTTTGAAAACACCAATAACTTTTCCATCACCATATAAGATTATTTTTCGCTCAGATTTGTATATTTTTACCTCAGTTTGCTGTGGCGGTACGTTTATCGCCTGCAATAACCCTGGAAACTCTGCAGTATGCAGCTTAAACGGTGGAAAGCCTCGCCATACTGCAATACCGAATACTATAACTACCAATAAAGCGATTATTATCCTTACCCATCTATATCGGCGCAAGTAACCGCCCCCTTTTCATAAGATACCGTTGATAAATAAACCCACGAGTAGTAAGCCTATATACACTTAATGATCCAGATAACAGTTTTCTAACTACTTCATTCCTCAAAAACAAATTCCTGCTAAATACAAAAATTTGGCAGGAGTTCTTTAGCTATTATAAATGGTACGGTTCTGCGTATCAGGTCAAACAGTGCAGAAAAGCAATGATAAAACCGCCCTCATTGCCCTCTTTTTTTGATAGAATAGCTTATACTGACCGCTCATCACCTCAATGTGATGAGCGACGGAACAAATGCAGGTTTTTATGCCCCTTACTAGTTCCCACGTAACTTTTGGGAGTCCATCCAGAAACCCGATATATATTTCTTTCCATTTATATCACTGAAAACACTTCTAATAATTACATCACCTGACTCTTCTGAGAACTTGGCTTTATAGGTCACTACTACAAATTGGTCCTTCTTTTCAGCAGAAACAAGTTCTTTTGATATATATTGACCTATCTTGTTTTTCATTCCTGGGATAGTATTATTATACTTTGTTTCATCCAAACCATTTTTCATTTGCTCATCAAAATCCTGTGAGAAGCGGGAGTAGTTATCTTCATTCATTGCCATCAGAATATTCTCTGTTATAGAATCAGCATATTGTGTTACCTCGGCAAGAGGAATTTGTTGAGCCGAGCAACCTGGCAATATTGTTAGAAGAATTAGTGCCGTTAGTAGCAAGATATTTTTATATAATTTCACTTTATCCATCTCCATATTATGAATTTTATTCCATATTATAACATATTGATATATTGATTACAATTACAAATTCCCTTTACTCGGGAAACAGTGATTCTACTTAACCTATCCCTTATATTTACTTTGATTACTCCAAAATTGATGTTAAGTGAAATATTCTAAATCATTGTTCTATCATAACTATTTTTCATATAACGAAAGAATTCCCGCTAAAATCTACAAGATTTAGCGGGAATTCTTTTCGGCATTATAAATGATACGGTTCTGCGTATCAGGTCAAACGGTGAAATATTCTAATCGTATTCAAGTCAAGAACCGTCCCGGATTCACACGTAGGGATCGTAGCTTAACACTGGGGTGAAATTCAGGATATTTTTGACTCTATATCTTTTTGCACCAGAACCGCTACTTCTTCTCTATCAAGTTCATCATCGGCGTGCTTATATTTCAAAGATAGCTGTGCCGCTTAGAATATTTCTTTTGACACAATAGCGGGATGACTCTTTTCTACATAAAATTGCCTTTCTAGTTTTTTATGATTTACTAACATTCTACCATTATATTGAAATATCGGTACTTTCATTTGTGAAATGGAAGGAGTAATATGCTTTTGCCAGAAGATAAAGAGTGAGATAAATTTAATACCCATTCTCATAGTAAAGGAGTAGATATTATGGATAGTATACTTCCTGCAGCTTTAGGTGTACTACTAAGTGTTGTTTTAGTTATTTGCTTACATTTTGCAACCATTTATATACCTGCGCTTGCCCCATATAAAGATTATTGGGCATTATTTTGTATATTCTTGGGATTAAGTTTCGCTACACTAGCTACACCTTGGTTCAACAAAAGAGAAAAGGCGAAGAAAGAACAAATCAGTGAATCCTCAGTAAACATAGACTTTACTATTGATAGTTCAGGTCATCCACCGTCGCCGACTTATGGCGGTGGTAGTGGGCGTGGAACTGGTTCTACCAGAAATTTCAACGTAGAAAATATCAGCCCTAATACTAATTTAAATAATATAGCTGCGATTTCATTGACTAATACAGCTGATATAAATCCTAGTATGGATATCAGCCAAATAGCCGAAGCCGCAAGTAATGAGATAGTATCTGCAGTCGATCTCGGTCAGACCATTGAGCTCGGAGGAGAGTTAAGTGAAGCCATTGGTGAAATTGTTGGGACCATTCTTGAATAACACTAAATGCAGTAATTTTGGAATAATTCTGACTACTGTTTTTTTAAACAAATAGCTACTGTTTAGTAGTTTCTCCAGAAGCTCACTAGTACGTCCTCCCGATTCTTATTATTCTGGGATCATACGGACTCCTTTGATTTATATTTTGTACGACATCAAGTCTCATTGAGCCCTAGAATGAATTCCAAAGTCACTCTCTTGAGAGCTATCATATAGTCTATTGTAGGAAATAGACTATATGATAGCGATGCATTAAAGGCTGCGATTCGCGAAGTCTGCGATAATATTTATTTATTTATTGAAAGTCAAATTTCAAGGAGGTAAAACGATGCTTAATAACCAACAACCCCCGCTTAAAACAATGTCTTTTAAGAAAAGTATGTTTATCCAGTCTACGCTATTATCTTTAGTAATCATCCTTATAGGTGTTGCTTTGTTTCAACCCTTTGGCTACTTGAGCCTGAACTGTACAATTGACGATTTTGCAACAAGGTTTAATCATGCTGCCCAGCATCATAAATCCTCTGTATTGGTTGAAAACCTTACTAACGATAAAGTCGATACATTTGGCATCGTCATAAACGAAAGAGTTGGTATCAAAGGCGTATTAAACAGTGACCGCTCTATTAGAGCTGCTGCCATTGTTATCGGTGGTGACGGCAAGACTCACGTTAGATTGACAGCTGCGCCAATAGCTTGCTTGATTTCAGTTTTTAATCCAGGTTATTCCAACGACCAGGTGATAAAAATACTGTCTGACATTGAGTTTTGGACATTTGACAAAGAAAAAGGGGAAATAGTCGTGGATGGAGTTAAATACAGGTTTAACTCTTCTGAAATTAAGGGGGCTATAGTCTTTTATATCTACAGACCAAATGATCTCCTCTACAGCGAAACGGGGATTTTTTTAAGTTCACTGATAGCAACTCCTAGATAAAATAATTCTAGAAATCCTGCACCATTTGTCAATATTGGTACAAGATTTATGCTACTTGCAGCAAATTAATGTGACTACAAATATTACTTTTATGGACATAGCACCAACGTTACGTTGTTAAGAGTATGCAAAATATGTAACCTTTAAAAATATGGCAGCAGTACCATATAATGGACTGCCTTAAAACCGGCAATCAATCATCCGGTCTCGGCTCTGGTACAGAATTTTCACAAGGTTAAAGATCGCCGCACTTTCACTTGAATGAAAAACATAGGGATAGAAAAACATAGGGACAGGTACGGCATCTTGAAACAATGCATCTGTCCCTGTTTCCCCCATAAAAACACCCTATAAGGTAGACTTTTTTATACTGTCTACGCTATAGGGTACATTTTATTTCTACAGAAAATTGGCAGGACTTCTTTCGCTATTATAAATGATGCGGTTCTGCGTATCATCTATAATGGCGAATTTTATTTTAAGTTTCATAAGCTATATTAGCTGAATCAATCCTAATTGAATCTATTTAGTCCAACTCAAACCGTCCCTTTGATTCTTCCTTCTGTAGTATATCTTACAGGGACGGTGGAACTGTCTTATAGAATATTTTTGTAAGACAATACCACCGCCCCTTGAGCCACCCCGCTATTTTCAAAGCACCTGTCCCCTTGAAAAGTACTGTAGTGCGTCTTTGCTTCCCTCTAATAAATCATAAATGAATTAATTATTCCTTCTCCTACCTCTTGATATTTATCCAGTTGTGCCTTTTCAGATGCAAATACGATCATGTACAGCGTATTATTGTGCAATATATGAGCTTCCGTCCGCCTAAAATTGTGCGTTCCTTCTTTTCCATCATAGATGTATATGATCGCAGGATCTCCAGATAATGAACATTTTTCCTTGCTAATAAGTTGGAAATCAGCCACTGTTTTCTCCCACGCAAGTATACTACCTTTCCCTTCTGCATCAAGAGTCATTCTGGGATATTTACTTACATCCCACACAGAAATATTTATACTAGCAGGAAAATCTGATACAGATTCCGGCTTTGCATAAAAGGTAGCTGCAGTTATCATAAATCCTTCTGTAACCCTAATCCATCCTTCTGGATAATCCATTTTAAAGTCACAGGCTTCATTTTGATATATGATAAATTTAGCAGTCTCTGCTGCAAAGGCACTTGCCATTGAACATATGAAAAAAGCTAATAACATACTAACAACAAATCTTTTTTTCACCAAGGCCATCCCCTCCTTTACATTGAATAGTACCCTCAAAATTGTAACCGGGTTAACGATTACTTAGATGTTATTTTTACTTTTTAGAAATATCAATCCTTTGAAGTATATTTCTTCAAAATACCGTTACACGGGAAAATACTAATTTCATATATCCACATTTACCACTTAACACAAAACTCCTGCTATTCTTCTTCCATGATTTGATAAAATCAATTTTGTTATTATAAATAATACGATTCTGCGTAACAGATCTAACGGTGCAGGATTTGAGTGGAGCAACTAACCTGTTCTCTTGTCCCTTTATTATGGGCTATGGTTCCTGTCCCCCTGTCCCTCTCCAGAAGCATCGTACCCGCTTCAAAATTGTGAGTATGAGCGTTTTATCATGCCTGCCCTTGGACGCAATGTTGATGTAGTCGCACTGTTTCAAGATAACAATTTAAACCCGAGCATCCAATTTTCTACGTTAGAAAATTTGCTACTATGGCTATGATCGAACAAGGATTAGGAATGAGTATTATGAATGAGTTGATCACTCGCAAATGGCAATGTGACGTTGTGAAACTTCCCCTTGCCCCTCCACAACAAATCACCTTGGGCATCGCACTTCCATCACTGGAAAATGCATCTCTGGCAGTTAAGCAATTTATCAAATATGCTGTAGACCGATTAAATTGTTAAAAAGTATAGATAAGCATTTCGTCATCAAAGAATGAGAATAAAATAAGACCTATCGGCTTCCTTTACAGCTGATAGGTCTTATTCCTTTATTATATAATTTTGTTTACACAGAAACAAAATTATGGTATCGTTATATTGTTTCCACGGAAACAATATGCAAAAGGGGATTTTACTATAAATAATGAAGCGCAAATTATAAGATCACTTACACGAATACAAGAACGCTCCAATATCCTTGAGCAACACAAAGAAGAAATTTTTGCGGGGATTCATTTAGCAGAAGCACATTGCATTGATAAGATTGGTTCGATGGAGTACGCCAATGTTACAAAAATAGCGGCTGAAATGGAAATGACACGAGGAGCCATCAGTAAAATCACTAAAAAATTATTAAGTAAAAATTTAATTGTTAGCTATCAAAAACCAGAAAACAACAAAGAAATTTATTTCTGCCTGACTGAGCAAGGAGAGAAAGTATATACCGAACATAAAAAATGTCATATGCAAGCAAGGCAAGAGAAATTAGCGATTTTGTCATCATATAGTGAAGTTGAGCAAGCAATTATCTTACGATTTCTGAATGATATCAATCAGAAATATGATAAAAAATTAAATGAAGAAGTATAAATAGGGTACATAGAAAGGAGATGTGCAAGTGAATCGAAAATATGTGTATGTAGTGGCATTAGGTCATTTCTTCTGTGATATTGGAATGGGGGCATTACCGGCTATTTTACCGTTTTTTATTTTACAGTCGGGTATGGATTATCGATCAGTAGCGGGATTGATGTTTGCTTCCTGCTTTTTATCTTCTGTTGTACAGCCTACATTTGGCTGGCTGGCAGATCGTACGTCAAAAACATGGCTCATGCCTCTAGGGATTTTTTTATCTGGTGCAGCAATGGGGCTGGCAGGACTTTTTGAAAATTATTGGGCGATTTTTGCAGTGGTAACGGTGAGTGGAATTGGCAGCGCTATTTTTCATCCAGAAGCGGCGCGGATGATCCATAAACTTTCCGGAGCAAAAAGAGGTACAGCCTTGAGTATTTTTTCTGTGGGCGGTAACGGTGGTTTTGCTGTCGGACCAATTATTGCTGTGACTGCGATTACTGCATTTGGTATGAAAGGGACTGCGGTATTTTGTTTGTTGGCATTAATCATGGCAATGGTATTACTAGTAATTGTTCCAAAAATGAAAGCCGATATCGCAAAGGCCTCATTATCAGATGTATCGACAGCTGAAAAGGTTGCAACACCAAAAAGGGATCTTCAAAATGATTGGCCATCCTTTGCGCGATTGACATTGCTGATTATTTTTAGCTCGATTGTCATTTGCGGATTGCGCAGCTTTATTCCACTCTATTTAGTAAATGTCACAGGGCTTTCTACCACCGCAGCTGGTTCGGCGTTGACATTATTATTTATGTTTGGTGTAGTGACTACACTCATTGGCGGGCTATTGGCAGACAAAATCGGCTATCTGAAAGTGGTGCAGATGAGCTATGTGCTCTTGGTACCGATGATAGGTTTATTATCACAGACGACAAATGCGTTCATTTGCTATGCGTTGATGATACCGATTGGCTTTGCTATGTTCTCACCGTTTAGTTCAGTTGTTGTTTTGGGGCAGAACTATTTAGCACGTAGTATCGGTTTTGCTTCCGGAGTGACACTAGGACTTACTTTTAGTGTGGGTGGTATTTTTATTCCATTTATTGGTGGTTTTGCAGATAATTACGGCCTGACGGCAACGATGGAACTTCTTACGGCGTTTGCTTTATTTGCCGCACTGTGTTCGTTCCTTTTACCAAAACCTGTACATAGGGAAGTTGTTCAAGCGAAGACTATGTAAGTAGCATATGGATAAAGACTGCTTCCATTGAATACATCGATCAGTCTCTAAGACGGTTTCACTAAATTGAAGTGAAACTGTCTTTCTAACTATCCCATAGAGAACGCCCTCATTGCCCTGCGATAAATTCCATAAGTGTACAACCTTAAAGTGGCCTTGCAATATTTATCTTGTAAAATAAACTAAGTATGATAGAATTTATAAAAAATACCACCTGCTATAAAGGTATTTTCAAATGGTTGCAACCAATAGTTGCGACATACGAAAAGCAGAATGTATCGTGCAACCGTCCTTTTTTTTCTATAATAAGAGCCAGAACATGATCTACAGAAGTTCATGATCGATATCCATAAAAAAGGAGCAATCTCTAATGAATATTGAAATTGCCAACCGCTTCGTTAAGTTAAGAAAAGCTAACTGCCTGTCCCAAGAAGCCTTGACCGAAAGGCTTGGCATTAGCCGACAAGCTGTAAGCAAATGGGAGCGAGCCGAAGCCTCTCCCGATACTGATAATTTAATTTTATTAGCAAAGATTTACAAGATATCCCTCGATGAGTTGTTGTTTAGTGAAGAAGAGCCTAACCCAGATAACCAAGCTAGTGAATCAGCCGCCAAGCGACCAAACGAAAAAGAAGACCTGCACAATTTCAGCGGCATCCATCTAAAAAGCGATGACAGTGAAGTCTATATCGGCCCAAATGGAATTTATGCCACCGACTTTGCCAAGCAGGAAAGTGTGCATATTAAAGACACTGCCCATATCACAATTAATGGGCAAGATTATACTTTTAAAGAAGCTCGGGAGAAATGGGGACATAAATACCGCCACTCCACCCAGTTCCCCATTACACTGATTGTCTCCTTTATTTATATTGCCATTGGCGTATTCTATAATATCTGGCACCCCACTTGGCTGGTTTTCTTGCTAATTCCTATTAGCAGCAGGATTGCCTCCACAATCCAGCATAAAGACTGGAAATTACTACCCTATCCTTTTGTCGTGGTCGCCATATATTTGACTCTTGGCTTTTTTTATGACGACTGGCATCCAGCGTGGATTTTGTTTTTAACGATTCCTCTGCATTATTCCCTTATCAGTTATTTTCGCCAAAGAAAAACTACGCCGAATACTTGATGGCCTTCCTAACATTTAACTTAACATCCTGCCAAACATTTGATATACGTAGAGAAATTTATTAACCACTACAAGGATATGTTTCTCGCCCAATAATCTTTCTCACTCATACAAAACTCCTGCAAGAATTCTCGTTAGAATCCTTGCAGGAGTTTTTCGCTATTATAAATGATACGGTTCTGCGTATCACGCCTAACGGCGAAATTCATTTATATTATGAGGAGAAGCAACAGAACCGTCCCTGCGCTTCTTCTAAAATTGACTCATAACTCTAATTTCTTTTTATTGAATGCTGAAGGAACAAACCTGTACGCTTCTTTTTTATCCATTTTTGTTATGTATCTTGTCGCAATACGCTCTCCGCAGTTGGGACAGAATATCGCTCCGTGATAAAGGGAAAAGTCAATAGACCCTTCTATGATTCGCTCATTATACATTTTAACGAAGTTGCTCTCGCCAACTTTCTGATATTTTGCAATAAAACATTTGCAGTAGGCACAGCTAACTTCTAAAATATGACTTCCTCTGACTTTTTTACAATTTGGGTTTTTATAGATTTTCATAGTCTCCCTCATACCTTTACTTCGCGCTATTGAATTTTTTTGTGCATTCTAAAAACATATGCGCATCCTTTCAAAATCATTAACAAAATCAGTTTACTAGTTTGTTAATTCTTCAATATACGATAAACACCTGCCAAAACATAATAGCCTCACCCCTGTAAGACTGAAGTGCCCCCTGTCAAGTAGACAGTAAAAGAAATAAAAGTTTTATGATGTCAATCATTAAGTTAAGATTGACATCATTTTTTTATGCAGCTATATTT
>JAGFZX010000012.1 GCA_017889585.1 Bacillota bacterium
ATTTAATTTAATTTAACTCATACAACAATAATGAGATGGGTTCATCAACATTCTCCAATAATTAGCGAGAAGTTCAGAAAAAAATAGTAAACCAACGAATAATTGGTGATGGATGGATGAAACCTATCTGAAAATCAAGGGTAAAAAACACTGCTAATATTATCACGTAGTAATATTAGCAGTCCCCTTTGTCTTGCTTTATTTTGCTGTCTTGTGCTGTCATAGTACACTCTACTTATGCTTAAGGAAAAAGAAATATGCAAAAAGACCTAATATTGTACGTAGCATTACATAACCCCCTTATCCCTTTTGACTCTTGTATCGAATTTAACTTTCTTTATACATGGCAACCACTCGTAACTGCTGTTACCTCTTTGGCCTACCATACTCCCTAGCTTCTACCTCCGCTAATGCTTATGTTATATCATAAATGTCATTATCGTACTACTGGTAATTATTCGCTCTGATTCGATGTACTTATATAGATTAGCATAACACTCTTACATACTTGAATATCTAAAATTTTAAAATAGCTACTTCAATCCGCTCCTTATTGTTAAGCTACATGATGCTGCCCTGTAACAGGCACAGACTCATCTGTTTTTACTAGTATAATTTCATTTTCAACCCATACAGGATTGTGGTGCTTAGCCTCACTTAGCAATTGAGTTCCGTCACCAAACATACATAAAAATTCGCCCCAATTATAGATTGCCATGAAGATATGTCCAAATACGCTTACTCCAAGGATGAGACCAACCGCTAAATGTATCATATCAAACCAATACATGACTAACTTGGGGGCTACCGGCAGGAATGCATATAATGCCCAACCAGTAACAATCAGGAATATGCCGCCAAATAGCATCATAATCCCCATTTGCTTTTGACCTGGGTTCATTTTGCCTGTTGGCGGCACAGGAATAGTTTTACCTAGCAGCATCTTCTGCGGATAGCCTCCACCAATCTTCATCCAGGCTATATCCTGGGAATCCCAGGTAAGTATCCGGCGGATAAAGATGACAATTCTGTCCAAAGCAAAGATGGTATAACAAATACAGGATAACGTAAGAATGCACGCACCAACAATATGGATTTGCATAATCACATTTTGCAGATCTTCACCAAAGGGTTTAAGCCAAATAAAAAATCCAGTAATAGCTGCTGGTAAAAAACCTAAAATTAACCCCCAGTGAAATAGCCGGGAAATAAGAGGGTGCTTGAGCACCCGCGGACTATGTTCTTCTTGATGCCTCATCAATTATCCCTCCTACACTAATTTTGTTCGGTCTACATACTTTGTATGAAACAGTTCTTCAGCCAAAGGACTGAGTGGGTTCCGGGCAAACTTTTTGTATACATCAGTAACTGCCTGATTATTATGACTCTGACGGATTTTTGATTTTACATCATCCTTATAGATGCCTTGCGCCCGCATCTTGATGTATTTTGTGCGGTCTTGTATTAAATCTGTAGCAAGATAGGCACCGGTCCACAAGATTGCGCCGGCTACACCCACGATTCCTATAAATTCACGTCGCGAGACCTGCACGGCCTTTTCTACATAATCATACTGCGCCATTGTGTTCCCCCCTTATGACCAAGGCAGTACAGCCTTGACTTTATCCAGCCAGGAAGTACCCATTGGATTGATTGGCTGACCGCCGCCGTTAACACAGCCGCCCGGACAATTCATGATTTCGATAAAGTGATACGGCGATTCACCGGCTTTGACCTCTTCCAATAGTGGTTTTACGTTTTCTTTAATGCCATGAGCTACAGCTACTTTCAGCGTGACTTCTTTACCTGTTTTAGCATCTCTCATGGTAACACTGGCTTCCTTTACGCCTTTAAGGCCGCGAACAGGCTTGAATTCAAGCACATCCAGTTCTTTGCCGGTGATTACGAAATAGGCTGTCCGTAAGGCAGCTTCCATTACGCCGCCGGTATTGGCGAAAATAGTACCAGCACCACTGTATTGAACTAAGGGATTATCCTTGTCATCAAACTCGGCAACAGCCTTAACGTCAATATTTAGTTTCTTAAATAAACAGGCTAAATCCCGAGTAGTGAGTACTACATCCACATCAGAATAGTTCCCTGAACCGCCCTGTGTTCTCCAGTAATGGGCAGCACTAGAAAATTCAGGACGCGAAGCCTCGAATTTCTTGGCAGTACAAGGCATAACACCTACCATGAATATATCTTCCGGTTTAACCTTCCAGACTTCTTTAGCGCCATAGGTTTTTCCCAATGCGCCAGCCATCATCATCGGTGACTTGGCTGAGGACATATTGGGTAAAAGTTCAGGATAGTACAGTTCTGCATACCGAACCCAGGCCGGACAACAGGAAGTAAACTGTGGCAAAGGTCCTAAATGATGTTCTGACGGCTCACCTAACGCGAAGTGACGGATCCTGCCAATAAGCTCCATGCCTTCCTCCATAATGGTCTGGTCAGCAGTAAAGACTGTATCAAGTACCTTAAAACCGGCCTGTTTCATGGCTCCATAGAGTTTTTCTGTTACAAGACTGCCTGGTTCCATTCCAAACTCCTCGCCGATAGCAACCCGGACGGCTGGAGCAATGGTACCGACAACCGTGAGCTGTTTGTTTTTCAATTGTGCGATCACTTTGTCGACAACGTCAACCTTATCTTTTGGTGCTCCAAAGGGACAATTTATGATACATTGTCCACAAGAGATACATCTTTCGCTGTTGACCCTATGCACGGCCCCGTATTTGCCGTCGATAGCATCTGCCGGACAAAACGACTTGCAGGAATCGCAGCCTTTACAAGCTTTTCGATCAATTTCAATAACGCTGGTTAACTCCTGTCCTTGAAATCCTTTCAAATTTAGACCTCCTCTACAAGATTTAATATTAGCACCCTCATATAAAGAGTTCACTACCGCTTCCTACCATAACTGCTGATACTTCTTGTCCGGCTAGTAATGGACCGCTCCCTGCAGGTACATCAATTAGAGCATTGCAGGCAACCATGGATTTTAGGACTCCATTACTTTGGTCTCCTGTCAGCTCTACATAATTTATTCTGTTATTTTTTTGTAACTTCGCTCTTAAAAATCTTCGTTGTTCACTGGGTTTATTAAAATTTTCTGCCAAAATTGCTGAAAATTTTACCGGTAATTCTTTGTCAATACCCATCATTCTTTTGATTAAAGGAACTACTATCAAATCAAAAGTTATAAATGCGGCGGCTGGATTTCCTGAAAGGCCAATAATTAATTTATTCTTGTATTTTGCAGTTATTATCGGCGATCCTGGTTTCATATCAATTTTCCAAAAAATGATATCTGCGCCGATTTTCTTAAGAGCGGTTGGTACAATATCGTAATCACCTACCGAAACACCCCCAGTAGTAATCACTAAATCTGCCAACTCTATCCCTTGATTGATACGCTCAACGATTGCCGCCTCTTCATCAGGAACAATTCCCAGCGATACAGGCTCTGCACCTAATTGTGAGCAATAGGCACCTAGACAATGCAGATTGGAATTATATATCTTTCCTGACCTTAATTCTTCTGATGGATCGATCAATTCATCACCAGTGCTGAGGATAGCTATTTTGATTTTACTAAACACCGACACTGCATCTACTCCAATCGCAGCTAACAGCCCTACAAGCGGTGGATTCAGCACCGCACCTTTTTTAGCAATTACCTCTCCCTGGCGTACGTCTTCGCCGACCCGAATGATATTACTTCCTGTTCTGAGAGGATAATAGAGTTCGACCTTATTCTCCTCTCTTTTTACATCCTCAAATTTGATAATTACATCTGCGCCATTGGGTATAGGAGCCCCAGTCATAACCTTGATCGCTGTTCCAGAAGTTACTTGTTTTTTAGGCATATAGCCAGCCGGTACTTCTTCGATAACTTCCAGTATTACAGGATTTGATGAATTAGCATCTTCAGTATCTTTCGCCTTTAGCGCATAGCCGTCCAAAGGTGATTTATCAAACAACGGTAGATTTATATTTGTTCGTATATCTTGACTTACAATTCTGCCAACAGCGCTAGTCAACGGCACCTGGCATTCTTTAACCGATTGCACTAATTCCAGCAATAATGTCTGCGCTTCTTCTAGTGAAATATCTGTCTTCATTTTCATCTCCTGCTTCATTTTCACGCACCCGTACTAAAGAAATAGGCTGGGTACCGACAAAACTAATAGATACAAAAAATATATAGGCTTATTTATGAAGGATATGTTTCACAATAACTATACTCATTTCATAGAGAACAAGTAATGGTATTGCTATCATCGCTTGGGAAAAAACATCCGGACTCGGGGCTACAATCGCGCCAATGACAAACGACAAAACAATCACTATTTTACGCTTAGATACCAAAAATCCAGAATCAATCATCCCCAATTGTGTCGCCACAATAATAAACAAGGGTAGTTCAAAGATAAAACCAAATGGCAATAAAAAAGAAATTACTAAAGATATGTACTGACCGATAGAAATCATAGGCTGAAGGCCTTCGGTAGCAAATCCCATAAAAAACTTAATACCAGCCGGCAATACCAGAAAGTAAGAAAAAACTAAGCCCGCAAAAAACATGACAAGGGACATTATTACTAACAAAAATGAGGCTGTGCGCCTGGTTTTGGCTAGGGCCGGCATAACAAATGCCCAGATATGATAAAATATAAGCGGCAAAGCCAGTAGACTACCGGCAAGTAACGATACCTTTAAATAAGCAAAAAATGCTTCTGCCGGGTTCATATAATACAATTTCCCTGCCGAGGCCGTAATGATACGCACTAGCTCTTCAGCAAACATATAACAGCCGGTACTTGTGCCAAGCACCGCCGCTATACAAATGATCAACCGCCGCCTCAACTCCTGCAAGTGGTCGAATAGAGACATATTGCCCTCTTTTGCGCCATCGAATTCCAAATATTGGTTATCCATGTTTTCTCACTATTTTGTTTCTCCCGGCTTGTTTTCCGCTGGCTTACCCTCAATCTTTATAACGTCTTGATTCGACGACTCACCCGATACGGACCGCCTGAACTCACCAATCCCTTTGCCTAATGCCTTACCTACCTCAGGCAACTTACCAGGCCCGAATACAATGAGGGCAATGACTAGTATTATACCTAATTCTGGCATACTGAAATTGAGCATAGTTTCACATCCCCTTTCTTATTTTGACAAAATCTTTGCGTATACTTTAATATACATATTACTTCTAGCCAGCTCACCTGAAATCCGAATACCGCCATACTCAGTTCTTAACCGCGCAACCCAATAAGCGGGCCATACGCCGTTCTACGGGGTCCAACAAGTTAGCAACTTCTTCTTGTCTTTTTATGAAGAGTACTCGCGAATTCTGGGTAAGCAATGCATCAAGAGCGACAGTTGAGGTAATTTCGATACTTTCACAGTAACATATGTCTTTGCATAAACCACACTGCGTGCAACGCGACACATCCAAAGAGATGCTCCAAACACCATCCTGCTGGTGAATAACAATAGCCGAAGTCGGACAGGCCTCAGCACAGGCTCCACAGCCATTACAGCTGTCGGCAATTCTAATCTCCCCCCAGAGACTGCTTTGAAAGCCCATAGGAGTCGCCGGGTTCTGGAGTTGCTTTAGGGAGTTAACCAACGAGCACCACTTCTCCGGCAAGTACTTGGGCTCCGCCATTGGATTCTGCTTTTCGTTACTATTTTCTACCTGCTTGTCAGCAGTACTGAAGATGATTTCCGGAAGCACTTGTGTAACGAGGCTCTGACTTTTTCTCTTAAAAGCGGTGAGAAAAGATCGGCGAGACATACCAATCGCTTTGCCTTCCGTAATAGGCAAAGGTTTGATTTTCTCCGGAATCTTTTGGGTAAGCGTAATCACGGCAGGATACTTCCAGCATTCTAATAACCGGTTTGCAGTGTCAACCATTGTCTCGACCTGACCACAAAGCTTATTCTGCAGGCAGCCTGCACAGCAGGTATTGAGGATGGACACGTTGGCTGCGCCTCGAAGAACCGACTCAACAAGAATGGATTCATCGCACCGAGCGGTACACTGCACAGCGATGACACGATGACGCTCAGTAGGATGAGCTTTGAGATAGGCTTCACAAGCAAAGGCAACTGCTCCCGAATGTTCCACATGGAGTGCAGCAAGAGAGCGTAGCTCTTTGTTAGAAGGCAGCTTGGCTGAGAGCGCACCGCTGGGGCAGACCGAAGTGCAGGCACCGCATCCGGTGCACTTTTCAGCCATTAAGACAAGATCCTCCGAGCAAGTGATAGCACCACTGGGACACACCGAAGAACAGAGCAAGCAGGAACTATGAAGATGTCGCTTGCGTAGACACCGCTTCTCGTGCATGACGATACCCCGCTTATCAAGCTTGGCACAGGCTTCCATAAATAGTTCAAGTTTAGACAACATTTAAGTCATTCACCTCCAGGGGAACCGAATCGCATGGACTGGACAGTTATCCGCACATTCTCTACACTTGGTGCAGGAACTGATGTCACCTGTTCCACTGCTATTTTTAAGATCCACACCAAAACTGCAGGCACTGCGGCATTGCTGGCACTTGGTATCACAGTTTTCTTCCAGACAGAGAGAACGGTCTACAGTAGGCACAAGACTACGGTTGAACCTGCTAAAGATACTGAGAAGAGCTCCGACGGGGCATAATTTGCTACACCACTTTTTAAAGAATATAAGTTCAACAATGATCACAACGGGAAAAACAATAAGATCAAGCGTCGGCTCATTAAAATTTAGAAGGCGGATCAGTGCAAACAAAGTCGCGAGGACTAGTCCAATCGGACAAATGAGACAGAATACGGGAAATCCACAAACAGCAGAGGATCCTAGGGTTACGCCGAGAATAAGCAGTCCTGAAGAGGAACTCTTTGCGGTTTCTCCATCCTCCAGAACCGGCACCGCCGCCCCCTCATTGGGGGCACTATTTGTAAAAGCCTTCTGGCCTTCATCGACTTCGTTGATTAATAATTTTCGCACTAGAGGTATGGGACAGATCCAGCCGCAGAAGACCCGCCCCAACAGCACGGTCAGTCCAGCAATTACGAGAAAAGAAAGTAGCATATACGGCATGATATCCCGACTGGCAAGCGCCGTTTCCAGGTAGCCCAAGGGACAAATCGCAGAGATATTCTCTACGCCGAAGGCAGAAAGAGACCCTATTCCAACATTCCTGAGCGCACCAATAATGACACCGCTGGCTACGACCGCCATCGTTGTCAATCGCAGCGCCCTTGTTCTATTCCTGTTCATACACTTCCTTCACCTCTCCTGGAAATAGGTGTGACTACGATACCGCGGATGTTGCCGCCAGCGTATGACCTCATCACCAGCGAAGGACAGACTTTCTCGCAAATGCCGCATCCGTTGCACTTATGGGAATCCACCACGGGACGACTCTGTCCGTCAAGCGTGATCGCGTGATAGGGGCACGCGGTCATGCACACCATACACCCCCCTGAGTCCCACGCAATGCAGGTTTCCTTCTTCACTGTCGCAAGTCCAATTTTCACAGTCTTGATGTCAAAAGGTTTCAAGGCCTGGGTGGGGCAAACCTCAACACATTTATTACAAAAATTGCAGTACCCGAGATGAAACTTCATCACCGGCGTACGTGCATCCAAGATACTATCCGACAAGTGCGCCAGACCGATCACGGAAGTGGGGCAGACACTTCTGCAGCGGTCACATCTAAGACATCGTGAGATGAAGGATGTATCGTCCTGTCCTCCAGGGGGACGAAGGAGAGCCTCGCGTGGGAGGATCTTTCCAACGCCTCCGAGCCCCATAAGAAGGCCAAAAGCTCCTCCGGTGATTTTCAGAAAAGTGCGCCGCGAGGGACTTGCCAGACTGATTACTTTGCTCTGTACTTTCTCAGGTTTATGTTGGCTCATTCCTTGCATTCCTCTCTTGTTGCGAAATTGACAACTTACGAGTCGCATACAGATCAGCAAAAGCCAATGCCTTGGTTACGAAGGTCAGCATTTACACGCGACCTCCACGCCAGTTTCGGCACTCATATCTTCGAGAATGCTGCGCTCCAAGCGCAAGTAGCCATTAGTGACTTTCGCAACAGCTTTGTAGAATTCTGTCCCAGCGAACTTCTCGATGTCGGCACAAAACGCAGGAACCCAATTAAGCAGATGTTGCTCAAGAAATTCCATCTGCTCCTTAAGACAGACCGAGACCGCTGGCCAGTCCTGCGTAACAAAAGCCTGTTGCGTCTCGTGGCACAGGTGTGCCATGAATTCAAGTTCGAGGGCTATATGATCTTCTGGAAGCTCTAGAGTTTCCGCCTTGTTCAGGCCTTTTGCGCGGTATGCAGCCACTACTTGATCTCGAGCATCTTGCATGATCAGCCGCTTCGAACTCGTGTAAACTGACTCATACGGATAGGCAGCATCGTCTCCAACAATCCCCGCACCAAGGAATACCCTCGCATAGTCCACAGCCAAATCGGTCAATGGATCGCTCCCAAGATTTCGAAGATACTCTTCAAGCATCCGGTATCCTTCGGCAAGTTCGTCGTCTCCGCACTCTGTGGGAAAACACATGCCTTCCATATGGTCCAGCAGTGTTTGATCTATTTCAACTTTGTAGAAGCGCCCCAGAAACTGGTACAGATTCTCCCGGTTTGAGATAAGCGCTAAGTACTCTGATATTTTCTCCACTTTCTTCCTCCCTTTTTGTTATGGAAGTCGGGGAAGAAATAACACGTCTCTTCCCCCAACTTTCATAATTTAAAAAAATTGCTTAATACTACTTCCGATCAAGAACATCAATGCTCGAAATGCAACGCCTGCTACCAGGACGGATGCCAAACTGAGTTTAACCGACGTAAGTGGCGAGATACTCTCAGTATTTTTCGTATAGAACTTTGTCATCAATACTGTGGGGACCAGGAAACCAAGCAGCACCACTCCGCCCCAGAAAAGCAGCGCCAGATTGCCAGTCAAGACCCGCATGACTGATCGAGTTATATCTGGATAAGGAGCAACGGCTACGTGGATCAGGTACGCAATGAGCAGCACTGCTTGGAATGCGAGTGCAATCAGCGTCGCACGCTTTATCGTTGTCGTTGCAGTTGTCGTCGAAGTTTCCGCTGTCGCTGCCGTTTCCGTTACGGCTATTGTTGCAATTGTGTCGGCGTATTTAGTGCGTGCAAGCAATACGCTGAGGCTGAAACAGCCCATAACACCTGCCGAAGCCACATAAAGTAGCGGCAGAATTAGTGTGTTCCAGGCAGGCCGGGCAGCGATCACATAAGCGTGCCCGTTCACAAAGGCAAGCACGACCGCCAGTACCGCACCTATCGTTGCTATAACCTTGCAAGTGCGGTCGGAAGCGTTTCTCCGCAGTGCAAGCAGATAAACGATAATGGCTAGACCGAACAGGCCTATCATCGTGGACTCCATGAAGATTCCGGAGGTTGGATGCCCCAACGCACCAAACATGCGCTCTGGATGCCCTAAGTGCATAGTGCTTGAGACGCCACCGACGCCTAAGGCCACAATTGCGATACTCGAACTTATTGTTCTAATCTGCTTTGCCTTACCACACCATTCGGTCAGAACAACAGAGCCGACAAATATTCCGCACCCCAGTCCAACAAATAGTGTAAAGAAAACCAATGGCCATTGAATACTCATATTATTACTCCTTCCATGTAGCAATCTTACTGTGCAGGATGTACCGAGCGGAAGGTTGATTTCCCACATCAGGTAGAACATGGACGCTGTCACTGCCAGCATTTTTGATGACTCTTGCTACTTCACTGTTTGGATCATCGATATCGCCGACAAACCGACATCCGGCCGGACATTTCTCGACACAAGCTGGCTGCTTGCCAGCGGCCTGCAAGTGAGCACATAGTGTGCACTTTTCCACTACCTTCGTCTCTTCGTTAAAGGTACGAACTCCATAAGGGCAGGCGAACATGCAATACTGACAGCCGATACACTTTTCCTTATCGACGAGGACAACTCCATCCTTACTCTTATAGGACGCTCCTGTCGGACAGGCCTTGACACATGGCGCGTCCTTACATTCCTGGCACATCGTCGGCAGATAATACATTTCTAATTTCGGATACGTGCCTGTCGGTCCTACCGTCAGCACTTTATTCCACGTACATCCGAGAGCCACTCCATTCTCATGTTTACACGCTACTTCACATGATTTACAGCCAATGCAGCGATCTAAATCTACTACCATAGTTCTTTGTGACATAATTACACCTCCTTATCTTTCAAAGGAGTAGGATCGGACGGCTCAGGAAGCCATGCCTTGAACTCCTCAGGTTTCTGCCAAACCCCTTTAGGCGGGCCATCGGCTTTCGATATCTTGACGAGATAGCCCCTCAGCGTGTAGGTACCTATAACATCATTGAATGGAGCATCATTCTTGGAAAGTACGTTAACGTTCACTTCTTTCCAGCCATGAGTATCGGTGTTCAATGTTTCCGGTGTCCAAAACCGTTCCATGTAAACGACTCCTGGATTGATTCCTTCCATCACCCAGGCCTTTGCCTTAATTTTGCCTCGCAGCGACTCGATATTCACCCAGTCTCCCTGGGACACGCCATATTTAGCTGCAGCCTTCGGGTGAATCCAGATTTCAGGTACAGGGTAAATTTCCCTCAGCCAAGGAATGTTTCGCAATGTCCCGTGGTGGTAGTACGGAAGCCTGCCGTTGGTCATGACCAGCGGAAACTCCTTGGCAAGTTCACTGCCTTCTAGCGGACTTTCGTGAGGTTCTACGAAATAAGGCAGCGGATCATAGTCTTTTGATGCCGGCGGTAATGGATGAGGAGTATAAGGAGCCCCGGTCCGTGCCAGCGTGATGAATGCTTCACCATAAATCTCGACTTTTTTGCTTGGCCGGCCAAAACCTTTAGGCTTCCCGGTCTTCGGATCGATCTCCTTGTATGTGTAATACTTACGCCATTTGTCGATAGGCATGGCTTCGTAAGGCACTTTTTTCGCCAGTTCCTTAAAAGTCATTCCAAGCTTCAGCTTGCAATTATAGTCAAGAAATTCCTCCATTGAGTTCCAATAAGGCTGCTCTGGCGCCGTCTTTACTGGGTCAAATGAGTCTTTGCAGGCCTGATGCCCTAGTTCTCCGCACCGTTTGGCAATTTTAGCCCAGATTACCGTTTCATTCATGGTCTCATAGGTATGCGTAACAGCTTGCCGCACAAAAAGCATGTTAAGCGGCGGAACAACATAATCCGACTCCAGCCATTCCGTAGTCGGCAGCAATACGTCGGCATATGCCGAGAACGATGTAGGATACATATACATGTGAACGATGAATTCCAGTTTTTCTAAGGCTTCAATCCATGACGATGCGTTACCAAGCATAGCAAGCTTATTACCGGAGCGTTCAAGCCACGCACGAATCGGATAAGGTTTCCCTGTCTTGATAGCCTCAAGAACAGTTGGATTATGGCAAGATCCCCATGAATTTGCTCCTTTGTACTCGGCACCGCCCAGACGTTTTTTAAATTGTTCAGGCGATATTAATTTGTACAGCGGCGAAACCGCAGAGTCAGCAAATTTGACATCACCAAAGTTTTGAAGGAGTGCTCCTGGTTTTTGCACATACCCCATCATTAAGTCGAGGGCACAGGCTGCCATAGCTGCCTGGGCCGATTGAGGATGCTGGTCTGTTGCAACACCGAGACAGAGACCACCAGGGCCTTGGGCATAGATTTTTATTGCTTTTTCGATCATGTCCGCGTCGAGCCAGCAGATTTCTGCTGCTTTCGCGAGAGTAAAAGGCTCACACCGCTCCTTATAAAGCTGAAACCCTGTCTTACATTCGACACCGTTTACCGTAAAATTCCCAAACAGTTCGGGATCAAGATTGTCATCCCATGGATAGGCAAGCGGCTTAGCTGATTGCGTCTTCTTGTCCCACACCACATAGGTTTGGGAATCACCACCAGGTATGATATCGCTTTCTCGGAGACACATTTTTGTCTGCGTGTTTACGAGGAATGGGAGATTTGACCACTTCATTACAAATTCTTCGTCATAGAGCTTATGTTCTATAATGTATCGAATCCAGCAGAGCTCAAGGGCCACATCTGTGCCCGGTCTAATCGGCAGCCAAACATCTGCCTTCGCAGCATCTGCGGTAAAACGAGGATCGACCACAACAGTCTGCACGCCTCGCGCCCTGAGCTCCACGACGGCCCGTCCGCCCTGAGATGGACTGTTATACGCGGGAGCCGTCCCCCACAACACCAACGTCTTCATTGGTGTGTCTTCGTAGAAGTAAATTTCCTGGCCTTCGCTGTCAGCAATACTGGTGGTCTGATATTTCATATCTGTATTCCCATAAATCATGTTATAGCAGACTGTCCTTGGCATATAGCATTGCTGAGCACCTGGTTCGAACCAGTTTGGCGTACCGAACACACTGGCGAACCTTCTAATACTGCCAAATTCTGGATTCCCGCCACCGCCGGTAGTACAGAGAACCTGCTCTGCTCCATGCTTTTCGCGAATTTCCATAAGTTTCTTTGCGATTGTATCAATCGCCTCTTCCCATGAGACACGTTTCCATTTGTTCTCACCACGCGCACCAACACGAACCATAGGGTACTTGTTACGGTTAGGATTATAAAGAGCCTGTATGGCGGCAATCCCTTTAGCACACACCTTGCCTCTGGTCATTGGCTGATCGGGATCGCCTTCCAGCTTAATCAATCGGCCGTCTTTCACATGCGCCAAAATGCCACACTTGCCGATACAACCTCTGCAACACGTCCTGATGATTTTTGTCTCTGCTATTTTTGCGGTCTCCTCTGCAGCTTCACCTCGCGTGAGACCTTTCAACGAACCGCTGAACGCTGCCGCAATCCCGGTTACAGCAGTCGCTTTGAGAAACTGTCTTCTGTTTAGTACTGGTTGTTTCATCTGTTCTCTCCTCTACCACTAAATAATCAGAAATGAAATCTTTCGCATATAAACTGAATTGTTCACCCCCCTTCAGCAAATCTCCCCAGCCTGTATTGTTGTCTCCCATTTATCATCCCCTTCGAGGCTTCCTCGAGCGCCCTAATGAAGTTTTGGGATAGAATAGCTGAAGATATGAAAGTATAAAAAACATCTAATACTGATACAATGCAAAAAGTATGCCAAAAGCAAAGATTATTTTATCAACAACTAATCTTTTTAACTTTTAAACACAATAAATAATTGCTTTGCATGGTACAAAATTGAGCTAGAAATCACTTTTTGCTTGCATTTATCAGGAGCCAAAGTTCATCAATAATTTTATGGACAATTCTTTAATCTCACTATATTTTCTTTAAAAAGCATAAAAACAGGACAATTTATAACTATGTTCCAAGCAAATAATGGCAGCTAACCTTGTACTACATTTTCCTATTTCCAAGAATCTTCCCAATTATGGGATTCCTCCGATAGATTCTTTAAGTTATCGCTAACCTATTTTCAACAAATTTCAATGGTTCTGATGGTAAAATTTAAGCCATGATAGAATCCTGCTAAGAACTTGAACATCGAGGTGCAGAAGATGTCATTTGAGACCACTGAAAAGTCTGTATTCAAAAAATATACTTAAACAGAAAGACCGTCAAAACATATAAATGCGTTCTAACGGTCTTTTTTCATGCGGTTATACATTTTAGGAATTTTCCCATCAATGGAATTTAGAATAGTTTCATTTTAGGAAACTTTCCCTTATGTGAATTTATGCTACAGGAATTTTATAACTAAATGTCGAAAATATAACATATTGTATTTTTTGTTAACCCAAATAGCAAATACTGTAGCTTAATATATCGATATGTTGGAGGCTCCGGATTATGTACTCTCATCTCTCGAGACATTCCGAATTAAATACTCAATCATTTTGCAACGACAGCGCTATTATTGCCATGGAAAAATGGGAACATATCCAGGAATGTAAAAAGCGATTCCTAGAGTATGGCGAAAATCCGCTAACCTCGCCTTACATGCGTCGTGATGTAGCCGAATCATGGCTTCGTTCCCATAAATACGGCGTTAATCCCTATTCCGCTAAACTAGGAAACAATGTGAGTGCTTCCCAGTTACAGACTATTCTCCGCGAAAACCAATTATTGATTGAAACTACCACGCCCCTGTTTAAAGCCTTTATCGATCTGGCTGTACACTCCGGCTACACACTGACACTTAGGGATCATCAGGGCATTTTGATGTTGCAAGAAGGTAATTCAGAGCAAATAACTACCTTTAATAAAATCAATTCGGTAATTGGAGCAAACTGGCCTGAAGAAATCGCTGGAACCAATGCACATATCCTATGTATGCGCCTCAAACGACCCATTCAGTTGTTGGGACCAGAAAATTATGCTCTGGTACTGCAAGACAATCTCCTCTCTGCTGCTCCCATTTTTAATGCCAATAATCAACTTATTGGCACGTTGATACTAGCCCATGATTTGGTAGAGTATTCTAATAAATCCAATCTAAATAAGCTCCAGGCCCATTCACTGGGCTGGGTAACCTCAATGGCATTAGCCATTGAGCAGCAAATGAGCTTGAAACAAGCCAATCATCGCCTGACCGTTGCCAAGAATACATTAGAGGCTACCATTAGTTTTATCGACGAAGGCATCATCATGGTTGATTCGATGGGGAAGATCATCCAGAGCAACCATGAAGGGTTGCACATGCTGCAAATTAGCTTGGAGGAAACCGAAAATTATAGTATATTTGAGCGTCTAAACCCTGATTCTATGATTATTCAAGCCGTGAAAAGCGGGACTACTCTTAACTATATGGAAGAAACCATGGTAATTAATCAAAACGAACAAACTTACATCATAAGTACACGTCCGGTATTTTTACATACTGATACCGAAGTGGCCGGTGCGGTCCTACGCCTGAGCCATGTAGATAAAATTAATGCCTTGGTAGCTCGCCGTACAGGTAATAGTGCAACCTTTTGTTTTGCTGATATCATCGGTAATGATGAGGCCACTCGCAAGACCAAATTGATGTGTCAGCGATTTTCCACCTCGCCGGAAAATATTTTATTAATGGGCGAAAGCGGTACTGGTAAAGAGCTTTTTGCTCAGTCTATTCATAACTTTTCCCGTCCCAATGGCCCCTTTATTGCCATAAACTGTGCCGCCATGCCCCGCAATCTGATTGAAAGCGAGCTTTTTGGTTATGAAGGAGGTAGTTTTACCGGTTCTGAGCGCGGCGGACGGCCTGGCAAGATTGAATTAGCCAGTGGCGGCACTCTTTTTCTGGATGAAATAGGCGATATGCCTTTTGAAATACAAGCCGTGCTGCTAAGGGTTCTGGAAGATAAGAAAGTTATGCGCGTAGGTGGCAAACGCTATCAGCCGGTTGATTTCCGACTAGTAGCTGCCACCAATAAAGATCTCTATAAAATGGTAGAGGAAAAAACTTTCCGCGAAGACTTGTATTTTCGATTGTCAGTTTTGAAATTGCAAATCCCGCCACTTCGCGAACGTAGTAATGATATCTTAGTGTTGGCCAGGCACTTTATTCAAAACTACTGTCGACGTGTCAAACTGCCCATCCCGCAAATTTCCGATTTAGTGTTTAAAATTGTCAGTAAATATAGTTGGCCAGGTAATGTACGTCAACTGGAAAATGCCATGATCTATGCCGTGAATATGGCCCAAGGTAACTATATCTATCCTGAACACTTACCGGAAGAAATACTGCGCAACAAAATTACAACCCCCACACAGGTAAGCTTTCCCCCTGCCGATATCAGCATTAAGAACATGATGTCTTTACGAGATGCGGAGATACTGTTTATTCGCTCGGCCCTGTCCCGTGTTAATAACAACGTAGTGCAAGCCGCTGATTTTCTCAATATAAGCAAGTCCACCCTGTACCGTAAGATAAAAGAATATGGAATTGAGACATAATAACAATAAATAAAGAGGGGCATTCTGCTCCTCTTTATTTATTGTTTAGTATGAAAGTCGTCGACCACCACGCTTTGTAGCTGCTCTAACAGTCAAGTCAGACGTTAGCTGGAAGAAGCAATCTCTTTCATTAATGCCGACTGTTCCTCAGTGGCTGCTGATATAGTTTGCGGCTGATCGGAAATCCCACGGCTAAATGTTTCAGTTTACTGCATCGCCTCAAGAACAGACTAACTGCTACCTGCCAGTCTGTTCTTGTTCTCAGCAACTTTCTGAGTAATTACTTAATGGAGAGTGCTCATACTAATGCTAATTTAGTGGTATATATTTGTGAATCAGAGACATAACAATCATACATTTATCAAATAATGATTGGAGGTTCAACAATTGTCCATGAACATAGCAATAATTTCCGATACCCATCTCAAAAAGAACTCCGGGCAATTAGATAATTTAATTACTGAATTTCGTAATGTAGATCTTGTTATCCATGCAGGGGCTTATGGTGGAGCGTGGGTTATAGAATATTTACAAAACCATTTCAATTTTATTGGAGTCTGTGGAAATATAGATGACAATACAATTAAAGCCCACTTACAGGAAAAACTAATTTTAAAGGTTGGGCCATATCAGATCGGAGTCTGTCATGGACATGGCAAAATGAAAACTACTATTGAGAGAGCTTATACTAATTTTCAAAATAATCTTGTAGATATTATTATATTCGGACATAGTCATCAACCAATGATAAAAACCATGAATAAAGTTCTAATGTTAAATCCCGGTTCTCTTACTCATAAGCGACAAGAACGGTGGTTTTCTTACATTTTGCTAACCGTTGATTTTTCAGGCATAAAGGCTAAGCTCATCTTTAACGAATTATCACCCAAGATACCAAAACCTCCACCGCATGAAATCATGCCAACTAGCCAACCAGACACCAATCCACTTAACAAAGTCCAAAGCGCTTTTTATCACCTTCTAATACTAGTACTGCTATTAATATAATTTAAATTTGACATATAATTAAAAACATCACTCCCCCAATGACGTCTGTCATTTATTCAATGAAGTCGTTAATTTTTCAATATAAAAAGGTGGCAGATGCCACCTTAGTTATTTTAGCATTGTTTCTCTTTATTTTGTTTCTCGTTTTTCTTATTTTCATTATTGAAAATTTCTCTTGCAAATTCAACATTCTTATTTTGTTTACATCCTTGTTTACATTCTTGTTCTTTCATATTTATCACCTCCGATATTATTATTTCCATATCTACAATAAAAATCAGAGGAAAAATCCTCCGAATGGTATTTTAAAACAGCTTCCACTAAGGTCTGAGTAGTATTAATATTATTATTCAAAATTACTCTACGCTCGATAACGATTATTCATAAATTCTTCATAACAAATCAATTAATTACTTCATTGGGTGAAATAAAAGCGCCCTGGAGGACGCTGAGACTATAAAAGAACTATTTAGTTTGCAGATACTGTATTATTCTAATTCCTTTTTGATTCAGCTTCATTTCTTTTGTAAAAATACCAAGATGCTTATATTGCTCGACTATTGAATTAGTAAATACTCCATGTTCAAACCCAGAACTAAAAGTTTTTGCAATTAATAAAAAAAAAAGACTGCTCGCTATCATCCCAACTAGATACTTCCTTTTCTAATAAAGTATTTAAAGCTCTATACAAAATATACCCCCTCCCCCTGTATCATTCTATAAAATATTCAGCAAAGAGGTAAATAATTCTTATAAATTCAATTTAGGTTTACAGTTATTGTAATTTTATTGAATAGTCACACCACAAGTTTTTTACTCACCGCCACCATAATCACACCACCACCACATATATCTTTATTCGCTATCATTAATAAAAATTATACCATCTTTTTACAAAGAAGGTGGTATGTGGTGGTTATGTCCTAATAAAGCATCAAGATACCCTATGATTAAGTTCAATGCATATATTAAAGAAAAGAAGAGCATTGATAGTAAAAGATAATTTTAGCAGTCAATTTACTCTCCTTTTAAATTAATATTTCTTGTAAAACATGATCTTCAGTTAGCAAATTCTTAGCGTATTCACGATGTTCTTTACTATGAATATACGTATATCTATACGGTTTTATTGTAGGTGCAAAATCAATAGCTCGCGCGAAATTTTTCTTGGTCATTCTGAGTTCTTTTACATGAGCAAAGAAACCGGTTTCTTGCAAAAAATCATGTACTCGTTGTTGTCTATGACCTTGTACCTTACTCATAATATAGGTGGCTACACCTACTTGAATTCCATGCAATTCTGGTATATCCACAAACTTATCTAATGCATGGGAGATAAGATGCTCGCTGCCACTAGCTGGTGCACTGTTTCCTGCTATTTCCATTGATATGCCGCTCATTGTCAAGGAATCAATCAATTCTTTCAAGAAAAAATCTTCTTTAATATTTGCAAATGTTGTATGTACAATACTGTTGACCGATTTTTTAGCAATCATAACAGCGAAATCATCAATTGTGATATTGAGGTTTTTCTCTTCAAAAAACCAATCCTGGATTGCTGTAATTTTTGAAACTAAATCGCCAATACCTGAATAGATGAATTTCTCTGGTGAACTTTTAATCACATCAATATCGACAATAATGCCAAATGGCATTTTGGCGGCTACCGAAGTCCTGCGTCCCTCCACAAGCAAAGAGCAACCTGAGCTGGCAAATCCATCATGAGATGTAGAAGTAGGAACACTAATAAAGGGCAAATTGCTTAAGAAAGATACATACTTAGCAATATCTAATATCTTTCCTCCTCCAATCCCAATGACACCTTCTGTCTCACTAGACAGAGTAAACGCTAAGCGTGTAATACTGCATACTTCATTATTGTCTTCTTCGTAACTTTTTAGCACCACAATACCATGAAATGCCAAGGAATCCATAATTTTTTTGCCAAATAACTCATAGATTCCTCCACCGAAAAATACGACTATTTTTTTTAAAGATTTTTTGGCTAGCAATTCCCCTATGTTTCCCAAATTACCCTTGCCAACTTCTAAAATTGTAGGTATCGATATCCTATGAGCATTGAATCTCATCCTTCAATCACTCCCTTTTTCTTTAAAAATTCTTCTACAATTAAATAAGGAGTATATTACCTCTGATGTGATATTAAAAACGGGAAATAATAATATCGAGCGATGATAATAATAAATAACAAAGTAGCAAGAATAAAACCGTAAAGAAAACTGTTAAAATAAAACAAAGGTGACGAAAGTTGCCTCTGAAAATTACTGGAGGTTAATTATGAACAAGCCAGTGGAAGTGCCAATTGAGATTTACAAAAATATCCAAAATGTGAGAAAAAATGGCATACAACATTATAAAGATGTTCTTAACGCTCTTGAAAGCCAAGGAGATCAAACGACAGCTAATTGGTTGCATAACAATATGAAAATATATATTCAAAGTGAAATTTATGGAATGGTTCCTGAGGAATAAATAAGCAGCAACTCAAGTAGGTTAAGGAAAGAACTTCATATACAATTCCACTTCTAGGAGTAGCCTTCCCGAAGGATTTGAATCTATGCAATAAGATAATTATGAAAGAAAATTCGGGAGTGATATTGTGAATAGAATTATATTAGAAGGAATGTTAAATATGGATGCAGATAAAGCACAATTATTGTTAAATGATCGCGATCTGTGGAATATTTTAAGTGAGTATTACTTGGATGGTAACTATATAAAAATAACGATTGAGGAAGTTGAATAAAGGTAAAATACCAAATTTAAAGAAGCGGTACAAGTTACAAAAATGAGCAGACTTCAATTTAATGAAATCTGCTCATTAATAGTTTCTCTATAATAATATTTCATTCGATTTAATCTGAACAGCGAAGTCACCCTTTGATTTAATACATCTCATAAGACCAAAATGGTCTATATCATGTGCCACAAGAACCGTCAATACATATAACCTAAATGAGACCAATCACCGTATCTCTGATGGCTCTTGGTACTGTTACATAAGGATTTGCAGCTTCGGTGGCTGCCAATCCAATAATTTAAAATCCAGCGTACATTAACATTACAATCAGCATGCTCAAATTCTCCAATTATTAAAGCAAAGGTCAGAAAACAAATTAAAGCTTTTCATAACAATTATGCATTAGATCTTTAGATGTTAAATGTATTATTACAAGAAATCCCGCACTAGAATACTTTCAAACTTCTAATCGTATAATCTATTAGATTCTTAGATAAGGAGTTCACTATGAAATTTTTCCAAGGTATATTGGGATTCTTCTTTTTTCTAGCTATAGGGGTTGGCATGAAATTGGAAAACCAATTGATAGATCTTACACCTGCTATTAGGAACGTACCTACTTCTCAAAAAGTAATCGCACTAACATTCGATGATGGCCCTCTTAACAAAACTACACCTGAAATTTTGGCTATTTTGAAAGAAAAAAACGTAAAAGCTACTTTCTTTGTAGTAGGAGAGAGAGTTGAACAATTTCCAATGCTTGTTCGGCAAGAAATTGAGGATGGTCATGAAGTCGGTACCCACACTTATAGCCATCCAAATTTAACTAAAATACGTAAAAGTCAACTAGAAGAAGAACTAGATAAAACCGAAAAAGCTATTTTAACAGTGGCACCTAAACCCACTCTTTTTCGCCCTCCAGGGGGATCTTATAATGATATAATCATAAAGCTGACTAGAGATAGTGGCTATCTTACAATTCTTTGGTCAATAGATACCCGAGATTGGCGTTCCCCTCCAGTAGGCGATATCGTAAATTCTGTATTAAAAAACATTAAACCCGGAAGTATTATTCTCTTACATGATGGAAAATATCCATCACCTACACCTGAGGCTGTTGCATTTATTATTGACACTCTTCGATCTCTCGATTATGAATTCGTAACAGTAAGCGAATTACTTCAATATTACGAAACAAAACAATAACTCGGAGAATATGAGTCTTATTTGAGTTCTGGAGTTCTTTATTGCAAGTCTAAAACCAGAAATAACAGTTACGAGCAAATGAAACGAATCTCCCAAACGCCCCCAAACCATCATAATCTCTATTTTAAAAGCGTATCCAGATATCTCAATCTGGCTACTAACTTTTGTTTTATAATAACCAGCAATTATTATAAAATTCCCCTATATGTTTTTCGCAAATAGAAGAAGCTACACTATTAAAGTACAGCTTCTTCTATAATCTAGTGAATAGGGATATTGCCCTGCTTTTCCTTAGATTTATTCAATTTTAGTAAGGTAACACTAAGAACGCCATCATTAAATTTGGCATCAATTTTATCGTTGTGAATATTATCTACGTAAAAACTCCGTTGGCACTGTCTGAAACTTCTTTCTCGACGAACATAACTCTTTTCATCTTTTACTTTTTGCATCGCATTTCTTTTGGCGCTAATTGTTAAATAATTGTTTTCATAACGAAGGCTTATATCCTCTTTGTTAATACCAGGTAGATCAGCTTCTAATACATATTTATCATCAGTTTCCCACATATCTACCCGAAAAGAACGAGAGCAATTATTCCTATTTTCAAATAGCGCCTGAAAATCATCTCCCAAAAAGTTTCGCGCAAACTGACTCAATGCATCTCTTTGATGACCATGCAAATGCTTTTGCTTATAAGGCGTTAATCCAAAAAACATATCTATTTTCTCCTTTCTTTGTGCTCATATCATTTTTTAGTATGTCTAATATATCTTTTTTTATTAGCTATATGAAACTTAAAAAACTCACTATCACACTGTATTCAATCAGTCCCACAGTATCATATATTATGAGATATAAAACAAAAAAATCCTGTCGACTTTATTGAAAAATTTGACAGGTTTTCCATCAGACAGTACTGCTCCTATTGAGTGCATTGGCAATTGTGCCATCTACATTGTCTCCCTGTTGAATATTGGCAGGAATTATTATCTCTTTGGGCACGATAGTAGCATTACTTTTATCATCTATACATCCATATTTTATTAATATTCGAAATTTAAAGGACTTCATTTCTTTTAGATTATTTTCATTTAGTATCGTCTCTCTCCTCTTAACTCTCAACTTTTACAATACTAATAATACACCACCTTATTTTTTACTCACCACCACCATAATCACACCACCACAACATATCTCTTTATTCGTTATTATTAATAAAAATCTCCCTAAATATTTCTAAAATAGATGAAGTTTGGTGGTTATGGACCTAATAAGGTATCAAGATATCCTATGAGGCTCTGATGCAAAATTTTCACAAAGTCTACCCCATATCCCACCAGAATATCAAGCTGCGATACCCATAATCTTGTTTATAAATTCAATCTCAAAAAGGACAGATTGAATTCAATCTGCCCCTCTCTAAACATGTGTATGGCTTCAATTCCGCAGATTGTTTTCTAGGCAGTTTCAAAGCTATCAAATCCAATCATTGGCTTGACTTTTCGTTTAATAAATCAATGATATATCTTGGGTCTCATATGGATTTTTAGAATCGACTTTATTACATTCATATTTGATTACAAGAAGCGCATCTGAACCGTGACATTGGTCACAAACAAAATGTCCACTTGCACACTTTGCATTACTTAGAAACTTTTTGTGACAATTTATACATTCCATTTCTATGGCTTCGTTAGTATATATAATCGCTTCACCACAAATAAGACATAGGTGTTGGTGCATGGCTAATTTTCACAGTAACAAATTCTGTGCAGATTTAGTAAATTCGCTATACCTGCCGCTGTTACACCCTAATATATGATTGGCTTGCATTGTTCGATATCGCTATATGTATTGTTTGTCGGCATACTACCTGTTGCTATTACGACATTATTTATAAGCAAATAGCCTTAGGTATTATATTTCCCCCTATCTTATGAGCTATAGCTTTGCGTTCTTTAAATACCAACACTTCATTGTAACCATATTCTTTAGCATATTCCTCGGCAATATCAATATATCTTCCACAATCCTCCGGCCGATGTGCATCAGAGGAAAAAATGATTGGTATATTATAATCTCTTGCGGTTTTCATAAAAGCAGGGTAAGGTGAAATTTCATTAATAGGATATCGATATAATGTACCAGTATTAATATCCATTCCCATACCGGCTTTACTTAAGGCTATGGCAACTCTATTTAAAAAAGGCTGTACATCAAAATTGGGGATATGTTTAAACAGTCTAAGATTAAAAGGATGTCCAAGAATATCATATACTCCAGCACGACATATGCCCTCTATTTCAGTAGTATACCAATCATAAATATCCGTTAAACTATGTTCATCCCAAACAAACTTCAAATCCGAAAAATCAAAGCCCCAGGAATTTATAAAATGCACTGAACCGATGATATAGTCAAAATTATATTTTTCTAAAATATTAGCTACCCGCTGCTGATTTTTAAAGTTACAAACCTCTATACCCGTTTTCACTGGATAACCCTTTTTCTTGAGACTATTCATAAAATCTAAATATTCTTTGATACTATATCGAAACTTATTTTTAATCAACCATTGCTGTTGATAGCTTCCTACTGGTGAATCATTCAAAATCAGTTCCTCATAGTACAAGTCCTTAAACTCTACAAATCCATGACTGTGTTCTGCTATTCCTATCTCATCAATATTCCGCTGACGTGCATGGCGAAAAAATCCTTTTACCCATTCAAGATTATAACTGCCATTTTCAAAATGCATATGATAATCAATTCTCATTTTATCTAATTCCTTTATTAAAAATATAATAACAAATACTCTGAAATTCATACACTTAGATACTTTATTCGTTCTAGTGGAAAAGTTAAAGACATGTTTATAATTTTACCACAAACTTTAAAAATGAAGTAAAAATATCGCATAATTTATTTTAACAGAAATATATCAAATCTGGGATTATAGCATTCTATATTGGCTCTAGCATTTGCTCCCAGCTTAATTTACTAGGGGTGTCCCCCCTTTCCTTCATCTAACAATACTCCTACACGAAATTCTCCCCCTATTCTGCGTAAGATACATTTTCGTATATTTGCCCCCAACAAAAAAATCCGCCTAAATCGAAGTCTAGGCGAACTTGCGTTAAATACGTCAATTGAACGAACAAATCAATTCTGATCCCATTGTTTCTCAACTCAGCAAAGTCGTCCCCGTGAAATGATTTATTACTTATTTTCTACAATTTCATACAGCAATATCTTGGCTTGCCGCGTGGCCCACTTAATTTCACTTGCAATTACAGCCACTTCAAGTAACCCATGTAAATAATAGCTGCCTGTAAGTCTTGGCTGCCATCGCTCAATTGCCTTAGTAAGGCCTTCCCAATAATCTTCGCTGATTTCTTCTGGTATTGCTGTACCGCCATCGACAATGACAGAACTAATTTTTCCGTTCACTCGAATAACTATTGTACATCCACTTTCTAATATTTCCAAAACATATTTGAATTCTTCACTAATAGGTGGAGAACCTGACTTCATTCTTCGCTCCAATCTTATAGGCAAAAGATCAAAAATACGGTCACCTTTTTTTGTGATAGACTCGTTGTAATCAATTAGCTTTTCTGCCTGAGAAAGCCACTCTCTTGGCTCAGATGATTCTGTAGCCACTTGCCTTTCTCTGCTTAGCAAATCCAACAACATTCTTGCTTCCTTATTTAGTTTGTAAACTCTCTTTCTTTGTTCCAAATCTACACTAAATTCTCTGCTATCAAGACCAACATAATTCTGCACTGCACGACAGAAGTAAAGAATCGATGCCTCGTTGCTCTGCCTCAATTTTTCTTTAAGTAGTTTATTATATTTAGGTGGCCATAACAATACGTTGACAAGCATGGCCGAGCCAAGACCGATGAATATAACTCCAGTTCTAACAAGAGCATGTATCAAGAATTCATCAGTATTAGAACTTAGAACAAAGAGAGCGGCAACGATTCCCATTGTTATACCACTATGCAGTTTTAATTTTATGTATATTGGTATAAGTAATATAACTATAAAACCCGCTGAGAACGGATTAACACCAAGAAAATAGCCAAAAAAGAAGCCTGCGGCAATACCTAGGATATGAACCAAAATCTGATCACGTGCTGCCCTTAGTGTTAAAAAAATTGATGGTTGCATATTAATCACAGCAGAAACAGCACCAAACAAAGCGGGTTCAAGATCAAAATATTTACAAAAAAACATTGTTATTGCGACGGCTATACCTGTTTTGATCACTCGTGCGCCAATCTTCATTTTCCATCTCCTCATCTACAATTCTAATGGCTCCATCGTATTGTTTGCAATATTACCCACAATATGACCGAGGACATCGATTAAAATAACCATAACTTACATTAGGTAATACTACAGCTATTTCTCTTCATTTAGTGCTAATTCCTCCTACTCCTTTACATTTGAAATCTCAGAATTTGCCGTTTAAGCCGATACGGCTAATTATCATACTTTCCCCCCGACACATCTGTGCCACCAATTGCAAAGATAATTTTCCTGCTACTTTGAGAACGATATCCCTCTTCTTAACCCGCCCTTAGCTTATAAATTTTGTAGAAAATACCCCGCTACATAAAAATATCGCCTAAACATAAGTCTAGGCGAATATAAACATACTTATTATGTTTTTCATAAAACCCACTATTCCTTTAGAATCAGCCTACCTCCGCTGTATCAACGCAACTGACTCAACATATGTTTTGATAGACAGGCGATACTAATACGTGAAATAGTAGTTCGTATAAAAGTTTGGCACCCTAAACTAAGGAGGTCGCTTCCTATTGTGAGATTATACTTCCACACGAAACACATTACATTCTCCAAAGGGGCTTTCAATGTTTCCTTTCAAAGATTAATTTCTTTAATAAAATGATGGATATCTCAACTTAATATTCTTATGAACATAGGATCTCCTTGACTTTTTGAAATTTTCGCACCAGAGCCTAATTAAATACTCCCGACATGAATACAAATGGCTGAACAGTCGTCGCGCTTACTCTTTCATAGAACCAACTGATTCAGCGCCTGCGGGGTATCATCAAAATTCCTAGCACTCCCAATCATCGTTCTTGGAATAATGTCATAATTTTCAAGGGTCAGGCCATACTTAGCCGTTAGAGAAGATACGGCTCTCCTTATTTTCTTTAACGGCTAAATTCTCAATAGTAATACGAATCCAAGAAGCTTCATCTAACTCGTATATCCACATACTTATTCTATCTTTACGATAACCTTATCAATAATCTGTCGAGCAGTGGTCACAATAGAGATATTAGAGTACAATTCACCATCACTACCGTCTGGACTACTATGACCAACAAGACTCATTTGATATTCCCTGGATCCCTGAGATACATCAACCACCGCTGAATACACTAGTGCAGGTTGACCTCCGTCTTTTGTCCCTACAGTACCATTTTTCCCATCCTTGGTATAGTATTCGTTATAGTCAAATGAGTTATTAATCTCCATTTTTACCACAAATTTTTTTGGACAGTGATTTATTGTATTTCTAATGGTTAAATCGTGTTTTGGCGTTGCCGCAGTCACTGTGTCATTCAATAGCAAGCCTCTTTGTTTGTGCCACCAATAAGGTAACGCCTCTATTCTTTCTGGCGTGTTATCCCCCGAATTCCGTGTCCATTGATAAAACTTTTCAGTCACATAATAAGTGCTAATGTATTTTCCATCTAAGTCTTCAATCCATATGGCATAAGTGGGTGTGGCAGTTATAATCATAGCTATTTGGTGAAACCAATAAGGACCATATGTAATCCTAACTCCCATATTTCCACCCACAATTTCCCTATCATTTCTGATGATTAACGTGTTTGACGCAGTAAATCGGGAATTTGTTGCTCCCCAAAATAATACTACCAAAATAAATGGTATCCATATACACTTCTTACTTACTGCACCACTTAGCAATCTCCTACTCATATCTACCCTCCCTACTTACAGGGTCCAACTCTATTGAGTTATTACGCCATTGACCTTTTGGGCAACAATGTCTACCGCTTTACGAACAGCTTTCACCACAGTTACTTTTTTTCCTACAAAGGTATATGGAATATATGTTTCATTGATACTCGTACTTCCTATCTCTTCTGCCAATACATATTGGTTCTTAATTGCATCATATAGACGAACTTTTAAGGTAGCTTCAGACTTAATCGCCTGATAACAAATGATTTGAGTAATATCAGACTTCGTAGGCAGTATCTCTACTACAAGTACTAAATTGGCACCAGTCTTGGCGGCCAAACAAGAAAGTTCTGGTTTCTCAGCCTTCCCCATTTCTTCAAAGCCATTGTTTTTTATTATATCTTGCAGTTCATTCTCCTTAGTAACGACAACCTTTAACTCTTTCTCTAAGTGTTTATACACTTCATTCTTTAGCTCAATACCATAATTTTCCTTGGATTTGTCTACAACAACCACAACAGTAACATCCTTGTAATCATTAGCCCAACACACTAATGTTGACCCGAAACAAACCATCGTCATTATAATTGCACACAGACTTCTTTTTACTATGCTCACGATTAGACCTCCTTATTTCTCTTTTATATACGAAAACAAATTAGTTTCATAAAGCTAACTATCTGTCTATTTAAAACCCGCGTACTAGTCGCGGGTAGTATTGTTTATGACTTTCCCTAAAAGACAGGTAAACGTTTCTCTTTCGCCTTCATTTAATGCCCCAATAATTTGATTGGCAAAATGATAGTACCCCATATCTTCAATTTGAATTAATTTCTTTCCTTTCATTGATAAACTCACATGGATTACACGCAGATCAGTTTCTGAGGGAATTTTCTCAATATATTCCCGTTGCAATAGTTTATTTAAAGCAACAGTTACGGTTGATTTTTGCACACCAATCTTTTCTGCAAGCTCGGTTATCGTAGGATTGCCCATTTCTTTTATAGCATGTAGATAATGCAATTGGGTTATCGTCAAATTAAATAATTCTTTACCATCAGGAGCCTCCTCCTTATATTTTCTCATACATTCACGCATGGAATCAGATATACTATTAATTGCCTTGACAATTACATCTTCAATCGGCATAATGATAATTCTCCCTCATGTAGTTAGTTTTATAAAACTAACTACATGATACCGCACTTATTGGGTATTGTCAAGAAAATCATAATATTTTAGCTTTAAAAAAGTACATTCATAATAAAAGCTCCTGTTATACCTCCTACTACCACAAAAATAAGATTCATTTCCCACCAGGCCAGCAATATTGACACGCTACATCCTATAATCGCTGATTCTAAATGACTTGCACCAGTCGAATTAAACACTCCAGGAAAAATAAGCGCTCCCAATGCTGCATATGGGATAAATCCCATAAAACCCTTTATGTATCTTGGTAAGCTTACATTTTGCAATAAAACTAGCGGTACCATCCGCGGTATATAAGTAACGATAGCCATTGCCAACACTAAATAAATTAAATTCATACTTGCTCCTCTCCTTTTGAATAGAAAATTGCACCTACAGCAGCACTCACTATGGTTGCGACAATGATCCCCCAACTACTTGAAAATCCTGAAAACATAGACGCCCAATAAATCAAGCAGTTTATCATCATAGACAACAATGAAACAACCAATACAGGCTTCGACTTTTTTATATGAGGAATTAATAAACCAATAAACATAGCATATAATGCTATTCCCATACTAGCTTTAACTACCTCAGGCAAACTAGTTGCAAAAAATAATCCAAGCCAAGTTCCAACATTCCATGAAACAAAAGCTATCGTATTAATACCTAAAATGAAATACTCAGACAATTTTTCTGCTTTTTGCAATGCACTCACTGTAAAAGTTTCATCGGTAACACCAAAAGATAATAGTGCTCTCCAGCTTTTAGATACTTCGCTATAAAGACGTTGTGACAATGTCGCTGTCATAAGAAAGTGGCGTAAATTTAAAAGAAAAGTGGTTATTATAATTTCCCCAAAAGAAGCTCCTAAAACTAATAGATTAATCCCTATAAATTGACTAGCGCCCGCATAAATCAACAAAGACATTAAAATACTAGTATAGCTAGGGATATCAAGCGACTTTGATAATAATCCAAAAGCAACCGCAATAGGTATGTAACCGACTGCAACAGGCAGTCCTGCTTTTACTCCTTCAAGAAATTTCATTCTTTTTGAATACATACTCATCTTTTCCTCCATCTTACTTATATTTGCCTCACATTTAGGAGTTAGTTTTATAACCACTTCAAATACATTTTAATTAAAGCGGCCCTTCTTATTCAGACCGCTCTCCCGTAACAACATATTGCAAATCTGGATTGTTCCGCCAAAGTTCATCTAGCTGTTCTGCGCCAAAGTGATGTGTGATAGCCTCTATCATAATATCATGTCTAATAAATTCAGTTGCTACTAATACTAAGGCAGGATCATGGGTTTTTACAGCCCAAGAACTTGAATGATCAAGAAAATTTGCAATTATAACTTCATCTTTATCTCGAACTGCTATCGTTAAATTTCCGCCTATACGATGTTTGACAACATCAGGGGGCATATAGTCATGATGGAAAGTAACCCCTAACCGACAATCCTGATTGCCAAAGACGATAGATAACACTTTTACATCACGTTTTTCGGCATCTTCTACCTTGCTGGCCAGCAATAATGCTTGTTGATTCCAAACGGAAAGCCATAATTCTTGCTTTGCTTCATCAATAATGCTTAGCAGTTCATCCATGACTGGCTCATAACCATCAATATGGGAAATTACATTTACGTCCCCGCCCTGCTCTAGCGAGCCTAATGATTTATCCAAGAAATCAAACGTAGCATCCATGTTTCTACGCACACGTTTGAGAAATTCTAGTACTGGCACGGGAGAATACTTAAGAGGATCAGAAGGTATAATATAGATAGCTCCTCGATCAGTTAATTTATTGATAACCTCATAAATCATAGAACGTGGAACCCCTGAACGTTTACTAAGTTCATAGCCAGTAATAGCAGAATTCTGTAAGAGTGCTATATAAGCTTTTGATTCATATTGGGAAAAACCAAGTTTCTGTATTTCTGCCAGTATTTTTTCCATAGACATCCCCTTAGGTGTTATTGTTATAACTACTATATTATACATCTTCGAAATTGTCAATCATTGGATATAAACCTATACTATTCTCAAAAATATTTAAATAACTACAATAAAAGCCCTGTAACGCATTATTTTATCTGCTTTACAAGACTTTTTCCATTATAAATGATACGGTTCTTCTCCATCATTAATCTTAAACTTCCTTTTCGCCTGCAATTCTATAAACAAAGTACTATTTTGTTGCAACAATATGAAAACTTTTGATTAAAAATTAACACTTAAAAAGGATTTTACATTTGAAATATATAAAATACTATACTACATCTTTTATCAAAATTATTAAATAAATATAGTGAGGCATATTATGAGACAACTAGAAAAATCATACCTACAACTATTTATATTATTCTGTTTTGCGGTCAGCCTAGCAACTATTTTCCCTTCGATTACTCTATCCCATCAACCAATAATCTCAAACCAAATCACATACCTTGACGACTGCGCAGCTGACAATTTTGCACCACAATCTAAAACTGCTTATGTTGGTAATTCCTATATAAGGATATTTCATCATGCCAGATGCCAATATACGAGACTGATATCTGATAAGCATAGAATATATTTTAATACTCGGGAGGAAGCTGTTAGGTCTATGTATGGGGCTTGTAAGGTTTGTAGGCCTTAAAACATAGTCTACGTTCTACAATAAAATTATAACTTATGGTGATATTGGTATCCTAACAGCTGTGTATGGACGCAATCCAGATGGTACTATTGTTGAGCTACAAAAAAACTGGCACAAAAGCCGATAAATGACCGATAAGAGTATTATAACTATCAAAAACGAACTATATAAAATCAGCGAAGCATTAAATAAAGCACAATTAGATAATGCAATAAGAGAGATATCATTTTATGAATGATATCTCTCTTATTTAGTTATAGCCTTGAAATGGCCTTTTTTTTCGCCGTTACACATGATACAGGTCTGCGTATCATTAATAAAGGCTAAGTTTTAATTAGTCTTAAAAAAGCAAAACAGGTCTCGTGTTTCTAAGAAACACCTTTCCCACTATTTCCTTCTTACAATGCGCTACACATCATACCCGTCTCATTAGTTATTTCCGCCTAGGTCATCCATCAACTCTTCTTGTTTAAAATCGGGTCTATCATGATTACATTTGGGCCTGATTGACTAGGTTCCCTTACAAACATAGTGAGGATAAAGCCGAGTATCGGTAGTAAAACCAGTATATCGAAAACAAAGGTAATTCCCCAATAGTCCGCTACTCGCCCTAAACCTAGAACGCCCATCGTTCCTAATCCTACACTAAAACCAAGGGTAAAACCGGAAGCCATCCCTACATTTTTCGGCATCATTTTTTGCGTCAATACTAAACTACTGGTTGCAGTTGCCGATAGCAAAATACCTACAAAAGCTAAAATGATAAAAATCCATATACCGCTAGCTGATAAAAAACAGTACATTAATAAAGCTATGGGCAGAATGGAATATAGCATAACCAACTTACTTCCATATCTGTCGCTCAAAATTCCTCCGAACATAGTTCCTATTGCACCTGCCGCTAAATAGACAGTAAGAAGAGAACTGGCATATATCCCACTTCCTCCTAAATACGAAACATAATATAAAGGTACAAAGGTACTAATCCCTGATGTAACAGTAGCTCGGGTTAGAATCATGCCCAATAACGCCAAGAGGGACCAATTGGCACATTCTTTGAGTGTTCCCAGGCTTCCCTTGCCTTTAATCTCCGGACGTGGAATTTTATTCATTTCATAAAATAAAGCAACACCAATAACAATACTGGGAAACATATAAATAATAATTCGCAGACTTTGCCCCTCTAAAAGCAGTATCGCTAGTAGCATTGACCCTAAAGCTACACCAGCATACCCTCCCAATGAAAAAATACTGACTGCTTTCCCCTTTTCTCGTCCTCCAATAAAGTTTACTGTTTTCGCAGCTTCAGGGTGAAAAGCTGAATTTCCTAGTCCGCTAATGGCTGTACACACCATAACTAGATAATAGCTAGGAACCAATAAGGATAAAGCCATGAATATGCCTGTAATCATACAACCTACAGGCATTATCCAAGGACGGTGCTTTTGATCGCTTAGATATCCAAACAAGGGCTGACTAATCGAAGATGCTACATTTTGCGTTAATACAATAGCACTGACTTCAGCATAAGACAAAGCAAATTTGGCTTTTAAAAAAGGTAGTGCTACATAAAGGGCACCTGGTGATAAGTCGGCGACCAAATGACCAAGTGCAATAAGCCAAATTGTTTTAGGTACATTTTTAAACAGCTTAAACAATCTTTATCACTCCAATAATAATTCCATCCAACTAAAAAAATCTAAAAGCCAGCCGAAGCTGGCAGAACGCACTACGTTCCAAGTTATTACGCTCAATAATCTAGTAAGGCTTCTTCAACTGACCTGCATTGGATTTTTTTTAGCCCATTTTTTTACTTCTCTTAAATATACAAAACTCCTGCCCCTATTTAAAAATTACCAGTTTTAGAGTCTCAAAAAACAAGGCTGTATTTTGCTAGGTTTGGAGAAACTAAAGTATGGAGGTACTATCATGGCAATTTTTTTAAAAAGCAAGGAGTAAGCAATGCAATAAAAAGGAGAAAATTCTTATGTCCCAAAATCACATAAATTTTGGCGGTGTAGGATTTAGCAAAAAAGCATCAACAACAAAGAATCACTTCATCAACAACCTGCCTGAAACTAAACGACAGTCATCATTTCAAGAAAAAGAAGAGCTACAATCAGCGGGAATGATCGAAACTACTAACGATTTCACTCATAATCACAATAAGGATATAGACAGTATTATTGAAGAATACTAAGAGCTTTCTATCCAAGACATTCCTCTGAATGTCACCCCTTAAATAAGCCGATAAAAAAAGTATAACTTTGGGAAGGGGTAATCTCATCTTACCAAGAAAGACTGTGCCTATCCATCATATTTTTACCCCAAGACGCTCCACTCCCTAAAGATTTCACTATCAACAGCATATTCTGCGTCGTGGCTGCACAATCAGCTTCAATAACTTTTCCGTCTTCTTTCCTGAAACAAAAACTATAGTAGAGGCCTCTTGAAAAACATTGAAATTCTCACTTTTAAACTAAGCTAAAATATACTTCCATTATCTTTAGAAATAAAAATCGAGGAGCTGAAAATGTTATGGAGAACAAACTTAGCGTTTACGATATGGATATAATGAATTCCTCCCCAACATATCAATCGGATTATGCCCCAGAACTCCCTATCTCTCATTCTAGCGTTGCTAGTAATAATGAGCATGAAAACAAACAATCAATTAAACCACTTTCATCGTAATCACTTTATTGCTTAAATACTCTATACGATGTCAAAAATTGGTTTTACCAATGGGAAAGCCTAGTTATAAAAATAAGAAACCGATGGTTAAACCATCGGTTTCTTATTTTTATAACTAGAGTAGGCATCCCTCCATTAGTTCTCAATTTTGCTATGCTTGATCTACATCGTTTAATTGATAAGCCTTCTTTTTTAGACTGGCGAATTTTCCAACCTAGATATCAAACTTAATGTTGCTTCCGTTTGTCACATTAAATTCTCTAACATGCACGGAAAGCTCAAGTAATTGCTTTTTATCGATGAAAATAATTGAATTTTTTTCTTTTCTTATCAAACCCTTCTTTATAAACTTATTAATTACATTATACAAACCCTTTCTGCTCATGGGAAAAATGTTGCATAATTCACTCGTGTTTTTAAACTTGAAGATGTCACCTTCCGAGCTTTTCAACAGGTAAAAAGCAAACATTTCCTCTGATGTAAACAGATTCTTCATCATCAGCTTTTTGTACATATAATATATTCGATTGCTGATTTTATATAAGAACACTTTTAGAAACTCGGGATTCTTTTGTAATTTGTTGAAAATATCTTTACTTATTTTCAAGAGTGAAACATTACTCGCGGCTTTAATATCACAAAACAGATTTTGTTCATACATATAACTAAATTTGCCTACAAATTCATTTTTAGAAAGTTCATCTACCAAAAAGTTCTTGCCATACTCAGTAATGCATTCCACTCTAACATTCCCGTCTAAAATATAAAAGATCTCTGTAAAATTTTCATCAGAACGCGCTATGTATTGTCCTTTTTTAAAATTCACAATCGCTATCTCATTCAAATATTCTTTTATAAAGCCATATAAGTATATATCGTCCAGCTCCATATTTACCGATTCCTTTAGCCTTTTTTATAGGTATATTATATATAAAAAAAATAGCAATCACAATGCTGCAATTACTATTTTAAAACGTGATTAGCCGTCAGAACGGAGTATTGTCACCAATATAGCAAGCTATATTATTATTTAGATATAACTGCTGCAGATGTTCCATTTTTTCATCATCCACATGTCCATGCTCACTGTATTCATAATCTTTTCCTAACTGATTCCATTTAGTCAACCCAAGCCTATGGAATTTCAAAAGATTAATTTCATATAATGAATTTTTGTTCATAAACTCAATCAGATTGTATGCATTTTCATCACTATCATTATATCCGGCTATAGTAGGTTGTCTTAGAACAATTCTTCCACCCCACCCATACCTTGTAAGCGCCTCAATGTTGGAAAGTATTAAACCATTATCGACACCGGTTCCTGCTTTGTGTTTTTCCCTATCCATGTTCTTTACATCAATAAATGCAAAATCAATGTACTTCATCATTTCTAGAAACGCTTCCTGTTTTACATAGCCACTGGTTTCAATCGCCGTATGAATCTGCAATGCATGACATTTTTTCAATACTTCTATAAGAAACTCATGTTGCAGCAATGGCTCTCCGCCTGAAAACGTTACGCCTCCCTCTGACCCCCAGTTATTGAAATCACGTCTCAGAACAGCCACAAGCTCATCGACCGTATATTCTTTAACACACTGTTTCAGTGCATTATTAGGGCAAATCCCAGTGCAGTCGAAAGTCTCACATTGTTCACAGCGGTCCCAGGTAATGCCGGGTTTACCGTTAACAGCAAAGACGATTGAGCCATGTGGGCATGCATATTTGCATGCCCGGCAGCCCTTTTCCCATTTGCATATAGCTTCGGCAAACATGACATGTTTTTTTTTCAGCCAGCTTTCTGGATTGGCGCACCATTTACACTGTAGCGGACAGCCCGCAAAAAACACATTCGTTCTGCAGCCCGGGCCGTCATGCACGGAGAAACTCTGAATATCAAACAGTAACCCTTTCTTATCCATGCTTACCTTATATCGCTGCATAGCCCGAACAGGCGAAAGCGCCGCATGAAGCATATGCCCAATTTTCCTTTTCCAAGCCCTTACAAGTACCAACTCCGTATTTATCCGCATTGATGAAGTTTTTGCAGTTGCCGCATTTCTCGGCTTGTTTGAATTCAGGGCAAGCCTGGCTTCCTTCACCGTCAATAGGTACAAACCCCTTGCTTAATGCACACATCCCCTTTTCACAATCTAGATTTATATAATTTTTACACTCATAATGTCTCATCGTGATCTCCTCCAATGATTATTTTCAATTACGCCTCATCATATTCTGTTCTATAGATAACTTCATCCTGAATAGGTTTGCCGATTTCACACCAATATTGGGTAAATCCAGCTACCCGAACCATAAGATCCCGATATTTTTCCGGCGTAAGTTGCGCCTCCCTTAATGTTTCACTATCGACAACATTAAACTGAACATGAAAGCCTCCTTTCCGCATATAGGCACGGACAACATCGAGAAGCTTTCTTGTCCCGCTGATGCCTCTGACTGCCGATGGATGAAGTTTTAAATTCATCTGCGCGTTCTGGTGCATGGAATGGTCATAAACTGTTGCCGATTCAAATATTGCATAAATACCATTTTTATCGGTGCCGGCCGCTGCCGATACCGAACCGTCTGAATAAGTGGTGCCTGCAAGTCTGCCGTCAGCTGTCGCCAAGGTCACAAAACCTTGAGGCCCGTGTGTTGATACGGAGATTTGACACAAGTATAAAGGTTTTCCATAGTAAGAACGATATCTGTGAGTCATGTCATAGATATAATAGTGATAGGCTTTAAAAATCTCATCCACATAGTTGTCAGCGTTGCCGTATTTCGGTGCATTAACACAGGCTGCAAAAATCTTTTCATATTTAGAACTGTTTTCCGTACTTTCCCGAAAATCAGGTGAAAATACGTTTGTTTGGTAAGCAGGCTTGAAGCCAAAGTTATTGACCATTGCCTCTGTCATTTCTGCCGGCGAAAATTTCTTGTCATCGAATACATTTTTCTTAATAGACGACAAGGAATTTATGAGAGTGATCGTCCCGCAGGATTCAAAATTAATACTGGCGTTATATCTTGCGCCCATGGTGCCAATGTGTTTGCCTTTGCTGAAGCAGTCAGGTTTCAGCAAGGAATTAACGGCAGGCATATTGTACTTGCGCCAAATATCCATCTGAATATTATTGCATCTGTTCACAACTTCAGTGGAGAGCTCCATGTATGCTTTCCACTGATCAAGCATTGTTTCATAAGAGTCAATCTTCTTATTATGAGGCGGAAATACCTGTTTTCCGGTCCGCTTATCCAACCCATTTGTCAAAACAAGTTCAAGAACTTTTGGCATGGCGATGAAATGAACACCTGTGCCGCAGGTAGGTGATGCCCCGCCGGGAATCATGGTTTGTTTTCCGTTATAATCAAGGGGCAAGAAGCAGCCAGGTGCCGATTCCAGACAACCGCCAAGGCACCAAGCCCTTGCATCATGAATATCCATGCCTTCCGGGCCATAATTTTGCAGCATGAAGTTCATGCCTGTCTGGTTATTCATCCAGGCCGGATAGCCAAGTCCTAGTTTTGTACACGAAGCGGCTTTCATAAGAAAATCTTCCGGGGTCTTTTCATCATATAATACGCTCAGCGTCGGCTGCGGGGTTTGATTTCGCATACCTGCCTCAATGATTAAATATTCCAGAGGCGTAACTGCTGTAAGTCCATCGTAATTCTGTCCGCCTAATGAAAGATTATTGAAAGTATTACCGGAAAGAACACCGCCAGATACACCAGCTGATGCAAAACATTCAATACAAGTAATTTTTATTCTGTATAATTCCATAATTTCAATTACTTCTTCTTCTGTCATGATGCCGTCTTCAATGTCTTTCGCGTAGAAGGGCTGCAAGACTTGCCCAAGTTTGCCAATTGAAAGACCGGATTGAGGATCTTCATTAACAACACCTAAATGACAGCAAAGGGTCATCTGGATTGCTTCCCAGAAGGTTGCCGGTTTCTTATGGGCAATATTCCCCATGACCTCGGCAACTTTTTCATAGTTAGCTTTTAATGCGGCATCGGTTTCAATTGAAGCCAAATATTTTGCCTGCCTTGAATAATTCTCGCACCAAGCACTTAACCCCTTAGTAATTTCCTTCATTGCGGCATAGTAATAACCACGGCTCATGCCGAAATCACCATCATCACCGGCTTCGCCCATAACTTCAGCAATTTTTTCATCACACATTTCGATGATTCGGTCGAAGCCATACTGCAAAGGAAGATAATAGTTTATTACTTCACGCCCTTGAGGAATGGCAAAAGAATCAAACATACAGATAACGCTGTTCATAATACGTTTAAACTGATCATAGCCCGGCGTCATCTGGGAATACTTGTCACTCAATTCTTCGATTGAAATGCCTTTCCAAGGCTTCGCTGTTTTAACCAGAACAGGTATTTCTTCTTTTCGCATGCCAAACTTCTTAGCAATGGAAATAATATTGCCATAGCTTTCAGTTACGTTGCCGCCGCCAGCACCAACCATGCTGACTGAATCGGCTTCGCTTTCCGCCGGGGCATCCACCTCCTGCATTAAAGCTTCCGCCTGGGCATTAAAGAAACTTGCACATACCCATGGAAAGGGAAAGGCCCCTCTGATATTTTTCGTCTTATTCATAACAAGCTTTTCATAAGGTAAAATTGTCGGTGTCATATGGGATAAGGAAGCGGCTACAGCTTTCGCTCTTCTTACTTCAAGGATATCGCCGTCATTTTCCCACCAGGTTCTGTTATACCAATACGCAGCTTCCATATCGGCAGTAACTTTTAAAGTATAATAAATGTCCATCAACTTTTTTGTGCTTTCTTTTGCTTCTGGAATATCAGATTCCAAAAGATTATCAACTCTTTCCATGTTGATGCCGCGTTTTCTTAATATATCCTGCAGCTTTATTTCATTAGAGTTCATGTAAATCCCCCCTTGTCTTTATATATCAACTCTAGTACAAATTAACAGAAAACATCAGTGTAAAGTACACACTTTCGGCTTCTATTTTTATATTTCTTCGCCCTGCCCTAATATGGGCATAAGCTAATTATGCGACTAAAAATTACTATGATTTGCAAATTAACAGCAATGGTATCTCCCTATATAAAAAAGTCCCAACCACAGTGAGGGTTGAGGCCATTTTTCCCCGCTAGAGGCGATACGCCCCCCGATAACCAGTTCCACGTATAGCAACCTTATCCTTTGGAGAATAAATGTCATTTTGCAAAATGACAACGGTTCATCAGCTGCTTTAACTAGGTGTAGTAATAAATATTTAAAAGAAATTTAATCATTGGCAAATGTATATTTTAAATCTTTCTATTAATTCAAGTTATTATGTATTATAATTTAATTGTATAAATATGTCACATCTTGTTTGAATATAAAAATCCGTTAAATATTAGGCGGTGGTAAGAATGAATAAGAAAACCCATTCCATGAGATTTTTTATTATTTTATCATTTATTCTGCTTATATTAAGTACTTTTAGTATCATAGGCTATTTTACTTTTACCAGTTGGAAAGCATCTGCCGAACATTTTGTAACTAAAATTCAAAACAACACCATTAATATTATTTTAAATCAAATAGAACTTTATATAAATATGCCTACTTTAATTAATGAAGGTAATTATACTTTAATTAAAGACAAAATCATTGATATTAATGATAAGAACAAACGTGAAATATATTTTGCTAGTATGATTAAATCCTTTAGCGAAGAAGTGTATAGTTTTAGCTATGGAACTGAAAGTGGCGAATACTACGGAGCACGTAGAAATAAACAGAACAAAATTGAAATTATTGAAAACAATGAGACAACAAATGGAAAATCTCGTTATTATTCTACCACACAAGATTTGACTGCAGCAGAATTAAAAGAAGAAACCAGCAAATTTGATCCTCGCACTAGAGATTGGTATATCATCGCAAAAGAAAAACAAAAACCGGTATTCTCTCCAATTTATAAACATTTTGTGATGAATGATCTAGCTATTACAGCTGCTTATCCTATTTATAATAAAGAAGGTCTCCTTAAAGGTGTATTGGGGACACATATTACTCTATCGAAAATAAATAACTATTTAAAAGAGTTAGTAGAGAATAATGCTGTAACTGTTTATATTGTAGAAAAAAATTCTGGTTATTTGGTGGCAAACTCACTAGGAAATCCTAATTTTGAAATTCTTGCAGACAACACCATTAAAAGAACAACGATTGAAGAAATTGATAATCATGAAATCGTTGAAGCCTATCAACAATACACGATAACCTCAGATACAACTTATATAACTAATTCAAGTAATGACAAGCTAAATATACAATTAACTGCATATCAAAAAGAGGGCTTAGATTGGTTAATCATAACAGCGATTCCAGAAAAACCGTTTACTACTGGCATAGCCAAAAGTATTTGGATTTCAATTTTAGTATCAATTTTATCGATTATTATAGCAATCATAATCTATATGAAAAGTATGGAGGTAATTCTTAAACCTATCTACAATTTGATAAGAACTACCGAAAAATATTCCGAGGGGGATTTCTCGCAGAGAGCAAAGATTTATAGACATGACGAAATCGGAAGATTATCAATTGCCTTTAATAGAATGGCCGAACAATTGTATGAACTTATTTATACACTTGAGGAAAAAATTAAAGATCGTACGACCGAATTAGAAAATACAATTTTTGAACTAAAAAACAGTAAAGATAACATCAGTCTGCTGCTAGACTCCACCGCCGAAGCAATATACGGAATTGACATGAATGGAAACTGTACATTCTGCAACGCCAGCTGCTTAAAAATGCTTAAATACCAGCAGCAAAAAGATTTTCTTGGCAAAAATACACATTCACTGATCCATTATAAGCACTCAGATGGTACCCCTCTCCCCATAGAAGAATGCAAGATTCTTGATGCATTAGATAAAGTAACAGGCGTACATGTAGAAAACGAAGTATTCTGGCGATCTGATGGAACCTGTTTCCCTGTGGAGTATTTCTCCTACCCCCAGTATCGCAATGGAAAAGTTATAGGTGCTGTGATTACTTTTCTAGATATCACTGAGCGCAAAAAATCGGAAGCTGAAATCCTTTATTTGAGCTATCGAGATCAGTTAACAGGTTTATATAATAGAAGGTATTTCGAAGAGGAGTTAGCACGGCTAGATGTCCCAAGAAAATTCCCCTTGACCATCGTTATGGCCGACATGAACGGCTTAAAGCTTATCAATGATTCTTTAGGACATGCCATGGGAGATGAAATCCTTAAAAGAATAGCAGAAGTGTTGCAAAAAGGTTGTCGATCCGGTGATCTTGTAGCCAGGCTAGGAGGAGATGAATTTGTCATTCTTCTGCCTAAAACGGACTCCCGTGAAGCAAAACAGATGATTCAACGCATTAAAGATAGCGCCTCAAAAGAAAAGGTAGGCCCTGTTGATATCTCTATTTCCTTCGGTTATGGAACCAAAAACTGCAAGGAAGAAAAAATTCAAGATATTTTCAAAATAGCTGAAGATCACATGTATGGGCATAAACTCTTTGAAAGCCCAACTATGAGAAGGAAAGCCATCAATACCTTAATCAGTACCCTTCATGGCAGAAGTAAACAAGAAGAAAACCATGCCCATAGAGTTTCTGAGTTATGTAAAAGTATGGGTAAAACCCTTAACCTTCCTGAAACGGAAATCGTGGAACTTAAAACAGCAGGCTTACTTCATGATATTGGAAAAATAGCCATTGAAGAAAGCATATTAAGCAAGCCTGGAGACTTAACCGACAATGAACGAGAAGAAATAAGACGTCATTCAGAAATAGGCTATAGAATACTTAGTACCGTTAATACCATGTCCCAAATGGCAGAATACGTGTTGGCTCATCATGAAAGGTGGGATGGCAAAGGCTATCCCAAGGGCTTAAAAGGAGACAATATTCCCCTTCAAGCAAGAATTATTCATATCGCTGAAGCTTATAATGACATGACCAGTGCTAGAAGCTACCAAAACACCTTATCAGCAGAAGAAGCTGTAGTGGAATTACAAAAAAATGCCGGTCTTCAATTTGATCCCGAGTTAATTAAGGTATTTATTGAGAAAGTACTAGCTAAAGGCTCCGATCACTCGAACTTGCTCGACGAATGCCTGCAAAAGAATTACACTTAATTTAGCAACGTTAGGCAGCTTTATCCTCGAAAATTTCCATGTCTATGCATATAAAAAACGGCCTCCCTTCCATTTTATAAATGAATTGAGGTCGTTTTCCTCCCTTATAAATGATACGGTTCTTACGAATCATATTCTGCTAATTTTATACAAAATTTGGCATAAACTCTTTAGCTATTACAAGTAATACGCTTCTGTGTATCATACATAACGGCGAAAATTATTACAAAGCATGAATGCATTGAACAGAGGTTCAATTAGCTGATCCTTGGCCTTGCAATTCATATATTTGTTGAGTTTGAGAAACCGTCCCCGACTTATTACAAAAAGCAAATGATATACTTTGACTTATAAGGTTGGTAAAAAAATTATATTAGGAGGAGTTTATTTTGAATAAGGCAGTTCATATTCCTAAAGGCTTTACATGGTTGTTAGTTCTACCCCTGCCAAAAATGTCATTGTATTAATGACAGATGGAACAGGCGCTACACATACGGCACTTACTCGTTGGTACAAGGGGACTTTACTACCACAGGATGCATTAATTGTTGGCGGAGTACGAACATATGGAGCCGATTCTATTATTACTGATTCCGCTCCAGCAGCCAGTTCATTTGCTACCGGACATAAAACAGATGATAAATTCATCAGCGTTTTGCCCGCAAGAACCATCATTCCTGGCATTCCCCCAATTAGCGATGATTTAATATATAAACCAGTGGCAAGTGTATTAGAAGGAGCAAAGCTAAAGGGTAAATCGGCAGGAATCGTGGCTACATCAAATATCCAGCATGCTAGTCCAGCAGCGTATTCAGCTCACTGTCCTGATCGCAGTAATTATGAAGAGATCGCAAAGCAGCAAGTGCATTTAAATATTGATGTTGTACTCGGATGTGGGAAACAGTATCTTATCCCCAAAGAGCAAGGTGGCACCCGTTTTGATAATGAGAATATGATCGATTTACTGAAAGCTAAAGGTTATGGTTTTGTGGAAAATCGTACAGATATGCTAAACTATAAAGGTCATAAAATGTGGGGAATATTTGCCAATGATGCCATGGACTATGATATGGATCGGAAGTATTTACATCCTGAGCAGCCATCATTGGCAGAAATGACTAAAAAGGCCATTGATGTATTGTCACAAAACCCTAAAGGCTTTTTCTTATTTGTGGAAGCCAGCAAAGTGGACTGGGCATCACATTCTAATGATCCGGTTGGTGTAATTAGTGATTCTTTGGCATACGCTGATGCCATTCAAGTAGCTCTTGATTTTGCTAAACACGATGGTAATACACTGATTTTATGCTTTGCCGACCATAGTAACGGCGGCATGTCCATTGGCAGCAAAAAAAGTAATAAAACCTATTCCAGCACACCTCTCGAACAGTTATTAGATCCGCTAAAAAAAGCATCTATGACTGGCGAAGGCGTTGAAATAATGCTTGATGGAAACTTATCCGAAACTAACATTCGCTCTATTGTAAATCAATATTATGGTGTTGATGATTTAACCGCAGCAGAGATTGAAGCAATTCAAAAGGCAAAAAAAGGTACTCTAAATGCTGTGCTTGGCCCAATTATCAGTAATCGTTCCATAATCGGCTGGACAACAAATGGACATACTGGTGAAGATGTTTTCTTATATGCTTACGGTCCTAATAAACCATCAGGATTAATTGAAAATAAAAACTTAGCATATATTTGCGCCAATACGCTAGGGTATGACCTTGATCAGGCAGACAGTAATTTGTTTAGTGAAGCTAGCAGTACCTTTAAAACCATTGGTGCTACGGTAAGTATCGATAAAACAGATCCAGCGAATATGATGCTGGTGATTGAAAAAGGCTCGAAACGTGCCGAAATGTCTTTTAGTAAAAACCTTATTAAAATCAATGGTAAAACATATGAGATGACAGGTATCACAGTATATGCTCCAAAGACTGAAAAAGTATATATTCCTAAACAGGCTGTCGAATTGGCGAAAGCAGCTGGCCTATAGGTAATAAAGAAAACCACTCTATTTGAAGTGACCCTTGTCACGTAGACAGTAATTAAAACGCAAAAATTACGCAGCCTGAGTCCTATATTCATAGGGGCTCAGGTTGTTTAATTTTTCTTGGAACCTTTGGTGATTATAAAAGTAGATATCTCGTTTTACGACATATTTAACCTCTTCAACTGTGCGAAAGGAATAGAGATGAAATTACTTATGTTACAGATGGTGAGGGATGGCTGTATCTTGCAGCTGTTATGGACTTATATAGTGGTAAAATAATAGGCTGTCAGCGAAATTACGTATCTGGTTGAGTTGGTTATGTTCAAAGTAACGACTTCTTTTATTGCGAACTCTTAGTCCCCACCTGACGAGTAGCAGTAAAACACATGTCAGTGTCTCTTACTGCCATCAAGAGATACGGTAAAGCCTCAATTACAATCTCCTTTTTTGCCTCAGGAATCGAATGCAATACACGCTCAAAGTATTCCTCCATATTGTTATTAATTGCTTTAACCATTTCAGTCCCTTTTTCAGATAAGGTAATTTTAGTATATCGTCTGTCTTCTTTATCGGTTTGTCTTTCTACCAGTCCGGCATTAACTAAGTTTTCTACTGTCCTGCTCATGGTACTCTTATCAAGAGTAAGCAATTCTGACAATTCATTTAGCGATAAACTATGAGTTTTGCCTATTTCAACTAAAGTATGGCATTGTGCTACCGTAATACCGCAACAGGCAGCATCTGCTTTTTGTAACAATCCGACCTTTCTTACACACGTTTTTACAACTTCTCTAAAAATTCCTGCTGTGTTTAAATCTCGCAATGAAATCACCTCGTTTTAGTCTAGTAATGATAATCTTTATTTTGATACTTTTTTTGATAGCAGTATACTTCTATATATTCTCAACTGAATTGTAACATGAAACAATTCTAAATCGCAACTGTTTGTTTGGGCAACTCAATGTAAATCTATAGTAATAGCAATTAAACATGGGCATTAAAAAAAGAACCTCCGGCACAAGCAATTTGCAGCATACTTGTCAGTCGTTATCACTCTTGGTTGCTGATTATGTATAACTTTTAGTGTCTTTTTGAAGATCACGCTTTAATCTTCCACCATTTCTCTGTCCTGCACCCGAAGCGCGGCATGCCCCAGTCTTGGCAATCAAATGATTGCCTTCTCAACTTTTACAATTCTTTTCTTAGCATTTTTCTGTTGCAAAAAGTAACCTAAATCTTCTATATCATCCATCAGTTCAGCATAGTTTTCAGGATTTAATGATTGTGGTCCGTCGCATTGAGCCTCAGCCGGATTAGGGTGCACCTCGATAATCAGTCCATCTGCTCCAGCAGCAACGGCCGCCATAGCCATGGGCCTTACCATCCACCATTTGCCGGTGCCATGACTGGGATCGACAATAATAGGCAAATGGCTTAACTGTTTTACCGCAGCTATCGCACTTAAATCTAACGTATTACGAGTATATCTTTCAAATGTACGAATACCTCGTTCACACAAGATCACATTCTTATTGCCAGCACTGATGATATATTCAGCCGCATATAGCCACTCATCAATTGTAGCTGCCATACCACGCTTAAGCAGCACCGGCTTGGCTAACTTACCCACTTCACGTAGCAGCTGAAAGTTTTGCATGTTACGCGTACCAATCTGCAAAACATCGGCATACTTAGCAACTAACTCTACAGAATTGACATCTATAACTTCCGTTACCACTTTTAGCCCAGTGACAGAACGTGCTTCAGCCAAATATTCGAGACCTTTCTGCTCTAGGCCCTGAAAATCATAAGGTGACGTACGGGGTTTATAGGCTCCACCCCGTAAAAATTGTGCGCCGCCCGCACGAATAATTTTTGCTGCTGAGAGTAGTTGGTCACGGCTCTCAACAGCACAGGGCCCCGCCATAATACTCCTAGATCCGCCGCCAATCTTAATGCCCTCCACATCAATCACTGTCGGTTCTGGATGAAACTCCCGGCTCACTAATTTATAGCTTGCAGTAAGATTCACATTACTCATAATCAGCATCTCCTTATTGTTTTCTATTTTCGGTAAAGACCATTATATTTATAAACAGTCTATCGGATACTTTCCAAAACCTTTGAACCATAGATTTTTTTGTTGAATAGCCGTAATTGAGGCTTGAATCGTTTTATCGTTTATTCTGTCTCCAAATTAAAAAGAATCATTTCACTCCCACTGAAGGGGCGAAATGATTCGCGGTACCACCCTAATTTGAAAAGCACTCAACTTTTCCTCTTTTCAAGTACGAGACAAAACAGTCCGATACCCTAGCCTGCTAACGGTGGCAGCCGTTTCCTCCTACTGACAAATGCGTTCGGGGAACACTCACAGGTCCATTCAAAATATTCTTTAGTCCGGTCATCGCACCTCCGAAATCACTCGGTTACCGGCTCGCTGTTCTAAAGTTTATATTTTTACTCATCCTGATCACAGTTTTATTGTTTCACTTGTAAGTCTTGCAAAATTTTCTACACATTGGGCAAATAAAAAAATCATTTCACTCCTACTGAAGGGGCGAAATGATCCGCGGTACCACCCTAATTTGAAAAGCACTCAGCTTTTCTACTTTTCAAGTACGGGACAAAACAGTCCGATACTCTAGCCTGTTAACAGTGGCAACCGTTCCCTCCTACTAACAAATGCGTTCGGGGAACACTCACAGGTCCATTCAAAATGTTCTTAGGTCCGGTCATCACACCTCCGAAGTCACTCGGTCACCGGCTCGCTGTTCCAAAGTTTACAAATTTACTCGTCCTGATCACAGTTTTATGCAACCTATATAATTATTTTCAGTGTATACCTTCTTTTCGTCATTGTCAAATTATTTCTGTCAAGTTGTAAATAGCTGAATGAAAAAATAGGGCTCTAATGCATAATTTTCACATAGTCAAAAAACACTCGATCTTTCAGCAGAATTCATGCTGAGTAAACCCCACGAAGCCCTGATACTACTAACTATTTCGTTCTATTGAACAAACGCACTCAACATCTGTACCATCCAGCAGGCGAGGGAGGCAACGAAATCACCCGCAGTCACTCTAGTAGCTGGGATAGAGTAACCGCCTGCAGCCCCTTAGCGTGGATGGCTTCAATGATCAGTGGCAACGCCTTCACAGTCTGTCGGCGATCGCCACCGCCATCATGAAGTAACACAATAGCACCCGGTCGGATTTCTGCAGCCACGCGCCGGGCTATAATCTCAGCAGGCGGCTGCTCCCAGTCTTTGGGTACGATCGACCAAAGAACCACATCCATATTGTTGTCCCGGCAAGCCTGAAAGTAAGCAGCATCAAAATAACCATAGGGTGGTCGAAAGTAATGGATCTTCTTCCCACTAATCTGCTCTAGTAATTGCGCCTCCCCTAACACCTCCTGCCTTAACCTCTGACTGTCAACTTTGGGTGCTTCGGGATGATTCATTGTGTGATTAGCCACCTCATGACCCTGCTCTATAACCATGCGCACCACTTTGGGATACTGCTGAGCCATCTCCCCCACCATAAAAAACGTCGCCCTCACATGGTACTTGTCCAACACGGCTAGAATTTGCGGTGTATATTCCGGATTAGGACCGTCGTCAAAAGTAAGAGCGATCTGATCCTTCCTTTCCGATCCGATCCAAAATATCCTTCCCGCCATCACTTGGGTCTCTGTTTTTGAATCAGGAACGGGGATAATAGACTGAACTTCAACTGGAACTGCCATGATTGTGACAGCTTCGTCCAGAGTAGTAAAGTTCATATTGGCCGCTGTATATACCATACCAGCCGCCAATATGTACAAGAAAATTAAATTCATAATACATCTCCGCTTAAGCATCCTTTCCTCCTTCTTGGATAGCCTAGGCAAAAATCACCCGTTCTTTCTTTGGTTTTGGTGCAAAAATTAAAGCCATGCTAAAATTTCACCAAACACTTGAAAATTGAGATAGAGAGAATGTCACCAAAATTACTTAAATGAAAATATTTCCAATCACAAATTATACTGTTGTATAAACCTTATAAGCCACATATCTCTCCATCCAGAAGAACATATCATATAAATTGCAGGCATATCGTTTTAATACAATCTTCCATAGTTTTTATCAAATTCCTCCCCCAATTCTGTATATTTGTATATTTTTGCATAACAATACGATACCTCTCCCATAAAAAAATCCACCTAGACCAAAGTCTAGGCAAACATATAACACACATATGAGATTTCCATAGAACTCACGACCTTTTGAAATCAGCCTACTTCTGCTCTATAAACGCAATCAGCTCAACATGTGTTGTGATAGAAAGACAATACTACTACGTGAAATAGGAGTTTTGTGTAAAAGTTCGGTATCCTAAAATGAGGGTGCCAACTTCTATTATGGGAATAAACCTTTACTCAGAATTATTATGCACTTGATGATGATTCCATCCATGGTTGTATCAAAAAAAACATCGGCGGATTCACATGAGAATTGATAATTTCGCACCAAACTTTGAATATGATAATTTAATGTGACACAATGGAAGCACTTTTTTTCTGCAGCCTATTGCCTGGCATAAACAAAGCAACTACGGCTAAAATCACCAATATGATGGCCATGAAGTTGTAAACATCTCTGTAGGCAAGAATACTGGCCTGATGGAGAAGTTCTTTATAAATCTGCCCCATAGCTGATGTTGCTGCTTGTGATGCGGGTATGCCCAAGTCTATCATTGCCTTTGTGTAAGTCGAAAGAGCACTATGATATCCAGCATCGCTATTTGTCAAATGCTGTACTAGATTCGCTTGCTGTATTTGCTGATTATGAGCAAGAAGACTTGTGACAAGTGCGATGCCAATACTACCACCAAGATTTCGCATTAGAGAAATAATCGCAGAGGCATTGCTGCTCTTTTCTGGTGAGATTTTCGAGAAGGCGAGGGTACTAGCAGGCACGAATAAAAATGGTAAGCCGATCATCTGCAAGATACGTACGAAGACGAAGGTATTGTAATCAGTCTGTGGTGTCACAAGCCCGGTTGCCCATAGACCAAGAGCGGTCATCAGCATGCCGAAAGAAATTAGATATCGGGCCTGAATTTTATTTACCAATCTTCCAGCAATAGGCATTACAAAGAGAACAGCTATCCCACTTGGCGAAAGTACAAGCCCAGACAAAGTGGCGTTATATCCGAAGTTTGATTGAACCAACATGGGTAATAGCGTGGAACTTGAATATAGAGCAAAGCCGACAAAGAACATCATTATGCACGGCATGGCGAAGCTGGGAATAGCAAAGAGTTTCAGATCGACTACCGGATTTTTTTGCCCCAATAACCAAAAGATTGCCAAAGCGAGGCCAGCGACACTGATAAAGGTAAAAGCCATGATAAAATAACTGTCCATCCAATCTTCCTGTTGCCCTTTATCCAGAACGATTTGTAGCGCTCCGAGTCCTAGGGCGACTAAACTAAGGCCAATATAATCGATAGAGCCGATTTTTCGTTTTTGCGCACTGGGCGGATCCTGGACCAGAACCTTGACCAAAAAGGCAGCTAATAGGCCGACAGGTACGTTCATGAAAAAAATCCAGCGCCAACTAAAATTATCAGTAATATAGCCGCCTAGAGTCGGCCCTAGTATAGGCGCTAATACCGTCGTTATACCTGTGATAGCAAATGCCATCCCCAATTTTTCGGCAGGAAAGCTATCTTTAATGATGGCCTGCTGAGTGGGTTGCAAACCACCGCCTGCTAGTCCCTGCAATAATCGGAATACAATCAGCATAGGTAGCGAATTCGCAATACCACACATAAACGAGGTCAAGGTAAATCCTAAAATACAAACAATAAAAAAGTTCTTGCGCCCCATGAGAGCCGACAACCAGCCAGAAAGGGGAAGAACGATACCATTGGCCACCAGATAGGAGGTCAAAACCCATGTGCTTTCCTCCGAACTAGCACCGATCGACCCAGAAATTTGCGAAAGTGCAACATTGGCAATCGTTGTGTCTAACACTTCCATGAAAGCGGCAAGACTGACTACAATAGATACGAGAAATGGATTGGATGGTTTTAGTGTAGCGTCACTCATGTTTCACGCCTGCTCCGACCGTATGCACTGTTGGAGTAACTGACATGCCAGGCCCTAGGTGAATGGATTCATCGGGCAGACTATCAAACACAATTTTTACAGGAACACGCTGCACAATCTTGACAAAGTTACCAGTAGCATTTTCTGCCGGAAAGAGAGAAAAGTGCCCTCCTGTTCCAGCTTGCATGCTGTCTACTTTACCGCTTAGCTTTACATTAGGGAAGGCGTCAATCCTTATATCGACAGCTTGACCGGGCTGCAGATGTTCTAGCTGTGTTTCTTTGAAATTGGCAATGATCCATAATTCCGTGCCGACCAGCGAGGACAGTTGTTGGCCTGCTTGCACATAATTGCCGATTTCCACGCTACGCTTAGTAATACGACCATCAATAGGGGCAATGATTTTGGTATTGGCCAAATCATTTTCAGCTTGCACAAGATCGACTTCAGCCTGTTTGACCTGAGCCTGCAATTGTTCACTTGTATCTTTTGCCGCTGCGATCACGCTAGTTGCCGTATTGGCGGAACGGAGATCAGCGCGCATCTTGTTTAGAGTAGAACGTGACGATCTTTCTGTTGCGATCGCCTGATCAAGTTGCTGCTCAGAACAGGCTCCAGCATTGAAGAGACTTTCCATGCGTTGCATATCACTTAATGATTTTTCCCAAGTAGCTTTAGCAGATGCAACCTGAGCTTGTGCTCCATCAATCGTGGATGGAGCGGAGACCGCGGTTGTTTCTAGGTTGCGATGTGAAGCATTAGCCGCCGCTTGAGCAGCTGCTAATGTAGCCTTGGCGCGATCTCGACGAATGAGATAATCGGTTGGATCAATTTCTAGCAAAACTTCGCCTGCCTTAACTAGTTGATTATCTTGCATATGTAAGTTTTTCACATAACCTTGTACTTTCGGGCTTATAACTACAGTTCGGCCATCAATAGCAGCATTATCGGTTGATATTTCGCCGCGTTGCAAATAATAATAAGTCCCGACTCCGCCAAGAATGAACAAAAAAACAATGAAGATTTTAATAAATTTTGCAGTAATTTTCATATTACCACCCTTTCATAAGTGTTGAAGTTAGTCTTCTATATGAGCTATTTTCAACATTTTCAAACAAATACTTGTTTGAAAACTGATAAAAATTAGCTTATCCTCCGGTATTACATTTTCAGGAATGTAATATCTTTTGTCTTGTAGTTTGCATCGATGAAAGCTGAAAAAAGACTTATCTCTATGCTTTATTTATAATACCATGTAGATAAATATGAAAGGCATGAGTCGTATATTGGGCATTAGCATCTTCCGTTAAAGGAGTAAATTTTTGAATAAGAGGTTTAGTGATAAAATAAAAATTTAGTATTCCAGCCAGAGAAATTGCTGCATAAGCGATGTTCAAGTCAGGTTGAACATCACCATTATCAATGCCTTCCTGCAAGGTACTGCGCAGAAACTGGTACACTTGAGAAAGATGCTTCTCAATAACAGGTCCGCCGTAACCCGTAGGATTGGTCACTTCGCTACTTATGAACCTGGCTAAAAAAGGTCGCTGAGCATGGATGTACGCAATCTGATCAGCATAGAATGTTAGTCTTTCAATAGGAGAGAGAGAATTATTGTTCTTCGCGACTTGCAATGCTTGCATTATCGGCGTGAATTGTTCTTCCAGCACCGCCTGATAAAGCCCTTCTTTGCCGTTGAAATGATAGGAAATAGCAGATACATTAGTTTGGGCGCTATCAGTTACTTCACGAACAGATACTGAGGAAAACCCTTTGGTAGCAAACAGTGGTGTTGCGATTTCAATTAGTTTTAATTGAGTATCGGTTTTCATCATAACAAACTCCTTATTTAGATTGAATTGTCTTATTTAATTAGCATAATTAAAACAAATGTTTGTTTTAATTATGCTAACACGAGTAGTATATATTGTCAAGTTTTACTATCTAGATTACTTAAGCTAGTATTGAAGGTTCTAGTCTATCTTCATTCTGCTACCATTCAATTACTTCTCCTTGAATTGCGATTTTAAACCCGGCCCCCTTGATACGATCTGTGTATTGGTCAATATTGTCACTGTAGTGAATAACATGAATTTTACCACGTTGTTCTAGAGGATATAAATCCTTCATTTGTTCTAAGCTTGGGTGGGCAGGAGTTGGAGTGCTACCAGTATGGCAGTCATGAAATACTGCTACCGTTTCTGGGTTGGCTACCAGCCTCCCTAATTCCGACTTCTCGATAGGCCCAATATCTCCTGTGAATACCACACGTATTGCCTTATTATCTCTCCCTTTCTGTCGAATACTAATCATGTAGTTGCTGGTTACTTGGGCATGCAAGCCAATAGTTGAATAATATTCTAGCTGATATTGAGCATCTCCTGTATTATTAATTACAATTGGATTCTCAACTGTTGTTACATTTAAATAGTCTGCTGGCTTAGCGCCGTGTAAAGCAAAGAGGCTTGCAAGCAGGGGAACTTGGTCTGGCATAGCATATATCGTAGGTCGATATTGATACATATAACGACACCGTTGAGAAAATTCCTCTAGACCGCCAACATGATCGGAATGAAAATGAGTTAGCACAACTGCATTTATGTCTTGAGCAGTATATCCTGCCGCTAACAAACTGTAACGTATAGTAGTACCAATATCTATTAACAATCGACATTCCGGAATTTCCACTAAATAATTGGTGTGATAAAATCGATCAGTAAAAGCCCCTCCAACGCCTAACGGTATTACGCGCATAATATTGATCCTCCTTAATTACTTGCTCTCGAATCGTGGTATTAATGCCACCTTGATAATATCATAGCCTTTCCATACAACAATTAAACACTATTCTCACTTATTGAACGTACTGTTGCTTTCTGAATTCTAAACCAAAAAAATAAAGCCATGCAGATGATTATAAGGGACAGGTCAAAGAAAATTTAATCTGTCATGATTAATCGAGATTGGCGAAAGAATCCACCTATATACCGCTAAATGAGTTCTATTGATTCTCATAATTTTTGTCCTTAGCGTGGTTTCTATACAAGTTGAATAATTTAACGCCAATTGATCCACTGCTATAATAATGTGTTATCTAGAAGTCGATTTTCTAAATTCGTGCAAGCGTATATTTTCGCCTATAGCTACCGTCCCCTGAACAAAAATTCGCCTAGACCAGGACGTCTAGGCGAAGATAGAACATACTTATAAAATTCTATAAATCCACAAAAGCCTTATAAATTTGAGCTATCTCTGCTCTATCAGCACCACACACTCCACTTTTTGATAGCTAAACGATACTAATATGCGAAATAGATATTTCGCGTGGTGATTCAACATATTTGAGCTAAGGGTGTAGCCCCAATTTTAAAGTTTTACGATTAAACCCAATTTATCTAAAGCGACATAGTTCTTATTTAGGCTTCCAGCCCTTTTATTCTAGGCCTGCCTGTCCCATTATTTAGTATTTGTATGTAAAACCAATCCCAAAGCCGCGAAAGTCTTCTTCCAACTTTTCATGACCTAGATTTCTAAACTCAAGGTGACGGTAGGTAACATTTAATTCGAGATCTTTTTGCATTCGATACGATAACCCAAATTCCACATTTGCTGAATGATCACCACCACCCAACATTGTATATAGTGTTGTACAATGCCCTAAACTCTTCATGGCAATAATACCGCCTTGAACCATATTTTGTTGTGTCAACCGCTGTCCGGAAAGTGTTTCATGCCCTTTCGTAATCGAGTATCCTGCATAAAGTTGAATATTGGGGTCCATTTTATAAATCAGGTTTAACTCTTTATTGCTTGTCTCAAGTTGAACACCTTTAAATTTAGGACTAAAATCAATTTGGCGGTAATTTATAGCCCATCGACTGTTTAATCCCACTGTTCCGCTAATATCCCACTTATTCTGGCCGCCTCTAAAAGCATCTGGTTTCCAGTTCACATCAAGCGCTGCATGCCCAGGGGAAAATTCCTCCAAAGGGCTAGCATAACCTACTTGACAATAAATTAGAAGTGATAGAATAAGGGGTATTTTCTTCCACATAATAATCATTCCTTTCATACGTACTCTAAATTTAGAATTATACCCAATTGTTTAATTATATTATCAATTTGTCCTAATTATTCATAAAGTGATGCGGTCACTTGAAAAAGCGGTTTGAGCACTTTAACTGGGCGTTTTGTTTTGCGGGGTTAAACCCTTACATGATAATCATTATATAATCGGTTCTAGTGTAACTATTCAACAGAATCACAAATCATAGGCTTAACTTGTACACTAGAACTGAACTACTCGCTTATCGACTATTTTAAGTAATACTCGGATAATAAAAAAATTGCGTTCTCTCCATATTTAGAGACGCAACTTTTACAATCCAAACATCTTAGTACTCGGCTACTAAAAAATTCGATAGATTTTCTCGTACACCAGAAGTTGTTAGACCGTTTTCTGATAAAATACACTTGGCGGTAACGCACGGGGTAATACAATATCCGATATCGCAAACCTGCCACCAGGTTTGCGCACACGATATCCTTCCTGTAACACTCTATCTTTGTCAGCGGAAAGATTAATGACACAATTAGAGATAATCACATCAATTGTACTATCTAATAGTGGAATAGTTTCTATGTGACCTTTTAAAAACTCAGCATTAGAAATTCCAGAACGGGCCTGATTTTCTTTGGCCACTGCTAACATTTCGTCTGTCATATCTAATCCATAGGCTTTACCATAGATCCCCGCTCTCTTTGCCGAAAGAAGTACGTCAAATCCAGCACCGCTGCCTCAGTCCACCACTACCTCCCCTACATATAATTCCGCAAGGGCTGTTGGATTGCCACATCCGAATTTTTTTTGCACCAGACCCCTTATATTTTCGTTAATGCCCCATTGTTTAAGTGAAATTTTTTAGTAGCATAATTAGACCAATCGTCATTATGGGTTACAAATACAATTGCTTTCCCTTTGCTGACCCAGTCGCAAAAAAGAGAGAAAACTTTGGTTGCCCAGTGATGATCCAAATCATTAGTTGGCTCATCTGCTAGGATCAGACTAGGATTTCTAATCCAGGTTGTGGCAATCATGGCTCTTCTTTTTTGTCCACCGCTCAATTGGTGGGGAAGAAAATTTCGTTTATCAAGTATCCCAAGCTCATTCATTACAAATTGAATGTCTTCTTGGGATATTTCGTTATTGCCGCTGTATTTTTTTGCTAAAATGATATTTTGTTCGATCGTCAACGCTTCACATAGCTGAACGTTTTGAAATAAAAAACCGATGTTTTTCCCTCTATGTTCGGCCAAATTGTCTTCTTTGTAGTTTGTGATGTCTTTGCCTTGATAGATAATTGATCCTGATGAAGGTTTTAACAGACCTCCGATGATCATAAGCAACGTACTTTTTCCTGTTCCCGAGTCTCCCTGAATGGATATGAAATCTCCACTGTTAATTTCAAAAGAAATATTTTTAACAGGGATGATTTGTTCGCCAACAGAATATATTTTCGTAATATTTTTCAGTTCACATATGGACACTATAATGCCCCCTCGGTAATAGCTTCATGAGGTTTTTGTCGGGCACTTTTTATAGCTGGCGCCAGTGCTGCGACAATCGAAATCAGTAATGAAAAAAGAATTCCACAAATTATAAAAATGATTGCAGGTAGTAGTGTCCATTCTCCCTCAGGGATAATAACAATTGCCTGTAATTTACTGATGAAGGAGGGCACTAAACTGGCACCTATGACTCCTCCAAGCAATCCCCCTGTTACACCTAACAAAATTACTTCTGACATGACCATCTGAATGACATCTTTTTCTTTAAAACCAATGGAGCGCAGATAGCCTATTTCTCTTCTTCTGCTGGAGGTCAGTCCATTAAATTGTGCAACTAACGCGACTCCGCAGATAAGAACAAATGCACCTAGTATGTAGAACAAAATAGTAGAAATATGTTTGATCTTTTCTTTTATTTGCGTTCGGGTCTGGTCAATGGATACTGCACGAATAGGCAAGGTTAGATTACTAATACTGTTGATAAAGTTTTCAGCGTTGATACCGGGCTTTAGTTTAATCAGATATGAAGTGACTAAGTCATCAACATTTCTGTTTAAAAAGGTTTTGGGATCGAAACTCTTTTTTCCCATTTCTCTGGCTTTACTGATATCAATGAATATAGATTCATCCATGCCGGTTCCTGTTGAATATAGTACGCCGGAAATTTTAAAAAGATGATTTAAAAAGAAGGTTTTTGAACCGAATTCCCGGCTCATGTTCGATCCAACAATTGCTGTATCCTCTGTTATCGGATCGTTATGGTTTTGTTTCAGCCATGGCTGCAAAATGAAGTCGGTCTGGGTATCAATTCCAACAATTCTAAGTTCTTCGCCCGTTGTACAGCACCCTAATTCGGGCAAAGTTTTCAGGAAAAACTGATGGGTAATTTTCTGAATATCATTTTGCGGCAATTTGCCGTAAATTTCAGAAGCACTAAAATATTTCATTTGTGCAATTCCCGTGAACAGTATTTCCTGATTACTGATTTCTGTGTCATTGGGAATTAAAATTACATCTGCTCCCATTCGGTCTATACTTAATTTAATCCCCGACTGTGCGATGGATAAGATGGATATAAAAATCACAAATAAGGCTGTTACAATCGTGCTGATAAAAATGGTAAAGATAGATTTATTTTTCCTGCGGATAATATTATAAAATGCTAATTTCCACATTCATTAACCTCCCAATGCCTTTAACAGTTACCAAAAAGTCAAAAGATTTTCTTGGTAACTCAAATAGAGAGATAATTTCATTTCTCAGATTCGAAAATTCCTGTAGATCTCTCATTCTTGGATAGGGGATATTGTTTGGTAGGATTTTTTTGATCTTGGCTGGCCGATAAGACATCACAACAATTTTTGTTGCTAAGAATATCGCATCATCACTATCATGTGTGACCATAACCATAATCATCCTGCGATCAGTCCAATTTTTATATATAATTCTAATCAGGTACTTGAATAATATCTTTTTTAAACAGTGTAACAATTCCATATAATACAGAACCTACCCCGACACCTTTTATCCATAAAGCTGTTGTTATACAGGCCATGGTTTCTTTTTTACAAACCCCGATTCCCCACGAATTATTCGGAAGAAGAAATAATACAATTCCCATTCCAATAAAAAACAAGGAAGAGATTTTTTTACGTAATACATCTTCTATTCCTACGATAATAAACAATATAGAAAGAATGACACTGGTTTTACCTGTATAAAAACATTTCATTGGTACTTCATTGCCGTTCATTAGTTGTAAATGTCCTTGACAAACGGGAGCCCATAAAAAAATCGCGCCAAGTAACACAAAAGCTAAAAAAAATGGATTAATTTTCAAAAATTTATACATAACAACCTTCCCTTTATTTTAGTTACTTTCCTATTTATAAAAAAAAGACCCTCTTTACTACGAATGCTTCTATGAATAAATCCACTTACAAATACTACATTTGCATTCATATAAATATTATATATAACTATACAAAAATCCTTCTATATTAAAACAAAATTTTATATAAACCCCAAAATTTTTACTTTTCTGGACATGGTATCACAGTCATTTGAATACTGTTTATAAGTACGTGACTCAATATAGGAACAACTAATATACAACAAATTCTAAAATGATTGGTTCTAGTGCAAAAAAAATCCGTGATATAATCATTACCCTAAACTTAAAAGTTGAGGTAAAAGAGAATGTCACAACATTTGTTTAAATGCTGTGACATTTTGAGTCTGAAATTATAATCTTGTACCTTTGCTGGTACTTAAAATACCCACTCAGCTATAGAATGCTTGTACAGATGATGCAAGAAAGACGATTGAAGCTCACCCCTACAACAATTATGAGATGGGTTCACCAATATTCTCCCATAAATGAAGTTCAATACCTACTCGCACCGTCGCCTTCTGACCTACTTCTAGTTCTTGCACTACAGTCGCCACATTGTCTTATAGATGTAATATAATTGCATCTATGGACTTTAACACAAGAACCTGCTTCCTCCCAGGTTCATAGAGGAAACAGGTTTTAAATTGCTATATTTTTTATTAAAATGCGGGCAGTACTGCCCCTTTATAGCGTTCTTCTAAAAATTTCTTAACTTTTTCTGATTTTAAGGATGTTTCTAATCGAGCAGCAACCGCTTCACTATGTTTCTCTTTGTTTAACACAATAATAATAGCATATTTTGCGCTTTCACCAGGATCTTCCACGGCAATGGCTGATGTCGGATCTAAATTTCCATTAACCGCTACAACAGAAATAATCGTTGAGCAATCCACATCTTTTAAAGAACTAACCAACTTTATTACATCCATCTCAACAATATTTAAATTCTTCTTGTTTTCTACAATATCTAATTTGGTGGGAGTATCTACGCCCTCTTTAAGCTTGATTAAACCATTTGCCTGCAATGCTTTTAAGGCCCTTCCTCTATTACTAGGATCGTTAGGAACGGATACGCTAGCCCCATCCTTCAAGTCATTAACATTTTTTATTTTATCAGAATAAATCCCCATGAAATATTTCACAATTCCACCATTATATTTTACTAAATCTGTTCCCTTACTTTTATTATATTGAGTCAGATAAGGTTCATGTTGATGAAAACTCATATCAACGCTTCCCTCTTGTAGCGCAATATTTGGGGTTACTAAGTCATCAAATACTTTCACTTCTAAGGTATATCCTTCTTTATTAAATTCATCTTTTGCAGCTATTAAAATATCCTTAAAAATCGGTGAAGTTCCTACAATGATATTCTTTTTTTCAGGCTGATTGCCAGCTGTGCTAGCCCCATTTGGTGTTGTCTTACCACAACCCATCAACGATAAAATAGTTCCAATCACTAAGACTAGAGAGATTATTTTTTTAAAATGCATCTTATACCACTCCATATTTATTATTTTAAAACCTTATACAAAAAATTACCTATAGATTGAATGATCTGTACTAGAATAATGAGCACACACACTGTTCCATACATAATGGTATTATCAAAATTCGCATATCCATATGTGATGGCTATAGCACCTAGGCCACCGGCACCTACTGCACCTGCCATAGCGGTGCAACCTAGAATCGAAATAATCGCTAAAGTGATGCCTGAAATAACAGAAGGTACTGCCTCAGGCAACATGACTTTAAATATAATTTGAAAATTAGTAGCACCGAAAGACTTAACGGCTTCAATCAGTTCCTTATCCACTTCCCGTAAACTTCCTTCAATAATTCTAGCAATAAAGGGAGCGCCGGCAATCGTTAAAGGAATAATCGCTGCTTTTTCACCAATAGAACTTCCTACAATAGCTCGCGTCACAGGGATAATCGCCACAATTAATATAATAAAGGGGAATGAACGAACAATATTAATGAATGTAGTTAATATCTCATAGATATATTTATTTGGTTTCAACCCTTCTTTATAAGTAATAATTAAGATGACGGCTAATAACATACCAATGATTGTTGATAATACCGTGGCCGAAATAACCATATATAATGTTTTTAAAAACTCCGGTACAAGGATGGTATGAAGAAGATCATAGGCATGATTATTGCTCATTATATAACACTTCCCATCTAGCACTCACATCGTCTAAATATTTTCCTACAATAGGTACATTTTCCTCATCAACATTGAGAATTACCCATCCCAATACCCGATCACTATATTGCTCTGTTTTCGCCCACACCAAGGAAAAACCAATATCTAGCTTTTGCGCCATATCAGACAATACTCTGTCATTTACATTTGCCTCACTATAAGTAATTTTTATATTTATACCATGCGATGGCAAGACTTCTTCTTCCTCTTCACCGAGAAGGTTTTTTAAAGCTTGGGGTTGATTGCTGAAAATATCACTCACAACACCTTTAGCCATAATTTCACCATTTTCCAGAATACAAACCTTGTGACAAAACTGCCTTACGATGGACATTTGATGAGTAACAAAAACGATAGCAATCCCTAATGTTTCATTAATCTTCCTGAGTAGAAGTAAAATAGACTGGGTCGTTTTAGGATCTAATGCTGAAGTGGCTTCATCACAAAGGAGAATTTTAGGGTTTAATGACAGCGCTCTGGCAATAGCCACTCTCTGCTTTTGCCCACCACTTAAGGAGCGTGGTTTTTCGTGAATCTTATCTTCAATATCAACTATTTTTAAGAGTTCCTTCACCCGCTTATCAATCTCAGCTTTAGGATAATTCCAACATTCCATCGGTAATGCCACGTTTTGATACACGGTCTTTCTTTCCATTAAAGAAAAGTGTTGGAATATCATACCAATATTTTTTCTAAAATGCCTTATTTCTTCGTCACTATGTTCCTTAATATCAAAACCATTAACCTTTAAACTGCCAAAATTATATTTTTCTAAGCCATTAATACAACGTAGCAAGGTGGATTTTCCAGCACCACTTCGACCAACAAGTCCATAAATTTCACCATCATCGATTGTTAAATCAATATTCTTTAGAATATTGATATCACCATAGGATTTTTGCAAATTATGTATTTCTATCATAAAGGACTCCCCCTTATACTTTCACTAAGAACTGCCAAACTAGATTATCTTGCAACCACAGGAAACGAAATGCCACTGTGACCGCAGAGTTTTTTAACCGCATTGGCAGGAAAATGAGCGAGTCCCTTTAGGCACGACACAAATAATATCAAAATTTTCTTCTAAAGAATTATTGATCAATTGATGTGACTCATTGGGCAATAACAAGATGGCATCATTGGCTTGTACTACGATTTCACCTTGCGCAGTTTTTATCTTACCTTTACCTTTAACGACAAAAACCTCATGCTCCCAAGGATGCTCATGATAAACAGTAGAAGCAGAAACGGGAAAAGAAAGATAGCGCAATTCAAAATTAGGTGCTCCTTCAGGTTCGCCTAGCAACCAGCGAACTGCAACCGGTACCTGATCTGTTGCTAGATTTTTTGCTGGTTTTGTTTTTTGTAAATTTGTAATGTACATCTGATTAATCTCCTTTTTTTCTAAAATGATTCTAAAGCATTTTCTACTGCAGTAATTAGACTTAGTAAAACTCTATTTGTTGCTTAATAAATTCACTGCTTCATTGAGAAAATAAAAAAACTGAAGGCCAAGAAATATCAAATAGATACTTCTTAGCCTTCAGTTTTCTGATCAGCTATAGATTATTGCCATTATAATAGCATTTATGTGAAATGTTGTCAATGAAATTTTACCAACTCCGCAAAGGTTGAGGCTATTTAATACCATTAGAGATGATACGGCACCCGATTAATCCATTCCGTTAAGCCTTACCACGTTTACACATCAAAAACCCTGGACACCTCTTTCAACTGTTCCACAATATCAATATGCTGTGGGCAGTGCTGTTCACACTGTTTAAAGCTGATACAGTCAGACGCCTTCCCAAAGTCCTGCGTTAAATTCATGTAATAATTCATATGAGCAGGTGCCAGTCCAAACTGCTTCTGGCTATTATACAGAGAAAAGTATTTTGGTATTGGTATCTTCTTGAGGCATCCATCCCCACAATACTGTCATGCGGTGCATGGTATTGCAATACTACTGTTAATAATCTCAGTGACCTTTGTTATAAATTCTCTTTCTTCCTCATTCAAAGGCATAATCTCCTGCATATAACTTATGTCGTCAATAACCTGTTCATAATTACTCATATCGCTAAGTGCAGTGTACCCAAAACTATTCCTCCGGTCTTTTAAGTGCTTTCTCTGCTCCAACTACTGCCTGTTCATATCTTGCAATTTTATAATCCAGGCGTTCCAGCGTTTTCTTCATATCTTCCATTCTTATCATGAGCTGCTTACGCTGCTCGATTAGGAGTTCTTTTCTTGCCTCAGCTGTTTCATCGCCCTGTTGAAACAGCGTAACATACTCAATCAATACTTCAATCGGAAGACCTGCACTTCGCATACATTTGATAAATTCGACCCACCTACAGGCTTCTTCCGTAAAATCCCTGATTCCGCTTTTATTGCGGTTCACACGAGGAATCAATCCGATGCGTTCATAATAGCGGAGTGTATCTTGTGAAACATCAAATTTTTCACTTACTTCTGCAATTTTCATGCGGTTTCACCTCCTATTACCCGATATTATAACACTTGGAATTAGCTCCAAGTCAAGATTTTTTAAATAGGATCTGTTACTTTTAGAGTTGATTCATGAGTGGGGAACAATTCCTCATGATTTTTGTTTGCGGTTTCACTTATACGCATATTAAATACTTCTTTCATAAAATTATTTTTTTGTTTATTTTAAATTGTTATATTCTTCATCCGTTACAGGTTCAAGCCATTCTGGTGGTCCTGCATTAACATTTGTTTCGATGGAAAGATGCACAAACCAACTGTCAGGTGCCGCTCCATGCCAGTGCTTTACATTTGGAGTGATTTTTACTACATCACCCGGATGAAGTTCCTGTGCAGGTTTTCCTTCCTCTTGATAGTAACCACGTCCACCTGTTACTAATAGAATCTGTCCACCCGGATGCTGATGCCAATTGTTCCGACAGCCTGGTTCAAATGTTACATTGCCTATTGGACAATTAAATTCACTACCACCCGGTACCAGCATACTAAGCCATGCAGTACCTGTAAAATATTTACTATATTTTACAGGTACTTTTTCTCCTTTAGGAAAGATTACACTTTCACTTAAATTCTTTGTTTTGTTCATATTCTTATTCTCCTCTAAAAATTTTTTTACATCCTGATTTATGCTTCTATTCCCTATCTATGGAAAAGAAGTTATACTTCAAAAACATCAGCTACATCCTGTAAATATTTTGTAATGTCAATATGTTGTGGAAAATTTCTTTCACACTGTTTACATCCGATACAGTATGATGCTTTGCCATATGTTCTTGTATAGTTATCATAATATACCCTTTGTGTAGAAAACCCGGTATTCAAGGATTGCTTTTCCGTATTGTATAACGCAAAATACTTCGGGATGGCTATGTTTTTCGGACAGTCCTCTACACAGTACTGGCAGGCTGTACATGGAATGGCAATTGCTTTATTAATAATCCCAACTGCCTTTTTAAGAACATCATATTCTTCCTGCACAAAGGGCTTAAACTCCTGCATATAACCTGTATTATCCAGTAACTGCTCCATATCAGACATTCCACCTAATACCATTATAATTCCCTCATGACTTGCCACGAAACAGATAGCCCATGATGGTATGGACATGTCAGGATGTTATTCGAATACTAACGTTCAATATCTTTTAAAAAGACATCACATAGCCGTTCCCCTTTTATTGTAAGCTTTGAGAAAGCGTCTTCAATTTCATGCAGGTCCTCCAAAGTCAGTTTAACGTTGGCGGCGCCGAGGTTTTCTTCGAGGTGATCGAGCTGTACGAGACCCGGAATCGGCACAATCCAAGGTTTTTGGGCAAGCAGCCAAGCCATTGCAATTTGAGCAGGGGTAGCATTCTTCTTCCCTGTTATTTCATTGAGTAAGTCAACAACCACCTGATTAGCTTTCAAAACTTCGGGGTAAAGCGATGGAACTCAGCCAGTTTGCTACATCTCTGTCTGCTCTGGCAACACTGCCGCCTATAATTGCCAAACCGGACAGCACCTTTGCATTCGGACAAAGTTTCTTGATATCGCGCTCACTACTTCCCATTCCACTACCTTCATGTGTACAATATGGAATAATGGTCTTTCCTGAAAAATCATAAGAATCTAAAAACGTAAATACCGCCATCGGCATCGTTCCCCACCAATTCGGATACCCGATATAAATCACATCATAAGAATCCATATCATCTACTATTTCTGTAAGCTCGGGTCTCGCATTTGCCCTCTTTTCTTCCTGTGCTACATTTGTTGTTTCCGTATAATCTTTTGGATAAGATTTTACTGTCTCGATTTGGAACATATCACTTTCTGTTATTTCCTGTATTTTCTTTGCTATTACTTCTGTGTTTCCAATTGGCAGGTTTACAATACTACCTCCCACATAATTGCTTCCTTTGCGTGAAAAATAAGCGATAAGTCTCTTTGAATTTGCCATTTCCTTTTCCCTCCTAATTAATCATCTTTTTTATTCTACTTGTTAAATATCACATTTGACGGTACTAAGCCACTTCACCATTTCCGGATCGTTATGTGAAAAGAAGCAACTTGTTTTCGTATCCAATGTTGCAATTTTCTCCATATCCTTCTGGCTTAATTCAAAGTCAAAAATATTGCAGTTTTCAATAGTTCTTTCTTTGTGAACAGACTTCGGAATCGCAACCACTCCTCTTTGCGTCAACCAGCGTAAAATCACCTGTGCAACTGATTCGCGATATGCAGTTATAGTCACGATTACAAGGTCTAATTGTTGATTCGCTTTAGCAACCACGCCATGTTTTCGCCAAGAACCTGCATGTTTTTCATACCTTCTTCATCACGTTCAACATCGCCAGGCTCCAAACCATGAACCATATTCCAATAGCTGGCTCCCACTAAAAAGCTCTCGGTTATATGGAGAAAATGATTCATTGTATCAAATGCGTGTAAGCCTCCGCTGCGGCGTACAGCTGTCACAGCACCAACTACTTTGTGTTTTAGCAAAGCCCCCCCATTTGCATGGGAAATTAATGCACCACGGTCAAGAAGGGCTTTCATTTCTGGTGTCACATCAGCACAGTATACCGGTGAACCTAAAATAATACCATCTGCCTTGACCATCTTCTCTATAATGTCGTTTATCCCATCGTTTGGAATTATGCACTTGCCATTCTGCTTTTCAAAACACTTCATGCAAGCCATGCAACCACGTACAGGCAAACCACCAAGTTGTATTAATTCAGTTTCAATTCCATTCTTCTCTAATTCTTTAAATACCGCTTTAATAATAATTGATGTATTTCCTTCTCTTCGCGGACTGCCGTTAATACCTACAACTCTCATATGTGCTCCTCCTCGATTTTACTAGTGCCTATTTTGCTTTAGCAGCTTCTTTAATAGGGCTTATAAACATATGTCTAATCATTTTTTTATCTCCTTACTATTTTGTATTGTCAGTATAAACCTTGGAGTTAACTCTAAGTCAAATTTTTTTATTCTGTAGCCTGCAAAGTTATTTATTTGCCAAAAAGTTTAACAGCCTGTTTCATTTTATTAATAATATCTACATTGAATGGGCAGTTTTTCATACATAAACCACATTCTACGCATTCATTTGCGTGATGTTCTAATAAAGCATAATGATTCTTTAATGTTTCAGGGACATCTTTTTGAATTAATGCTAAATCTAAATATTTATTTACTGACGCAATATCTATCTTTTTCGAACATGGCGCACAATGTCCACAATACATACAATGTCCACCAAATGAACTTCTTGGGGCATTTGCAAGAACTTTACTATAATCTTTTTCTTTATTACTTGCAGTGACATAGGCGGTTGCTGCAAGTATTTGTTTCGGATCAGATACTCCAACCATTACAGAAGCAACTGCCGGTCTGGTTAAACAGTAATGTAAGCATTGTGCCGTGGTCAGAGCTTTTTCGAAAGGAGATTCTTGGTCACTGAGTAACACTCCAGCAGCATATCCTTTCATAACAGTTAAAGCGACACCTGCATTTTCACAAGTGTGGTATAACTTATCACGTTTTGGATCAATACCTTTATAGGTTCTGTTTTTAAAAGTACTTTCTTCAAATAATATATTTACATCCTCACTGGCTGGTAACATATCATAAGCAGCATTAATACTAAATAAAATTACATCAATGATTCCTGTTTCCACTGCTCTAAAAGCAATATCTGTATTATGTGTGGATATTCCTAAAGACTTAATAACGCCTTTTTCTTTTAATTCCTGTGCATATTCAATTATTTCTCCATGAAAAATATGATCAAAATCTTTTTGATCATCAACATAATGAATCATCCCTACATCGACATAGTCTAATTGCATTCTATTTAGAAAGTCTTTAAATGCATTGACAACTTCATTAAAATCCCTGGTACGTCGATATTGTCCGTTATCCCAAGTAGAACATAGATGTCCTTCAATAACAAAACCACTTCGAGGATATTTACTTAATGCTTTGCCAACATTACTTCTAACTTCCGGATTTGAATTATATATATCAATAAAATTAATATCTTCATTGATTGCACAATCAATAATTGCTTCGCAATCTTCATAGCTTTTATTTTCAAATCCCTCACCGCCAATACCAATGGCACTTACTTTGATTCCTGCTCTTCCTAAAATTCGATATTCCATATTTACGCCTCCCTCTTATACTTGACCTTGCCTTCCTAATCAGATTTTGTACGACTCCAGCAACTTTCTCGGCACGATGCTGATAGTACAGGTCAACAACATTTACTTTCAGACGATTGCGGGAGCCTATACAGTAATCAGTTAAATTGCACGAAACTTAGTCCATTTTTCACTTATATACCTGTATACAAAAATGATTGCCTTGACAATCCAATCAATAAACATAGCTACCCATGTGCCGAACATTCCCATATTAAAATAAATACTTAGCACATAGGCTAGTGCAATACGACAGAAAAACATAGTCATAATACCAACAGTCATTGGAAGTTTTGCATCTCCTGATGCACGGAATGTGACAGGCAAGGTATAGGCAAGCGGCCAGATTGCTACTGTAAATGCTGCATGATACCAAACAATTTTTGTGGTCAATGACGTTGCTGCCTCAGATAATCCGTACACATGTAATATGACCGGGAGCAGAGCAAGTAGCAACGCACAGCTTAATACATGTGCCACATATACAATACCCATAACCTTTTTTGTGTAATATTTAGCCTGTTCATAATCTCCTGCGCCGACACATCTTGCAATAACTACGGTTAAACCGAGACCAATTGCCATCCCCGGCATCACTGCAAACATATTAATGGTGCCTGACACCGCATTTGCTGCGATTGCTGCCGTACCAAAAGTAGCAACAAGGCTGAGTACAATAATTCTTCCCAGATAGAACAAACCATTTTCCAATCCATATGGAACACCAATGCTTAAGATTCTTTTAATCATTGACCAGTTAAATTTGTGCTTTAAATTTTTCTTTATATATATTGATTGCTTTTGGTTTAAGGCCAATGTGATTATAATAACTGCAGCCGCAATACGCGATATCAAGGTCGGTATAGCAACCCCCTCAACTCCAAAGTGGAAGCCATAAATAAGTATTGCATTTCCTACCGCATGCGCTATGTTCATAGCCAGCATTATCTTCATGGGTAGTTTTGAATTACCCATAGTACGGAATATTGCAGCGACCGCATTATACAGTGCCAGAAAGGGAATGGAGACTGCTGTAATCATTAGGTAGATATTCGCATCCCTGCGTACTTCATCCGTAATCTGCCCAAACAGACCATTTAAAATAAGCGGTTTCCCTAGATAGATAATGACCATGATTATGACGGATATGGCACCAGAAAACCATACGAGTTGATTTGCTGCCTCTCTTGATTCTTCCATCTGCTTCTTGCCCATATACTGCCCCGCAATGACAGCACCACCGGTAGATAGAGCGGCGAATATACTAATGAGCAATGCCATGACGAAATCCACCAAAGACACACCAGATACGGCTGATTCCCCCACATGCGCTACCATGATTGAGTCTACCAATCCTACTAGATATTCTAAAAACTGCTCTATGATAACTGGCAGAAATAATTTGAATAAATCCTGATTCGTAAATAACTTTTTTGTTGCTAAAGATTTCTGCTCCAATCTTGTTCCTCCTGTTTATACGCTTTCCCCTGTTTCATATGTCTCTTTCATCGCAGGATGTCCTTTAATGTTCCCCTTATTCCAGGCTCGGATTCCGTAAATAATATCTTTTTCGCTATTCCTCACTTTTCTTCAGGCTTTTTGACTTCTACTTGTATTACTTCTTCCTTACGACTTTCAATATTCGTCGCATTTTTGAATTCACTAAGGCCCCTCCCTAATGCTTTACCAACTTTCGGGAGCTTACCCGGACCAAATACGATAAGTACCGCAATAAGCACCAGAATCAATTCCGGCATACTGAAACTAAATATTTGCTTCATTCCCTTCATCTTCTTGAGTTTGAGTTTAACACTTGGAGTTAGCTCAAAGTCAAGTGTTTTTTTTGAACACAGTCAAGCTGCACTTCCTTTATAAATTAAGAATATTGTGGCAGAAAATAAAAACATTACAAAACCTATTGACTTGGAGTTAAGTCCAGATGATACATTTTAACTGTTAACAGAAGAAATAGATAATAAAAAGGAGTCGTGAAAAAGTGGTAACATCAGATAACCAAGAAGGGAAAAAAAAAGGAATTTACTAGGCGCAATTTTTTGAAGGTTGCCGGCGGTGCGATGGCATTGGTAGCAGCCATTCCGTCGTTTATCCAGCTGACTGCGCATGCGGAGGATAATACGCAAAAACCAGTGACTTGGGATGGATCACATGCGAGTTCGTCGTATGATCCAAGTAAGCCTAATGTGTATTTTACACGGGACTTGAGCCCGGAAGGTGTACAAAAAATTTATGAAAAGATTAACCAGGGGATTACCGGTAAAGTCGGGATTAAACTGCATACAGGTGAACCCCACGGACCGAATCTCCTGCCTATTGAGTACATAAAAAACTTGCAGAGCAAAATTCCGCATAGCAGCATCGTCGAATCCAATGTTCTCTACAAAAGCCCGCGCCGGGAAACGAAGACGCATCGCGAAACGATTAAGATCAATGGTTTTGACTTTTGTCCAGTCGATATTCTGGATGAGGACGGAGATGTTATGCTACCGATACCGGGCGTGAAAGAATTTCTCGACAAACAATTGGATAATCATACAGGAAAATATCCTTTTGAACGAGGAATTCATCTGCAGGAAATCGCGGTAGGGAAACGTGTGCTGAAATATGATTCTTTGCTGGTTTATACCCATTTTAAAGGCCATACAATGGGCGGTTTCGGCGGTTCTTTAAAGAACATCGGTATCGGTATGGCATCCGGTAAAGTAGGTAAAAGAATGATTCATGGGGACGGCTGGCTGGGGGGCAAAGGATTTCTGGAACGAATGGTGGAATCAGGTGATGCTATTACTGAGCACTTCAAAGGTCATATTGCGTATATTAGCGTTTTGAAAAATATTTCTGTTGACTGTGACTGTGCTGGGGCTTATGCTGCTAAACCGACTTGTGGTGACATTGGTATTCTTGGCTCGACAGATATTCTGGCAGCTGACCAAGCTTGTGTAGACATGATTTATCAGATGCCTGCCGATGAGCGTCGTGATATCGTCGAGCGCATGGAATCTCGTTTCGGCTTGCATCAGCTCGAATACATGGAAACACTGAGCATGGGCAGTCGGGAATATAATCTGATAGAAATTTGATACGTTTCCAGCATAAAAAAATAAGAGTGTAAGTTTTCTCGTACTTACACTCTTATTTTTTTTATGCGGGTGTAAAAAAGATGATTCTATTACAGGCCGATACTACACTTAGGTTTTACTGTTCCCTAGCTTTGGAAAGGTAGTTTATGCTTCAAAAGTACCAACTACATCTTTTAAACATTTCGTAATCTCGATATGCTGTGGACAATTTCTTTCACACTTTTTGCATCCGATACACTCAGATGCTTTTCCATGTGTTTTTATATAATTATCATAGTATACTCTTTGTGTGGAAAAACCGGAGTTCAAGGATTGCTTTTCCGCGTTGTATAATGCAAAATACTTCGGAATTGCTATGTTTTTCGGACAGTCCTCTATACAGTACTGGCAGGCTGTGCATGGAATGGCAATTGCTTTATTAATAATCCCAACTGCCTTTTTAAGAACATCATATTCTTCCTGCACAAATGGCTTAAACTCCTGCATATAACCTGTATTATCCAGTAACTGCTCCATATCAGACATCCCACTTAATACCATCATAATTCCCTCATGACTTGCCACGAAACGGATAGCCCATGATGGTATGGACATGTCAGGATGATAATCTTTAAATAGTTGCTCTGCTTTTTCAGGAACTTTTGCAAGCGTACCGCCTTTGACTGGCTCCATAACAATAACCGGTTTATTATATTTTCTTGCTACTTCGTAGCATTTCCTTGACTGAATGCTTTCATTGTCCCAATCCAGATAATTAATCTGCAGCTGGACAAAATCGACTTCCGGATGTGCTGTCAGGATTTTTTCCAATAAATCAGCATTATCATGATAGGAAAATCCGATATGCCTAATCTTTCCTTCATTTTTCTTTTGCTGAATAAAAGCAAAACTATCAAATTTTTGTGCTATCTCGTAATGGGCTACCCCAAGATTATGAAGAAGGTAATAATCGAAGTAAGTCACACCACATTTTTCTAACTGTTCGTTAAAAATTCTCTCTTGATCTTCCTTGGTTTTTAAAAACATTGTTGGTAATTTGGTTGCTAAAGTGAAGCTGTCTCTTTTATGACGTTTTACTAAAGCCTCTCTTATTGCGATCTCACTCTTATTCATATGATACATATAAGCTGTATCAAAATAGGTAAAACCTCTTTCCAAAAAAGTATCTACCATTTGATTTACTAAATCCATATCAATACTTGCATAATCGTTCTGGTTCTTTAATGGTAACCGCATGAAGCCAAATCCTAATTTTTTCTTTTCCATATCGCAATTTCTCCTTAATTTTACTTATTTTCAGGGATAAAATTGGCTCTCTTCAATTTTATTAAACTTCCAGATACCATAGGAAGTCATCCAAATAAGCACAAATAACACTACTAGGATATAACCTACCGCTCCAACATCCAAGCTCTGTACCCATTTCCAAATTCCGCTTGTCAAACCTATTTTAGAAGTTATGACTTGCGCAAGCTCAATCGTTCCGATTAAGAGCGCAGCAATAACTGACATGCTGGTAACAGTAAGATTGTAATATACCTTACGAAGCGGTGTGTTAAACGCCCACTTATAGGTGGTAGTCATAAATACTCCATCCGCGGTGTCAAGTAAGCTCATTCCGGCAGCAAATAAAATAGGAAGAGCCATAATACCGGTAATACTAACATCACTTTTTGCTACTCCTGCTGAGATGGCCAGCAAAGCAACTTCACTTGCCGTATCAAAGCCCAATCCAAATAAAAAGCCAATAGGATATACATGTGAGCTTTTGCTGACAAAGTTAAACAGAGGATTTAAAAAACGAGCCATCAAACCTCTATTGTGCAGCAATTCTTCCATTTTATCTTCATCATAAGATTTTTGACGCATATTGATAAACACCTTATAAATATCAACGGCCACAACTAGATTCAATATTCCAATTAAAATCAAGAACACCCCGGAAGCGGTGGTCCCGATAATACCGCCTATGTCTTTAAATTGAGGCATATTGATTTCCGTCCACTGGGTTACGAAAATAGTGGCGACTGTCATGAGAAATACAACAGTGGAATGTCCTAATGAAAAGTAAAAGCCAACACCTACAGCATTCTTTTTTTGCTGCACCAGCTTACGTATGGTATTATCAATTGCCACAATGTGGTCTGCATCAAAAGCATGTCTCAGTCCTAGTGTGTAGGCTAAAAATCCTAAACTAAAAAGAGTCGGACTCGATACTGAAGAGAGCAAACAGGCGATACCAATCAAATGCAGCAAAGCTACATTCATGCCAAACCCCATCCAGTTGAACCACTTATGTTTCTTATTATCCATACAACACTCCTCAGATAAGTTATTTGTCAAAGATAATTTTATTTTCTTAGTTTTATTAGCTATCTCATAATTTATTAATTATACTGGCATTATAAGCGGCGCCGAAACCATTATCGATATTAACTACACTAACGCCGCTTGCACAAGTATTCAGCATGGATAACAGAGCAGCAAGACCGCCAAAGCTTGCCCCATAACCAACACTTGTCGGGACAGCAATAACAGGTTTATCTATCATTCCCCCTATAACGCTGGCGAGTGCGCCTTCCATGCCTGCAGCTACGATAACCACTTTTGCCCCCCGGATGACATCAATCTTGGCGAAAAGTCTATGAATGCCTGCAACTCCCACATCTACAATCTTTTCTACGCGGTTGCCAAGAATGCTGGCTGTTTCTGCTGCTTCCTCCACTACCAGCAAATCAGAAGTTCCAGCTGAAACAATGGCAATATAACTGTCTGTAAGCTGTTCTTCTCTCTTTCGAATGGTAATTGTCCTTCCCAAAGGGTTATACTTAGCTTCTGCGCAGATAGTTTTTATTGCTTCGTACATATCTTCGTTAGCGCGGGTTGCTAATATATTATTATCCTTAGTCAGCATGAACTCGATAATGCTTTTCACTTGTTCGACTGTCTTTCCTTCGCAATAGATGACTTCCGGGTATCCTACTCGTATTTCACGATGATTATCAATCTTAGCAAACCCCATTTCCTTATAAGGTAAATCTTCAATGATTTCTATGGCTGTTTCGACTTTTATTTCATTGTCCTTTACTCTTTGCAGCAATTTTCTTATATCCGCTTTATTCATCATTTCCTCCTGGAATATTTTAGGCATATCCCCTGCTATTTGTTTCCTATTGTCTCGTTAAAACTTCCAACCCTATAGCCTTCTAAATCTAAAGTTACATACTTAAAGCCAAATTCCTTAAGCTTATCAGATATTTCATCAAGAAGATCCTCATTAAATAATTTACCTTTATCCTGTTTATCCACTTCAATTCTGGCCAGATCGTCGTGACATCGCACTCGAATCGCCCGGAATCCTCTGTCCATGATATACTTTTCCGCTTTTTCTATTTTTATAAAATCTTCTTCTTTCAGTGCATTGCCATAGGGTATTCTTGTAAGCAAACAAGCATAAGATGGTTTATCCCACGTGTTAAGTCCAAGTTCCTTAGATAAATTTCTTATTTCTTGTTTTGTTAATTGGCAATCTAATAAAGGACTTTTTATATTCAGTTCCCTCAGCGCCTTAAGCCCCGGTCTATAGTCACCGATATCATCAAAATTGGTGCCATCAATAACATAAAGATAACCTTCTCTCTGCGCAATAGCTTTGATCTGACTAAATACCGCCTTTTTGCAAAGATAACATCTATTTTCAGGGTTATTTCTAATTTCATCAATAATAGGCGCCTATAGGATTTCAAACGCTACACCAAGTTCTGCTACTAATTGTTCGGCCTCCTCAATTTCCCATTTAGGAATATAGGGAGATTGTATAGTCACTGCTTTAAAGTTATCGCCTAAGGCTCCCTTCGCTGCTTTAAGTAAAAAAGTACTGTCTACGCCTCCAGAAAAAGCTAAGATCACTTTCTCCATATTTTTTAAACAATGAAGCAATTTTATATATTTTTCATTATTCATCATAATCGTTAACCTCTATCTTTTTGTAGATTTCTTACTAACTACTCAAACGCTTCTACGACGTTCAAAGATTTTCTTCACTTCGCCAACAATAGCTACTTCTTTTGACGTCGGCTTAATCAATAACAACTTTCACTGCCGTTTCCTCCACAGGGCAAGCATTCTCGCAAGCACCACACCCGATGCAGTTTCGTGAATTTATGTACGGACGTTTGCTATCATCGATTATTATCGCATCTACTGGGCATCGCTCCTTACATATCAGGCATGCTTTCCCCTGGGTCCAAGCCAAACAACGACCCTCATCCAATCTGGCAACTCCGATTTTTACTTCTAACCTTTTTATCGGTCGGATTGCACCTGTTGGACAGACCTTGGAGCATAGCATACATAATTCGCAGCAGCCTTTACGGGGAATCAGTTCCGGTGTCTCGTACGTCATAATCCCGCTGGAAAAAGGCATTGGCACGAGCCCACCGGTAGGACACACCTTTACACATCTACTGCAGCGATTGCATGTTGCTAGAAAATCGTTTTCAGGTACTGCCCCCGGTGGTCTTAGGCTTGGTGACGCAGAAGGACTGGCAAAAATCAGTCTACGTGCCGGTAAATTGATCAGGCTACCGACTGCAATAGCGGTACCAAGCTTTAAAAAATTACGCCGCGATTGCATATCGCTTGCCGCTGACGCCTGTCTCCGGAGAGTCCAGCTAATTGCCTGCCGCGAGCAAGCAGCCCAGCAACGTCCACACACCAAACATTCTTCGCCGCTTCCTTTAGGACCAGTATCAACCGCGTTAACCGGACAGACACTTTTGCAATAATCACAATTCACACACTTACCCGTTACCCGTACTTTTACCCGATGCCAACCAGCTATCAGCGTAAACAATATTCCCGTAGGACAAACGTAGGTACACCAGAACCTCGGGAAAAAAATAAAACCTGATAGTATTGCAGCGGCCAACAGCCACGGAAATTGCCCCAGATACAATTTTGTTATTTCATGGCTAAAAAAAGTAAGCGGCGTAAAGACCGAGGAGATACCTGCCCCGGCACTAGCGAACACTACGATAAGCGTCAGCCACCAATATTTTGCTGCCTTAAAAAACGAGGGCAAATTCTTGTCTGTTTTTACCAGGAGGCCCTTGGGAAATAAGCGCCTGCCATAATACACAAAATTCAATAATCCACCCAGCGGACATAACCAACCGCAGAAAACCCGCCCTATAAACGCTGTTGCTAGTATTACAAGGATAGGAAGCCATATCCAATCAGGCACTACCAAAGCGGAACCCATATGAGCAATCAGCAGGAGGGGATCCATCCGTGAAAGCCACAATACTATGTTAGCAAATTCGGAGCGGGGATATTTCGTTTCTTCCAGTGAATATAATGACAAAATAAGTATCATGACAGGAAAAACAAAACGCCAAAATTGCAGCTGCCGTTTAATGAATATCTTACTCAACATAGATAATTAAACTCTCACTACTTCAAGGCTTTGCCAGTCCGGGTTACCTACCCCAAGTTTAGCCGCAATCGCTACATGTTTGACATCAGCCAGCTTGAGCCCCAGCAAACTAGCGCCATAGGCATCAACTGCCAACATGTCTGTTCCAAATACAACTTGCTTCCATTCCTTGATTGGACCTGGACCGGAAGGACCATTGGCGGTAATACCTTTGATAGCATCAAGGATTGTCAGCGTCGGTTTCTTAAAGGCGGCTAATTCCGCGATTGTCTGATGTAAATCGGTCTGATGAAAAATACCTCTATCCCAAACTACGCCCATCAAGTTTTTTAGTCCCGCCGATATTCCAGTAGGATCACTTTGTTTTAAGATTGGTATATTGATAAAGACATCCGCTTCTAAGACATCCCGTGAATAATCAGCCTGTTTTAAGATTTCACCATTTACGTTCACGGCACTATAAAATTGTCCGGTGTGTGAATTAATGGTATAAGCACGCCCACCAGCTCCGGATACGGCCGCACGGATACCGCTCTCTTCCAGACACGCTTCGCCAGAAGTGAACGTATGATCAATAACTCGTACCTCTTTCGCCCCAGCCTGAATGCACCGCCGAACCAAAGCCCCCACCAGGATTGGGTTAGTAGTAACCCCAGCATCCAGGCCTCGAGCGGAACTGAAATTCGGTTTGATAGTAACAATATTCCCTGATTTAACAAACTGCCCTATTCCTCCCATAGCCTCAAAACCCTTTTCTATTAAGGTATCTGGGTCCATTCCTTCCGCTATGACCAGTCTTGATTGTGTTTGCGATGGCACCGTAGACCGAGGGCTCCCTTGAGAGTTGCTTTTCTGACTTTGATCTGGTAAAACCGGACTGCTAGACTTAGAAAAGCAACCAGGTAAAATTGTCGAAGCCAAACCTACGGATGCAGCAACTTTAATAAAATCTCGGCGATTCATTCCGAGTCCCCCCTCTTTGTATTATTTTTGTTATAGCTTATTGCTTTAATTTTATGTACTTCTGCAATCGTCATTTTTACCTCCTTGAAATTGAGTTTAACACTTGGAGTTAACTCGAAGTCAAGTTTTTTTTGCGTATAGATAAACAGCCCTCTCATTATAATTGGAAGGGCCTTTTCGCGCTAAACCGTTGAGCTGGGTTTTGGTTAAAAAATTTTTTATGGAACCTATTGACTTTGAGTGCACTCCAAGTTGTAGTATAAAATAGAAATAATACTTTTTACTTGTACAGAGAGGAAAGGCTCAGGTATGTTAATTGAACTCTTCATAATAATTAAGGGAGGCAACCTATGAGAAAGATATTACAAAGAAGTACTTTTTTGATCATTTCATTAAGTTTTGCAATGCTAGTTTGGGCAGGATGCTTTATTTCCGGGACTACCGAGGTATTGTCTGCGTGGGCTGCATGCTTGACACAGGCGCGGGCAACTAAACCTGTTCCGACCGTTAACTTTTCCCAACTAAGACAAGCTTCTATAAAGCCTGTACTGACCTGGACCAAAGTCGAAGGGGCGGTGGCCTACGAACTTGAGTTATTAACCAAACCACCAGAGAATCCCGATAAGCCAGGGGCATATCCAAACTGCTTTTTTTCAACAAAAAAAATCTATGTTAATGGGTTTAACGCTGATTTATCTATGTCTTTCAAGGGTGAATCCTTCTATTGGCGCGTTCGTGGACTGGATATTGATGGCAAACCGATAAGTCGTTTCTCTGCTGGGGAAAAGGTATATATTGATCGGCAACAAGACATTATTCAAAAACCTGTTCCTACTTCCATTTTTAATCAGAGTGCTGGCGCTACATTGCTATATCCGGTTTATGCCTGGATTCCAATCAATGGAGCGGAAAAATATGAGGTTGAAATACTGGATGATTTGCCGGAGAACCCCAACGGAGTTGCTCCATCCATTCACAGGATCGACTCCGCTATAGCTGTTGGGTTTGACTACTATGATGAAAATCCCAGAATTTCTAAGAACTCTTTTTACTGGAGAGTCAGGGGCCTGGACCAGGATGGAAACCCGGTCGGAGTGTATTCCGATGCTGGGAAATTCAGTGTAAACCCCAATAGGCGTATTACAGTAGCGACATATGGAGACAGTATCACTCACGGCGGGGGCAGTGTTTCCTATTCACCGGCGGATTGGGAGTACAGCTATCAGTCTTATCTTGATTTCCCAAGTATAAACCTTGGCAAAAGCGGTGATACAAGTGAAACAATGGTGGAGAGGTTTGAGCAGGATGTTTTGCCTTTTCAGCCTCAGTATCTGATAATTTTGGCTGGTACAAACAGTCTACGGGGAGGTGAAACCGCGGAAAATGTTATAGCGGATTTGAAAGCGTTGAAAGAAAAATGTCTCGTCAACAATATCCGGCCTGTATTTTTGACGTTGCCGCCGATTAATCCAAACAATATCAACAAAGTATTTGATGAATCTACGGCTCCGGATTGGCAGGAGCAAATGCGGTTGGTTAACAATTTCATTCGGACTCAGGTACATATCGATGTGGCGCGTCAAATGAAATACACAGACGGAATCCTTCCTTCGAAACTGGCAGTTGACGGGCTGCATTTGGACATTGATGGGAAAAAGAAAATTGCGGCCGCCGTGAATGCGGACTGGCCTCGTATTACAGAATTAGCCCGGCAGAACAGTATTGAATGACAAAAATTCGCCCAGAACATAAGTCTGAGCGAATATAAAACATATATATAATTATCATAAAACCTTACTAAATTAGCCTACTTACACTGTAGATACCGAATTAGTCTTTCAATAATAACTCCTAGCACGTTTGAAAAAACTACGAATGAGATATACCTTATGGATACATTTTATGCAACATTCGCGGGAAAGGTATTGTTTCACGAATATGTTCAATCCCGCATAACCAGGCTACTGTGCGCTCAAGCCCTAAGCCAAAACCAGAATGGGGTACTGAGCCATACTTACGCAAATCAATATACCACTCAAAAGCCTCTAAGGGTAAGTTATGTTCCTGAATACGTTGCTTTAAAAGAGCAAGATCATCAATACGCTGGCCACCACCAATAATTTCACCATAACCTTCGGGTGCTAATAAATCAGCACCAAGTACAACCTTCGGATCATTAGGATCTGGTTTCATATAAAAAGCTTTTATCTCAGTAGGATAGCGATGGACAAAAACAGGCAATCCAAAATGATTGGAAATAATCGTTTCATGAGGAGCACCAAAATCCTCGCCCCAAGAAAAATCTTCACCAGCTTCCCTTAAAATTTCGACTGCCTCTGTATAGCTTATCCGTGGAAAAGGTAATTGGATGCTCTTCAATTTTTCTACATCACGCCCTAATATTTTAAGTTCATTTCCACACTTGTTGAGCACTCTTTGAATTACATAATACACCATTTCTTCTTGAATATTAATATTCTCATCCATGTCACAATAAGCCATTTCTGCCTCTACCATCCAAAACTCCATTAAATGACGGCGCGTTTTTGATTTTTCCGCGCGAAAAGTAGGACCAAAACAGTATATTTTACCCAAGGCCATAGCATTGGCCTCACTATATAATTGACCACTTTGTGATAAAAATGCTTTTTCACCATGATAATCCACTTCAAATAAAGTAGAAGTGCCTTCACAGGCTGCTGGCGTAAGAATCGGCGGATCTGCCAGCACAAAGTCATGTTGATAAAAAAACTCTCTAAACGCATGAGCAATCTCGGAACGCACCCGCAAAATAGCCATTTGCCGTGGAGTACGAATCCATAGATGACGATGCTCTGATAAAAAATCTACCCCATGCTCTTTATGAGTAATTGGATATTCTTCTGCTATTGATACAATCTCAAAACCAGTAACCTGCATTTCATAACCACCAGTAGCTCGCGGTTCTTCATTTACAATTCCAGTGACCTTCATTGATGTTTCCTGTGTTACGGTTTTAAGTTTAGCAAAAACGTCTTCACCGATATCTTGTTTTACGATAACACACTGCAATAGACCACTACCATCACGCATAATCAAAAACTTAATTTTGCCTGAACCACGCTGATTATATAGCCAGCCCTGTACAGTAACTTCTTCTCCTACGTACTTCCCAAGATTTTTTATTAATACTGTAGCCAAATAATCCACCCCTTGTGATTGTATTATCCGTATTTATTATAACCATGATATATTTTCCTACTAACATCCAAATTTCCTGCTATTAACGGGCACTTAAAATACCATTAAACGCACACCATTATAATATCTGACTCAAAATGCTCCTATTAAATATATTCTGTGACATTATCTTTACATCGATTTGCAAGTTTGTGCCATGATTATGGTACGGCTTTATTTTTTGCACCGGAACCTTTTTTTCAGGATACCCATTAGGATATCTTAAAAGCATTTCGATTTTTTAGAGTTAATTCTAAATGATTTATTATCTATTGCCCTTTGTACTGCTAATATTCCATCTAAGTGATCGTATTCATGCTGAACTAGTTCAGACAAATCGCCCTCAAATTCTAAAACACAATCGTTCCATTGCAAATCCTTATAGGATATTGTGCATTTTTTATATCTATTTAACTTTACTTCTAATCCAGGAAAACTCATACAGTCATCCCACACTTGAATCTCTTCTTCTCCAAATTCCAATCTAGGATTAATAAGAGTATATGATTTTTTATCAAAATTCATATAGATAATTCTTAAAAACTCTCCAATTTGAGGAGCGGCAATAGCTCTACCAAAGCCATATCTTTCTCTAAAATTTAGTATTGTATCGTGCAAATCGTTAACTACCTGACTTATTGTATCCATATCCCTGGTAGCCTCTCGTGAAACATTGTAAAGAGCTTTATTTCCTAAAAGCAATATTTCTCGTATAGCCATTTTCTAATTCCCCCCTTATATGATCTTTATTCTATTTGCAATGCTAAATACCTCTTCAAAGTTTAATATGTCAATGGGAATTTATCCTTATTCACTTTTCCTTCAGTAACTGCCTAAGCTCTTCGCCATCCAATTTTTCTCGTTGTAATAGGGTAGTTGCAATAAGATGTAGTTTATCAAGATTGGTTTTAATTATCTCCTCGGCTCCTGCACAAGCTTCCTCAAGTATCCGATGTATTTCTCTATCTATGGCATAGCCCATTTCCTGGCTATTATTGGAAACTCGAGCAATATCACGCCCCAAAAAGACCTGTTCCTTAGATCGTGAAAAAGCGACTGGCCCCAATGTCTCGCTCATGCCGTATTCGCAGACCATTTTACGTGCAAGTTCGGTAGCCTGTATTAGATCATTATGCACTCCGGTGCTCGTTTCATTAAATATTAGAATTTCAGATACTTGACCACCCAGCAGAGTCTTAATCTGATCAAGAATTTCTGACCTAGTAAAATAACAGCGATCTTCCTTAGGCAAAGTAAGAGTATACCCACCAGCCTCGCCGCGCGGAATAATAGACACCCTATGAATTGGGTCAGCATGATTTGAGAACATCCCGACTATAACATGACCAGCCTCATGGTACGCAGTAAGTTTCTTATCTCTTGCGTTAATAAAGCGGCTTTTACGCTCTGGTCCTGCCACTACACGTTCCACCGCTTCTTCCATGTCATGCATATCTATACACGTTTTATCTTGGCGTGCAGCAAGAATTGCAGCTTCATTCACTACATTACTGAGGTCAGCTCCTGTAAAACCAGGTGTGCGACGAGCGAGAACTTCAAGATCCATCTTATCTGCTAAGGGTTTACTTCTAGTATGCACTTTTAATATCGCAATGCGCCCCCTAAGATCCGGTCGATCAACTACAATCTGACGGTCAAACCGTCCTGGGCGTAAAAGTGCCGGATCAAGAATATCTGTTCGATTGGTTGCGGCAATAACAAAGACACCTTTATTAGCATCGAATCCATCCATTTCTACTAGCAACTGGTTGAGTGTTTGTTCACGTTCATCATTTCCACCACCCACACCAGCCCCACGTTGACGACCGACAGCATCAATCTCGTCAATGAATATGATGCATGGTGCTTTCTTTCGGGCTTCCTTAAACAGCTCGCGTACTCGAGAAGCACCGACACCGACATACATTTCTACGAATTCCGAACCACTGATACTTAAGAAAGGCACTCCAGCCTCACCTGCTAGCGCCTTTGCCAGTAATGTTTTACCTGTGCCAGGAGGTCCGTACAACAGCACGCCTTTAGGAATGCGCGCACCCAAATCACTAAATTTTTTGGGATGCCTGATAAACTCTAAAATTTCTTTCAATTCCTGCTTAGCCTCATCTGCGCCTTCTACATCTTTAAAAGTAATAATATTGGTATGCTTATTACGTAATTTAGCCTTATTTCCATGGTTTAGCATATCTGGCTTATTAACATTTTGTATCTGCTTCATTATAAAAAGCCAATCGCCAATCGAGAACAACATAGGCAGATTGGCTATAGACAACACTGGAATAGTGGCATTTAGCACCAGCTGTTTAAAACTCTTAAAGATAGATCTGGATTTTTTCACAATAAGTCTCCTTTCCTTTATTATGTTATCTCATAATATTTTATGCACACCTCTGGTCCATGTTACAATTAATAGAACTCACTTCCCTCGTTGGCAGACAACCTGTAAGCTCAATCTTCGAACAATAAGATCTTTACTTTTAGGTTAATTATATACAAAGTTTCAATTGAATCCGCTACATAATTCTTGTTAAAAATCATCTAAAAAAAACGCCCATTACTTACTTATTCAGTAAATAATAGGTGTTTTTTAAATAAAATTGAGCGCCATCAGTTTAGGTTACTGGGCGCTCAATTTTATTAATTTAAATTCTGTTCATTAATTTTCAGTCGTCGACGCAATACGAGCATCAGCTTTTCCCGGTAATTTGACAAAGGATACAACTAACGCGGTAAAGACTAATGCGCCACCCATAAAGACAAATGCAGCATTATAACCGGACATACCAACTAAATAGCCGATTATAATTGGAGATAAGATACCACCTATACTGCCACCTGCATTCATAACACCGGTCGCCATACCAACATAACTGCGTTTAACCGATTCCATCGGCATAGCCCATAAGGGACCAAACGCCATACCTACAAGAAATCCTGTACAAACCAAAAGTGCCATAGCAATATTTTCTGTTGGGGCTGCAACCACACCATAAAGCACCGGCCCGGCTGCTAAATTCACAAGAATTGCCTGCATTTTACGGTGGCCAACAAACACTTTATCGGAAAGCCAACCGCCAAATGGTTGAGCAATACCCAGCGCTAAGAACGGCAATCCTGAGTAGATACCCATTTTCACCATTTCAAAACCACGTGCTTTTACTAAATAACTGGGCAACCAGGATAATAAACCAAAGAATGCACACATAAAGCCAAAATAAGTAAGAGCCAATAAACAAATATTTCTGTTTTTCAGTACGCTCATTAGTCCTATACTCGCTTCTTCTGATGCTACCGGTGCTATTTCTACTTGTCCACTTTTAATATAATTAAATTCCTCTTTCGTGATGTTAGGATCCTCTTCCGGAGAATTTTTTACTAAAAAGTACAGTAACGGAAGTGTTACAAAACCCAATCCACCAAAAATATAGAATAGCGCATGCCAGCCCCACTGCCCAATAATAGCCACGGCGATTGCTGGTGCAACAGCAGGACCAAAGGAACATGCAGAAGTAAAGATTGCATTAGCAGTTGCCCGTTCCTGATTGGGAAACCAGTTACTATTCAATTTGAAGGCACAAGGCGGCTGAAGACCTTCGCCAATGCCAAAAAGTACACGTACGATAAAAAACTGGGAAAATGAACGCGCTACCCCTGTAGCTATCGTCATAAGCGACCACCATGTTAAGGCAACAAGCAGCACCTTTTTAGGACCGACTTTGTCGCTCAGATAGCCGCCGGGTATTTGGAAAACAGTATATGATATAAAAAAGGCACTAAATAGATAACCGACTTGTTCCGGAGACAATGAGAATTCCTTGGATATCAGGGGCATAGCGACTGACAAATTTACCCGATCGAGAAATGCCACGAAAAATACGATCCATGATACAGCTAAAACTACCCAACGTTTTTTCATATACCTTTCCTCCTATTAATCCATTGGATTGCACATTTAGTTAAAACCCCTTGAAATTTAAAGCATTTATACCGAAACAATGCAGACTATTAAACCCAAACCAATTGTGCTTAAGGTTAAACTCCTACCTACTTTAAATTTATAATGGTATACCCAAGGCTGTCCCAAAAGCATATGAATATAACATGATTGAAAATTACTTTCCTATCATAATATTAAGGATTTCTACATCGGTGGATTTCATACCATAGCAGCCCATACGACCGATATTTTGAATTGTCTGTTCGTAATCCTTTTCCACAAGTCCTTCTCCGAATGGAAAGAATAAATCGTGTTTTGCCATTTCATAGCCCATAATGCCCGCATCTACTGCACTGGAAATCTTTGCTGCACAAGAAGCCTTAGCTCCATCACATATAATGCCGCCCACATTACCCAAAGAATTGATGAGGGTCTTTCCAATGACATCATAATCAGCACCATTCAGATAAGCAATGCCGCAAGCTGCAGCCGCCCCTGCTGATACGGCTCCACAGTAAGCAGATAGGTTTCCAATATAACGCTTCTGGTGAAGGGACAAAAGGTTGGTCAGAACAAGAGCCCTGTAAAGGGTATCCTCATCTACTCCAATCTCTTCAGCATAAACGACAACCGGCATAGTACAAGTGATCCCCTGATTGCCGCTTCCCGAGTTGATGACAACCGGGAGGGCACAGCCATTCATTCTCGCATCAGAACCTGCTGCCGCTGCCGCTCGTGCCCTGATTCTTACATCATTACTGCCAAACCTTAGGAAAGTCTGTCCCACCTGGGCCCCCCATTTATTTGTCAAGCCTTCTTCTGATATGGCAGAATTGTACTTAATCTGTCTACTGATGATTTCTCTTACATCATCCAAATTTACTTCATCGGCAAACTGGAGTATGTCCCTGATATTGAGCTTTGACTTATCCCCAGACTCTTGAATTGCAATATCAGGTTTTTCAAATATCAACTGACCATTTTTTTCTATTCTGGCAATGTGGTTGTGCTTGATTCTTACTTCAACTGCTGCCGTTTCCTGTCCGGCTGTCAACTCTACGCGGATGAAAAGATTTTCTTCTCCTTCTTCCAGCTCACAGCTGCAGATTCCCTGGCTATATAACGTTTTGGTCTTATCGATATCTTCCTGTTTTACTTGGCTGATAACCTCAAGCTCCAGTTCTGGCTTCCCTGCGACGACGCCTAAAATGGCAGCCACTTCCACGCCCTTCTGACCGCCAGAATTAGGCACTACAACACCCTTCACATTTTTAATAATATTGCCGCTGCAACGAACAACCATCTGTTCCGGTGTCTGCCCAAGGACCTCTCTTGCCTTTGCAGCCGTAAAGGCAATGGCAATCGGTTCCGTGCAGCCCATAGCCGGAATCAATTCTCCTTTTAATATCTTAACATAATTATCGTACTGCATCTTATCCATTAAGAGTTCTCCTTTTTTCAGTGCTGAATTACTTAACTTTTTTAAAAAAGGATATCTGACAGGTACTGTGACCGTTAGCAATAGTATCTCCTAAATGGAATTCAAATCCCATGGCCTTGGCAATGCCTCTGTCACCATCCATAGCCATGTCGCATAATTTCTCGCAAGTCGCATCATCAAGGCCCAAATCCTGCCATGCTTTCAGTAGTGGACAGTGATGGAATTCTAGATCCACTCTGTCCTCATTTTGGGCCTTGAATTCAATTTCAAAAGTCTTTACAACATTCGGAGTTAGGAAAGTCTCTGTAAAGCTTGTAACGCTTTGGGGATCCTTGCATTGGGATTTGAGTGCAGCCCCCTGGATCTTACCAGTTTCCGAAATTGCTTCACGGATGAATTTTTCTGTTTCTTCAGCCTTCCCTGCTTCCCTAGCCTTAGTGTACGTTAAACC
>JAGFZX010000042.1 GCA_017889585.1 Bacillota bacterium
ACAGATATCAGTGGGGATTAAAAAAGCTGACTCCTGTCCAATACAGAAATCAGCTTTTAGTAGCCTAGCTTTTTTAAGATGTCCTTGACATAGGGTCCATTTTAGCGATAAAAGTAGATGTAAACGTTCTATTTTACTTAACTTAATGACATTGACTTGACAGGGAGCAGTTCATATTTGAAACTTGGTAGGTGTTTCATCTTTACAAGTAATAGACAATGGCAAATATTACGTTTGCTGAAGAGAACTTATATAAAGTATAATTTGAGTGCCCGGCTGAGAAACTATAAAATTAACAAGGATAAATAAATGAAAAAACAAATACGAATGCCTATTACTTTAATAGCTCTATTATTACTATTGATTAGCCTAACATCGGCGACAGTTAGTGCCGCTTCCTATGATGCCCAGAATCAAGATACTAATAAAACGTGGGGATCTCTAATTAATCAATTCCAGGCAAGTCAAGGTCTTGGTCAATCCCAAAAACATTCACTTAAAGACAAAGTGATCGTTATTGACCCTGGTCATGGCGGTAGCGATACTGGTGCTATCGGTCCTAATAATGTCACGGAAAAAACTGTTACATTGGCCATCGCCCGTGATTTACGCAAGTTATTGTCTGAAGAAGGAGCAACGGTTATCATGACTCGGACATCTGATCGCGATGTTGCCTACAAGGGAACTTCGGATATTGACGAACTGCAGGCTCGTGTCGATATCGCAAATCAGGCTAATGCCGACTTATTTATCAGCATTCACACCGATGCATTTACAGAATACGCAAGTGGTACAGCAACGTATTTTTATCCGGGCAGTAATGATGCTCTTGCCAGTTTAGTACAAAGCAGTATGGTTGGCCAATTGAAGCTGTATGATAGGGGCTTTCACCCTAACGACTATTACGTTCTCAAATATACAAATATGCCAGCTATATTGACTGAAGTAGCTTTCATCTCCAATCCCAAAGAAGAGAAATTGCTTATCAATCGTAGTTTTGACAAAAAAGTCGCAGTTGGCATTTACAATGGGATCAAAAAATATTTTCTTGCTCTATAATGCTTTCCCCTACTAGTAAGAGTTGGGATTACTATCTAAAGAAAACTTGGAATCAAAAATTGTTATAATTTCTGATTCCGTAAAAAATGTTCAAAGCATCCCGAAAGGAGCATATGTGCTCCTTTCTTTTGTATTTCAAACATTATATTGCAGATAACGCCCATAGGTAAAGAGATGCTACTGACCCATATGGTGAATAACGTTTTCTATATCTCTCAAAAATTTCTTTCGGTAGTTCCTTTAATCCATATAAATTCATTATGCCTCTGCGAATTGCTAAGTCCCCATAGCTTACAACATTGGGTCTGCCTAATGAGAAAATCAACAACATTTCAGCCGTCCAAACACCTATCCCATTAAGGGCTGCTAATTTTTTTATTATTTCTGCATCGGTTAAGGTATTGAGCGTATTAAAATCAACAACCCCAGTCAAAGCAGCCTCTGCAATGCCTAATATATAACCCGCTTTTCGCTGACTCATACCACAGCCCTTTATGGCATCCAGACCAGCAATCCTTATGCTTTGTGGTGTAATATCATGGTTAAGTAGAGTATCCACTCTATTACACACCGTTTGTGCCGCTTTAGTGGATATTTGCTGGCTTAAAACACTTTGGATAAGTGCAGAAAACACATTAGGCGTTACCTCCCGCTGTATAAGACCGATCTTATCGATAACAGCTCCCAGTTTTTTATCTTGACCTTTCAGGTATTCAATTTCGACTTGTCCATATTCAAAAAAAATCATTATCTTGTTTCCTTTCAATATCTAGCAATCTTTTTTTTACTCCAAGCCCTCCACGATAGCCTGTTAAGGTACCATTTGATCCAATAACACGATGACAGGGGATAAAGACCGGAATAGGATTACGGTTATTGGCAAGTCCAATTGCCCTGGAAGCTTTTCCATTGCCCATTTTTATGGCAACATCTTTATATGTAGCTGTTTGTCCATATGGAATATCACAAAGCTGTGCCCAAACCTGCTTCATAAAGGGGGTACCAGCAGGGGCAAGGGGCAGTGTAAACTGCTTTAATTTGCCCATAAGAAACCAATCAAGTTGCTGCGATGCTTCTACCAGCAAAGTTGTTTCCCCTTCCGTTGCGTTCTGTGGCAGGATATCCTTTTCAAAATATACATTTGTAATGCTGCCACCTGTTTCAGCAATGCCTATTTTTCCAATAACCGTATTATAAAAACAAATATTCATGAAATCGTCTCCTTAATGTTTGTCAATAAATTCTTGTAATTCACCATGCCATTGTTCTGGTTCATACGTACCAATCATAGTCTCTTCTCCAAATAAAAGATCAACAATATAGCGTGGCTTTTTATCACCGATATACATGGCTTTGATGCAGGAAACACAATAAACTACAACGTCCTCACAAGGCATTTGATTCGAACGTCTTTTCATCTGCTCCTTCAGCTGCTCTATTGGCAGCGTTCCATAAAAGCTGTCCCCGCAACAAATTGCGCTAGCGCGTGTTGCCTTTGGCTCAACAACTTTTATATTCATTCTATCAAGCAATTTACGAACTGCATTATGGACTCTTTCCTCTGTACGTGTAGGGCAAGCATCATGTATAGCCATTTCTACACCTTTATAGTCAGGAAAAGGGAAATCTTCACTATCAGCCAATATCTCCCAAAGAGAAATGGTAGTAATTCCTTCATAAAGTTCTCGGTATCGCCTATCACAGCCTGCACATATGTTGATAATCTGCGTGCCGCTCTCTAATTTTGGTTCATGTCGGCAACAAGTCAAATGCTCAGGCATATCCCCCAATTCTATATTTAAAAAACAGTTTACCTTTTCTGCAAGTTCTGGCTTATATATCATCAAAGCACAGCCTGGTGCATATATTTGCTTCAAAGTAATCCCCCCTATGCAATTTTTCCTTAATTGTATTATAAACTAAGGCTATCAATAAATCCTCTTGTATTTCATCAATTAAATTTTAAAATTTTTATCACATAAGAAAAGACTCGGCTTGTGCCAAGCCTTAATTGCCCTTACTTAGAATCAGAAAGTGTTATCCTTTCTGATTCCAAAATACAAAACTCTTGCCAATCTTCTGCGAAAAGTTGACAAGAGTTTTGTATTATTATCAATTCAATTATACGGTCTCATATATCGGGTATAAGAGACGCAACACCAGTCAAGTTCTTAAAAAGCTAGAATCCGGGCCGGATTTTCTACTGTTATCTTGTTAATGTCCTTGTCAGAAACGCCACATTTTTTTAGTGCTGGTACAACAAAGTCAGCAAGACGTCTATAACCTTCCCCCCCACCTAATCGAGTAGCTAGCTTTGTAAATACATCATTCCCGATAACTATTTGCCCCGCATAGCCATCCCTAATCAATGCTACCAATCCTGACAAAGTATACCAGTCAGGGTAATGGGCAATCCCCAAAAGTTCATTGTCCGCCTCAAATCCCATCGGAGTGAAGGAAAGTACAAATCCCATATCAAGCAACTCTCTGTGCAAACTGATGTCGAAGGGCACGCGACCAGGATTGCTCACAAGTTGTTCAATGGATAGAACACCCATCAGCAACTGGACGTGACACAAAATTGTCCTTTCAGGAATACACCCGCCTCGAAAGAGTGGCTGCAATACATTTTGCCACATCTCGCTTCGCGTGACATCTGGACCTAGGTGAACTTGTAACGACAAGCCTGTTTCCCCCGCAACCAAGGCCGCTGCATGCAAATAGGTATCCAGCTGCTGAGTGTATATCTCATAAGCTGCCTTAATATGACCTGGCAAGATTCCCGTATCAGCAATGCCTTGAGTAATTTCGTTATGCAGGAAATTAACATACTGTCCAAAAGTCATGGCGCGATAACGATCTGGCCAGGTATCTTCTGCATATAAACCTGTGGAAGCTATAATATGAACGCCAGTGCGTTCGGCGATCCGACGAATGGCAATGAGATCATCAGATGAACTTCGAATACCTGGTGCGCTAACTTCAACAATTGAATCACCGCCGCCGGCTTTAAAATCGGCGACTTCAACGGTCATCATCTGCTCATCATCTAATCTCATGTTATCTATCGATGAAGCTATGTCATGCCTTATGGCTGAACGATTTTGTAGTGTCAACTTGTCTTGTGACTTTACTGCCCGGCGACTTGGGACAAAGCATGTTTTTCTAACCCGGTTGCGAAACATGGAGCAGTCTGAAAGGATATGTTCGTGCATAGATGTGAAACCAAGCTGCTCTGGTGTGATCGGACCGCAAACCGTCATAATCTTCTGCGACATACTATCTGCCCTTCTCTTCAAATTATTAGCGCATCTTAACGAACGCTTGAGAGCAGTTCCGAAGGCCAAAAGACTAATCCCAACTGCAATGTTTTAGCCATTAGTCTACGAATGGTAGCCTTTTGCTTTTGCCCCAGATACGGCTCTCCCATAATAATATATGCCTATTCGAAGATCAGAGGAACGGTTCATATCGCAAAAAAATCACACATCAGCGACTTCCTGAAAACGAACCTGAAACAAGGAGTCCGCTTGAGGTGTATAAAGATCTAGCAGAACAAGCTTTCCTCAATAATCAAAGATTAAAAACGGAGGAGCCCAGATCTAGAATCTGAACTCCCTCCTTGTGACTCTCTTTCTATCAGAAAAATCTCCTTCTACTTTTATCGCTAATTTTACTACCATTAAATAACAATCGAATAACACCTAAAGCTTCAAAAGGTTTCATCTTGTCTTCGTAACCCAATTGTTCAAAATCTGCCCAAACACTTTTTTTTATTTCTTGCGAAAGTCCCATCAGATTGCGTATTTCAGGAATAACAGCATTTATCTCATCACTGTCCATCAATGAAATGATGCTCCTACCTCTTTCTATACCAATTATGACAAGAAAAACGGCTACCTTTTGTAGTGGCTTCAATATTAACTACCTCCTTGGCTAACTTATACTAGAAATAACAAATCATTTGAGTATTATTAATCCTATTTCTTATATCCTTCTAACATTATATCAATATTTTAAAGTAAAATATCAAAAAACTCAGGGAACAAAATCCCTGAGTTGTATAAAACATGTTTTATCCTTTTACTCTTTTATTGACTACATCCCAATCAATATTTTTTAAAAAGTTTTCAATATAATCTGGCCTTTTTAGACCATAGTCCAACATGTAAGAATGCTCCCAGGCATCTAGCACTAACAAAGGCGTACGATCTACAGAATGTCCAACATGATGTTCGTCAATCCAAAAATTATTCAAAGTTCCAGTACTATTATCTTGGCACAACATAGCCCAGCCAACACCTCCAATACTCGCTGTAGCCCTAAAATCCGCTTCCCATGCCTCATAGCTACCAAAATTTTCTTCGATTTTTTTCACTAATGATGAGTCAAGGCTTATAGCACTCCGGCCACCCAAATTTTCAAAATATAGTTCATGTAAACTCATACTATCAGATTCCCAGCCCATACGATTCTTAAGAGAAGCAAATTCCAAGGTCTCTGCCTGTCCTTCTGCTAATAAGCGGTCAAGGGACTCCATAATTTCATTGGCATTTTTTGCATATTCATTATATAAGGTAAAATGATTTTTAAGTAACTGTTCACTAAATCCCTGCATTCCAAAAAGATCACTATAATCTTGAGCTTGGTATGACATTTGCCTTCCCCCCACTCTAAAGTCTTTTTACAAAATACGATGTCTCTTCTAAAAAGGATCATTTTGTAATCATACACTAAATTTAATCATTAATCTTATTGTATGTTATTATTTTGTATTATATCATTTTAAAACTATTTTTGCCTCCCTAGGGCAACACTTATACAGTATACTTTATTGGATTAAAACAGTATAATGCATAATGAATCATATTCTGCAAACTTATCTGTTATTGCAGCATAGCATTTATATGCATATAATATAGACAAATTATATTATATATTAAGGTCAATCTAATTGCTTAAATTGAAAGAGGTTATCTTATGGAATTAAGGCAACTACAGATATTCTGCATCGCAGCCGAGACCCTCAACTTTACAAAAACAGCTATCAAATTAGGATATGTCCAATCCAATATAACAAGCCAAATCCGACAATTAGAAGATGAATTAAATGTTAAATTATTTGATCGATTGGGACGCAGACTAGAGTTAACAAGTGAAGGAAAAGATTTCTTAAAAAAGGCCGAAAATATACTGCAACTATGCCAAAGAGCAAAAAGTGAATTTTCGCCAGATTCTTTTAGAGGTATTCTAAACATCGGGGCAGCTGAATTTCTTTGCGTTTATCGTCTTCCGAAATTATTGTTTGAATACCGCAAACAATATCCTCTCGTTGAAATACGGGTTCAAACAGAAAGCTACAAGCCGCTTTTTGGCCTCATTCGGAATAACAGTATCGATATAGCTATGGCATTGACCAACGAAATTGGTCAACTAGATCTGGACGGAAGAACCCTTTTTAATGAGAAAATGGTTGTTGTAGTCAGCCCATCACATTCACTCGCTCTGAAAAAAATAATAGAACCCAAAGATTTATCTGGTCAGTGTCTAATTCTCAGCTCCGAAGGATGCGGCTATCGACCAATTGTTCTTGCGGTTCTAGAGAAATACGATCTCAAGCCGAGTGTGATAATGGAACTTTCAAGTATTGGAGCAAGAAAAGAATGTGCGATTTGCGGATTAGGAGTCACTATATTGCCTCAAATAGCAGCAAAAGATGACTTACAACAAGGAAAACTTATAGAGTTAGAGTGGAAGGGACCTAGTTTTGACGTAAAAACACAAATCATGTGGCATCGAGAAAAATGGTTATCACCAACAATTAACGCATTCATAGAACTATGTAGCTCTATGAAGAATTAAGGATCATGAATGATTCATCTAAATATTACTTCTCCGCCTTTAATCGGCAAAAATCATGGCAGATCCTCTTGTACTTCCTACTGTCAGCCATCCTTCCATAAATGTCTCACAAGCTGACTTAATGTAGATCACAGGCCAACCGACAGCTTGAGGCGCCCACAACCGTCTACCTCCAATAATCTGGTTTAAGCCATCCAGCCATATTTGCTCCATCACTATATACTTACCTGCATCGGGTGCAAGCTTCACCCGGCACAAAACCGCTCTGATATCTATCAGCTTATCTGTCAGCTCAACCGCTGCTGGACGCTGCTGTTGCAGCGCTTCCTGGGCTACAGCGTCAAGGTCTATTCTCACCCACAGCCGCTTGTCACTATCGGCAAGGGTATTTTTCAATCGGCAAACTGCAACCCCACCGTCTTCCCCCAGATAATCCACCGCCTCTGGCAACCGTGAATATCTCACAAGTTCCTCACTTGCAGTCTGGGTAAAGAAGTGGTAGGATCGAGTGCTGTTCAGAAGTTCTTGACAGGCCGAAGACGCCTGCAGAATACGATTTTGCCTTTTATACATCTCAGCCTGTTTTTGTACCACCATAGCAAACTCCTGGGTAAAATCGCGTCCTTCCGACAAGAAAAAATTTCGTTTGCTTATTTCAATGTAAGCATCTGTCCCGTGGGATACTAAGACAAGTCTAGTGTTTTGTCCCACCCGCCACTCGGAGTAATCGCCAAAATCAACCTTTGCGGCTCTCAACTCGTATATAATCGAGTTGCCCTCCCCTAACAACTGGGTCAAATACTTCTGTACCAGATTATACTCTGTGCCATCAAAATCAACATGGACTAAAACTAATCCCTCGTCTTTGTCAAAAACCAGGCGAGGGTTGGCATCGGTATCTACAGTTCCCAGTAAGGAAGACACATCTTCATCGACGCTGTAGACCGCTAGATTTGGGGCGATGTCTGTAATATACTTAATACCTGCCAAGCCACTTGACTGCGTTCCCCATGGCCAGCATAGGAAGCCTGCCTGCAGGCTCATCACGGCGGCACTAGTTTGTAGCAATTGACTATCTTGCGACACTCTGTGGAAATCTGGCTCTGACGTTGTCATAGCCCCTATCGCCCCTTTACCGCACGTAAGACCAGGTACCGCCAAGAATATTGCTACTAATGTCACCACCACTCTTCGTATCAATTTGATTCGAGCCACATTGCTTCCCTCCCTGTTTTTTCTTTAACTTCTATATAATTCCAATTATATAAACGTCATGTAAGAGAAAAAGTAACGCTTTCACCAATAAAAAAAAATAAGTATCTTACCAGAATAGCAGCAATCCTGCAATAGCTCATAACATAAGAAAAATGGCTTCTCTAACATAGAAATAGCCATTTTATTAATCTGCTTTGCAATTGAATGATCATTATAAGATTGTTCGCACACCTAAAAATTCGTTATTTACAGACAAGTTTTTCTATATACCCATATTAACATAAATAGCTTAATCCTTCCGGGATCATAAAAATATAAGAAAAGCGGTTACAATTACTTCAAGGAAGCAATTGTAACCGCTTTTTTATAATACTAGCTAGAATACCACCGACTACTCCAGTAACAAACTGTGGCCAACTCATCACAAGCATCAAGCCAGCAGCAAGCTTTGACGGAATGTCAATTAACGTAAGCAACCAACTAAAAGCAGCATACATAAATGCCATCTTGCTTGAAGCTGCAACACCAATCCTCAGCCATGGATTCCACCTTTTACCTATGGAAAATACCCCAATATAAATAGCATTGCCCAGGACCACTGGTATAATGAAAATGGGCAATGGCAGCAATTGCTGAAAGTAAGCAACGATTGGCGCTACTAATACAATAAGCAGTGCAGGCTTAACGCCCACAGTTTCCACGGCAACCAATAAACAAGCATTCACCAAACTACCAATCAAAAATGTAGATGCAAAGACAGGAATAGGAATAATAAAACGCAGTGACTGAAATACCAAAGTAAGAGCCAGTAATAACGCAGTTCGCGTCAATATTATATATTTTTTAATCATAAAATAAATCCTATTTTCACTTATGCCATTTATGGCGAATCTCAGGCGGTTTAGGGTTATCATTACGACGACGCCCATACATCATCCAACCCAATAGCGCCAGTACGAAAAGACTACTCATCATATCGCTCATCATGCCTAGATCTGTAAGAATAGAAACAACTGTTAATCCACCTAAGAATATCATACTACTTTTTAGATTTATATTAGAATGCCTACGTAAAATCAGATAGGAAATACCAAGCACTGCAATATCAACACACACCCATACCAATGAATTAGGAAAAAAAGATTTGACTATACTGCCGCCAATCATTGCCGCAAAAATTTGCAACCATATTTTATTCACTTTCGCACCCCTCCAAATATTATTCAAGTATTAATTATATTCATATTACCACAACTGCTTCTATTTCACTATGTTTTTAAAGGCGCATGACCTTTTCTGCTCAAAGAAATAATGGCACCAGCTCCAGCAAAACAGGCACCAATGATTAAGGCAGTATGATATGCTGATAAAAATGCACTAATATACACAACTTGATCAGGTATCACAATTCCGGCTAATTCCTGCTGCCGTTTACTTTCAAACACAGATACTGCTACTGCAATACCACTTACCATGCCTACATTACGCATCAAAGCACTCATTCCACTCGCTAATCCTACTTTATTCTGGGGCACCGAGCTTAAAACACTGTTATTATTAGGTGACTGAAACATGCCTGTTCCAAGGCCCATAACTGCCTGCCCTATGGCTACTTGCCATATAACAGCTTGAGCATCAAGTGTTGATAAATATAGCAATCCCACCATCATAATCGTTAAACCGCTGCAGGTTAATATTACAGGACTGATCCGTTCTGATAGGTATCCGCTAACTGGTGCAGTCACTGCCATTAGCAAGGGAAAAGGAGTGATTACCAATCCAATCTCAGTTGGTGATAATAACAATATTGAATGCAAATAAAACGGCAATAGCATATTATTGGAAAACATGGCCATAAAGGACAATAACCCTGATAAATTGCCCGCTAAGAAGGGCCAGCATTTAAATAATGACAAATCAATCATAGGATGCTCTATCAGACTTTCATAATAGACAAAAATACTAAGAAGCACAAATGTTATTATACCAATAACATTTACAATATATGAGCCCCAACCCCACTCTTGTCCATTGATTAATACGACCAAGAAACCTGTCATGCCTATAGCAAACAATATCGCACCCACAAAATCAAATGATCCTTGCTGATGTTTTTCTTCAACAGGTAAAATGAAATAACCTAGAAGACACGCAAATAGACCTATCGGCAAATTAATATAAAAAATGGACTGCCAACTGAATATACCTGCCAGTAACCCACCTAAACTTGGTCCAACCATTGAAGCTAAGGCCACTACTGTACCAATCATCCCCAATGCTCTTCCTCGCTCTTTGCCAGGAAAAGTTATACCGACAATGGCTGGCGAGTTAGCCATCAACATAGAAGCCCCGATGGCCTGTACAACTCTCGCTGCTACCAAAAAACAAATAGAACTAGAAATACTACAAAATAATGATCCTAAAGTAAATATAATAAATCCCAGCAGAAATATTATACGCCGACCATACATATCACCAAATTTACCAAACAACGGTAATAAGATGGTGATAACTAATAAATATGCTGACACCACCCACTGTACCACTGCCAATTCTATACCTAAGTTAAGGGCAATCAAAGGTAAAGCTACATTAACGATACTAGAATCTAACACAGCCATAAATGTCCCCATCACAGCCACGCCAAAAATCAACCACCGATAATATCCCAACTGCCTTAACCTTTCCCGCATAAATTAACCTCCAGCACAAAATAAAATTCCTAACTTTTCTAATACTAGATACAGAGATAGCAGGGTTGCCTCCCTGCTATCTGAAACGACTAACATAACATATAATCGTTTTTTATTTACGTCCACATTCTTCATCAATGAGTTGTGTATAGGCTTCCTGTAAACTCCGAGTAATTGGCCCAACAGTGCCATCCCCCACCAGAGTGCCGTTGATAGTTGTAACCGGCATAATTTCGGTACTAGTTCCTGACAAAAAGGCTTCTGACGCACCTTTAATAAATTTTACATCAAAGGGCTTTTCCAAAACAGTGAGACCCAATTCTTTAACCAATTTTTCCACTACAATCGTTCTGGTAACACCTTTTAGAATCAAATTAGTGGTTGGATAAGTCCAAATGACGTCATCTTTAACCACAAAAAAATTACTGCTAGTACCTTCTGTGACTTGTTCATCGCGGACCATGACACCTTCATAGCACCCAGCTTCTTTAGCCTGCTGTTTACCTAAAATATTGCCAAGCAAATTTAAAGACTTAATATCACATCTGAGCCAACGTTCATCTGGAATAAGGATTACTTTAACCCCCTGTTCCCATGGACGAGTATTAACTGTGCCTGTAGGGCGTATAGACATGGTCAAACATGGTACAATCTGCTCAGGGAAATGATGTGTACGCGCAGCTGTACCTCTGGTAATTTGTAAATAAATTGCCCCTTCATTAATACCACTTTTTTCAATCAACAGTTCGTGGAATTCAACTAACTCCTCGTAGGTATATGTAGCAGGAATCCTAATTGCCCGCAATGAACGATACAACCTATCTAAATGTGGCTTTAAGGCAAAACACTTACCGTTATATACTTTTACGACTTCATAAACACCATCACCAAATTGGTGACCACGATCTTCCATTGGTACAACATTTTCATTAAGATCAACCAATTTACCATTTACCAAGCCTAATGATTGCATATCCATACCTCCCCCAAAAACGTTTATCTATATATTCAAAAATAAGGTTTCATATTCCTGCCTATTAGAGTAGGTTTCTCCCTTAGAATAGACTTTATTATATGCATAAGCAGGAATAATATATATTAATTACGAATTATCTCCTAATAAATTATACTTATATAAGAAAGGAACTTCATCATGTCGAAACAAAAAATTAATGCTCTTGAATATATTCGCGGCATATCTATGCTTGGCGTGGTGGGCATTCATACCGGTGCCTACTCGTTAAGTAACCCAAAGGTCAATATACATCTTTTTGCTTTACTTGAAATTTTCACTCGCTTTAGCGTACCAATTTTTTTCTTTGTATCAGCCTTTGGTTTGTTTATAAATCAAGACCTAACAGCTCGACTAAACTATGTCACGTTTATGATAAGGCGTTCCCGTACTGTTTTACTGCCCTACATTGTATGGTCACTATTATACATGGCTCACTATACATTTATTAGCAGGGATATGTCTATATGGACTGCGCCTCTACTATACGAATATCTTTTATTTGGTTTAGCTTCCTGTCAACTCTACTTTTTAGTTATCCTACTATGGTTTTATGCCCTTATGCCTATATGGCGCTCTATGGTTCGCCGCATAATAGAGCATCCACTCCGCAACTTAGGGCTAATCTTACTACTTCAAATCATTTTCAATTATTATTCAAGTTATCTGCTCAAGGTAGATATTCCTAATTATTATCTCAGCAAGTTATTATCATACCGCCTCAACTACTGGGTGCTACATTATCTCTTTATTTTCCTATTAGGTGCTGTCTGCGCAGTAAAATATGCAGTCTTTGAACAATTGATCACCCGTTATCAGCGGCATATTAAGACTTTCTTTTACATCACTTTGTCAGGCATGTTAGCCTTTTATTATTACCTACTGTACGCCTACCACTACACACCTGAGCAGGCCGTGAACACCGCTCATCAACTCAGCCCCATCGGCGTATTATATACCTTATCTGCCACTCTATTTTTGTATATGCTGTTTAATCAAAATAACATCCCCCAAATAGTCAGGAATATTCTTTCTAATTTAGGTAAACATTCTTATTTAGTTTACCTGGTCCACCCTTTAATCATGTATTACTTGACCAACTATCTGACTGGACATAACATCATGATGTCAGCACCAGTCGTAATTGGCTTTTTTCTATTAACATCAGGTCTCAGTTTAACATTCGCAATATTTATTCAAAAAATCAATAAATTCTTTCCCATCATCAGTTTACTATTAACAGGTAGCCTACCAAAACCAAAATCCGGCGTATAATATACCCGGATTTTTTCCACCCTTCTATATGCCTAATCTCTGCCTTTCAAAGTTCGAAAACAACATCGGCTCCATAAATTCAGCATCACGTGGCATATATTTTTTTGCTTGCTTTTTATTTTTCAGCCAGAATAACAATAATAACTGACAATATTTTTTTACAGATTTTTCATTAATAATGATTTCTGGATGGGCCATCCAACATTTAAAAATCTCGACAATAGTTTCCCCTGTTGAACCAAATATATTCTGGCGTGCAGCATAGGTTAAGATAATTAGACACTCTCTTACTACTCTAAATAAAAGCTCATGATGAAAATCATCAGTATATTCTACATATCTTAGTTCTGCCCAAAGCAATTTACGTCCCAATTCCAGTATCGGATACATTACCATAAATGCTGCAATAATACCATGACGATACACAGCCAGTTTTGCTACCCGCCCAGTAAGGGCGAGTACCTTTATCCACTGCTTATTAAACTTTTGACGATTAGCCACTTGAAATATAAACTCTATAATAAGCCCAGCTGCTCTGCTATTAGGGTTTAAACAAGCTGAAGCAGCAACATTTCCCCATTCATCAATAATCAGTTCAATCCCAACATCAGTGAGTGCTTCTGCTTCAATCAAACTAAACGTAGAATCTGTTATTATCGAAAATAGGAATGCATCGTCTAGCCATGTAATACGATGCAGCCAAGCGGTGAGCGTACTTGCTATTTCCGTTGATATATCATCAGTTCTCGGATTGGCAACAATCCAAACTGACAGACGTTTATTTATTTCTCTAAATAATGCAGCATCACGACGGCGCAGTCCAAGTACACCTATTACTTTAAGTGCCTTAATGGCAGCTATCAATATTTTTTTCTCAGCAGTCACATCTGCCTGTTCTATAATAAAAAAAATACATTCTACTACTTTGGCAGCTAAAAAATTGTGCTTTTGTTTTAAAGCAACGGTGGCGATTAACGTCAATTGATCTACCGCACTGACAATAGATTCAGGTGGCAACTGGCGAACTAGAGGTCTAAAGGCATCTATAATAAAACTGACAGTATCAGGCTTGTTATTGTTTAATGCCGTTACACCAATTGCCATTAACCTGGCAGACTCACTGGGTCGCACCACCCCATAACCAAAAGCTAATTTGAGCAAATCTAAAGCTTGATAAACAACTATTAAATTATCTAGAGCCATACCTTTATTAATGATGACATAGATATTTTTTAATAACTGCTGCACTACTTGCCGATCTCTCTGCTGACAACGAATTAATTTGTTTAATCTGCCCGTTACCAACTTAATCTGCCAGTCTAATGTTAGGCAATAATGCCAGCCAATTATCATCACCAGTGCAACTATACTAATTATTCCTGTCATCAAGAGCAACATAGACGCCCTCCGCTCCTACCAAAATAATCTCGTTACAAATTATCGAACGTTTATTTCATCTCGGTAGATTAACATGTCTGTTTCCAGCATGGTTTTTAAAATTACAGGTTTGTCAGTGCTAGGTCCAAGGGTGGAAAAAATATCAGAAAAATTATCCGTTTCTGACTGATTTTTTCATTACAACATGTTGACAAATAATTTCACTTGCTTCGTTAGCTTCTGATTCTAGTACCAAAATCTCGTATGCTCCATCACCATTGATGGTCGCTCCCGCTGTTGCTCTTGTATTGGCCAAAATACCTTCTGTACAAAGTAAATCTTTCATTTTTTCAGCTTGTACACGATTTGTTGCAATATATATTACAGTCCACATAAGTCCTCCTACTCCTACTACTATATAGTCAAAATATCATCCTTATCTGATTAACCCTCTATTATTTTCTCCATATTGAACAGTATTCCTGCAAAACTCTTTGTCCTTTATATCAAAAAGATAAATCCTATCTCATTGCGCTATGATATTATACACATAATATCATAATCTAAGGAGGACTACCATATTTTTACCAAAAAAATACAAAATTAATTTATCTTTACCCTGCATATGCCAATAATTCCCTAGCATCGATTGGATAACTTAATATCCAGAGCAAACACTTGGTTCATGACAAGTGTCTGCTCTTTTATACAATATTTACCCTACCTTTGCCTATAATACTTTCTAAAGCCTCAACCACTTGAGTGGAAGGCTCTATCCAAAATTGTTTTTCTGTCTTAATGATTCGCCGGCTATCAATAAGATGTAAATATACAACAGTTGATCCAGGATATTGTTGTAACACTTGTTTTAACTGCTCAAATAGCTCTCCATTTTCCTGTTGTTTAGAAATTTTAATCCGTACTTCACTACTCACCTCACTATCTAAGCTTCGAATAGTATCCGCTAGAATTTTAGTGCTTTCATCATTAACGCTTAGTCGTCCTGACACTCTAACAGGCATATCTGGCAGTAGCATTTTGCTAAATTTCTCAAAAACTCTAGGAAAAACCACGACTTCAATTTGGTCAGTAAAATCTTCAAGAGCAATAAAGCACATCATATCGCCATTTTTAGTAATAATACGCTTTGCAGTGCTTATCAGCCCTGCTACCTGTACATTTTTACCATCAACATAATTACCACTTACAAGCACACCTATTGGTGTACAACTGTTCATTTTATCACGATAAGCATCTAGTGGATGTCCAGTCACATAAAAACCAGTGATCTCTTTTTCCATGACCAGGATTTGCTCTTTAGGTATTTCAGGTATATCAGGCAATCTGACCTCAGCAGCCTCATTAAGAGTTTCTTCGCCAAATAATCCAATTTGACCGCTGGCCTTATCTCGCTGACTCACTGCAGCCATGTCCACTGCCCGATCAAGCACTGCTAGCAGCTGAGATCGTCTTGCGCCAAGTGAATCAAAAGCTCCGCATTTAATCAAACTTTCAATGACTCGCTTATTCACCAATCGCATGTCAACCCGTGTACACAAATCCACTAATGATTTAAAATGCCCCTGTTCATCACGGGCTGCTACCATATTTTGAATGGCATTTTCACCAACGTTTTTTACAGCCGCGAGGCCAAACCGAATAGCAGAATTGTCGACACTAAAACTGTTCTGACTGGCATTCACATCTGGCGGCAATATGCCAATATTCATTTGGCGGCATGCCTCAATATAATAGCCAACTTTCCCATTTGTTCCCACTACACTCGATAACAAAGCTGCCATAAATTCCTGGGGAAAATTCGCCTTTAAATAAGCGGTTTGATAAGCAACCAGGGCATAGGCTGCACTATGAGACTTATTAAAACCATAATCAGCAAAATGGGCCATCAAATCAAAAATTTCCCCCGCCAGTTTGCTATCAATGCCCCGTAAGCTAGCTCCCTGTAAAAAATTTTCCCGCTGAGCATTGAGTACATCATGTTTCTTTTTGCCCATAGCTCTTCTGAGCATATCAGCTTGTCCGAGAGTAAAACCGGCCATCACAGAAGCAATTTGCATGACTTGCTCTTGATATAAAATAACGCCAAAAGTTTCATGTAAGATTGGTTCTAACACTGGATGTACATAAGTAACTTGTCTTTTACCATGACGGCCATTAATAAAATCAGCTACCATACCACTCCCCAGTGGACCTGGTCTATATAGGGCTACTAAGGGTATCAAATCAGCAAAACATTCTGGTTTCAAATCTTTTACCAACGTAGTCATACCACTTGATTCTAACTGAAAAACTCCAGCAGTATCACCATTGCTGAGCATCGCACATACCTTAGCATCATCGAAGGGGATATTGTCTATATCAATAGTTATGTTGCGATTTTCCTTTACCAACTTAATAGTATCACCAATGACAGTCAGTGTTCTAAGGCCCAGTAAATCCATCTTTAACAATCCGATTTCTTCGACTTTATCCTTATCATACTGTGTTGTCAAAAAACCTTCAGACGAGTTCTGCAGAGGTACATAGTGGGTCAAAGGTTTTTGAGAAATGACCAGCCCAGCTGCATGTGTAGACGCATGACGGGGTAATCCTTCTACCGCCATGGCCAAATCTAGCAGTTTAGTAACCACACTTTCACTCTCATAAGCATTTTTCAGTTCTGAATTCACATTCAAAGCGCGCTGCAAGTTAATGCCAAGCTCATTAGGTACCATTTTGGCAATACGATCGACTTCTCCATAGGATATATTTAAGGCCCGCCCCACATCGCGAATAGCTCCCTTGGCTGCCATTGTGCCAAAGGTAATGATTTGCGCCACTCGATCAGCACCGTAGCGAGCAGATACATATTCAATGATTTTAGCGCGCTTAACATAGCAAAAATCAATATCAATATCGGGCATGCTGACTCGCTCTGGATTCAAAAACCGTTCAAATAGCAAACCATATTTAAGGGGATCAATATTAGTAATGCCTAATAAATAGGATACAATACTGCCAGCAGCTGAGCCTCTACCAGGCCCGACTGGTATATCCTGTTTGCGAGCATAATTAATAAAGTCCCATACAATTAAAAAATATCCAGAATATCCCATTTTATAAATAACCGATAATTCATATTCTAGACGCAAATTAGCCTCAGAGATAATTTCTCTATAGCGTTCAACTAGTTTTTCCCTGCACAATTGTTCTAGATATCGATCCGCTGTCAAGCCTTCGGGCACTGGAAACTCAGGTAAATACATATTTCCAAATTCCAAATTAACATTACAGCGTTCGGCAATGCGACAGGTATTCGCTAAGGCTTCCGGATAGGCCCCAAATAATTGCATCATTTCAATGTGATCTTTTAAATAAAATTCGTCTGTGGAAAATTTCATCCTACTCGTATCATCGACAGTTTTCCCCATTTGAATACACAGTAGTACATCATGACATTCGGCATCTTTTTTATAAATGTAATGTAAATCATTTGTAGCGACTAGTCCAATGCCTAGTTTATGAGACATATCGATAAGTAGCGCATTTGCCTTTTTCTGTTCAGGCAAGCCATGATCCTGTATTTCAAAGAAAAAATTTTCTCTGCCAAAAATGTCAATATACTCTTTAGCTAAAGCTTCAGCCCGGTTTAAATTCCCCTTTAATATCCAAGAAGGTATCTCCCCAGCAATACAGGCACTCAGACAAATAAGCCCTTTGCTATACTGTTTAAGTAGTTCCGTATCCACCCGAGGTTTATAATAAAAACCCTCTGTATTGCCCCTGGATACCAATTCAATCAAATTACGATACCCTTCATCTGTTTCCGCCAATAGCACCAAGTGATAATAGTTTTCCCCATCGACGGTACATCTTTCTCGCCGAGACCGAGGTGCTACATAGACTTCACAACCAATGATTGGCTTAATACCTTGCTTTTTAGCCTGCTTATAAAAATCTATAACCCCATACATTGTACCATGATCTGTAATGGCGATTGCCGGCATCCCCAGTTCCTTGGCCCGCTCTACCAAACTACTAATCCGACTGGCACCATCAAGCAAACTGTATTCGGTATGACAGTGCAGGTGCACAAACTGTCCTTTATAATTATCATCTCTAGTCTTATTCATAAGGGTTAGTTATCCTCTCCATAGTATGATGATAAGTAGTAATTACGAGATACTGATTTTCGCCTACTTCTATCATCTCTATTGGTTAATTTCAATTCAACTGACTTATCTTAAAGTAATTTCTATTCTTTCCTTACCTTTTCCAATATTATTTCTTTTTAAAACGAGTTGTCCTACTTCACCAGTCCTCTTAATGTGCGTACCACCACAGGATACTTTGGCGAAATTTTCAATTTCCCAATAACGTGCTTCATTCTCTTCATCGCTAAATTCACTTTCAATAGGAACATCACTATCAATAATGCCCTTAAGCTCTCTTTCAAGGAGTTCAAAGATCTGAGAAATATTTCCTTGCCAGACAAAATCAACTCTTGCTTTATCCTGTCCGATGTGTGCCCCGATTTTTTCCGGCTTATTAAAATTTTGATTTACTAGCTCCAATACAAGTTCAGCCGCAAAATGCAATCTCATTATTTTATATCGTCTATCCCAATCTATCCTCATTATTACACGATCGCCAACTTGTAAGTTGTGAGATTCAGCCAATGTATATATAATCTGCTTACCTTGTTTATCAGCTGTTATAATACTATTTTCATTAATAGTCCCATAGTCAGATTCCTGGCCACCAGAAAATCCATAGGCAATTGTTCTGTCAACAGTTACCAATTCCTTTGTTACACTTGTTACTTTAGCAGTTAATTCCGTCAAGTAAGGATCATGCCAAAATACTTTCTCTACACACATTTATTATCTTCTCCCACAATAATTGAATAACTTACACATTCTAAGTGTAGCATAGCATTATATGATAAAAATTTCTATCATATAATGACAATATTTATTAGCATTTTTTGCAGGTAATAGCTGATATATGTTGAAAATATATTAGTTAGAATTTTTTAAAAGAGGTGTTAGTCTTTGTATAATATCGGCATTCTGCAGCTTACACAAAATTTGGATGATGCAGTACAGGGATTTAAATATGGTCTTGCAGAGCAGGGCATTGCCACTCAGTTTCATTATCTAAATGCAGATGGCAATGTAGGCCAACTGCCTAAACTAGCCACCCAGCTATCTGAGTACAAAGTTGATCTTATCTTTGCCTGCTCTACGCCATCAGCGCAAGCAGCCATCAAATTAGAGGATAATATTCCAGTGGTCTTTACACCTGTTTTTGATCCAGTCGGATCGGGCCTAGTCAATAGCATGTCCCTGCCAGGCGGCAAAGCAACAGGCGTAGCAGGCATGGTCGTAGCAAATGCTAAAATGGCTTTCATCCAACGATTGCTACCTGCAGCTCATACTCTAGGTATACTGTACCATACTGCTGACAGTAATGCGATTGTGGAGGTCGAAAACTTTCGCAAACTCCCGAGCCCCGGATTAAATCTAGTAGAAATCCCAATCCATAAGGCTGAGGATTTATCGAATCTACCTGATATCTTGCCTGCTGAGATAGATGCATTGTTCTTACCAATCGGACGAGTGGTTGAGGAAAATTTCCCGACTATTGCTTATTATACTGATACCATCAATTTGCCAGTTATTGCTTCCCATGCTCCCAATGTATCTGCCGGAGCGCTCGGGGCATTGGTTGCCAATCACTATCAATTAGGCAGAGAATGCGCTATAAAAGCTGGTGAAATTCTCCGTGGCACAAAAGCAGGGACTATCCCTGTCGATGTTGTAAAAACGCCGGAAGTTTTGCTGAATAATTTCACTGCACAAAACTTAGGACTGAACTTGCCTGTAGACTTAGTCGCTGAAGCAGCAGAGATTTTTGAATAATTTTTTATTAAAATGCTGGAGATGAAATAATGTTATTAACACGAAATTCTGTAGAACTATTAGCTCCTGTTGGTACCTGGGATGTACTCGAAGCAGCTATTGAAGCCGGCGCAGATGCCGTTTATCTAGGCGGTAAACGCTTTAACATGCGCATGTTTAAAACAAATGCTAACTTTGATGATAATCTGCTCGCTAAAGCAATTGAATACGCTCACAAGCATAATGTCCGTGTACATGTTACTGTCAACAATCTGATAAGCGATCGCGAAATAGACAATATGCGATCCTATCTCAAACTCCTTGATAAACTGCAGCCCGATGCCCTTATTGTCCAAGATTTAGCCGTTTTGGAATTGGCCCGAGAGATGAATTTTAGCGTCCCCCTCCATGCCTCGATTATGATGAATACACATAATGAGCATGCGGTGCGAGTTCTTCAGGATTATGGCATCACGCGCGTTGTGGCAAGCCGGGAAATGTCACTTACCCAACTTACCCTATTAAAAGAACGCACTGGTATTGAGGTAGAGTATTTTATTCATGGAGATATGTGTATTGCCCACAGTGGTCAATGCGTGCACTCAGGGGTAGTCTTTGGTCAAAGTTCTAACCGCGGTCGTTGTTTAAAGCCCTGCCGTTGGCCTTATGAGCTTGTAGATATGACTACCGGCAAGCCAATAGAGGGCCCAAACCCTGGACCTTATAAATTAGCGATGAAAGACATGTGTTTATACATGAATTTACCCCAGCTTATTCAAGCTGGCGTATGTTCATTTAAAATCGAAGGACGTATGCGTACGGCCGATTTCGTAAGAAACATTGTACAAGTCTACCGCCGTGCAATTGACAACTATATTGCTGATCCTCTTGGCTATACACCCAACCTGCAAGATTGGCAAGACTTGTACAATAGTCGTGCCCGTGATTTTTCTACTTGTTATGCATTGGGAAATCCTGGTGCGAAGTCTATTGGTTACACAGGTGAGCGTGAACCTCGCTTTTTCAGCCAAGCTGTCCGCGAGGCTGACATGACTGCACCTTTTACCATATCGGCAGCAACTACAAATGACAAACAAACTGATCCTGTACTGGCTGTCCGTGTCGCTGATTTACCATCACTTCGAGCAGCTTGTCAAAATGGTGCAAATATTATTTATCTTGGCGGGGAAGCATGCAAGCCATCTATTCCCTGGACCTTAACAACAATCACTCAAGCAATAGAAGAAGCCAATCAATATCAAGCAAAGGTAGTTGTTACCACGCCGCGTATTACTATGGAAAGGGAATGCGGAGAATTAGAACAATTTTTCACTAATATGAATACAATAAAGCCTCATGGCCTAATGGTCAGCAACATCGGTGCACTGCGTTTGGCACGTGAGTTATCAGACCTTCCAGTACAAGCTGATTTCACCTTTAATGTCTTTAATCATTTAACTGCTCAATTGCTAAAAAATAATGGCATTAGCAAAGCTACTATTTCCCTTGAAGCCACTCATGAACAAGTTGTGAAACTATTGCATGAGAGTGCATTGCCACTAGAGATGATTGTGCATGGCTCACTGTCAGCCATGGTTACAGATCACTCGATCTCTATGGCCATTTTGAATACTAGTGAATGCGGCACTTATGATCATATACTAGATACCCGGCAATATGCCCTACTTGATACTGCCGGAGAACTACATCCTATTATGGTTGACCAATATGACCGCAGTCATCTTCTATTTACTAAAGATTTATGTTTACTGCCCCATCTAGCCGCATTAAGTACTGTCCATAATTACCGTATTGAGGGTCAATATTACACTCCTGAACTGATAGGCCTGATAACAAGGATCTATCGTCAAGAACTAGATAAAATTAGACTTCAGCAATCACGATACCAATTTGATACTATACAGCTAGACAAACTTGTTGCCGCCAGTCCACGAAAATTAGGGCTCGGCGCCTTCCGCTACCGTATTTCGCGCTAAGCATTGAAAGGTGGGATATTTCTTGAATCATTATATCGGATCTGAAGAAATTTTACGCAAAAAACGTGAATATTTAATACCTTGTGTATATCACTTCTACAATGAACCTATGCAGTTAGTACGTGGTGAGATGCAATATTTGTATGACAATACTGGCAAACAGTATTTAGATTGCTTCGCTGGTGTATCTGTTGTCAACTGCGGTCACTGTAATCCTGAAATTACTACAGTAATTTGCGAGCAGGTTAACACCTTACAACATACATGTGCTATTTATTTAACACAGAATATTGTTAACCTGGCTGAACAACTAGCCCAAATAACACCAGGCAAATTACAAAAAACCTTTTTCTGTTCTAGTGGCAGCGAGGCCACCGAAGGGGCTGCGCTCCTCGCTTCTCTTTATACAGGCAGTTCTGAATTTATCAGTTTGCGTCAGGGACTCCATGGACGTACTAAACTAGGTATGAGCCTGACAGGTCTCAGCATGTGGCGCACTGATCAGACACCTGTCGGCGGCATTAACTTCGCCCCTAACGCTTACTGCTATCGTTGTCCATTTGATAAACGCTATCCTGAATGCGATTTAGCCTGCGCCAATGAAATTGAAACAATTATTAAAACAGCTACCTCCGGAAAAGTAGCTGCCATGTTTGCGGAACCTATTCAAGGTAACGGCGGAATCATCACTCCGCCCCTGAACTATTTCAAGAGAGTCAAAGAAATTTTGGACGCTTATGGTATTCTCCTCATTGTTGACGAAGTACAAACAGGATTTGGACGTACGGGTAAAATGTTTGCCATTGAGCACTATGGTGTGGAACCTGATATCATGGCCATGGCTAAAGCTTTAGGCAATGGTACACCTGTGGGAGCATTTACTGCCAGAGCTGAAATCGCAGATATCTACACTCGTCCTGGTGCATCCACCCTAGGTGGTAATCCTGTGACATCTGCCGCCTGCCTGGCTACTCTAAAATATATTACCACCAACAACCTACCTGCTAGAGCCGAGGAGCTTGGCAAACTATTTAAAGACGGTCTGCTCAGCTTGCAGCAAAAGCATACTATTATCGGCGATGTACGAGGCCTCGGACTCATGCTTGGCGCCGAACTCGTCCATTCTGATAAAATACCAGCCATCACTGAAATCGATATCATTATAGAAAAAATGAAAGACCGAGGATTTTTGGTGGGAAAAAATGGTCCCAACCGCAATGTCTTGGCCTTCCAACCACCACTAGTCATCACAGCTAATGATATTAACAATCTGCTTACTAACTTAGATGACGTATTAGGCTCAGTGAAGTTCTGACTATAGTCCACGCACTCGACTTGTTGAGCGTGCCTTTGAGGTACGCTCAGTTTTTTTTATGCCATATACGGGAACATATTGTCGTCCTTCCCTAGCCGTTACACTCTTCCCATGAGCGACAAAAGATAAAGCAGCTATAAGAGCCCATATCCCTACAAATATTTGTCCAGCAGTATTTGCAACAAACTCAGGTATAAACAGGAAAAACAACATGAACATGGCTGCCAATGCACTTAAACTAATCAACGCACTAAATTTGCTAAATTTTCTATTAAATAATCTTCTTATAACCGTCACCCCCTTACTCAATCAATTCATCAATCTGCCTGGTAGTTTACTATATTCTAACTAGGTCTTAACTATGACCACTAAGTATAATTTCATTCTAAATCTGAGTAGCACACCACATCTTGAAAACATACGATAATAATGACTACAATGTATTATTCTCTCATATTAGAGAGCTTTACAACAGGCTCGATTCGAATCGAAGGAGGAAATATCTATGGGTAATCATTCTATTGAAATTTTAGGAATTACACCAATATCACATTTCCCTAAATGCCCGCCACATCATCCTTGTACTCAATTCTGTGAAAGCGATAAATTGTGCATCCCTTCCCAAAAAATTACTATGAATAATATACGGAAAGTATGTTTAAACGTATCTATTAATTCATTCAAAATAATCTGTACACCAGCAGGAAAAAAACTTGTTATTGACGGTAAAAAACAAATAAAAGTTTTTTTTGTGCCTGATGGTCCTCACCAGGCAGTCCATTCTGCCGACTTCGAGATTCCGTTTTGCACCTTCGTTTTATTAAAAAATATCCCCGAAGAAGTTGTACAAATTTGTAGCGTAGTGGAAGATATCTCTGTTAAATGCCTAGATTACAGATATTTTATTGTTACCAGCATCATTTTTGTCTGCCCAGTATTTAAAAAAGATCATCAACTTTGTCCGTGCCCTCCCGATAATAATACCAACTGCCAACATAATCACTGTACAACAGAATTTGATTGCCATGATAAACAACAATGTGCTTGTAACATCCCTCATGATTATCATATCCACCATGATAATCAGTCCCATCATCCCCAACCAATATGCAATAATTGTCAATCATATATAAATCGCTAAAATACCTTACTATTTACGATTTTATCGTAAACCATTTTAATTATAGTAGTTTACAATTATAGTGGAAATATTGTACTATATATAAGTAACTATTTCATACTACAGGAGGAAACACTATATGAAGTTAACACTCAGAGAAATGATCTTAATTTCAATTTTCGCTGCATTAACTGCAGTTGGAGCGTTTATCAAAATCCCTACCCCAATTGTACCTTTTACACTACAATTTGTCTTCTGTGCCTATTCTGGTATTTTTTTAGGTGCAAGAAACGGACTATACTCACAGTTATTATATGTCACTATCGGCCTAATCGGTATTCCTGTCTTTGCAAGTGGTGGAGGCCCCTCTTATATACTCCAACCTACATTTGGTTATCTGCTAGGATTTATGGCCTGTTCTTATATAATTGGACGTTTTAGTCAAAATCTTTCTAACATAACTTTTTTAAAAGTATTTAGTGCTTTATTGCTAGGTTTGTGTTTTGTTTATCTGTTTGGCGTAGCTTATCTGTACCTCATAATAAACTTTTACTTACACAAACAAATGACAGTGACCACCGCTATTACCGTTGGTCTTTTACCTTATATCACGTCAGACTTAATTTTAAGCACATTAGTATCCCTTACAGCTATACGCATCGTTCCTATACTACGAAAAAACGGTTATTATCGATCAAAATAATATAATTACTCAAAAAGGAATAGAGCGTTAAAGGTCTGAGGCGAAAACTTTACAAAATCAAATCTACCCTATCGTTCATCAGAATATTAAGCTGAGATCCCCATAATCTTATTAAAAATTTCAACCTCAGTTACATCCTACTTGTCAATCGTGATTACTCTTGGTTGCTGATTATGTATGACTTTTAACGCCTTTCTTAAGAATTTCTTTGCAGCATCTTTGTCACGATATTCTAATAAAAAAATGCTTCCATTTAAACAAACATTTCTGTGACATTCTCTTTACCTCGATACTCAAGTTTATGGCAGGAGTATATCGCAACCCATATAACAAATTGAAAATAGAAAAAGAGAAGATCCAGTAGAAATATTCTCACTGGATCTTCTCTTTTTTACTACGTTTTTGTGTTATCTACTGATTATTTTCATTTCGATTACAGCTTTGATTTTTATCATTAGCTATTTCGTTAATCAATATTACTAAATTTTGTGATACGTTTACACCAGAAGGAAATTACCGCCTTCTGACTTGCGATGGGTAAAATCCCAATGCATGTCATATGAGCGCCTTAGTCATCGGACAAATGCAACACCAATAAGACGTAATCTTTCTGGTTGCTTATATCATTTTATCTACTTGATTAATTTTCAGACATTGAGTTTATCTGACTCTTGATAAGACGATGAACCCCATAGATAGAGCATTCAATATCTCACCTCTACAAAAATGATTTAGTATTTCACAATAACCGTCCCCTGAATGCAAGTCACATGTATGAAGATCCGTAAATTCCAAATACTATACAGGGAATATTTTAGTAGCAAAGGTGGTTCTAGTATGGCAAAAAAAATGAAAACAATGGATGGCAATCAAGCGGCTGCTGAAGCCTCTTACGCCCTTACTGAGGTTGCAATCATTTTTCCGATTACACCCTCATCTCCGATGGCCGAAGGAGTTGATGAAGCATCAGCTCACGGTAAGAAGAACTTGTTCGACCAACCTGTAAAAGTCGTAGAGATGCAATCTGAGGCGGGTGCTTCAGGAGCAGTTCACGGTTCACTTCAGGCAGGAGCTCTCACAACAACGTATACGGCTTCACAAGGGTTACTTTTGATGATTCCTGAGATGTATAAAATGGCGGGTAATCTGGTACCGGCAGTTTTTCACGTAACCGCCCGTGCCCTGGCATCCCATGCCTTATCAATTTTCGGTGATCACCAGGATATTAATGCCTGCCGTCAAACCGGTTTTACCTTACTTTGCTCTAACGACGTCCAAGAAGCTATGGATCTTGGTTATATTGCGCATCTTTCCGCAATCAAGTCCAGGGTACCATTCTTGCATTTCTTTGACGGATTTAGAACATCTCATGAAATCCAGAAAATTGAAGTAACACCCTCTGACGCGATTGCGAAACTTGTCGATCATAAAGCAATTGAAGAATTCAGAAACCGAGCTTTGAATCCCGAACACCCTGTATTAAGAGGCACTGCTGAAAACCCTGATATTTATTTCCAAAATCGCGAGGCTTCTAATCCTTTTATCGAAGCTATCCCTGACATTGTGGAGAACTACTTCCAAGAATTTAAGAAAATTACCGGACGTGAATATCACCCCTTCGAGTACTATGGCGATACTGACGCTGAAAACATAATTGTGGCCATGGGCTCTGTTTGCAACACGACAGAAGAAACCATCGATTACCTTCGGACAAAAGGCGAAAAGGTTGGACTGCTCAAAGTCCACTTATACCGTCCGTTTTCCAAGAAATATTTCTTTGCGGTTTTGCCTAAGTCAGTGAAGAAGATTGCGGTCCTTGACCGCACTAAAGAGCCCGGATCAACTGGTGAACCCCTTTATCTCGATGTGCTGCAGATGTTTAATCATGAGACCGTAAAACCGATTATCGTTGGCGGGAGATACGGTCTTGGATCTAAAGATACCACACCTAATCACATCCTCGCTGTTTACGAGAATCTTAAACAAAGCCAGTCTAAAGATCACTTCACAGTTGGAATTGTCGACGATATCACTCATACCTCGCTGCCGATAAAAGAGTCAGTAGATACCACGCCGGAAGGCACGATTAGTTGCAAATTCTGGGGACTTGGCTCTGACGGGACTGTCGGTGCCAATAAAACTGCAATTAAAATTATCGGTGATAATACTGACCTCTATGCCCAAGGATACTTTGAATACGACAGCAAAAAATCCGGCGGTACAACAATATCCCATTTGCGTTTTGGCAAAAAACCGATCAAATCATCCTATTTAGTATCTGATGCCGACTATATCGCCTGCCATAACCGGTCATTCCTTTATCAATACGACCTGCTTAAAGGGCTTAAGAAGAATGGTAACTTTGTCCTTAACTGCCCTTGGGGACCAGAAGAACTGGAAGATCATCTCCCAGCCCTGCTAAAACGCTATATAGCAAGAAACAATATCAATTTCTATGTCATTGATGCCATATCCATTGCCGAAAGCATTGGACTCGGCGGTCGTATTAACATGGTCATGCAAGCAGCTTTCTTTAACTTAGCAAAAGTCATACCAGTCGAAGACGCCATCAAGTACCTAAAGGATTCCATCGAAAAAATGTACGGCAAAAAGGGCGCTAGTATTGTTGAGATGAATCAAAAGGCTGTCGACCGCGGCGTTGATGGATTGCATCAGGTTAAAGTTCCTGCCTCTTGGGCTGATGCCAAAGATGAAGATTTACCCGTAAAGGACGAACCCGATTTCGTTAAAAACATTCAACGTCCCATGGCCAGGCACGACGGGGACGATCTCCCGGTCAGCGCTTTTGTCGGAATGGAGGACGGAACGCACCCACTTGGTACAACAAAATATGAAAAAAGAGGAATTGCCGTTTATCTTCCTGAATGGCAAATTGATAAATGCATTCAATGTAATCAATGTTCCTATGTATGCCCGCATGCGACCGTTCGAACTTTCCTCTTAAATGATGAAGAACAGGCAAAAGCTCCTGATACTTTTAAGACTACGGAACCAAAAAACAAGAAACTCCAAGGATATCATTACCGTATTCAAGTTGCTCCCCTTGATTGTACTGGATGCGGTAACTGCGCCGATATCTGTCCGGCACCGGGAAAAGCGCTTATTATGAAGCCGGCCGATCATGAAATTGAGATGGAATCGGAGAACTGGGAATTTGCTATGAGAGTGAAGGAAAAAGCGGATTTAATGGAGAAAAATACTCTCTTTGGCAGCCAACTTTCCAGGCCGCTCCTTGAATTCAACGGAGCTTGCCCAGGCTGCGGTGAGACTCCCTATATCAGACTCCTCACACAATTATATGGCGACCGCATGCTGATTGCCAATGCTACAGGCTGTTCTTCCATCTGGGGCGGCAGTTCCCCCTCCATTCCTTACACAACGAATGCCGACGGAAGAGGACCGGCCTGGATGAATCCCCTCTTTGAAGATAACGCCGAATTCGGCTACGGTATGTATCTCGGCTCGAAACAAATTCGCGAGAAAATTGCCGATCTCATGCACCAGGGGTTAGAAAGTTCGATCAATGAAAACTTGAAGCAGTCCTTCCATGAATGGCTTGACAATATGGACGATGGTGCGGGGTCTAGAAAAGCTGCAGACCGCGTAATTGAAGAGCTGAAAAAGGAAACCGTGTCCGACAATCCGCTTTTGTCAGAAATTATGGCCCGAAAAGATTATCTCGTGAAACCTTCGGTCTGGATTCTCGGCGGAGATGGCTTTGCCTACGATATCGGTTATAACGGATTGGATCACGTCATAGCCAGCGGAGATGATGTAAACATTTTTATTATGGATACAGAGGTTTACTCTAACACAGGCGGTCAAGCCTCAAAGGCTACACCGACAGCAGCCATTGCAAAGTTCGCGGCCGCCGGAAAGAAAATTCGCAAAAAAGATCTCGGTCTTATGGCTACAACATACGGCTATGTTTATGTTGCCCAAATCGCCATGGGGGCCAATATGAATCAAACCCTTAAAGCAATTACTGAAGCGGAAAGTTACAAAGGGCCGTCCCTCATTATTGCCTATGCTTCTTGCGTAAACCATGGGATTAAAACCGGTATGGGCACGAGTATGTATGAGATGAAAAAAGCCGTTGAAGCGGGATACTGGCATCTCTGGCGTCACGATCCCCGTCTTAAAGATCAAGGTAAGAATCCTTTCATACTCGATTCCAAAGAACCGACAGCCTCCTTCCAAGATTTCTTAAAGGGCGAAATTCGTTACTCCTCACTCAAGACGACCTTCC
>JAGFZX010000085.1 GCA_017889585.1 Bacillota bacterium
TTACTGAACATGCAAATACCTCCTTAAGTTTTCAGGTAACACCGAATAGACCTGCATTATTAGTCAGTTAAAAGGTTAATAGGTTTCAATATCATTTACACGATCAAGCTATGGTTAGTCTGGCACTGAAATCAAAGCTGAGGTTTTGAAAATTGGGAAAAAAAAGGAGCTAAGGGTATATTTTATATATTTTTACATTTTATTTTAATAATCTCTGAATATAGGGGTTCTTCTAATTTAGATTTGTTCTTCTATTATTTATCCGTACAAATTAATCCAAATAAGTATAGGTACGTATACATTTTTTTGAAAACTCAAATAGAAGAACAGCCTAAACTCAAGGATTGTTTTTCCTTATTTAGGCTGTTCTTCTAAATTAATTTAGCTTCATTACAAAGCTGGCCAAGGTGACACTTCAACTGGCTTCATTCTATCTCTATCATAGTTACATCTATCAGGAAGTTTAGATCGATAACCAGGGTGTCGCTTTCGCCCCCCCTCCCTAATGAGAAGGCATAATATTCTTGAGAGCCACGCCTGTATAATAGGTGGTAAGAATTTGCCGATAATCCTTTCCTTCTTTAGCCATTCCATTCGCTCCATATTGACACAATCCTACACCATGTCCATACCCAATTGTGTTAAACACCATCTTGCCTTCCTTCATTTCCACACTAAAATTATTGGAACGCAAATCCAGTTTCTCGCGAACAGCTGCTCCAGACAAAACTTTGCTGCCAATACGAACTTGCTCCACCCGACCAGACTCTGTGGTATTCAGAATCTTTACAGCCCCGCTGCTGTCATTTTGCATGGCAGCCAAAACCTGGGTTTCCGGTCCTAATAGTTGTTCCACCTCAGCCAAGGAAAATTCTTTTTTATCATAATAACGGGGTGATTTTTGATCCCACTTACAGGGTACACTAATCAAATACGGGTAATCAAAACCCCATACTTCTTTCGCACTGGCTGTGCGTTCTCCACTTGTAGAATGGAATACAGCATGAATAAACTCACCATTGTAGGTAGCTACCTCACCTCTTGTTTCCTCTACTGCTTGACTGATTTTCTTCCAAAATCGGTCATAATTGGTACCCCAGCGTTCCCTTAACTTCTCTTCCCCCATCCATGCCTGGCTTTGCCGATAATCAGTACTGACATCCGCACCTGGTTGTTCTGGCAAACCACTGCCACCATAAATAGCCATATTTTTAACAGCGTAAGTTCGAGCTGCGACCGCCTGCGCCTTCAAGGCTTCCAACTCAAATTCAGCTGGCATCTCTGCTGCTACTACACCTTTTATGTACTCTTCTAAGCTCATAGCAATAATTTTCTTCTGCTCATGAAAATAAACCCTTATCACTACGTCCTCCCCTTTGCCCCCCTTACCACTACTGCCTAATTTGGATTCTCTTGTATGGATACCTCCTACCACTAGCATCGGAACAACAATAACCAACACCAGCACCAACAAAACAGCCCATGCTAGCCCTTTCTTCACACATGTCCCTCCCCTTGCTCTACATAAGTACTACATCTTATGCCAAGTTTAGGGCAAGTATGACTTTAGAAAAGGGATAAAGCTTACAAACCGCAGAGGTACAGAGAAAAGATACATACTTTCCAGCACAACAAAAAATTGGTGAGATAAATATCTCACCAATCTCGAATTTCAGTTTTACTTTTTAGGTTCGGTTGCGCCAACGCGTTTGATGTCTGCACCAACACCACATAATTTCTCCACTAGGCCATCATAACCGCGATCAATGTGATGAAGATATCCCACTTCTGTCTCTCCATCCGCTACTAAACCAGCCAGCACCAAAGCAGCTCCAGCCCTAAGATCCGTGGCTTTCACCGGGCAGCCCATTAATGTGGTTACCCCTTCGATTACTGCACTACGTCCATCTATTTTGATGTTGGCACCCATACGTTTTAGTTCATCAACATGCATAAAACGATTTTCAAATACAGTTTCACTTACCACGCTTGTCCCATGAGACACAGTCGTCATTGCCATAAACTGAGCTTGCATATCCGTAGGGAAACCAGGATATGGTAGCGTCTTAATATCCACTGCCCGAAGATTTCCATCACTCTTGACCCTTATACCATTGGTATCTTCCTCAATGGTTACACCAGCTTCCTTTAATTTCGCAATCACTGGCTTCAAATGCTCAGGTAAAGCATTTTCAACATATAAGTCACCACCAGTCATGGCTGCTGCTACCATATAAGTACCGGCTTCGATTCGATCAGGAATGACTTCATAGGTTTTACCGGTCATTTCGGGTACACCTTCAATCTTGATTATATTGGTACCGGCACCACGAATGCGTGCGCCCATGGTATTAAGATAATTGGCCAAATCAACAATTTCTGGTTCTTGGGCAGGATTTTCTAAAATAGTCTGCCCTTTCGCCATACTGGCTGCCATCATAATATTTTCGGTGGCACCAACGCTGGGAAAATCTAAATAAATTCTAGCACCAATTAAACCATTAGGTGCTGTGGCTTCAATATAACCATGCCCAATATCGATTTTAGCTCCTAAGGCTTCCAATCCTTTTAGATGCAGATCAATAGGGCGTGTACCTATTGCACAACCACCAGGCTGAGAGATTTTAGTATGTCCATAACGAGCCAACAGCGGCCCCATAATCGTAAAAGAAGCACGCATTTTTCGCACCAATTCATAAGGTGCTTCACAACTACTAATAATTGTACTATCCACAAACAACGTTTGTTCCGCTTTATTATACTGCGTTGCCACCCCTAAGTGCTTAAGCACTTGGGTAAAAGTACGCACATCTTCCAAATCAGGTATTCCTTCAAGCGTGCTTGGCGATGTACCAAGTAATGTTGCTGCTATGAGTGGCAATACTGCATTCTTTGCTCCACTGATTTTAATTGTTCCATATAGTTTGTTACCTCCACGGATAACTAATCTCTCCATAAGGTTATATCCTCCCAAAAAAACTACTAAATACGTTATAAAATAAATTTCGTTCTTACAAATTAATATTCCCTTGTAATAATCGGTGAGCCAATAATTAGATAAGTACGATTATCATACTGACTATAGCGTACTGCCATATTAATATTTATTTTTTTACCGCCTACCTGCAGATAATCTGTAATTACTGGGGAAAATCCTGTAACACTAACATACTGTTCTTGATCAAGTTCATCAACAATAACTCCATCGATTGCCGAAAAAGCACTTTTTAACAGATTCTGTGACTCTCCATCCATTAGTTTACCATCAAGCCATCCTATCAGGCAAGTACTAATCCTTGGAGAATCGCCAATTTTTTTAGCAATCCCATTCATTTTTTCCTGCAACGCAATAATGGAGATCGGTTCTCCTATTATCGACTCAAGGTTGACCACCAAATACGCTTCTTCTTCTTCTTCCAAACCATTCTCTTTAGCGGGAACAACCTGTGCTACCGCTACAGCATGATAATCAGGTCTTATGAATTCAGCCCGGACAATACGCTGTTTGTTTCTTTGCTGATGTACAATTTCATAGTTTTCTTCATTCATCTCTAATTCTTTCATAACCTGCTCTACTATATTCTGCAGCTCCTGATCACTCAAATGGGAACTCGGCACCTTCACCCAGGCATTTATACTATATTCCTGCAAGTGTGCACCAGTAGCTTGCATGGCTGAATTTAAAGGATCCTGAGATAAAGCAGGTACATATTTTATCATGGTGAACATAATGAGTAGTATAAAACCGATTGTTACACCTAACTTCACGCGAATAGTATACATTTCTCCCCATCCTTTTTAAAAACAGGTTGTTATTTTACGATTTACTCTGTATGCCTATTCTTGCCAGTTGTTAAGTGAGATATACAAAGAAAGCGGACTGAGTACAAATACTCAATCCGCTTTCTTTGATTTATTATTACATTTTATGTTTACTATGCTCTGCCACTCTCAAACGAACCATAGCTCTTTTAAGAGCAACCTCGGCTCTAGCAACATCTCCATCACTGCTATGCAAACGTTTTTCAGCACGTTCTTTGGCTGTTTCTGCCCGCTCAACATCAATTTCATTAGCAAGTTCAGCGCAATTAGCCAGTATTGTAATTTTCTCAGGCTGCACTTCAATAAAACCACCACACATGGCAATTTCGATTTCATCACCATCTGTGATGACTCTCAGAGGCCAAATAGCCAGTGCGGCAATGAGGGCGGCATGTCCTGGAAGAATACCAATATCGCCTGCTGTCGTCCGGGCAATAACCATGCTAACCTCAGCAGAATAGGCCATTTTCTCTGGGGTAACAATATCCAGCCGAATTGTTTTAGCCATTTATTATTCCCCTTTCATTGTCCGTGCCTTTTCCACCACTTCATCAATCGAACCAACCATGTAAAAAGCGGTTTCTGGCAAATCATCATATTTGCCGCTAAGAATTTCTTTAAAGCCCCGAATGGTTTCCTTAAGTGGTACATACTTACCAGGCGTACCGGTAAAGGCTTCTGCCACGAAGAATGGCTGACTTAAGAAACGCTGCATTTTGCGCGCTCTAGATACAGTAAGCTTATCTTCATCTGATAATTCTTCCATACCTAAAATCGCAATAATATCTTGCAGTTCTTTATACCGTTGTAATATTTCCTGAACACCACGGGCCACCTGATAATGCTCTTCCCCAATAATATTAGGGTCAACAATTCGGGAAGTAGAATCCAGGGGATCCACTGCTGGATAAATACCAAGCTCTGCAATTTGTCTGGATAAAACGGTAGTCGCATCCAAATGAGCAAACGTAGCTGCAGGAGCTGGATCTGTCAAATCATCTGCCGGCACATACACTGCCTGCACAGAGGTAATTGAACCTTTTTTCGTGGAAGTAATACGCTCTTGCAATGCCCCTACATCTGTCGCTAATGTCGGTTGATAACCTACTGCTGACGGCATACGCCCGAGGAGTGCAGAAACTTCAGAACCAGCCTGGATAAAGCGGAAAATATTATCTACGAAGAACAGTACATCCTGTCCTCCTACATCACGGAAATATTCTGCCATGGTAAGACCCGTTAAGGCAACCCGCATTCTAGCACCTGGCGGTTCATTCATCTGTCCATACACCAAGGCCGTTTTCTCAATAACACCAGATTCTTGCATCTCAGCCCAAAGATCATTTCCTTCACGGGTACGTTCTCCTACGCCAGCAAATACGGAATAGCCGCCATGTTCTGTCGCAATGTTACGGATAAGCTCCATGATCAGTACAGTCTTACCTACACCAGCACCGCCAAATAAGCCAATTTTACCACCACGAGAATAAGGAGCAATCAAATCTACAACCTTAATGCCGGTTTCTAATATTTGCGTGGAGGTTTCTTGCTCTTCAAAGCTTGGTGCTGGACGATGAATCGGCCAATAATCGTCCACTGTCACTTTTTCAGAATTATTGTCTACCGTCTCACCTAATACATTAAATACCCGACCCAACGTACCTTTACCCACAGGAATTTTAATAGGGGCGCCAGTATCTACAGCCTGCATACCGCGAGTCAAACCATCCGTAGAGGACATGGCTACGCAACGAACGACATTATCGCCAAGGTGTTGCATAACTTCTACAATGAGACTAACCTCTACATCGGTGGATGTATCTCGGATTTTAACAGAGTTATAGATGGCAGGTAGCTGTTCGGGGGGAAATTCAATATCAACGACAGGTCCAATAACCTGTATTACTTTACCTATACTCAAAGGTTTCCCCCTCCTATCTATTTTTTACTTTAACGCTTCAGCGCCACCCACGATTTCGGAAATTTCCCGAGTAATGGTGGCCTGACGAATTTTATTGTAATTTAGAATCAGTTTTGCAATGAGTTCTTCCGCATTATCTGTCGCTGATCCCATCGCTGTCATACGAGCACCCAGTTCGCTGGCAGCTGACTGCAGCAACGCTCCATAAATGGTGGTTTCTAAATATTGAGGTATTAAGAAATTCAGCACTTCTTCAGCAGAAGGTTCAAAGATATACTCCTGACCTCCAGAATTGGTTGTCAGATCTTCAATCGGCAGCAGCTTTACACTGGTTGGTTTTTGGGTTAACGCTGAATGAAATAACGTATATGCTAAGTGAATTTCATCATACTTACCACTTTTATATCCCTCAGCTATTGATCTTGCAATGGTTCTTGCCTCTTGCAAGGTAGGTTTCTCCGAAAAACCAGTATATTCTTCGTCAACATGATAACCACGCCGTTTAAAATAATCTCTGGCCTTACGACCTACAGCAATAATACCGCTATTATCCTTAGCTGTAATATGAGGCAGCACCTCTTTGATTACATTCGAAGAATAGGCCCCCGCCAGCCCCTTATCAGCACTAAGTACTAAATAGCCAATACGTTTGACTTCTCTTACTTCCAACAATGGATGAGAAAGGTCACTCGTATGATTGGCTACGCTTGTCAGTACTGCCCTAATTTTTTCTGTGTAGGGAAGACTAGCAGCAGCTTTTTCCTGGGCCCGACGCAACCTAGCAGCAGCCACCATTTTCATAGCTTTCGTGATTTGTTCAATACTTTTTACGCTTTTTATACGGCGGCGTATATCCTGTGCATTAGGCATTTACATCACCTCGCCGTTTTATCGTCAGTAACAAAAGTTTCTTTGAATTCTTTGATAGCCTGTTTCAGAATTTCTTCTGTCTCTTTATCAAGAACTTTTGTTTCTCTAATGGTTTTGCCAATGTCAGAACGAGTGGTTCTTAGAAATTTAATGAAATCCCGTTCAAATTTAGCCACATCTTCTAATGGAATATCATCAATATAACCATTAATTGCGGTATAAATGATCATGACTTGTTCTTCAACTACTACCGGAGAGTACTGCGGCTGTTTCAATATTTCCATCGTACGTTGTCCCCGGTCCAGAGAAGCCTTGGTTTCTTTATCAAGATCAGAGCCAAACTGAGCAAAGGCTGCCAACTCGCGATACTGAGCCAAATCAAGACGTAAACGTCCCGCAACTTGTTTCATCGCTTTAATCTGTGCAGAACCACCTACCCGGGATACTGACAAGCCAGCATTAATGGCTGGTCTAATACCAGCATAGAACATTTCACTTTCTAAGAAAATCTGACCATCGGTAATGGAAATAACATTAGTCGGAATATAAGCGGATACATCACCAGCAAGTGTTTCTATGATTGGCAGCGCCGTAATGGAACCGCCGCCTAATTCATCGGACAGCTTTGCCGCCCGTTCTAATAGACGAGAATGTAGATAGAAGACATCACCAGGATACGCCTCGCGTCCTGGAGGACGACGCAGCAGCAATGACATCGCGCGATAGGCTACTGCATGTTTCGATAAGTCATCATATACACAAAGCACATGACCGCCTTTATACATAAAGTATTCACCCATAGCAACGCCGGCATAAGGAGCGATATATTGTAACGGTGCGCTATCGGATGCGGAGGCAACCACAACTATGGAATAGGCCATTGCGCCACTTTCTTCTAAGGTATGTACGACACGAGCCACTGTTGATGCCTTTTGCCCGATTGCCACATAAATACAAATTACATCTTGTCCCTTTTGATTCAATATCGTATCAATTGCAATGGCTGTTTTCCCTGTACCACGGTCACCGATAATAAGCTCACGTTGTCCACGGCCAATCGGCACCATAGAATCGATTGCTTTGATCCCTGTTTGCAGCGGTTGTTTAACTGATTGACGAGCTGCAATTCCTGGTGCCAGAAATTCAACCGGACGAAACTCAGTCGTGTGAATCGGTCCTTTACCATCAATCGGCTGACCTAACGCATTTACCACTCGACCTACCATGGCCTCGCCAACGGGTACCTGCATGATACGGCCTGTACGACGTACTGTATCACCTTCTTTAATTACGGTTTCTCCCCCTAGTAAAACGGCACCTACATTATCTTCTTCCAAATTTAATACCATGCCGTATACTTCATGAGGAAATTCCAATAATTCACCAGCCATGGCTTTTGCCAAGCCGTGAATACGGGCAATTCCATCTCCTACCTCAATAACAGTACCAACATCATCTACATTGAGGTCTACCTGATAATTTTCAATCTGCTGTTTAATAATAGCAGTTATTTCTTCTGGCCTTATTTTCATATTGAGTCTGTCACCCCAATCCCCGTCACTTCGTTATTTAAAAGGGCATTTTTCAGTGTTGCTAATTGGCGAACTACACTTCCATCAATTAATTTATCACCAATTTTTATAATCATTCCACCAATAATTGTTTGATCAAGTTCAGTCGTTAACACCACTGTTTTACCTGTTACTAAGCTTAGTTTCTTTACTAGAGCTGCATGCTGGCTTTCAGCCAAAGGTAATGCAGTTGTTACCTCAGCCTTTACAATATTGCGAGCTTGATTAGCTATTTTTACATATTCGGCAATAATAGCAGGCAAAGCTGCTTCTCGCCGTTTATCTAGCAGCAGCAATAAAAATGTAAGGACAAAATCATTTACATCCTGCCCAAAAATTTTACGAATGATTTCTTTTTTAGCCTGAGCCAGCACCTGGGGATGATATAGCAGTGTGGCTAAGTCAGCGTAAGAGGTAATGGTACTTTCTACGAGAAGTAATTCTTTTTCCACTACATCCAGCATATCCTTTTCAACAGCTAACTCATAAACGGCCTGGGCATATTTTATGGCTAACTGATTGATTAGCATGGCAGGCCACCTATTTTCTGATCATCCAGTTTTTCAATGAAATCAGACACTAACTTGGCATTGATCTCAGTATCCATATTTTCTCTAACAATTTTAGTAGCAGCTGTCATGGACAAAGCAACCACTTCACCTTTAAGCTTAGCAAGTGCCAGCTCACGTTCACGAGCCACCTCTTCTTGTACACTTTTCAAAATACGATCACGTTCTGCCCGTGCCGTTTTTAAAATTTCTTCCTTATTCTCTTCTGCCAATTTCTCAGCTTTCTCAACAATTGCTTGAGCTTTGGCGCGTACATCTACTAACTGTTGCCTATACTCCAGTTTAAGCTGCTCTGCTTCCTGTCTTTCACGTTCTGCCGCATCCATGTTATCAGCAATTTTTTGTTGGCGTTCTGCCAATCCTTGCATTAATGGTTTATAGGCAAATTTAGCGAGAATAGCAACTAAAATAAGAAAATTTACAATTTGCGCTAGCAGCGTCCCATTCAATTCAACCAATGAAAGCACCTCCTCTTTGAACGGTATCAAGGAAACACTGGTAAGAAAAAAGCTATGCCAGTAACCTTATAACAATACCTTACTTTAAAAACGGATTAGCAAATACCAATACGATGGCAATTACAGCAGCAATAATAGGAATGGATTCAATCAAACCTACAGAAATTAGCATATTTACTAAAATAGTGCCTTTTGCTTCTGGCTGTCTAGCCATTCCCTCAATTGCCTTTGCCGTTACAGCACCATCACCAATACCAGCACCAATTGCAGCCAAACCAATAGCAAATCCTGCCCCAAGAACGGAAGCAGCCACGATAATTGCATGTTCCATAATCAAAAATCCTCCTTAAAAATCCTTTTTATTTTATCCATTGTAAAGTCTGTCCTAAAATAATCTTTGTACAGCAAAGCAGTGTGCTTTCTGCAACACATTTTCTCAATGATGATCATCCTGTAGCGAGTTTGAAAGATAGGATATTGACAACATCGTAAAGATAAATGCTTGTACAATACCAACAAACACACTAAAGGCCAACCACAATGTAGGTACAACATAGGGAACCAGCATGCCCAAAACCAGCAGCAAAATTTCACCAGCTAAAATATTGCCAAATAAACGGAATGATAACGTAATTGGTTTAGCTACTTCTTCAATAATATTAATAATGACAAAAGGCACATAGGGTTCAAAAAAATGTTTGATATATCTTACAAACCCTTTGTTCTTTATTCCTAGAACATGGACAATCAGAACAATCATTAATGCCAATCCCAGCGTCGTATTAATATCATTAGTCGGCGATGTAAACCCCGGTATCAGTCCTAATTCATTACCCACCGCTAAAAATAGAAACAGTGTAATAATGAGCGGTGCCATCTTTATTCCCTTAGGTCCCATGTTTGCTTCTACTTGTTCCATCAAGGCAACAACAGCCATTTCCAAGAAATTCTGCCAGCCTCTTGGTCGAAGTTCAATCCGTCTTGTTGCTGCCACTGCCAGTATAATGACAATTGCCATCGTAATCCAAGTCATGATCAGCGTATCCATATTAAAGGTTAAACCAGCAAAATGAGCTAGCTGATGGCTTCCGATTTCATGCCCTCCACCGTGTTCCATATCCTCCCCCCTTCCTTTACACTTAAAGTTTTTTATTAAATCGAGGTTATGTGAGTCTCTTCACGTCTCCTCTTATGCTGAACGCTTATAATAAGCGTCTAACAAGTA
>JAGFZX010000128.1 GCA_017889585.1 Bacillota bacterium
TGATTACGCCAGGGCGGATACAATTAGTAGACTTCATGGACGACTGGCGTGAGGGAATTAGTCTAGCTGCTGCCCCATTAGTAGAAGAAGAGTTGATTAATGATAGTTATGTGAATGCCATGATTGAATGTATTGAAAATTATGGTCCATACATTTTCATTACGCCTGAAGTTGCACTTGCTCATGCAAAGCCTGATGGCAACGTACATGGATTGTCAGCATCTATGTTGCTGGCTCGCGAGGGTGTTGCCTTTCCCGACAATAAAGTAGCACGGGTCATCATTGTATTAGCATTGATTGACGATGAACAGCATTTGGGAGCAATGAAAGACATTCTGCATTTTTTTGGAGATGAGCACAATACGGCTATGCTTTCCAACGCTGTTAATGAAGTAGTGGCTTACAGCTTGATCGCTGGTATGCCGATAAATTGATGATCCCTAAGAGCTAGTGGAATGGAATTCCTTTAATTCCATTATGAAAGGAAGCTGATGTTATGTTTAAAGAATTGATCGAAAAACAGCGTATTGTATTTGCCGATGGTTTTGATATGTTCTCGCTCAATTGCCGAATACTACATGCGTTGCCGATTTGCAAAAAATGTTTGCATGAATATAAATTATTTTTTGTCGTTACCTTTAAAAAGGGGGGATTGATAGTGCCTTAGATTGGAATAAAGGTCTTATTCATTCAATAAAAGCTATTCTATAAAATAAGAAATGGGGGATGAGAAATGGGCGATTTATATACAACTATTAATACAGCAAGTACAATATTTGCAAACAATATCTTGTCAAAACCAGAATTTTTCATTGGTATCTTAGTTTTTATTGGTTATTTGCTATTAGGAAAGCCAATTTATGATGCCTTCGGTGGATTTATCAAGGCGGCTGTTGGTATGATGATTTGGAACGTGGGTGCTGGCGGTTTGGTTAGTACTTTTCGGCCGATACTAGCAGGTTTAAACGATCGCTTCCATCTTAATGCGGCAGTTATTGATCCCTATTTTGGTCTGAATGCTGCTAGTGAAGCGATTAAGATGATTGGTATGTCTCTTTCGTGGACTATGATTTCATTAATGGTTGGCTTTGGTTGGAATATCCTATTAGTACTACTGCGTAGGTATACTAAGCTTCGTACATTGTTCCTGACCGGTCATATTATGATCCAACAGGCTACAACTTGTACTTGGATCGTGTTCTTTGCCATTCCTGAACTCAGAAATTTCAGTGGTGCTCTTTGGATTGGCCTTTTAGTTGGTACCTATTGGTCGGTTTTCTCTAATCTTACAGTGGAGCCTACAGAGGAACTTACTGAGAATGCTGGTTTCGCCATCGGTCACCAACAAATGTTTTGGGTATGGTTGACGAGCAAAATCGCTCATAAATTTGGTAGTCCAGACAATAGTGTAGAAAACGTCAGAATGCCTAAGTGGCTGACTGTATTTAATGATAACGTAATCGCCACTGGTACATTGATGCTCATTTTCTTCGGCACGATCATGGCAATTCTTGGCGAGCCATATATGCGCAGTATAGATAAGGCTGGCTTTCCAGCAACGTTAGCATTTGCTACCTACATTTTAAGTAAGTCGCTGTCCTTTGCAGTCTACTTGTTTATTTTGATCAGTGGCGTGCGCATGTTCGTATCCGAGTTGACAGAATCTTTCCGCGGCATTTCTGAAAAGATTCTGCCGGGAGCGTTGCCGGCCGTTGATTGTGCTGCAACCTATGGCTTTTCTTCACCGAACACTGTTTTATTCGGGTTCATATTTGGCTGTATTGGTCAATTTATAGCCATTGCTGGATTGTTTATTTTCAAAGCTCCAATTATGATTATCACAGGTTTCGTACCTGTATTCTTTGATAACGCGACTGTCGCTGTTTTTGCCAATAAGTTTGGTGGGGCTCGCGCGGCAGCCATATTACCTTTTTGCACAGGTATCACTCAGGTAATGGGGGGAGCAGTTGCTGCTTGGTATTTTGAACTTTATAAATACGGCGGATGGCATGGCAATATCGATTGGGATACCTTGTGGCCAGCCATTGGATTTATCATGAAAAATTTATCGACTCCTGGATTGATCCTTGTGATTGTAATGATGCTTCTGATTCCACAGCTTCAATATAGACGTAGTGCAAATAAGGAACAATATTTTAGAGTAACTGATGAAGGAGGATTATAATGATTAAGGTAGTTGCAGCTTGTGGTAATGGGATGGGGTCTAGCCAAATTATTAAGATGAAAATTGCTAAGGTGTTTAAAAAAATGGGTATTGAGGCTGCGATTGATCATATGAGTGTCGGCGAGGCCAAATCTGCGGCCGCAGGTTATGATGTGGTATTCTGCTCTGCTTCTTTAGTAGATAATTTTAAGGTTAAAAATAACAGAACAAAAATCGTTGGCCTAGTGAATTTACTCTCTGAAGCGGAAATCGAGGCAAAAATCATAGAGCAAAATATTAAATAGCAACAAGTAAGGCAAGAAGATCTTGTTGACGGTAGCCTATGGTGATAAGCATCAACTGTAAAAAAGGGGGTGCAACAGTCAATTGTTAGGCTGTGTTGCACCTCTTATTGACGGAATCAGCAAGTACAAATATTTAGTTAAAACGATTGAACCACAAAGGCACAATGCCGCTATCGCGGCACACAAAGAAGACGGGAATGGAATTAATATAACCCCTTTGTGACCTTTGTGTCTTTGTGGTTCAATTATTTTTTCGCTTTCTGTGGTTCCAAAAGGACGCGTAGTGTTTTTAATTTATAAAGTTGTGGTGAGAGAAATGGAAAATTTATTAGGACTTTATGAAAAGGCTTTGCCGAAAGATATGGATTGGTCTACTAAATTGCAGACCGCTAAAAAACTAGGTTTTGATTTCATAGAAATTTCCATTGATGAGACAGATGAACGACTGGCTAGGCTGTATTGGACTAAAGAAGAAAAACGCCAGCTGTTGCAAGACATGGCAGAGCTAGAAATGCCGATCATGTCAATGTGTTTCAGTGGTCATAGGCGATACCCTTTGGGCAGTCGTAATCAGGAAGTGAGAGAACGGGCACTAGAGCTTATGGCGAAGGCCATCGAGTTTGCGGGTGATATGGGAATTCGTGTCATACAACTTGCTGGATATGATGTGTATTATGAAGAACATGGTGAGGACACGCTAGCCAATTTTATTGAAGGTTTAAAGCAATCTGTGGCCATGGCTGCTAAGCATCAGGTTATACTAGCTATTGAGATTATGGATACGCCCTTTCTCAATTCTATACAAAAATATATGGTATATGAAAATTTAATCAAGTCACCTTGGTTAGCTGTATATCCTGATATCGGAAATCTTAGCGCATGGGGTAATGATGTAGGGTATGAGCTGGAAATTGGCCATTCCCGCATTGTTGCTGTTCATGTGAAAGAAACATTGAACGTCACTGATAGCTTCCCCGGAAAATTCCGTGATACCTCTTTTGGTACAGGGGATGTAGATTTTGTTCCTATATTTAAAAAATTAAAATCA
>JAGFZX010000129.1 GCA_017889585.1 Bacillota bacterium
TGTAGAAGGAGTTTTTTTGGTTAAGATAAAAAAGTATACATTTTTGGTAGTAATATTATGTAGCGCTTTGTGGGAAAAACGTATAATCACGAAGGTCGCGAAGAGGTACAAAGAAACTAAGGAATTTATATATTTCGTGTCCTTCATATTTCTTCATGTCTTCGTGTTTAAAATGCTTTTTCTCAATATGCACAAGACATGGTAACGTTTTTTTTATTAAGAGATTAATTTACTTAATTACTTATTTCTTTCTTTATTTTCACATTATTGTTATTATTTTTTCGATAGTACGTATTTTTTTTCACTTAAGATCTATACAAACCTATGAGCTGGGAGTTATAATTACTAATAGGGTTAACATATACTAAGAATACAATATTGTACAAACTTTAGGAGGATGATGTCAGGATGAAAATTACTGTTGTTGGTGCTGGTAATGTAGGCGCAACTTGCGCAAATGTAATTGCTCAAAGAGAATTAGCAAGTGAATTGGTATTGCTCGATATCAAAGAAGGCGTATCAGAAGGTAAAGCTCTAGATATGATGCAAACTGCTACTTTGCTCGGATTTGATACTCGGGTTACTGGTAGTACAAATGATTATAGCAAAACTGCTGGTTCTGATGTAGTTGTCATCACTTCCGGTATTCCTCGTAAACCTGGTATGACTCGTGAAGACTTGATTGGTACTAATGCAGGTATTGTTAAAGGTGTAGTTGATAGCATTTTGAAATATTCCCCAGATGCTGTTTTTGTTATCATCAGTAATCCTATGGATACTATGACTTATCTTGCATTAAAAGCAAGTGGCCTGCCTAAAAACCGTATTATTGGTATGGGCGGTATCTTGGATAGCTCTCGCTTCAAATGTTATTTGAGTCAAGCTCTTGCTGTTCCTGCTACTGATATTCATGGTGTGGTTATTGGCGGTCATGGTGATACTACAATGATTCCATTAACTCGTTTTGCTACATACATGGGTATTCCTGCTTCTGAATTGTTAGATGAAGCAACTTTGGAAAAAGTAGCAGCTGATACTATGGTTGGTGGTGCTACCTTAACTGGTTTATTAGGAACTTCCGCTTGGTATGCTCCTGGTGCTGCTGGTGCTTTATTGGTAGAAGCAATTGTTCGCGATGAGAAAAAAGTATATCCTTGCTGCGTGGCATTGGATGGCGAATATGGTCAAAAAGATATCTGCCTAGGCGTTCCTGTTGTAATCGGCAAAAATGGTTGGGAAAAAGTTGTTGATTATAAATTAAATGCAGTGGAACAAGAAAAATTCAATAAGAGCGCTGATGCAGTTCGTAAAATGAACGCAGTATTAGTTGATATGAAGCTAGTTTAATTTACAAGCAAAACATATATTTAAAAAAATAGGAAAATACCTAGTTGCTATAGAATATGGCACTAGGTATTTTTTTTATTAAAGGATGTGGATGATGATGCAACAAATGCATACAATATTAGAAACAGATTGGGGTTATATGACTGCTATTTGGACAGATTTAGGGTTATGGGAGCTGGATTTTCCGGCAAAAAATAAGCCCGAGGAGCCAAAGGGTGAAGTAACGGAAGCTGTGAAATTTTGGTCAGAGCAACTAAGGCAGGAATTAAATATGTATTGGCGTGGGTTTGCTGTTACATTTGGCGTGCCAATTGATTGGCGTGGATATACTTCTTTTCAGACCAGCGTACTTAAATTTACGGCAACCATCTCTTATGGACAGACTACAAGCTATGGTACACTGGCGCGAGAAATTAATAGCCCCAAAGCCGCACGAGCAGTAGGGGGAGCCTTGCACCGCAACCGAGTACCAATCGTTGTACCTTGCCACCGTGTAATAGGAGCAAATGGTACTTTGACAGGGTTCGGGGGTGGCATTGAGTTAAAGCAAGCCTTGTTGCTGTTAGAAAGTAGTGAAGGATAAGGGCAAAAAATATATTGTCAACGATTTGTCCAACAGGATATAATAAGGATTAGTATTACTTTTAGTTAGGATTTGAAGGAGGGCTAACACGTGTGCGGTTTTCTGCTGCGTATGATTCTTAATGGCGTGTTATTGTTTTTACTTATCTTCGAAGTGCCAGGCGTTTTTGTTGATACGTTAGGTGGTGCTTTACTTGGAGCCGCAATTATTGGTATAGTAAATGGAGCCGTGAGGCCATTGTTAGCTTTGAAGGATAAACCTTTAAACTGGGTTACCCTAGGTGGATTGACCTTTTTTATGAATATATTGACGCCATTTATGGTGATTAAGGCTTTACCGGGATTTCAAATTTATAGTATGATTGCCCCTGTAACCAGCGTATGTTTGATGACGGTTTGCAGTTGTACTTTATCAAGAGTGATAAAGGATCGATAAGGATAGCAGTGGAGGTTTTTTAATGACAATCCGATTAGTAGCAGTAGATATGGATGATACGCTATTAGATAAAACATTACAAGTATCGCCACGGACCTGTGAAGCCATTACCAAAGCCCAAGAACAAGGGGTTTTGGTAACCATCGCTACAGGTAGAATGTTTAGTTCGGCGGTGCCATTTGCCAAGAAATTGAATATGAAAACACCCATTATTACTTATAATGGTGGTATGGTGCGCTCAGCCTTTACGAAAGAGATGGTATTTCATAAAACGATTGCATCCAGTGTGGCTAATAAAGTGGTAGCCTTATTCCGTGAACGAGGCTGGTATCTGCAATCCTATATGAATGATGAATTATTAGTGGTAGAGCGTTGCGAAAAGGCAAAGTCCTACGAAAGATTATCTGGTATTCAGGCAATTCCTCTTGGAGAGGAGTTTTATACTATGCAGCATGAGCCAACAAAGATGCTTGCCATGGCGGAACCTCATGAAATTCAAGAAATTGAAAAGGTCATCAATCGAGAATTTGCTGGCGAGGTATTTACCGCTACTTCTAAGTCAAACTACTTGGAACTGACCCATCCTAGTGTTAATAAGGGACACGCTTTAGAGCTTCTTGCAAAGACGCTAGGTATTAATCAAGAAGAAGTTATGGCAATTGGTGATTCAAATAATGACTATCCTATGATTGAATATGCAGGATTTGGTGTAGCTATGGGAAATGCATCCGAGCGTGTAAAAGCCGTCGCCCAAGCTGTAACAACTCACAATAACGAGCATGGTGTGGCAGAAGCAATTGAAAAATATGTATTGAAGTAGAAAAAAC
>JAGFZX010000086.1 GCA_017889585.1 Bacillota bacterium
GAGGTGAGATTTATATGAAGAAGACGGATCTTCTTTCTACTTTATTCGTGGGTATTGACGTAAGTTCCCGTGAAAATGTTGTTTGCGCTATTGATTATGAAGCCCAGAAACTCTTACGATTTTCTGTACAAAACAATCACCCAGGCGGTGTTGAAATGACTCAAAAGCTTCATGCCTTACTTGCTGGGAACTGTGATATCAACAAGCTGATAGTTGCTGTAGAATCTACTTCTTTCTATGGAATTCATATAGCAAACTATCTATCTTCTTGCGAAATATTAATGCCTTTTCACACTCATGTTTATTGTCTAACTCCCAAGCTGATTGCCAATTATAAAAAATCATATATTAATTTAGGAAAAAACGATGCTGTTGACGCGTTTGTACTTGCTGATTTTGCCAGAGTAGGCCGAATTAATACTGCTCCTTGCCGAGGTAGCCAGTTTCTTGCTCTGCAACGTCTGACACGCCATCGGTTACACATAGCCGGTTCACTTACACGCGAGAAAACATATATGCTCTCAAATATATTTCTTAAATTTAGCGAGCTTTCTATACTTGACAATGATAAACAACCTTTTTCTGATTATTACGGCGCTACGGCCTCTTCAGTTTTAACTGACTTTCTCTCTACCGAGGACATTGCTAATATGCCGTTAGAAGCGCTTGTTGATCATATTTGTAAAAAGGGCAAAAATCGGTTTGCAAATCCTGCTCATACAGCCTCTTTGCTACAACAAGCAGCTCGTAATTTTACAATATTTATTGGCTTGACATATTACCAGATTGCTGAAGTTGAGTTCTTTAATAAATTTATGAGGATTTCAGCTTACTATTCTAGTAATAATAAAGGGATCTTTGATTTTGTAAAATTTTCTCACCAAGACCCATTTTTGAAGGAATACTTGTATGTGCTCGCCGGTATCCCTAATTATTTCCCCAGGAGCTTGGAACCAACATAGGCTTATTACCATAATATATATTAGATTAAAGGGTAGGAGAGAGTAAAAATGGATTTTTCTTTATATAAGGTCATATTAGATCATCTTTATGATGGGGTGTATTTTGTAGATAATGATAGAAGAATACTCTACTGGAATCCAAGCGCTGAGAAACTAACGGGCTATTCCAGCGAGGATATTATGGGAAGCTATTGCTTTAATAATAAGCTAAATCACACCACTAATGAGGGAATTTTACTTTGTAACAATAGAATGTGTCCGCTTGCAAAAACACTAAAAGATGGCTCCTTAAGGGAGGCAGAATTATATCTTCAACACAAGAATGGGCATCGTGTTCCTGTCTCAGTCCGAATTTCGCCGATTCGCAATGAGAATAATGAGATCATTGGAGCTGTGGAAATATTTAGCGATAATTCTTGTAAGTCACATTTACAGGAACAGGTAGCTCAGCTAAAAGAGCTTTCCTTGATGGATTCTTTGACAAGGCTAGGAAATAGGCGTTACGCAGAAATCGAGTTGTTAACCAAAATGGATGAAATGCGTAGATTGAGCAGAACATTCTTTGGTGTGCTATTTGCAGATATTGATTATTTTAAGCGAGTAAATGATCGATATGGTCATGACATTGGTGATGAAGTCATTAAAATGGTTGCTAAAACGATCCAAAATGGCCTTGGCGATTTTGGGACAGCTTTTCGTTGGGGTGGAGAAGAATTTTTGGCAATTATAAATACTAGTATAAAAGAACAACTATATGAGATTGCCGAGCGAGTCCGAGCGTTAACGGAACAATCGGCATTCCAGTTGGGCAATGATGAGATTAGGGTTACTATCTCAGTAGGAGCATCGCAAGCTCAACTTAGCGATACCGATGAAATACTAGTTAAAAGAGTTGACGAATTGTTATATTTAAGTAAGAATCTAGGCCGTAACAGGGTGATGATAGCTTAGACTTAAAGCAAATAAGGCGAAAAATTAACTACTCTAAACATTTCTATGTACCCTATTTCATTCTGCTTTTGATACTAGTGCTTTTCATATATGACAAAAGGAGGTTTAAAATATGTCAGAGTTTAATAGTTGTGAAATAGCAAAAAGAGATGCCGCATTGGAAGTTATGGCTGCTATGCTAGGTACTCGAGCAAGGAAAAAATGGCAAGAAACTTCTCCAGAAATAATTGCACGAATTGAAGCAGAAGAAAAAATATTATGCTGGGAAAGGGACGAAATTTTCAAAGGAAACGCAGAAATAATTTGGAAAATTATCACGGTTTATGCAAAAGAAATCCAAGAGCAACGTGGATGGCAAAGAAATAACTAGTCCGAATTTTTCTGTAGGAAATACAAGGTTTTGGTACTGATTAGAAAAGGGCAGACTGATAAATTCAATCTGCCCTTTCTGAAGTTAAATTTATAAACAAAATTATAGATGTGGTTGCTTGATCTTCTAGCGGAAGATAAAACATGTTTGAATTTGCAAAAAATCCCCACCAACTCCCCGCCTATTATCGATCAAAGAATGGGCTTTTACCGGATATACTAAGTGGGATTCCATAGGCGACTTTGACTTCCGATTCAAAAAGTCCGATGTTAAGGGCCGCTTTACCTATGCTAAACATGACTCTATTATCGGCATGATACAAAGCAGCGGAATTAACTGCTGAACCCAGAGCTATCCCAAGATCACCAATGCTAATAGCACATCGTCCAGTACCTTGTGCGCATTCTGCACAATCAGTATAGCCACAATAACCACATGGTTTCACTCCCATGGGTTTCACTTTCTGTCCCAACAACACGACCAATGCTGCTTTATCAATACAATTGGCATCACGATCGAAAAATTCCATACCTGATTCTTGGGCAACACGCCGCATCTCTGCTGATAGTTGTTCTTTTTCTTGCCCATTAACGATCAGGGTCACCAGATTATCAACTCCCTTACCTTTTGGAGCTGTCCTTGCCGCCACACACATCAGGTCGGCAATCCTCTCCACTGCACGCTCTTCAATTTCTTGACTGCTAATAATCATTATAATTCCCCCATTTATTATTTAAAAATATCGTTACTACAATATAAATTGTAACTATAACGATTGTGTTTAAGAATTAATCTCGTACCTGCTTTAATAGATTCGACTCACTGATTCTCGATTCTAAAAAAGCAGCACTAAGGTTCTTGAAGCCTTGCACTGCCTATATTTATGCGTGGTGGGGTATGCTGGTGTCGAACCAGCGACCTCTTGAATGTGAATCAAGCGCTCTCCCGCTGAGCTAATACCCCCTACGAGTTATCATACTCCCATTTTACTATTTTATCCAGTTAATTAAAATAACTTTTCACAAAAATTGTTATAACTCAGTTCAACTTCATAGGAGGGGGAGTTTTAGACCCCACATGTTTTAGTTGCAATAATATTACAGCCTGTATTGAGGATATTTCTAATGATTATATCCCCCATATTAACAGGTGCATCTACCTCCTGTTGTTTTATTTTTCTCATTGCCTCGAATATCTTTTCTTTAGGAATAGCTCTATCAGTCTTTACCGGTAATCTTTTGAACAGCCCATTGTTTAACTTGACAGTTGTTGTTAATACTCTAGCCGGTCTTGTAATTTCACGCTGTGCATATACTTCTCCCCGCTGACAAGTGTGCCCGGTGACGATATAACCGCTGGTATCTGTTTTATTGACCTTCAATTGACAGCCCACCGGACAAGCAATACAGGTAAGTTTTATACTCATTTTGCATTCCTCTTTTCCACTTCGACTGTCAGCACAGATGGTTTCTTCTCTTTCAGATCGTCACCATCCAAGACTAACTGTTCCATATTACCTGGTGCCATGTACTCTTTTTTTAATGATTTTAATATTTCCCCGTCATATTTTACAACAAGATTTACGTCATGATATATATTGTCTACTCTTAAGAACAATGTTGCAGCGTTTCCCAATTCCATAATATGGGGCACTATATATTGAATTCCCCATCCCGGTTCTATTTTAATACTATTGGCGCCGCGCTTTAACTCTCCGTTTACATATTTCGCCGCATTTCTGCCTGCCCGTCGACCTTCCTCAGTGGCAAAATCCACCAAATCATGGACATGTACAGCATTGCCGCAGGCAAATATCCCCTCCACACTTGTTTCCATTGCTTCATTTACAACAGGTCCCCTAGTTATCCTGTCAAGGACAATCCCCGCCTTCCCAGACAGTTCATTTTCTGGAATTAGCCCTACGGATAGCAATAATGTATCGCAGGAATATATCCTTTCCGTGCCTGGTATAGGCTTTCTGTCTTCATCAACCTGGGCAACAACAACCCCTTCGACCCGTGCTTTACCCAAGATATCAGTTACCATATGTTGTAACAGTAAGGGAATATGAAAATCATCCAGACATTGTACGATATTTCTATTTGTCCCCCCAGGAAACGGCATTATTTCCACAACTGCCAACACTTCCGCCCCTTCTAGCATCATTCGCCGGGCCATAATCAACCCAATGTCGCCTGATCCCACAATAACAACTTTTTCCCCTGGCATGTATCCTTGAATATTAATGTATCGTTGCGCTGTTCCCGCCGTAAAAATCCCGGCAGGTCTTCTCCCTGGAATGGAAATTGCTTCTCTGGTTCTTTCCCGGCAGCCCATTGCCAATATGATAGCTTTTGCCTGAATTATCAGGAAGCCGTCTTGTGAATTAACAACATGCAGGCTTTTGTCCGGCAGTATGTCCACTACCATGGTATTCAATTTGTATTCGATTTCCAACGCCTGCAATTGATCAATAAACCGGGATGCATACTCCGGCCCAGTTAATTCTTTCTGGAATATATGCAGCCCAAATCCGCTGTGGATACACTGCTGCAGTATTCCGCCTAATTCCCGTTCTCTTTCAATAACAATGATTCTTTTCATGCCATTTTTATTAGCTTCAATTGCAGCGGCCAAACCCGCAGGCCCGCCACCTACCACAACAAGATCATATTGTAACATCAAAGCACCTACTTTTGCTGTACTTATACTGTCCCTTTTAATATATAAGAATTCTTTTGATCATAGCGGACTTCATCCATTTCTTCTCCCAGTTCCTTGGCGAGAATCTCCACGATTTTAGGTCCGCAGAAACCTCCCTGGCATCTGCCCAAACCGCTTCCGGTACGCCGCTTAACCCCTTTTAAGGTGGTTGCGCCGCAATTTCTATGGATGGCATCGACAATTTCGCCCTCAGTTACCGTTTCACAGCGGCAGATGACCCGTCCATAGCGAACATCTGATTTGATCAATTCAGCCTTTTTCTGTGCATCTAAATCCTTAAAACGGACCATTCGCGATCGACGGAGGGTAAAATCAACTTTTTCCACTAATACCTCTCCGGCTGCTTGATAAATATCCCGCACAATTTGGGTGACATATTCGGCAATTGCCGGGGCGCAAGTCAAACCTGGAGAATTAATGCCTGCAACATTAATCAATCCCCTTATTTCAGGTGATTCTTCGATAACGAAATCGCTATTGCCTTCACTAAGGTACGCTTTGGCCTTAATTCCCGCAAAGGCCTGGATTATCTGATCGAGGGGAATCTTATCTGAAAGTTTGCTTACCGATCTCTTGATGAAAGCTAACCGTTCCGCAGTTACCTGATTAGCCCCACCATCCTCTATTGATTCCATAGCCGGACCGACTAGGAGGTTACCGCCGATTGTCGGGATAACTGAAACCTCTTTTTCACCTTTTGTTTTACAGTGGGAAATAATTCTTTTGGTTAGCCCAGAACTTTTATCTAGGACAATAAACTGGCCGCGTTTGGCACCTATTTTAAAACTGGGACTGGCCAGCAACTCATTGATTTTATCAGCGTTAATACCTGCGCAATTGATAACATATCTTGCGTTCACAATATTGTCATTTAACGTTAACTGGAAAACACCATTTTCTTTTTTCATGTTAGTAACTTCGCTGTTCAACAGCAGTTTCACGCCGTTATCCATGGCATTTTCCACCAGTGCTATCGCCAGCTCCCAAGGATATACAACACCACACGTAGGCGAGTATAGCGCACCAACCACCTCATCACTAAGACAGGGTTCCATTACCAAGACTTCATCTTTGTCCAGTATTTTTAATCCAGGAACATTGACAACTCCCTTGTTATACATATCCTCAAGTTTATTGCGATCTTCCTGCCTAAGTGCGACTACCAATAAACCTACTCTTTCAAAACGGACACCTAAATCATTGCAGACACTATCATACAGCTCATTGCCGCGCATGGTCAATTTCCCTCTAAAATCATTAGGTTTAGCATCATATCCATCATAAATAGTGCCGCCATTGGCCGCTGTCGCCTCACTTGCCACATCACTGTTTTTTTCAATAAGAATAACTTTTAACTTGTAGCGGGAAAGTTCCCTGGCAATGAAAGTTCCTACTACGCCGGCGCCAATAATAGCTATGTCGTACATTTCTTATACCTTCTTTACCATCCATATTTAAATTAAACCTTTACGCAGAATCATTAAACATCCCATGTGTATGGGACTCGGTAATAATGCATATGATTAGAAAAGGGCAGGTTGAAGAAATTCAATCTGCCCTTTCCTAGGTTGAGTCCTTTAACAAATTTATAGGAATCTCAGCTTAATATTCTAGTAAAGATAGGGATATCCTTGACTTTGTAAAATTTTCGCATCAGAACCTTATTTTGATCTACTTCATAAACCATATTCTTTTGCTAACTTTTCAAACAAAGGCAGAGCTCGCTGAACAGTTTCGGTTTGTACACAGTATGAAATGCGCATATGTCCTGGAACGCCAAAATCTGTACCAGGCACAAGCAACAAATCATACTTTTTGGCGCGTTCGCAAAATGCATAATCATTCGCTTCTAGCGTCTGCGGGAACAGATAAAATGCACCTTCCGGTTTTATGCAGTTGTAACCCATAGAAGTCAAACCTTCAAGCAGAAGTTTACGATTTTCTTCGTAAATAGAAAGATCGGCCGTATCCGCTGTACACCGAGCAATAACCCGCTGAAACAGCGCTGGTGCACAGACATAACCCAGCACTCGTCCAGCACCGCACACAGCAGCATATACGTCTTGAAAATTATCTACCGTGTTAGGCACCAGAACATAACCAATGCGTTCACCAGGAAGAGATAAAGACTTAGAATAAGAATAACAAACCAATGTATTCTTGTACTTCGGTGCAATAAATGGAATCTCTATTCCGCCATAAATAATTTCGCGGTAAGGTTCATCAGAAATTAGATAAATCGGATGACCATATTCCTCCGTCTTTTTGTTGAGAAGTGCAGATAGTCGGCTGATGGTTTCATCCGAATAAACTACGCCAGATGGATTGTTCGGTGAATTAATCACAACCCCCTTCGTATGAGGACTTAACTTTCTTTCCAATTCTTCGAAATTAATTTGGAAGTCCTGTATCTGCGCGGAGATTAATACACACTTTGCACCAGCTCCGTGCTCGATAAACACCTGATACTCTGGAAAATAGGGAGCAAAAACAATGAACTCATCTTCTGACGAAGCTGCTAGTGCTTTAAAGCAGATCGAAATAGATGCGGCGGCACCAGCAGTGAGATAAAGATTCTTTGCAGAATAATCGGTTCCAAAACGTGCATTTAGCGACTCGGCAATTGCTGTACGATTGTCTTCGGCCCCCTGCGCCGAAGTATAGCCGTGAACAGATGCTGGATTCTGGGTATTAATTATGTCACAAATTGCCTGCTGTACTGAATCCGGTGCAGGCACATTGGGATTGCCAATCGAAAAATCAAAGACATTTTCCCTACCAACAATCTTTGCACGCTGGTTACCAAATTCAAAGATTTCACGAATTGTTGAACGCTTCTTTCCAAGCGCCAAAACATTTTGATTCAACATAAAAGGACACCTCCAATAAATTTACCCTAAACCTCTTACTTCGCTGCAGTATTTAAAACAAGGCATTCCTCCTTCCTCAAAATGCAGGTTACAGTCAAATCGTTAAACAGTCGCTAAACCAAATACATTCTGATACCCCTTTGTTGTTTAAATAATTCTATGCCTATTGCATTTGTCTAATCTAAATATTTTATAGCTAACAATATGACTTATTGTGAATCATAGACAATGTATTGAGACATTGATTTATTTTCCCACCAAATATTGCCATAAAAATATCGTTTTCTTCTCCTACTGATTACACTTAAGGTTGCCACCTCTCCAGCCCAGCTCCCAACTCATAGGTCAAAATGTAATTTATGTTATTCCGACACCCTATTCCCATAATTTTAATATTATTTGGCATTATTATTCGGCATTGCTCACCATTTCACCTCCAAAAATTAATAAATTTGCACCTACCTAATACTTTTATAGGCAATATAACATTGTATCTCCAGTAGTTCCCCGACTTTTTTTGAACTCTCGATCTCATTTCGGTTCTAGTGCAAAAATGAAAGTAATGTTATATTTTTACCATATTCACTTATTTCCCAAAACCACTTCAATAAAGCTAATTATCCGTCGCTGATATTCAGCTTTGTGATTAAATATCGCCATAGCATGAGCATCCCCAGAAAAAATATACTTTTCTTTATATCCTTTGGTCGCAGCATATAGCTGCTCGTTCATGTAGACTGGCACCAATACGTCAGCATCGCCATGAAGGTAGAGAATGGGAGTCGTTACACTCTGTACTGACCGAACAGGTGAAACATCCTCATAGCGAAACCCTGATTGCCACTTGGCCATAACGCTTGAATAGCGTAATAACAGTTTTACCCAAAGAGGATCATGAAGAGAAACTGTGGCATCAATCTGCTGAGTTAGTAATTCTTCTAAATCGCTGTAACCGCTGTCAGCAATATAAAAATTCACACGGTGAGTGACTTCATTCATTTCTGCGTGCATTAAAGCAGTCGCAGCCCCCATAGATACACCATGTACCCCTATATTACCGTTAGGATAGTGCTGTTGTACCCAATCAATCCATTGGTCGAGATCATATTTTTCATAGAATCCCCATGACACTGAATTTCCCCCACTCTCACCACTAGCACGAGAATCATAGATTAACACATTGTATCCTGCTTTTATATATAATGGAGCATACCATAGCCCCATCAAACGATTGCCAGTAATACCATGTACAAAGACAACTGTATTATTCGAAGGCGTTGGGTTAGATAAATATGTACCTTGTAGGGTATAGCCTAAGCGCGAATTAATACTGACATTTTGCCAATCCTTGTTTCTAATACCTTCTTCCAAAGTGACCTGCAATGCTTCAAATCGTTTGGAATCAAATCGGGTATTCCATACACAGAATTCTTTGTAAAACATATTACCAATCACTAAACCTATAGCATTGACGATTGCAAAAAAAACGAACAGAATTGATAGTGTCACTAAAAAGATTCGAAACCAAACTTTTCGCTTAAGTGCTTGCATTTCATCATCTTTAAACATAAAAAAAGTATCCCCCAGCATAACTTAAAAATCGTATTATTCATCAAAATAGCAGCCTGTATTATCATATATTAACACTGTTCATCTGGTAATTCTAAAGTATATTCTTACAGTAACCAAGTCCCATTTCCTTTAACCGAATAACTTGTAGAATATTTTGCCCAAAGAAACTTTTCTTGTCCTTATTTACTGGACTGTCACTTGATGATTTACACCCTTTTACCAAACACATATTTTATTTAAAAATAGTATTTTTGATGGCAAAACGCAAGGAAAAGTTATTGTAAAACAGAAACAGGCCGCTACCTTAATCAAAGATAGACGGCTAATATTCCTACTATTTTTTTATTTGACACAAAGTTTAGTACCAATTATAAGGCCCAAGATTTTGGCCAAGTCCATGCTCGAAACCATGATTGTAGTCCTATTTAAAAGCATGTTTGAAGATACGACCAAATCCATGCTTGAAACAAAAACTACAACCATAGTCAAAGCCATAGCTGAATCCTCTAAAGTCATGTCCAATCACCTCAAATAATCTTTTATTACATACTATGTAAACAATCATTAAAGGTACTATATGATATATAAAAAAGCCGCTTCACCCGAAAGGTCAATACGGCTACACCTGATATAAACCTTATTTTTTTATGGTCTGTACATTTGTTTTTTTGAAATTTAGCATGGCAGTCTCTTACATTATTCCGACTTAGTATGGACGTCTTCTTGGAGATGAATGTAATCCTAAATATTCATCAACACTATATTTACCAGGTCCAACAAAAAATGCTCCTATGAAACTGAACCCATCCTCTAGTGACTGAGCTGCCTTCAACATACCTTTGCCCTCTAGCATTTGGGTAGAAAACGCTACAAACATGTTGCTAACTAACAATAAGCACGTAGGGCGATAAATAAAGCCAATAGCAAAAAACAGCCCTCCGACAAATTCTGCAAAACCAGACATAAACCCCCAAAAAGCCGGGGCAAACTGAATACCAAGTATCTCCATCGATTTTCCCAGCACAATCCACTTTACAACACCACCAGTAATTTTAGGAAGTCCGTGCCACATAAACATACCACCAATTCCCAAGCGAAAAATTAATAATCCAATGTCAATATAAGAAAGAATTCTTTGATTGAGGGATACTATCATTCTTTTCATTTGCTATTACTCCTTTTTCGTAAATTTACATCATGTCCTAGAAAAAATAAATAACTTATTAATCATATATTACCCATTAAGTCGAAAAGTCCTGCAATTTATGTCGAAATAACGATTTTAAATAAGCTTTTTGAAATATCAAGTAAAAAAGCCATTACCAAGGCGCAATGATATGCTCCCCTTGTAATAGACAGTTTAAATAAAAAACTGTCTATTACAAGGAGGAGCATATTTTTATGGGTCAAAAATTTCTAGTTTCTTATGA
>JAGFZX010000043.1 GCA_017889585.1 Bacillota bacterium
AACATCCAAAGTACTAATTCGTCACAATAAACTACTAGCTTAGGATTTACTGCGTGTGCTAGCTCCAACATAGCAGCAAAACGTTTTATAAAGCCCATTTGTTCCCACAAGGCGACCGCTCGTTCAAAATGACTGTCCTAAAATGATTTCTGCTGAGCTGGTGGTAAATAAATGCATAACCACAAATGTGATGACAAATACTCCAAATAATACAGGAATCAATAACAGTAGTTTACGAATAATATATTTAATCAAAGGCTATACTTCTCTTATTCAAAAAAAGCCCCCCATATACAATTATATTGCATTAATCATTGGGCCCCTATGATTTTCCTGATTTATACATTGCACCGACATGTTCAGTTAATAAAACACTTACTATTTACAGTTCTTTACTATAGAATAAAGTTATATACTCCCACAAACAGGAGGTTATTTATGAATTTTTTCTATAACTTAGCAAACAGCATTACCCTTATTAATACTTTTATTCGGACAATATTTCCCCAGATAAACCAAGAGCTTAATTACTGGACTGACTATGCAACAGCTCATGCCTGCCCAGAACTTAAAGAACAAGCTCTCTCCAGTATAAAGCATAAAAAATTTCACTGTCAGGGTGGCAGTATTTACAGTTTATATAATGGCGTACATACTGCTGACTTTATCACCTTGGTCGTGGCTCTCCAAACTATCAGCGATTATCTAGATAACTTATGCGATAGGGCCAGTATCGCCGATGAACGAGCCTTCCGACAATTACATGCGGCTATGACTGACGCCCTGGACCCTGAGGCAATACCGCAAAATTATTATGCTTTTTATCCCTTTAATGACGATGGCGGCTATCTCACTAAGCTTGTTACCACTTGCCAGCAAAAAGTCAAAAAACTACCATCATATCAACTCATAAAATCTGACCTACTTAAGTTCGCCTGCCTGTATAGCGATTTGCAAACATACAAACACCTTGATCACAGTATTAGAGAACAGAAAATGATCAACTGGATACACCAACATCGCAGTCCCTATCCCCAGATCACAAACTGGGAATTCGGCGCTGCTACAGGTTCAACTCTCGGCATGTTCATGTTATGCGCTGCCGCCAGCGATAAAAATCTGACCGCCAGCACCGCCGAAAAAATTTCCACCGCCTACTTCCCCTGGATTAATGGCTTGCATATACTATTAGACTACTTCATCGACGCTGCGGAAGACCAGGCTAGCGGTGATCTTAATTTTGTTGCCTATTATACCGATCAATCCCAAATGTTATCTCGCCTAACCTTATTCACCAAACAAGCTTTCCTAGAGGCTCAAACTCTGCCCGAGGCTCTTTTCCATAAAACCGTAGTTCAAGGCTTACTCGCTATGTATCTTTCAGACCCTAAAACTACCCCCTCAAAAGAGCAAGCTATAAAGAAATCCCTGCTAAAAACAGCAGGTTGGTATACAACTTTCATGTACATGCTATGCAAACTTCTGAGGTTTAAGAAAAAATTATAAGGCATAAGGATATTAAAGGTTAATATAAGAAAAACGCTTCGCGTCCTTTTTTGTCATTGCGACGAGGTACGAGGAAGCAATCTCTGGACGAGTAGGGGATTGCTTCTTCGTACCTCGTCGCAATGACAGCCAAAAACTTATACTTTCTGATTCCGGAACATAAAAAACCTGAGCACATGAACTGCACTCAGGTTTTTTATGCTATATTAAAAGATTTATATTTCAATTTCACCTACTGCCTTAACAAGAGCAATTATCTATGTAAGTACTGTTATATCCTAAACTTAGATACTGTCTCCTGCAGATCTTCAGCTAGTTTTGCTAACGCTTGACTTGAGGATGCAATCTCCTCCATCGATGCTGATTGTTCTTCAGTAGCGGCAGAGACGGTCTCGGTTTCCTCGGCAGTATTTTTACTTATTTTATCAATATCCCTAACGGAAATTACGATTTGTTGACTACTACTAGCCATCTGTTGAGTGGCAGCGGAAATTCCCTGTACTTGATCAGATACTTGCCCAATTAAATCAGCAATTTTCCCAAAAGTTTGTCCGGCACTATTAACAACTTCAGTACCCAATTGTACTTCTTTAGTACCTTCAGCCATGGCAACAACCGCTTCATCCGTATCATTCTGAATCTCAGTGATAAGTGCAGCAATCTGTTTCGCTGCATGCTGGGATTGTTCAGCCAATTTTCGAACTTCTTCAGCTACAACGGCGAACCCACGTCCCTGTTCCCCCGCCCTTGCAGCTTCAATGGCAGCATTCAAAGCAAGCAAATTTGTCTGCCCTGCGATACCAGAAATGGTATCCACAATTTGGCCAATTTCTTTAGAACGTTCACCTAGTTTAGCCACTACCTGAGCTGAACTACCAACCGAACTTTCGATATTGACCATTTGACCTGCAGCCTTCTCAATGGCTCTTCCGCCTTCCATGGCAGCACTAGATGTTTCATCAGCAGTAGTTGCTACACCACTGGCATTGGAGGCAATTTCCTGAATGCCAGCTGACATCTGTTCCACGATATTGGTTGCCTGATCTACCATCGACAATTGGGTTGTAGTTCCTGTAGCCACTTGGGCAATAGATCCAGCCACCTGGTTTGATGCCTGAGCCGATTGCTGAGCGCTAGCAGTTAACTCCTCTGAAGACGCAGCTATATGATTAACAGAATTGTTGATTTCTCCTACTAACTTCCTAGTATTATTACGCATAATATTGAGGGCATCAGCTAATACACCGATCTCGTCTTGAGAATTAACGTGAATAGATTCCTGCCAGTCACCATTAGCAAATTTTTGACTTTGAGCAACCATCACTGTAAGTGGATCACGTATCTTCCTGGTAATGATGAAACCGAGGATAATTCCTAATATGACTGCTACAAGACTAAGACCTAAAGCAGTCATAATCACCCTGTTAGCCCTCTCAATAGCCGTTTCTGTATTTTTTTGAACCTGACTGTCGTTATATGCCTTGATTTCATCCGTTCTTTTAGTGATTTCAGCGGTAACTGAAATTGCTCCAGCATTGTGTGCAGCTAATTGCGCCCGCAAATTTTGCGCGTTTTGAGTATTGCCTGCCGCCGTCTCTTTGACTATGGCACGAGTTAAGGGCAGAGCTTTATTTATTATGCCTTCTTTCCAGGTTATTGTATCATCATAAAGCTTTTGAGCATCTTTTCTTTTATCAATAGGAGTTAGTTCTAACAACTTTTTTTGAGAGTCCAACATGTTATTCAGTTCTTGCTCCACCTGCTGGTAATACTTTTCGTCACCGTAAGCGAAAATTCCACGCATATTAGAAACTACATTCCGATTGGCCAACGCAGAGGTTGTAGCCAAGTCGCTACGCTGACTGGACTCCTTGATTTCCATAATCTTCGTCTTGGCATCTTGCAATGAAAAGAAACAAGTTACGCCCAAAACTACAACTAGAAACACCATGATACCAAAGCCTGCACCGATTCTCTTTCCTACAGATAATTTCATCAGTATTCCTCCGTTTATGTACAAAATAGCAATACAGCTATCTTCTATAAACTACTACAAAAACCTCTTTTTTTTGATAATATTCGTCATAGCATTCTATACTTTGAAAGTAATAAAAATCTCCTTATTTTAGAGATATCGCAGGTAATCCTGTATATAATCTCTAAAATAAGGAGATCCATGCATTGATAATGATACTACAAATCCACATTTGATAAAGTATTTGCATCATTTCCTATGTCTAAATAAATATCTGTGCGGAAGAAGAGAAAAGCAGGGGTCTCATTTATTTTTTCATTGTTCCTGCTGTTTTAATAAGCGCGATAACCAATTCAGCACTGTTATACAGATCTACTTCCTTAATATATTCATCAGCAGTATGTACTTTATTCATACCAATACCTAGTACTGCTGTAGGCACACCATAGTTGTTAAAGTAGTTAGCATCACTGCCACCACCTGTAGCCGTTATTTCTGGGATGAGATCAATACTTTGGGCTGCTTTAACTGCCAAAGTCACAACAGGAGCATCTTCAGGCAATACATAAGGGCTATAAGACTTTTTCACAATTACTTCAGCTCGCGCGCCATTTTTTTTTGCTACTCCCTCAAAAGTTTCTTTCATATGATTGGTTTGTGATTCCAATTTTTCCATATTGCGACTACGAGCTTCACATCGCACTTCTACCCTATCTGGTACGATATTAGTGGCGTTGCCACCACTAATAATCCCAATATTAGCTGTTGTTTCAAAATCAATCCGTCCGTAGTTCATCTCAGCCAGGCATTTACCCGCCACTACAATAGAATTAATTCCGTCTTCCGGAGCAATACCAGCATGAGCCTTCTTACCATGTACTACTGCAGTAATGCTGTTTTGACCAGGCGCCATTATAATAATCTCACCAGGTTCACCGCTAGAATCAAGAGCATAACCAAAATCAGCCTTTAATAATGATGGATCCATATTTTTAGCACCATTGAGGCCTCCCTCTTCTGATACAGTAAATAACACCTGAATAGGCCCATGTACAATATCGTTCTCGTTAATAATGCGCAGTGCTTCGAGAATAGCTGCAATTCCAGCCTTGTCATCTGCACCAAGAATAGTATCGCCAACTGAGGTAATAATACCATCTTTAAGCTGGGGCTCTATACCGCCACAAGGCTCAACACAATCCATATGGGCACTCAGCATAATTGTAGGCGCCCCCTGTACTGTACCCTCTGTATAAGCAATCACATTACCGCAATTGCCACCAATTTTCTCACCGGTATTATCCTCAGTAACCTCCATCCCAAGGACTGCCAACCGATCCTTTAGGACATCTGCCACCTGACGTTCATCTCGAGTGGAACATTTAATTTTCACTAATTCAAAAAATTCTGCCAGCATGCGTTCTTTATTAATCATTATTCATACCCCCTAGTTTTTTTGCGTTAAACGTTTCCTTATAAGGAGTTTCTCATAATACATAGTATTCCTGCTATAACTATTATAAGAAAAAAATAAATTCCTTTCCCATATTCTTTAACACCATCACACATACTATGATAAATCACCATTAACCAACAAAGGAAGTTAAATACTATGCCTAAAACCATCGCCCTACAATCTACCAACCAAACACTAATAAATAGACTCCATGAACATGGTTATAAGGTCATTGATATGTATGAAGCTCACCGCCAAAGGGCAATCGTCGATGCCTATTTGTATACTACCTATCATCCTGATGCTTTTACCACTTACAATAGTTTAGCCGAGACATCTGATATTATCCTAGGCGATACGGCCCCAATCAATCAGCCATCCACAACTATAATGCTAAACATTACCCACCTGCAGCCTGAGGAAGTGCTCCTAAAGCTTGAACGACGTCTACAAGAAAAGCTCTGACAAACTTAATCTTATTTAGAAAAAAGTGTGCTACACTAATACTATGGAGGTGAGCACATGGCGATTACCCATAATCGATGGATCATTCACGTTGACATGGATGCCTATTTCTCCGCCGTGGAACAGCGGGATAACCCAGCCTACCTTGGAAAACCAGTCATTATCGGCGGCCAAGGCGGTAGAGGCGTCGTATCTACAGCTTCTTATGAAGCAAGAAAATATGGTGTCACATCAGCCATGCCAATGGTTGAAGCTCGTCGGCGTTGCCCAGTCGGAATCTTTCTTCCGCCTAATATGGACAAATACGCTCAAACATCTGACCAAATCCGCCATATTTTTGAAGCTTTTTCGCCCATAATAGAGCCTTTATCAATGGATGAAGCCTTTCTTGACGTCACAGGAATGAAATATCTGTATCCAGACATCACTGATATTCCACGCCAAATCAAAGAAAGAATTAAACGTGAATTAGACCTTACGGCTTCCGCTGGATTGGCGGCTAATAAATTTCTAGCAAAACTCGCTTCCGACCTGCAAAAACCCGATGGATTGGTCGTGATCCACCCAGGTGAGGAAATCGGCTTACTGGCCCCCATGCCAGTTACAAAGTTATGGGGAGTAGGTGATGCAACAGCCCGTATACTTAAGAAACTTCATATTGAAACAATAGAGGATTTTCGTTGCTGTGATCTTAAAACATTAGAGCATCACCTCGGTACATGCCCTATAGAATTATATAACTTAGCATGGGGACGGGATGACAGGCCCGTCATTCCTGACCGAGAAGCTAAATCAATTGGTAGTGAAACTACCTTTACCATGGATATATGGTCAAAAGACGAGATGAGAGGGGTACTGCTAGCTCTTGCCGGAAAGGTAGGCTGGCGACTCCGAAAAGCCGGACTTTACGCTAGAACCGTTACCGTCAAGATACGTTTTTCATCCTTCCGCACAATTACTCGTAGTGTTACTCTCCCGTCATCCCTATCCCTTGACGAAGATATTTACCAAACAGCCTGTGAAATGATTAATAAAATCCCCATTTATGAAAGTGTCCGTTTACTTGGCGTTACAGTATCTAAACTAGGGCAAGGAGGGCGACAAATCTCCCTATTTGAGGTTACTAATGAACGACAAGAAAAAATAACTGCCGTTATGGATCAACTCAAAGATAAATTTGGGGAAGCAATTATTACCCGAGGACGAATATTATAAGCCTACCAATCCCATAATGCTTTCCAGCAAAGCGGGCGCTACTGCGGAAAGCAACAGCAGCAATGTTAATATAATTAAGACAATCGTGAACGTCCATGAGATAATATTATACAATTTGGAATTTTTATACTGACCCATAATAGATACATTGCTGGCAATGAGAACCATAAAAATGAGAATAGGTGGTAGCAGTACTCCATTAATGACTTGTGATGCCAGCATAACCTTGTATAGGGATAAACCAGGCCATAGGGCTATACCCGCACCAAGAACGATAAGCACAGTATATATTACAAAAAATACAGGGGCTTCCTTTGACGTTTTGCTAACACCACTTTCAAAACCGAAAGCCTCACAAACTGCATAAGCTGTACTTAGCGGCAGAATAAAGGCTGCTAGCATTGAGGCTCCAAGCAGTCCAAATGAAAAAAGCATACTGGCATATTTTCCTGCTAGCGGTTCAAGAGCCATTGCGGCATCTTTAGCTGTTTCGATGGAAATATTATTGGCATATAAGGTGGCTGCCGTCGCCACAATGATAAAGAAGGCAATTAACCAGGTAAAAAAAGCACCCAGCATAACATCCCAAAAGACATAGCGATAATCTTTAGCAGTGATACCCTTATCAACAACGGCTGCCTGAATGTAAAACTGACCCCAGGGCGTAATCGTTGTACCAATAACACCAATAGCCATCATGAGAAACGCTCCATCACTAGCAAAGGTAGGCGTAACTGAGGCCATGAGCACTTCCTCCCAGGGAGGATTTATAATAATTCCCGATACAATATAACTTAAAAATGTCGCACATAACATAAAAAATATTTTCTCAATCCTCGAATAATTGCCTTTAAGAACTAACCACCACACTAATAGTGCCATGATTGGTACTGAGATGAACTTACTGACACCAAAAATCTCAAAACTAGTCGCAATTCCGGAAAACTCTGATGCCGTAGTACCAATATTGGCGATTAACAATACGATCATGGCAAAAAATGTCCATTTAACACCAAATAATTCACGAATTAAATCCGATAAGCCCCGGCCAGTAACCGCACCTGTCCGTGCTGAAATTTCTTGGGCAATCGCAAGACAAACACTACTAATTAGCACTGTAAATAATAGTCCATACCCATATTTTGCACCAGCCGCAGCATAAGTAGCAATACCACCAGCATCATTGTCCGCAAAGGCGGTAACAACACCTGGGCCCATAACCGACAAGAATAATCCTAAACGTATACGCAGATTTTTCACCATATTCTTCATTATCGTCCCCGACCTCCCCACTTACTCAACGCAAACCAAGAATATGTATCAAACTTACCACGTTCAGGTATTAATATATCAACAATATCATCCACTGTGACAATGCCTAAAATAATACCCAGTTCATTAACAACTGGCACCGCAAGTAATCCATATTTATTAATAACCTCTGCAACACGCTGATGATCATCTTCAGGCTCTACTGTAACAAGTTTAGTATGCATTAACTCGCGCAGTGTTGCACTTGGGGATGCCACAATGAGTTCTCGTAAGGATAAAACGCCTTGCAGATGTTCTTCTTGATCAATCACATATAGATAATATATTGTTTCGGCTTCTGGCGCCAGCTCTCTAAGTTGATTAATAACCTGCTCAGGAGTAAGATCGGCTACAAATGCAATAAATTCAGTTGTCATCAATGCACCGGCAGTATCTTCTGCGTATTGCATAAGTTCCCGAACATCCTCAGCATCATCCACTTCCATCAATTTCAGCAATCCCTCTGACTTTTCCGCAGTCAGTTCAACTAAAATATCCGCCGCCTCATCTGGTGCCATTTCCTCTAAAATGTCAGATGCCCGTTGCTCATCCATTTGTTCAATAATTTCTACCTGTGAATCTAAATCCATTTCCGCTAAAGCATCAACAGCTTGTTGATCATCTAAATTATCAATGAAACTCGCCCGCCGCTTATAATCCATCTCCTCAAGCAGATCAGCAATATCCGCAGGATGCAGTTCACTAACTTGTTGTTTTTCATGGTTAAGCTGCAGATTAGAATTCCAACTTTCAAGGGGTTTGATATATTGCCAACCTAGCAGGTTATTATTATATCTCTTAAATAAAAACTCTAACCCAAGTCTTCGAAAAAGGCCCCTGACACCAATATCGACGGCAACTAAAATCATCCGTTGAATTTTCTCCTGTATTACCCAAGACAAAGTAATATCATTTACCCGCACAATTTTAGAACCTTTCAAATCGATAATCTGCTTGTCCAGCAGCCACTTACTAATATAAATATCGGTTTCATGTAATGACACAGTGTTCTCTATTTCAAAGTTTTGTTTTAGCCTTACTTCCCTATAGCTACAACTCTCTATCTGTTCAATGGGAATAAGTTCTTGTATATTTTTAACATACTTAATACCCACTATTTTGGGATAAGCACCATCCCAGCGTACTGCCATATCTCTTATTTTACCAACTTTATGACCACTTTTATCATAGATAGGTTTACCTAATAACTGGCTAAAATAAAACTCGCCTAAAATTTTAAATTCATTCATAGTCTACTCCTCCTTCTTCTGCCGGATTCCATCCAATGCCCATAAAGTGGCAGAGTCATCCAGAACTGCAACTACTATATAATAACCATCCTCCGGATCGGAATCCATAAAACACCTCCTATTTCAATATTTATATCTTGCCCCATATTCCAGAATGAAATAAATGGACAAAATTAAAAGACCTCCTAAAAACAGAAGGTCTTCCCGTATATCGTGATAATAAGATCTGACCTTCCCCCTCGTTGAGCTTTAGCACTGTATAACGTAGAGATCAAAAAAAATGTCCTCAGCTACGTTAAGTAAAACCTTAATCCGGTAGTACCTGTTATACCCATTGGCGTCTTTCGACGTTTCCGGGCAGTAGCCTGTGTTTATACAGGAGCCTCACCTAACAAAGAAAGCATATTAATTTACATCATCAGAAAAACAAGCCTAGGTTGCTGAGGGCGATGTGATAGGCTTCGTTCGATGCGTTTAGTCGAACATCCTTATCGGCACAAGCCTTTTCTTATCTTAAGAGTAGCATTTAATCTCATTAAATGCAATTACTTTCTCGTTAAAATTCTATTAAAAAACCTATGTATGTAATAAACGCCTTCATCTTATTCCCAAGATGAAGGCGTTAAACTTCGAATTAATGGCGGAGCAGCAGGGATTCGAACCCTGGCAGGCCTTACGACCTCTAACGATTTAGCAAACCGTCCTCTTGAGCCGCTTGAGTACTGCTCCATAAGTTAAACATGGAGGAGGAGGTGGGATTCGAACCCACGGATCCCTTTCAGGATCGCTGGTTTTCAAGACCAGTTCCTTAAACCGCTCGGACACTCCTCCGAGCCCGTTGGCACATTTATTATTGTACCAGCAACAACATAGTTTGTCAACTTTATTGTTGTGTTTTTTTAGCTGTTTGCGAATTCAATCGCTCACATATCTAAAATACTTTGTAAGTATAACAAATTCCTTAAAAAAAATCAAGGAAAAGCCTCCTGGTAAAACAAAGAAAACCGGGGTTGAGCCAAACCTTAGTTGTCCTTGCCTTGAATCAGAAAGTATTATATTTTCTGATGGCCTTAGATAATAATCTTTCATTATTTTCTTACACTATATGCCGCCGCGTCTAGCCATAACACTCTCTATGCCAATATCATATTTAAATATAGGAATACGACGCAACTCAAAATCCGGAGAATTATTGGAGCAAACACCTTCTCGCACTGTAAAACCTGTTACATAACCAAGCTTCTGGGCGGTTGCAATAACATTTTCATTATAACTGCCCTGAGGATAAGAAATAGCATTCACAGTTTTACCCAAAATACTTTCCAGCACGGCTTTAGAAATAGCCAGCTCATCATTGATTTCTGCGGTTGCTAACTCCCCTAGACGCTTATGAGATACCGTATGTGATCCAAAGGACATACCGCCTTGAGCCATTTCTACAATGCGTTCAGGATTAAGCCGATCCCCAATCCACAATTTATCAGTAATAATAAAAAATGTAGCTATCATCCCATGCTGTTTCAGTATGGGGTAGGCATTCTCAAAATTATCTATGTATCCATCATCAAAAGTAATTAAAATTGGCTTATCAGGCATTTCAACATCACGATCATCAATAAAGCTTTGAAATTGTTCTAGGGAGATAGCACAATAACCATACTGCTGCAGAGTCCGTAAATCAGCAATAAACCTTTCAGGAGTAACGGTAAAATTATCAGTAGTATAGCCTACACGGTGATATACCAATACCGGAATCTGCCTTCTCCCTGCCCCACTACTGGTAGGTGCCCGAAAAAATAATTCTGAACAGCTTATACCAACCAATGTACTAATACATGTTTTTATAAAGTTACGCCGGGATACCATGATGGCGCCTCCTCTTGCCTAAAAATTTTCAATAATTATACATTTAATCACAATTTTAAGACTATACTATTATTTTACACTAATTCAGGCTCTAAATAAATGTAAGAATCTTACAAAACGTTATTTGTAAGATTCTTATTTCCTCATCTCTCCAATCTATAATATGACCACACACAATACAAACCTCGTATAGTACTGCCACATCGACAACCTTCATGTCCGCATACCCGCGAACACGTTACATCCACACCTGACTGGCTTACTCGCTCTGAAGCCTGCACGGGCACAAAGCTCGGTTGCCCAGCTTTAACCTTATAATTACTTTTTTTATCACCTAACTTGCAAAACCAACGCCAAAGCTTCAAGCCAACCACCCTTTCAGCACATGCTTTTATTTATGATTATACTATTATAGCATGTAAGTTCGCGATGATTTAGATCACATAAGATATTATTTATCGCAAAATAACTCTATATAATGCATTGAATCTTCTAGCGGCAATCATCGTGAGATGGGCTATAGGGTTGGCATTACGAAGAAAGCAAACAATGCTGGCCTATAGCTCCTTCCTCGGAGACCAACAATATCGATGTGAATTCTTTTAAAAAGAAGAAGCCTGTTGATGACAGACTTCTCCATAAATTACGTATGTATTTAGTTAACGTCTATATTATTGATCTGTCCTTTGATACTACACTTCCATAATGATCGGCAATATCATCGGACTGCGGTGAGTTTTTTCATAAACAAACTTACCCAATATATCGCGAACATTGCCCTTAATCGCCGCCCACTCGGTAATTTTACCAGCTTCACAATTAGCCAGAGCCTGCTTAACCTTTTGTTTCGCCTCAACCATCAATTGCCCAGATTCACGCACATAAACAAAACCACGAGAAACAATATCCGGCCCAGCTATAACGCAGCCTCTCACTTTATCTAGTGTAATAACTACGATAATAACCCCATCCTGGGATAACTTACTACGATCACGAATAACAATATTCCCCACATCTCCAACACCCGAGCCATCGACAAAAACCTTGCCTGACGTTACTTTCCCAGCTACTTTGCCAGTTACACCAGTAGCATCTTCCGTAAATTCAAAAACCTGTCCATTGGTACCAATAAAGATATTTGCCTTGGGTATTCCCAGTTCTTCACCAAGTTTCCCATGGCTTATGAGCATCCGATGTTCACCATGTACTGGAATCAAGTACTTAGGCCTAACCAAAGTTAACATTAATTTCAGTTCCTCTTGACTGGCATGGCCAGAAACATGAACACCTGCCGTACCTTCATGAATAACGTCTGCACCGAGACGCAATAAAGCATCAACGGTTTTCGATACCGACTTCTCATTACCTGGAATTGGAGTAGCTGAAATGATAACCGTATCTCCTGGGTAAATCTCAACTTTGCGATGATCATTCATCGCCATCCGCGTCAAAGCAGACATAGGTTCACCCTGGCTGCCAGTAGTCAAAATCAGAACCTGATTACCTGGATATCTTTTTACATCGTCAATATCAATTAACATGCCTTCAGGAACATTTAAATACCCAAGTTCTGTGGCAATATTTACAACATTGATCATACTACGACCAATAATGGCCACCTTACGACCATATTTACAAGCAGAATTGATTGCTTGTTGCAAGCGCAATACATTTGACGCAAAAGTTGCTAAAATAACTCGGTCTTTAGCACTGCGAAACGCATCATCTAACGCAATACCAACTGTACGCTCCGATTTGGTAAAACCAGGCCGCTCGGCATTAGTGCTATCTGACATTAAGACAAGTACACCCTCATCCCCCAGTTCAGCAAATTTGTGAAGATCCATTATTTTCCCATCTGCTGGTGTAAAATCAATTTTAAAGTCACCAGTATGTACAATGATACCGACGGGCGTCCTAAAGTACATCCCAACAACATCAGGCATAGAATGACTTACTCGAATAAAGCCTATTTCAAAGGGACCAAATGTTACTTGATCTCCCGCCTCAACAACATTCAATTTAAAGTTAGCTACATTATTTTCTTTCAAGCGACACTCAACCAGCCCCAGGGCAAGGCGGGTACCATACACTGGTACATCTATTTGCTTCAATAAATAGGATAAGGATCCTATATGATCCTCATGACCATGAGTGAGAACAACAGCTCGTATCTTGTCCTGATTTTCAACAAGATAAGTCATGTCAGGTATCACTAAATCAATGCCCAGCATATCATCTTCCGGGAATGCTAAGCCAGAATCAATGATAACAATATCATCTCCATAACGGATCACCGTCATGTTCTTGCCTATTTCGCCCAGGCCCCCGAGGGGAATTATTGCGAGTTTATTTTGTTTTTCCAAAAAAAGCACCTCCATCATTTCAGTTTGTATACTTAGAGTCCATTTTCATCAATTAGATGTGTCGCCCACCAACCAATTGCCTGAAATATGGTTATTTTCATCTATATGTTCATAAATGAGAAAATCCGCACACAACCTATTGGCTATTATTATACTTCATGTTGAGTCAATATACAAACTTTCCTTATTATAGTAACCATCATATTGAATAGACTAAAAATAAGCCCAGAAATCTAAATCCCTGGACCAGCAATACTTATTTACTTTTTTATCACTATATTAAATATTATTTGAAATACAATAATCTCCTCCACAAACACATCTCTGGCATCATTTTATTCAGCATCACATGAAATTATGATGTTCATATACCTATTTTATTAAGAATAAAACCTCTCTAACCTAAGGCCATTACTTGCTACCGCAGCTGTTACTCCAAAAAATTTCCATCACAATAAGCTTGACAGAGTCGCAAAAAAAATGTTTAATTAATTGGACTCATGTTTCTTTACAAGGTACATTATTAGATATCGCAACAAACAATAGCAGGAGGACATCAATGAATTTATTTCGCACAAAAAGCATCGCGGATATGATCAAAGGTACTAAGCAACATGCTCTTAAAAAGACTCTCGGTTCAATGGATCTGATATTGCTGGGAATTGGGTGCATTATCGGTACTGGTATTTTTGTGCTTACTGGAGTAGCGGCCGCCAAATATGCTGGACCTGGAATCATGCTATCTTTTGTTTTATCCGGACTTGCCTGTGGATTTGCCGCATTAGCTTACGCAGAACTAGCGGCTATGATCCCAGTGGCGGGTAGCGCCTATACCTTCGCCTATGCATCTTTGGGGGAATTTATCGCGTTTATTGTGGGTTGGGCGCTCATTTGCGAATACACAGTAGGGGCAGCAGCTGTAGCTGCCGGGTGGTCAGGCTATGCCGTCGGTTTATTTAAGACAGCAGGCATTATCCTCCCTAAGGCATGGACAGCAGTCCCTGCAGATGGAGGTATTCTTAATGTACCTGCCATTATAATCGTCTCATTTCTAACTTACTTACTCATTTTAGGTTCAAAAGAAAGCGCGAAGCTAAATAAAATTTTAGTTTTTGTCAAATTGGGCTGTGTTGCTCTATTCTTGTTTTTAGCCACACCTCATGTAAATCCCTTGAACTGGCAGCCTTTCCTTCCCTTTGGTCTAGGTGGTGTTGCAACTGGCGCGGCAATCGTATTTTTTGCGTACATCGGATTTGACGCAGTATCTACTGCCGCAGAAGAATGTAAAAACCCTAACCGAGACATTCCCATCGGAATTATGGGTTCACTGCTAGTCTGCACTATACTCTATATCGCAGTAGCAGCCGTTCTCACTGGTGTTGTTCCTTATACGTCATTGAATAATAGTGAGCCTGTAGCTTTCGCCCTTCGCGCAATTGGCATGAATTTCGGTAGTGCTGTCGTGGCAGTTGGTGCAATCTGCGGTATTACTACTGTATTACTTGTTATGATATTTGGACAAACTCGTGTGTTTTTAGCAATGAGTAGGGATGGAATGATACCACAAAGCATGGTAAAAATTCACCCTAAACATGGAACACCTCACAAAATCACAATTGTTACCGGTATTGCAGTATGTATCCTTAGCGGTTTGTTACCCATCAATATTATCGCTGAATTATGTAATCTGGGAACTTTGTTTGCATTTTGCGTCGTTTCCATCGGTGTTTTAGTTCTCCGTAAGAGCCAACCAAATCTCCATCGTCCTTTCCGTTGCCCCGCTGTTTGGGTAGTAGTACCTCTTGCCGTGCTTTCCTGCGGATTCCTAATTGCCAATTTGCCGAAAGATACCTTCATTTTCTTTGGCATATGGTACGCAATAGGCATGGTGGTGTATTTCACTTACAGTCGTCACAACACTATTCTTGTGGAACAAGCAAACGACCTTCTTAATAAATAAAATAATCACCAGTTGATTATTTTATGGGCTATTAGCTATATGCTAATAGCCCTTTTTCGCCGTGCCATATATCTATGTATTCCAATAAACTGCCCCTGTATCGGCTTTTTATCAAAATAGTATCACCACTTTAACAAGCATATAAATATTCTTAAGTATAAATGATACATAAATTCTAATATAATTTAGTTTTATTAGAATAAAGAGACCCCTTTATTCGGCATAATATAGCAATAAACAACTAGTAATAGAAAGTTGCATGATTGGGGGGGGTAATTTGAAAGCATCATTATTTATAACATGCATTGCTGATCTAATGTATGCTGATGTTGGCAAAAGTATGGTTCGAGTTTTGAAACGAAACGGAGTAGACCTTGACTTTCCAGAAGGACAAACCTGTTGTGGCCAGCCAGCTTTCTCTAGCGGGTATTATAAGGAAACTGCTGTAGTAGCAAAAAAGGTGATTGAGGTTTTCGAAAAAAGCGAAAGAGTCGTTATGCCGTCCGGATCTTGTGCTGCTATGATACATCATGGCTATCCGACTTTATTCGACAATGACCCTAAATGGAAGAAGAGAGCAGAAGAATTCGTAGCCAAGACTTACGAATTCTCCCAATTTATTGTCGATGTTCTTGGCATTCAAGACGTCGGAGCTACTTTTAACAAAAAGGTGACCTATCATTCTAGCTGTCATATGACTCGTTTGCTGGGGGTAGAGGAACAACCCAAGATATTGCTTAAAAACGTCAAGGGGATTGACTTCATAGAACTGCCCTTTGCCTTTGATTGCTGTGGCTTCGGTGGCACGTTCTCAATGAAAATGAAGGATATTTCAGCTGAAATTGTAGATGAAAAAGTAGATCATATTATTGCAACTGGTGCCGAGGTATTGGCTGGATCTGATTTAACTTGCCTTATGAATATAAGTGGTCGTTTGAGCCGTCGTGGTTCTCGAATTAAAGTCATGCATGTAGCGCAGGTCCTGGATCAAGGGGGTGGAAAGAATGCATTTTGAACCTAGCTTTCAGAAACGATATCATAAAGCATTGAGTGACCCGGCGATGATTAAGGCTGTAAAAAATGGCACAGGACGCTTAAGGGGACAGCGAGCTGCGTCAATTGAAGCAGTAGGACCGGAGCGCTGGATGGCATTTCGTGACCGGGCAGAAGCCATTCGACTTCATGTAATCCAGCACTTAGATCAATACCTTGAGCAATTAGTTGATAACGTACTAAAAAAGGGCGGACATGTATGCCTTGCGCGAACTGGCGAGGAAGCGGTTCAGTATATTACGAGTCTGGCACAAAAGAAAAATGCTAAATCGATTATTAAATCCAAATCAATGGTATCAGAGGAAATTCACCTCAATCACCAATTAGAAAAACTGGGATGCGAGGTTATAGAATCTGATTTGGGTGAATATATCATTCAGCTGGCAGGTGAAACACCATCGCACATCATAGCACCTGCTATGCATAAAAATAGGAATCAGGTGGCTGATCTCTTTAATGCAGTGAGTAAAAAGAAGCTTTCTACTGAAATCGCTGATTTGTGTGGTTTTGCCAGAGAGCATTTACGAGAAAAATTCTTAGGAATTGATATCGGCATTACTGGCTGCAATTTTGCGATAGCCGATTCAGGCGCGATTACCATATGTACGAACGAGGGGAACGCCCGCATTATATCTGCCTTGTCTCCAACACTTGTCACAATCATGGGAATGGAGCGAATTTTACCTAGCATTGAAGATCTTGCTGTTATGCTTTCTTTGCTAGCACGCAGCGCAACTGGGCAGAAGTTAACAGTATATAATACCTTATCTACTGGTGTACGAGATGAAAATGAACTGGACGGGCCACAGGAATTCCACCTAGTTATAGTCGACAACGGTCGTTCCAAGTTGTTGGGGACAAAATACGAGAAAGTTCTTAACTGTATTCGATGTGGCTCCTGTTTAAATGCATGTCCAGTTTATCGCAATATCGGAGGGCATGCCTATGGATGGGTGTATCCGGGTCCAATTGGAGCTGTTCTATCTCCCTTATTTCAGGGTATTGATAAATTCGGTGAACTAGCCTATGCTACCACATTATGCGGCGCATGTTGTTTTGCTTGCCCAGTCAAAATTCCATTACATGATATGCTTTACGCATTACGTAATGATAAGGTAGAACTTGAGAACAAAGGGGAACTGGCCGAAAATATCGCCTATAAAGGCTGGAGTGCTACTTTCGCAAGTATGAGTCGCTACCGATTCTCAGTGCGCATGGCACGTCGTTTTCAATTTCCACTAGTAAAGGCAGGAAAAATCGCCTATGGACCACCACCTATTTCTGATTGGTTGAAACATCGAGATATGCCCGCACTATCTGATAAGTTCTTCCACGAAATTTGGCCCGAGCTGAATAAGGATAGAAAGGAGTAATCAAGATGGGGCAAGGAGTATTAACTGGTGATCGCAACGCATTCTTTGGGGGCTTGCGCAAAAATATGAAAATTCTGCCTGGCGGAAAGGCCAAGCGGGTCGAGAACCCAATGGATGGCTTATTTACCCAGCGGGAAACAACCATTGATGAGCGAAGAGATCTGCGGGAACGATTCGCTAAGGAATGGACGGCTCTAGGCGGAAAAGCCTTTAGTATTAAGGATCAAAATGAACTGGGGCAAGCACTCAAACAAATTATTCAAGAAAGGCATCTTCAAAAGGCAATGTGCTGGGATCATCCTGAACTTGAAAAACTAAGATTAGAAGAACTATTCTCACATACGCAGACTTCATTATCGCGATGGCCATTAGAAAAAAAATATAGTGACTGGATTGGTAAAGCCGCTGCTATGGACGCTGGAATTGTTTGGGCAGATATTGCGATGGCTGAAACAGGTACCATTGTATTGCCTGCTTCGACTCCCGGGCAACCTACATCAGTATGTGTTTTACCACTTACCTTAATTGCCATCTTCACAACCGCTCAATTGGTGGATGGACTTGCTTCAGTGATGAATATCTTCAAGGAACGATATGGAACAAATCTGCCTACCACAACCACCTTTATTAGCGGTCCCAGTCGAACCACCGATATCGAGATGGTTCTAACCATCGGAGTACATGGTTCAAGGTACGTTTATGCCCTGATTTTAGATGAATAATAATTTGACAAATTTTATATCGGTTCCTTATTTTTCTACGTAATCCACTCGCCCTCCTGTCAGTCGATGATCTGATCTTAGTGGCATAGAGTCGATAATCGATAGGCAATCATAATCACGAAAGAAGCTGTCAGTTATATCCTGACAGCTTCTTTCGTACTAAATACATACAAATATTTTTCTTTCACTGGTTGTTTAAAGATACGTTCCACTGCTTCTGCATAAAGGTTCAGCTGAACAGCATATCTATCAATGAGTTCGACACTATCTTTAACCCAATCAGTTTTATAATCAAGCAATACCAGACCATCATCTTCATCAAACAAGGCATCAATAACCCCTTGAATAAAAACCCCCTCGCCGCTTCCGGCCAACTCAGCATCAAACCGTTCCCCAGGAAGAATCAAGCTAAAAGGAAGCTCCCGACGCACTTTGGTAGAATGACAGAGACGTTGTCCAAGATTGCTTTTGAAAAAAGCGACAATACCAGATATATCCACCGATTCAGCATGTTGAGGCAAAATCATTTCCTTAGACACCATCTCGGCTAACTGTTCCCTAATACCATCCTCTTGTAAATCACCTTGCAAATCCATATGTTGCATAACACTGTGCATCAGTGTCCCCCGCTCAGCGCCAGTCAATCCTGTAGACTGTTGAATAAATCGCGGCCGTAGGGCAATGGATTTTTTGCCAAATACTTGGTGACCAGTCTCATCTGCCAATGTATCAAACCGCCGTTTAATTTCCGTCACCGATAATTTAGCTGGTTTCCCCACTACATAGGCATATCCATACTGCCACCCTAGAATCTTATCCACCCAAGAATAATCTCCACCGCCATCAACAGCTTCCATATTCTTGATATTTTCTAGTAAAGGTGCTGCACTAAGATCACCATCTGTGACTTCAATCAACTGACTTGGATTATAAATGGTTACCTGCCATTTTGATAAATCATTAACAAAAATGCTAGCAGGTTGATCTTCACATTCAGCATACTGGCGCAGAGCTTCCCCACCGTCATGGCGAGCTACTGCAGGACACAGCCAATCCAGATAATTCTTAGCACTAGCAATTAGAGCATCAGGCAAGGTTAGACTGGTGCAATCTGTGACTTGACACCATTGAACGGCTTTTTTATTTAACTTGCTGACTGAACCCACTAGAATCAATTTTTCCCTCGCTCTGGTTAGAGCCACATACAAAATCCGCAGTTCCTCCGCCTTAGTTTCCATAGTTAGCTTATGACTAATACCATGCCGAGCTAAAGTAGGATAGCGAAACCGCAATTCTGGATTGGTAAAATATGGTCCAACTCCCAGTGTTTTGTGACACAATACTAAGGCTTTGCTGTCCTGAAGATTTATATTTTTGCCTAAATCAGCTACAAATACAATAGGGAACTCTAGTCCCTTACTCTTGTGAATACTCATAATTCGTACCACATCTTCGCTTTCACCAAGAGCTCTAGCCACCGCTAGATCAGAGCCTTTATCTTGCATCCGTTCTAAAAAGCGTAAAAATCGAAAGAGCCCTCGGAAATTTGTTGCCTCATACTGACGAGCCCGATCATGTAATGCCCGTAAATTGGCCTGACGCAGCATTCCTCCCGGCATACCACCCACATAATCGTAATAACCTGTATCACGATAAATTTGCCATATAAGCTCAGGCACACCACTTCGGCGGGATAGATTACGCCACTGTTCAAATTGTCGAATAAAATCCTGCACTTTAGCCTGCAGCTTAGCATCACCCTCATACTGACAACTATCACAATACGCCGTCAGTGCAGTCCATAAATCATCCCCTTGCTTCTGCAAACGAACTTCTACCAACTGATCAGTGGTAAACTGGGCTAACGGCGAACGTAATACTGCTGCCAAGGCAATATCCTGCCGGGGATTATCAATGGCACTGAGCAAGGATAACATCATCTGTACTTCTATTTCACGAAAATAGCCGGAATCCAGTTCAGCATAGGCTGGTATACCTGCTTGCCTGAGTACATCAAGCACTATATTGGCTTTTCCTTTTACAGAACGTAATAACACGACAATATCTCGCCAAGCCAAAGGGCGATATTCTTTAAGACTTTTATCATACACCTGATAATTGCCTGTCATCAGCTCGCCCATTCTTTTGGCAATAAAACGAGCCTCTAGTTCAAAACCACTCAGTTCAGCCTCAGCGACTAGCTCTGCTGACGGCTCATCAGTACTCTCCGCCTCTTCCCCCTGTACTGCCTCTGTCTGTTCGACAGTCTCATCGCGATCGATAATACAAAGTTCTACTGATCCATCCAGCAAAGGACCTTGCTCCTCTGGATAATCTGGTCCAGGATTAAGTTTCTCCGCCTCCCCATATTCTAGTTCAGCTACCTTTGGTGCCATCAACTGAACAAACAGAAAATTTACAGCATGGAGTACACCAGCCCGACTGCGGAAGTTCTGGGATAAATCGATCCGTGCATACCTATCCCCGCCCTCAGGATACCTGCGATATTTTTCCATAAAAAGTTCAGGCTCAGCTAAGCGAAAACGATAGATGCTCTGTTTCACATCACCCACTAAAAATAAATTGGCCTTTTCGGCGTTAGCCACTAAACGTAAAATAGTTTCCTGTACCCCGTTTGTATCCTGATATTCGTCGACCATGACCTCGTCAAACCGTTCTTGTAAATCCAAGGCTACGGCTGAGGCTTTAATTTCACCAGGTTCCGCCTCGGCATCAAGCAATATTCTTAGACAAAAATGCTCCAAATCATTAAAATCCAATAATCCTTTATCACTTTTGTTTTTTGCAAATTCCTGACCAAACTCTATCACTAGTTTCCCTAGAGTGTCCACTAATGGACCAATCAGCCGCATATCAGTCAATAGTTCTTCCGAGGGACAGTCAAAGAAATTGGCCTTACAGTCATTTACTTTATCTTTGACTTTTTGACGTGCTTTCTGGAAATATTTTTTTACAGATTCAGGGGTGCCTTTTGGGGTTTTGGCGATTTTTTCAAACTGACAACAAGCCATAGCATTGGCTAACCGTTCCCAAGAATGGTTGGCTGCCATTAATAGCTCATCTAATACTACTTCATCTGCAGCAAAGGTTTGGACATATTCAGAGATATTGCCTGGCTTACCTACTTCCTGGCACAGAGCATGCAACTGGTTCTTACCTTGCTCTAACTCCAAGACAATCTTACTTCGAATTAGTTTAGACCATGGCAAATCCTCAATGTCAACATCATCTGGCAAAAGGAATGCGTTTTTCAAATTGCTCAGCCAATCGTCAGGCCATGGATGACTACGAGAAAAATCGTATAATCCTAAAATCAAACTATATAAAGAATCATCACTCTGCTCATCCCCATAATGTTCAACAAGTCTTAAAAAATCAGTATCGCCTTGAGCATATTTAGTCTCAAATAGTTTTTCCAGTACATCTGTTTTCATTAAGGTAATTTCAGCTTGACCAGCAACGCGAAACTGAGGATCTAATTCAAGCAAGTGGAAATTTTGTCGTATAATGCTTTGACAAAAAGAGTGAATTGTGGAGATCGCTGAAGAATTCAGCAGGGCCAACTGCCGCTCAATATGCTGAGAATGAGGCTGCTTTTTAAGAGCCTCACTTAGAGCGCTACCAATTCGTGCTCGCATTTCTGCTGCCGCCGCATTGGTAAAGGTAACCACCAACATTTTATCAATATCCACTGGCTGTTCTTCATCCAAAATACGACAAATAATCCGCTCTACCAATACAGAGGTTTTACCTGAGCCAGCAGCGGCAGCCACCAAAACATTTTTGCCTCGGGTTTCAATTGCCGCTAACTGCTGTTTAGACCAACTCATGTTTTTCCTCCTCCTGCTGTGCAATTTTTTCAATAATGATAGAATCTTCAGGTCTCGCTAACCTACGATACTCATTTTCTGGCAGCAAGCTATCAAACTGACAGACAGCACTGTACTGACAAAACTCGCAAGGTGTACGTTTTTCCAACGCATATGGACTAATGCTAATCTCCCCAGCCATAATTTTACGAGCTGTTTCAACCAATTTTTTCTCCACATGACTGAGGAGTAAGGAAAATTCTTCTGAAGTTTTCATATAAGGCAGAGATGTACTATAGAAGGTCTCATCTTTTTTAAGGGCAATTTTTAAGAATTCTGAATACCCCTCAATGGCACTATCCAGGAGCCGCACGACCTCAGGCTCAGCGAGCACCCAGCCTGGCATTTTTAATAAATCATTGATTTTTTTAGTAATCTCATTGGTATCTATGCGCACAAGTTCAGAGATACTAGGATTTTTCAAAAAATAATACAATACCCCAGCTGGTAGATAATCTTCATAAGCGCTACGTGCCACCAGCAAATAAGTTAGCAGCTGCAGTCTCAGTCCATAATATACATCCACCAATTTGAGCCAAGCCCCACCTGACTTATAATCAATGACCAACATATATTTTTTCCCTTCGTGCTCAGCGGTGTCTAAGCGATCAATCTGACCCACAATTTCCAGACCAATGTCATCAGACAGCATATACACTAAGGGCGGCAAGGCATCATTCCCTCGTCCAAAGGATTTTTCCAGGGCCATGGGTTTAAATTCACTCACCCGATCAAACTCAATCAAACGGCGCACTGAGCGGGCTACCGTCCGCTTCAGCCTACCGACCAAATGTTTGTGTTGCTCAGAGCTTAATAAAATTTCATTTTGAAGTTTTGGTGCTAACTTCTCAACAACTTCAGTGACAATATCATTACATTCCTGTGGACTTACACTTCCCCAATCTCGGCCCTCGGCTTGCATGCGATCACCAAAATCTTTAAGGGCAGCATGGAGAAACTGTCCCCAATCTGGGGCTTGGAGGCGGAATACTGCTCGTTCTTTTAAACTCAGTCCATACTGAGCAAAATGCTTAAAAGGACAAGCCTGAAAAGACTCAAACCGAGTGACACTGCCTCTTAGCTTATTATTTTTCGGATATAGGCGACTTGCCAAATGCACAGGCAATCTTTCGACCTGATTATAATGAAATAATCCTGCTACCGCTTGCTCCATATACCGCTCCAGTCTATCTTGTTGCCGCGCCCAATTGTATACATCCCACCATACTTCAGAAACTGTCTGCCCACGTTTATAGCCGCGCAGGACCGAGACTAATGCTGAAATACTGCTCTTAGCATGGGCCAAATACTGGCGTTCAGTGCCTGGTAGAGGTTCTACAGGCAAAGACATCAATGGCGCTGTCGTCAGTTCACGGAGACGTTTGATGAGCATGGACGGACTAAGCCCCTTACCTTCTTCATCAGCCAAGGGGTAACTCATCCACAAATACGCACTTGCTCTCGTCAATCCTGTATACACTAAAAAGCGTTCCGCAAAGGAATCCGCCTGAGATCCAGGGGCTAATTCTAGACCAAAGGCAATCATTTGCACCCGTTCAACATCTGTTAAGAGGCCCTCTCCTCTCCCACGCATAGGCAAGACCCCGTCGTTCACTCCCAGCACATAGATAGCGGGAATATTCTCCAAACTGGTTTGTTCCATAGAGGATACAGTGACATAATCAAGACCTGGAGGTATGAGACTTAACTTGAGACCTTCCAAACCTTCATTAATCATAGCGGAGTAATCGCCTAGTGTCATCTGCTGATCACCGCAGATTTCTACCAATTGTTCGAATAATTGCACTACACTATCCCACAACTGGCGGTGCTCTCTTGCCTGTTCCAAATCACCAGCTGCTTCAGCGTTATCAGCCCACTCTTCTAGCTTTTCAGGCACAGTAAGCCCAGTTAAGAGTTCATACAAAGCTATGGTCATCTCCTGTACAGTAGCTGATTCTTTAATCTGCTGTTCAAATACAATAAGAGGCGTCGAAACCTTGAGGCGAATATCGTTAATATCTTGCAGATATCCCTGCTCAACTTCATTTAACTCACTGTCTTCATCTAATGAGAAACGACGGATGAAAGTCCACATCTGACCATTGGTCCACTTGGTACCACGAATACCAAATTCTAGTACATAGTTTTCTAACCGATCAACCTCATCCCGGGGCAGACCAAATAAATCTGTCTTAAAACATCGAAACAAAGGCTCATAACTCCATCTATCAATCACCACATCCAAAGACGACCTTAATAACTCTGCCAAAGGATGATGGAATGGATGACGTTTGCGATCGCTAAAAAATGGTATATCATAATCAGTCAGTACTGTTTCCACAATATTAGCATAACTTTCCGTATCCCGCAGTAAAATACCTATATCACGCCAGCGATGCCCTTCATCTCTACACTGACTCAAAATATCTCGGGCCATACCTTCCACTTCCATCCGACGATTGGCAGCCTCAACCACAGTCAGCCCTTGTACTCCACCAGTCCAGTCCACTGCAGGCGAAGCAAAAAACTGTTTCTCAATATGCCTTAACAGTGGCGCAGTAAATCGCTGAGATTCAGTTAATACGACCTCTTCAATCTCAACCCCCATATTTCTCGCCAAATCCAACAGTTTGCGCCGCGTATCCCACTGGCGATGAAACAAGGCTGTTGCATTTTGCTGTTCTAGCTTACCATCCAAACACAAAGTAACAGTCACACTAGTGGCTGTTTCTAGTAGTTTAGCCACCACCCCTGCTTCCTGGGGATTAAACCAAGTGAACCCATCAATCCATACCTCTGAGCCATACAAAATATCTGATTCACTAATTTTTTCTGCTAGTAATGTTAAATAATCCTCAGGATCTGTATATCGTCCCTGCAAAAACTTTTCAAAGCCTTGATAGATTAGAGCTAGGTCATGCAGCTTATTCCCGATAGGCAAACCACTCAACCCTTGCTCAGCCTGAACAAGCAGTTCTGGAGATATACCATAGGCTTTAAACTCCTGAATCAACCCTGCCAAAATAGCAGCAAAATTGCGCTGGTTAGCGACGCGGTGAAACATTTTAAACTCTTGCTGATGATCATGCAATAATTGATTTAATACTAACCTCTTGCCCAGTTCTGTAATATGGGGGCGGACAGCGCCGCCTGTTTCCATTAAAATCCGATGAGCGAGCCTACGAAAGCCAAATACATAAGCCCTGGTAAACCCCTCAATGCCAAGAGTAGATGCCAGTTTATTCTCTACTTGAAAGGTAGCATGCTCAGGCAAAATCATAATTAGAGACCTTCCCTCTGGTGAGGATTTTAACAATGCACTCATCTCTTCTAAACAACAATGAGTCTTACCAGATCCAGCCCGTCCTATTATTAATCTAAGCTTCGCCAATTGTTTCACCTCCATACTGTTGCCCTAGTCATCTACATTATCATTCGTTGTCCTGGGATAAAACTCCTACCCGCCCTTATTCTAAAATATTCCAAATTAAAAGACAGGAGGGTTCCCGCTGATGCACTGGGAGCTCTCCTGTTTCTATAGAGAAAATTATGCCTTGGAGGAAGAACTATATCTGTTTGAATAACAAATTCCATTCCGTCCTTGTTCCTTGCATAAATACATGGCAATATCAGCGTTTCTGGTTAAACTAGTCACATCATCTCCGTCCTGTGGGAAAAAGCTGATACCAATACTAGCAGATATCTTTACCACTTGTTTATTAATATAAAATGGTTCTTTACATTTTTGAAGAATTCGCTTAGTAATCAGACTTGCTTCGTCATAGTCCTTGAGATTAGGTAGTATAATTACAAATTCATCACCACCTATTCGAGAAGCTGTATCGCCTTCTCGGATACAAGTCACCAAACGATTAGCAACTTCTTTTAACAAAAGGTCTCCACCTTCATGGCCGAAAGTATCGTTTATATATTTAAACTTATCCAAGTCTAAGAAAACAACGGCAATCTTCCCATTCTCTCTCTTCCCTTGAGCAATTGCCAATGCTAACCGATCATCAAATAGCCGACGATTCGGCAACCCTGTCAGCGGATCATGATAAGCATAATGTTGCGCCCGCTCTATATTCTCCTTTTGTTCAGTAATATCAGATACAATGATCGCGCAATAACCAGGCTGTGGAATGTAGGCGGAAATTAATAACCACTTTTTTACTACCGCGGAAAATTGCTCGATAGTCTTCGTTTCTCCACTTATAGAAAGATCATTAAAAATCTCAAACCAGTTGATAGTTGCCTTCTTGTGAGTAAAAATTGTTTCACTTATTTTTCTGCCAATTAGCTCATTTTTATTAAATCCTATAAATTTTTCGAACGCGGCATTGACTTCCAGTATCCTATAATCCACCACATTGCCCTTATCATCCAGTATACTTTCGAAATAAACAAATCCATGAAATAGATTATTAAATAGAGCCCTATATTTATTCTGACTACTTTTCAGCGCAAACTCCAATTGTTTTTGCTGAGTAATATCAACCATTACGCCAACTAAACCAGCAACTTTTCCATTTAAATTCAGATAAGGTGCCTTATTGAATATCATCTCCCGTTTCTCTCCACGGTCATTCATTGCCTGATATTCATAAATTTGCACTTGCGGATTACTAAATAAATCCCAGTCCATTGCTCTGTATTTTGCTGCTAGTTCAGGTGGGGAAAGATCGTAAATTGAACGACCAACAATTTCACTTTTAGGTATACCATGAAAGTCTTCAAAAGCCTTATTGCAGCCTTGGTAAATGCCGTTTATATCTTTATAGAAGATAGGATTGGGAATCGCATTCATTAAATCTTGTAGAAATGTAACCGTCTCTAGTTGTTTGAAGCTTCTTAAGCCCATATCTGCTATGAGTTTTGCAACTTCCACAAAAAAAGCTATAATAAGCCTCAAACGTTCTTTTTTAATGATAGGTACCTTTCTTAAGGCTGTGATATATGCCTCTTCATCAAACTTATATTTTCTAGCTTGTTGCCTAAAAAACTTTTCTTGTGGAGGTGCTGAAAAAAACTGTCCAATAAACAGTGTAGCTAAGTGCTCATCCTCGACAATAATCGGAAATGCATAATCTAGCATACCATTCTTACAATGATATCCAATATATGGACCTGTATGTAAATTATCAGCAATGTAGTTATCACTTTCCTGACACTTGAGTAGCGCCTCTGGCTGAATACGATGGAATTTCGCACAAATATCTTGCCATCCAGTTGCTGTCAGAACAGTCAAGTTTTTGTCTATAATTCCCGAAGGAATACCTGTAGCTTCATAGAGGGCATCCATTACTTTTTGCAATCTTGAAATATCCACCAAATCGGCTAATTGCTTATGCATAGTATCTCCCTCTCTCTTTTTACAATAAATAAGCCTCTCTGAACATCACTAAATTAGAATATTGCTTCATAAATTTACTATATAATATTACAAAATTCTACTATATTTTTCAGATAATTACTAGCTAAATTATCATAGCTTTTTTACTGAAAATAAATCCTCATTGTGATTAGACAACTGTAAAAAACCGATGACCACCGTCTTTATAAACAGTGGCCATCGGTTTTTACTTTTTTTATTTTTACTGTGTATTATACATGCCTTTACTTTGCATGTATTGGAACAATCCTTCACCATGCCCTTGTTCTTCTTTTTGTATATGATTAAGGGCTTGACGTATGTTGGTATCAGCACATTCAAAAATAGCTGTATCATAGGCCCCAGAGACAAATTTTTCGGTCATCAACATATCATTGCAAAGAGCACTGTCACTTTGACTATTTGTTGCAGCTTGGGATGAAGTCGTTGAAGAGGACGTTGCAGATGACATCGCTGAACTTTGCATACCACTTTCCTGATTCGATTGACTTGAACTTGAGGTCATAGTCGGAACCTGACCGCTTAACATTTGATTAATAGTATTTAGGTGTTGTTGTTCTTGCTGTGCATAGGTATTTAATAATTGTTTTAATTGGGGATCACTTGCCTGACTTGCATAGGTTTGGTACTTTTGTATACAAATTTTCTCATGGTTTTGCTGATCTTTTAACAAGGATGTTTCCTTTTGTGTTAATTTTAATGTCATTAATAACACCTCCTTCTATTATTTTATCTAAAAGTCGGTGCTATTATTCAGAACAATAGAAAGATTGACGATGTCGAAGAATACCTTCGGTATAATCTACATATTTATTTACATTATATATTATTTATATTTGCTATTTTCTTCGAATAGGTATATAATATTTATATCATCAATATAAATATATTGTATTGGGGCGTCGCCAAGTTGGTAAGGCACGGGACTCTGACTCCCGTATTCCTAGGTTCGAGTCCTAGCGCCTCAGCCATAAAATGACTCACTAGCTCAACTGGCAGAGCAACTGACTCTTAATCAGTAGGTTCGGGGTTCGATTCCCCGGTGTGTCACCAGCAAACTCAAGCCTCCGCAGGTTATGCGAAGGCTTTTTTATGTTAAGTATAGTGTCTGTTTAATGTTTACTTCTTAAAAAGAACATAAACGATTAAATGGAATTAGGCGAACTCGAACTGCAGACCTCTTCGATGTTAACGTTGTATAACCCTTTTGTTTACGTTTTATTTTGTATATAAATACCTGTTTTTACTAGGTTTGTCCCCTTTTCTATTGGTGAACATTTGCGTTAATTAGTACCAATTTGATATTGAGTGTCACTAAAACTGTCACTAGCTTTAATCCATCAGAATCATTCTACTAATATAATCTATTACAGAAATAAATCTGTTAAACGGAATTCCTATGCCAATCTCATCCACTTCCCAACCCGCCATATTTCTTGTCCCGCCACACAACATGGAAATATTAACATTATTACTTTCAAAGGGATAAGCTGTGCATTCGGAGCATAAAGCCTGATTACCAGACAGTTTATAGTCTGTATGTATCCCATACATATAGGTATAGCCCTGTACTATACGCATCGCAGTATAAGAATTTGCAATCATAATTACAATATCAGGTTCTTCATTAAACTCTTCTAATGGTTTTACCATGACACCATATGCCTTATGCTGACACAATGTCATATTATTGCGAGCATTTTTAGCTGTAATTAAATCTTGATAAAGGCCTAATCCGAAGTAATGACGCCCAGAAGCGAACGTTTCTTCCGGTTCCGCAATACCAAGTGCTCTTGCCCCTCCCGGACAACCAAAGTTTTCTGCAGCTGCCTTTATACCGTGTCCAGCCGTGGCTGATTTAACCATAGCACAGTAATGGATAGGAACTTTAATTGCCTTTGCGTCTGCTTGCTGAAATTCTTCTTCTGTAAATAAAAATTTCATGCCGACAATTCTACGATTTAATTCAAGGGCACAATTGGCTTTTGTTACAGACAGTTTTACTTGTTCTTGATTCATTATGATACTCCTCGTTTTTAGTAACTATACAAAACGTATGTCCCATTAAAATGCTTATTAAATTTTTCTTTGAATTCATTTGATTGAGTAACATTCATAGCATCTTTAACCCACTGAGCATTCATATCTTTTGCACCCACTACAAGACCGATTGGATAATCCTTACTTGTTATATCGTCAAAGATAAAAGCATTAGGGTCAAATCCAGCCAGCTTTACTCTAAGCCCTCCAGTGATTACTGCATCTACGTCATTGATGCTCCTGATAGTTTGTGTTATCTCAGTTTCAATAATTTTTATGTTTTTGGGATTATCCTTAATATCAAGAATTGTATAAAAATTCCTTGTCTTTTCGCCAAGATTAATCAAGCCCATATCTTTTAAAGTTAACAGGCTTCTATCCATATTGGAGGGATCTCCTGGAACAGCAATTGATGCATTTTGCGGGATTGCGTCAACTGACTTGTGTTTGGCAGAATAAACTGCTGTTCGCGCATAATACGTGTACGGCTGAGGCATTTGAAGATCACAATTATTTTCTTTATTAAAAGTCTTTATCCATGGCAAGTGATTCGTAATCAGCCCATCCACATCACCGTCTTTCAGTGCTGTTGCCGGGAGCTGATTCGCATCAAACATGACTGTTTGTACTTCATAGCCAAGAGGTGCCATCCCTTCTTGCAACCATCCTACAATGGGGTTAACCGTTGAGATACAAGCTATCTTAATGACTTTTTTTTCAGTTTGCGACCCTTGGCTGACTGTTTTGCTTGCCTTCTCTGATCCATTGCTTGTACACCCCACCAATGACATAGATAACATCAATATACAAAAAAACCAACTCAGTCTTCTCAGTACTTTTCTCATAATTCCCCCCTAATAATTGTAATATTTTTCAGAAATTCTCGTTTTATTTATTATATAAAACATACGTTCCTTGATAATACGCATTAAATTTTGCCTTAAATTCAGCGCTTTGTGTCACCTTTAAAGCTTCCTGTACCCACTTTGCGTTCACATCTTTTCCATTTACGACAAGCCCAGTTTGATAATTTTGGGAATCCGGATCTTCATAAAGGAAAGACGCAGGGTCAATGCCAGCCTTCCATGCTCTATACGAAGGCGTGATTGCTGCATCAACATCATTTATACTTCTTATCGTTTGTGAAATCTCTGTTTCAATGAGATTTATATTTTTAGGGTTATCCTTAATATTAAGCAGAGTGTAAAATTTACCTGATCTTTCGCCAAGAGTAATAAGCCCCATGTCTTTTAGGATCAAGAGACTCTTATCCATATTCGACGGATCTCCCGGAACTGCGATCCGAGCATTTTGCGGAATTGCATCGATAGTTTTATGTTTGGTAGAATAGACCGCGGTTCTTCCGTAGGCAAGATATGGCTGAGGCATCTGAAGATCACAGTTGTTTAGCTGGTTAAAGGTTTTAATCCAAGGTAAATGGTTATGAATGAGTCCATCTACATCCCCATCCTTAAGTGCTGTAGCAGGAAGTTGGTTCGCATCAAACATGACTGCTTTGACCTCATAACCAAGTGGCGCAAGTCCTTCTTGCAACCAGTCTATCATTGGCTCGAAAGTTGACATACAAGCAATTTTGATTACTTTTTTCTCCGGCTGTGCGACTTTGCTATCCACGGTTTTTGAGGTAGAGCTGCTTGAACAGGCTACTAACGACATACTTAAGATCATAATAGCAAGAATACAGACTACTTTTTTCAGTGTTTTTTCCATAATTCCCCCCAGTTTCATTACAATGACTTTTTGTACCACCAATTTCCTACACTCTGAACAACTTGTACCATGATAAATAGTATGAATACCGAAGTATATAGAATAGAGTTATTAAAACTTTGATACCCGTAATTCAGAGCGACTGCTCCCAAACCGCCTCCTCCAACAGCTCCCGCCAAAGTGCTGGTTGCAATAAAACCTATTAAAGCCAATGTGGCGATAGATATGATTGATGGAATAGATTCTTTTACCATAACCTTAAATATGATCTGCATATCAGAAGCGCCAAAAGACCTGGCCGCTTCAATAAGCTGCATATCCACTTCTTTAAAGCTGTTTTCAAGTAATCTAGCAATAAATGCCGCTCCTGCTATGGTTAGCGGAAAAATAGCCGCCGTTTCCCCTATGGTTGTTCCCACCACCATCCTAGTAATCGGCGATATCGCTACAATAAGAATCAACGCCGGAAATGAGCGGGTTGTATTCACAATAAATTCAAGTACATTATAAATTTTCTTTTTTGGACGTAATCCTTGCGGTCCATAAATGGCTAACAGTATTGCAAAACCAAACCCGATAATGAAAGCAAGTATCATTGTAGCACCAACCATTCTCATGGTTGCAAAAACAGCCGGACCAACTATCTTGTCAAAATATTTCAGCCATTCTATCCAAAACTCATTACTAAACATCAATCATCCCGCCTCCGCTGAAGATTGCCCATTTCTTTCAATAAACTCCCAAATAACATTGTTATCGGCAAAATATTTCTTTACCTGATTCAAGTGTTCACTAGGTATATTGATAATGATTGAGCCTAATTTGTTATTTCTAAAGTTATCCATTTCTCCACCTAAGACCATAAAATCAATCGCAAGTTCCCGCGCCATCTTGGTAATAACCGGTTGGGAAGAAATTTCCCGGGAGAGAAGTATCTTAATATTGATTCCCTCTTCCATTAACAGCAGGTCTTCTTGCCCTATAAGGTTTTTAAGAGCCTGCGGTTGCTGTAAAAAAACCTGTTCTACAGGGCCGCTTACCTCAACTTTTCCACTTTCCAAAATGGCGATTTCTTCACATACACTTCTTAAAACTGGCATCTGATGGGTAACAATAACAATAGTAATCCCTAAATCCTGATTAATTTGATTCAAAAGCGCTGTAATCGATTTGGCTGTTTTAGGATCCAATGCCGATGTCGCCTCATCACAAAGCAAGAGCTTGGGATTCATTGTAAGAGCTCTAGCAATTGCAACCCGCTGTTTTTGTCCTCCAGAAAGCTCTCTTGGTTTAGCATTAATTTTGTCGGGTATGCCTATCATTTCTAGAAGTTCTTTTACCTTATGATCTATATAGGAATTACTATATTTCCAGCACGTTAAAGGAAGTGCAATATTGTCATAAACGGTCAGTCTGTTAAGCAAGGAGAACTGTTGGAAAATCATCCCAATATCCTTGCGAAACTCCCTAATATCTTTCCTTGAAAGAGATTTTACATCAACTCCGTCGACAACCAAACTTCCTTCATCATAGGTTTCTAATCCGTTGATACATCTAAGCAAGGTGGATTTGCCAGCTCCACTTCGTCCAACCAATCCATAGATCATTCCTCGAGGAATATCAATATTAATACCATTTAGGACCTGTAAATCGCCAAAGGATTTAGTAAGCTCCTTTATTTCAATCATATTTTACCGCCTACATTAAAATTTTACTTAAAAGTGATTATATTTTTTTATTTTAGGTAAAGATCAGTGTAATAATTTTTATCATATTCAATTTCGAGATCTTCTCGACCAGCTTTTTTTAGTTTCTCTTCAATAACTGCTTTATCACTGTTTGGCTCCATGATGTTTATTGTCTTATAAAGCCCTTCAATCATGCCACTAAACTTATTAAAAGGAATGCCAAGGCCCATTTCATCCTTACTCCAGCCAGCCATATATCGAGTTCCTGCACAGAGTGTTGAAATATTGATATCATCGCTTTCAAAGGGATACGCGGTGCATTCAGAACAAAATGCCTGATTACCGATAATCTTAAATTCTTTATATGTGCCATAGGTGTAGGTATACCCTTGCACAAGTCTCATCATGTTGTATGGGTTTGTAACAATAATAACGATATCTGGTGCTGTAGAATATGCCTTCAATGGTTTTACCATTACCCCATAAGCCTTTTGTGCAACATTGGTAGTGTTTTTAACGACCTTTTTTGCTGTCCCTAAATCCTGGTACATCCCTCTATCACGATATTGACACCCTGATAACCATTTCTCATCTGGTTCGATAATACCAAATGCTCGTGCAGCTGAAAGACAGCCGAAGTGTTCAAGATCCGCTTTGCGGGAATGACCCATCATAGCAAGCTTAACTAAAACACAATAAGGCATTCTGCTCTTTGCGGTCTGTGCATCAGCACTCTTAAACCCTTCCTCAGTATGAATAAATTTTACACCAATAATCTGGCGCTTTAGTTCCAGAGAACAATTGGCCTTTGCGACTATTTCAGTCATTATACTTACATTCATAATTGATTCCTTTCTTTTAAACGTAAAGCCCAGCAATGAGTTACGCCCATCCTCTTACCAGCCTTGGATACGAAGAAACTTAATTAATTAAGGCAAAGGCGCCTTTAAACGTTTCATTAAACTTTGCTTTATTTTGATCTGTCTTAAGTAGTTGCATGGCATCAACAGCCCATTTTGCGTTAACATCTGCTGCTTTTACGATAAGACCCATTGGATAATTAGAAGATTGCGCATCTTCATACAGGAATATATTAGGGTCAATATTCCCAGTTTTCTGGGCAATAAAAGCCATCGAGAAAACGATATCAACATCTCTAATACTACGTGCTGTACTTGTGACTTCAACTTCAGTAAACTCTAAGTTTTTCGGATTTTCAACAATGTCTACTTTTGTATAGAAGTTACCTTTTTTCTCACCAAGTTTGACTAACTTACACTCAGATAGCATTCGAATGCTCCTGTCTTGGTTAGCAGGGTCATTAGGAATAATAACCTTAGCACCACTTGGGAGTTGGTCTAAAGATTGATATTTTGTAGAATAAATTCTAAATGGTGAGTAATAGTAATAAGGTTGAACCATTTGCAAATCGGTATCATTTTCTTTACTGAAGGTTTTTATCCAAGGTAAGTGGTTTGCAAACACTGCATCAAGATTCCCATCCTTTAGTGCTGTGGCTGGCATATTGTTGCCATCAAACATGACAATTTCTGCAGTATTACCGCCCTTCTCAATAGCCTCTTTAATGTAATTAGCAGCCGTTTCAGTTAAAGGTACGCAACCTATTTTAATATGACGAGCTTTAGAATTATTATTGCTTTGTGTTCCTGTTGTTGCTTCCTTTGTTTGTGAACATGCCACCAAGGAAAATGAACAAACTAAGAGTAGTAATAAAGCGAAAGTTTTCAATACATGTTTTTTCATAAAATTCTCCTTAAATAATAATATTTTCAATTGCTGTAATATACTCGTTTATTAAGCCATCATCTGTTTTGGAACTTTACGATAACTTCTCCCTTCTCCACAACGTTTGAAACATAGAAATATTAGCCAGAGTATCCTCCATTAGTAATCGGAGTTGCCAATTTTATACTTTATCAAGCATTTTATTCCCCACAATTTTCCTACACTTTTATTATATAGGACGATATATAAATAATCAATACATTCACAATATGCTATCTATATAATAAATAGCGTAATCCTCATTTTGCGATACTGACTGGTTCTGGTGCATAAAATAAAGCCGTGATATAATCATTACCCTAAACTTAAAAGTTGAGGTAAAGAGAATGTCACAGCATTTATTTAAATAGAAACATTTTGAGTCCCAAATTATAATGTTATGCGTTCGCTGATATCTGAAGTATCCGCTCAGTTATCGAATGATCGTCGAGATGATGCAAGAAAGATAAAGCTCACCCACCCAACAATTATGAGATAGTTTCACCAATACTCTCCCACAATTGATAAAATAATAAGAAAACACCTTACGCCTACAAATGATTCGTGGAGAATGGATGAAACATTTTTGAAAATTAAGGGCAAAAATGCATATTTATATAAAGCAGTTGATTCTCAAGGAAACACTATAGACTTCTTTGTGTCTGAACATCGTGATAAGGATGCCGCGAAGAAGTTCTTTAAGAAAGCTTTAAAAGTCACACCTAATCAGCAACCAAGAGTCATCACGACAGCCAAGTACGCTGCAACTGAGGTTGCTATTCATGAAATGATTTATAGTGGAGCGCTTTCAGTCAAAGTAATACTTCGAAAAATAAAGTATTTAAACAAGATTATCGATTTATTAACCGAAAGGTCAAGCCAATACTTGGGTTTGATAGTTTTGAGACTGCTGAGAAAACAATTTGTGGAATCGAAATAATGAATATGATTAGGAAGGGCCAGGTTGAAGAAATTCAATATGCTCTTTCTGAATTTGAGTTCTTTAATAAAATTATGGGTGTTGCAGCTTGATATTCTGGAGAAAGATGGGGAATTTTTGTTTTTGTAAATTTTTCGCACCAGAACCTCCCCTAACTCCTCACCACATTCTCGTACTTTTAGCTTGAATAATTTTTGATTATATATTAATATATATAATATGACATAGATAATATCTTTTGCTTTAAAATATTATTTATATAGTTAAAATTAGTAGATTGAAGAGGTCAAATTTTATTAAACCAGTCGTGCTGGCTATATTTATTACTTAACAACGAGGTGCATAAAATGTTACATTGTCAGTCCCTGGCGGTTTTTAATGCTGTTGCCGAGAAAGGAAGCTTTATGGCAGCCGCGAAAAAGCTTAATATTACTCAGCCCACTGTTTCTTTTCATATCGAAAAACTGGAAAGCAGTTTGAGATGCCCGCTTTTTCAGCGCCTTCACCAAGGAGTAGTACTTACCAACTATGGAAAAATTTTTCTCCATCACGCTTCTCAAATCAACGTTCAAATGTCTGCAGCCCAAAATCAAATCGATGCAATGTTGAAAGATGAAGAAGGCAATATAAGCCACCCCAGCTAAATACATCTTGCCAGGTCTGATAGCGGACTACCTTTGGTTTTATTCTTGCTTGCATTTACGTTGTACCCCCGCGACAGCCAAAGCATGTTGGGCGGCTTCAATCGTAGCGACTATTCCATCGCCACAATCGGCGAATCCGGAGTTCATTGACTGCCACATATGGCATATACTTCAACTCAGCATATCCGCATTGTCTTCGGCTATTTTTATCTCCTGTGCGGTTTGCGTCTTGCCTCATTTTCAATAATATATTATTTTTCCCATACATTTAAGTTAAGAGGAGATGATAATCTTGGGTTTAGTTGAATCCATACGAGACGAGTTCAAAAATGATTTTGTCGCCACATACGGAGAAATATTCGACGTCATTAGAGACGGAAAAACATCCCATCAACTCGATGGTATTGTTGAAAATAATCAACTGATAAGGTTATATCATGATGCTGACATCCAAGAGAATGATATTTTAAAATGCAGAATGGCTGACAATACTTTTATAGTTCAACAAATTGAGCCTGAAATGATAGAAGACGAATGTGTCACCCAGGTTGTTATTTATCGAAAAAAATAAATCAAGAAATAGTCCCAAAAAGTTCTTTCAAGTCAGAAGCCGCCAAGTTACCCTGCCGGCTACAAGTCTTATAGTTTGATGCCATCTTCTTTTTCAAACCTTCGCGGATTCGCGGGGGCTTTTCTTATGTCTATTGGGTCTCTTTATTTTTAATAACTACAAACTAACACCAATAACTATATAAAAGTAAACCCTCTGTAGGAACTATCTATAATTTCGTAATAAGTAAATAAATGGTGTTATACACTCGCAATTGGGCGTGTAACATCATTTTAAGCTTCTCCATCATTCTGTTCTTCATCATCTAATGATACCTTTCCCCAAATTGCACCAGGTTGTTCTAGTAGAGTTTTAACAACCTCTATTACACGATTCTTCGTATCAATTTGTTCTTTCATTAGCATTGATACAAAGGCCTGAACACCATCATTACCAACGGTATAAACTGTAAATTTTGTTATATAACAATCTCCATCTTCATTAGGTAATTCAAATATGAAATCAATATCAGAATAAGTCCTATTCTCTGGTAGGGTTCTAATATATTCGCCTTTTCCATCAGCTTCATAAGTAAGTAAACTGTTTACATATACTGATACTACTTCGCTTTCTTCAGATACCTTATTATCATAACAGCCATTTACTCCACAAAAATCTTTCATATGAAATCCCTCTCTATTTTTCACATATAATCTTTTATAGACACAACTAATCCGTTAAAAAGAAGTCAGCAGGTGGTTTCTCTAGTGTATGTATCACGTCCTTATATCTAACACCAATACAAATAAACATTGTTTTACATCACGATGTTACATCCATTATAGCCACAATTCATAGCCGCTAACCTCATTGGTATTATTCCAGTATAATACCATCATCGCTAGCACACAATCTAACAATGTCCCACAGTAACCATTACCATCCACAAACAAAATTAATAACTCATAACCAGTGACATAAAAACCACTTGCTTCTTTTCATATTATTACCAGTTTGGTGACTGATGAATATCTGAGGGGTAAGTAAAAAGCCCTGGACAATGCCAGGGCTTTAGAAAGTTAGTATTTACGTGGTTGCTTCCACACACACTCCACCAGGTGCTATAAATAATATTTTTTGTACATTAATCGCGATAATCGTACCTATAGGGAAATCAGGTCCATCCTCCACTTCAAGGGGGCATGTTAGTTGCAACAGAATAAATTCCGTTTCTTCCTCCACTTCCACATTCACGTGAATTGGCTGAGCATCATGATGGCGTTCCTCGCTTCCCCCTAAAAATGTTCCAGTCAATGCATACTCATCAAGTACAACAGTTATTAGTATGCCACCGCTGAGATCAAATCCTTTTCCAATTGGAAATTTCATATTTGTCCTCCTATTTTTATGTCTCAATGGGTAATCCCTATGTATCATATTCCTCAATTATAATAAAAGTGATATGTAAATAAAAAAAATCAGCTGTAATTAATCCTGCTAACCCTTCATTCTAGATTATCAGCCTTGTACCGACGATAAGCACCTACGATGGGCAAATCAAAGAACCATCCAGCCGAAGGTAGAAATCGTAGAATCTTCTTATCTGATTTCTTAGTTATGAAGTGACTGTAGTAGCAGCGGTAATGGTAACGGCTATAGTAGGAGAAACTGGAATTAACGGAGGAAGATTTGCAAAAAAATCTGTTGCTATTTGTTGGATATCCTGGGGCAATCCGATATCTGGAAAATTATTTAATGTGTAGGACTGAAGTGCTTTTACAATCTCTGGCGAGATAATTATTACAGGGTTTGTATCGATAGTTGAAGTAGTGGATGTCGGAGAAATAGGAGTGGTAGGAATAATGTCATTAGAAACAATAACATTCATAGCATTACTTGGATTCATTAGAATCGGAAGATTTGAATAAATGAAAGATTGCATGGTATCTTGAAAATCAGATTTCAAAGCCAAGATAGCACTCCCTTTAATTTTAAATATTCTAGGTTGTATATCTTATCAAATTCCTAATAGTTAGATAACCTATGCAAAAGTTGTCAATTGTGTTAATAGATATCAAGCATGTACAGACACCCCTCAATCAACACTATACACCTGAAACAGGTCTGCACTCGATCGATCCCACCTTAACCAACGTATTCAAATGTTCATGAACTGCTGCACTACTTTTTAGTCCTACACCTGTACCAATTTCGCCAACGGACAGCGAGTACTAGTAAGGCTTGTCACGGATGCATGTAATCGTCTCCGAATTGCTATTCAACCCTTTAGATTAGGAGTAATTTAGAAAATTCATTTATCAATTCATCCAGCCTTTGGCTAATCATTAAAACATCTGGATGGGATATTCCTTTTTCGAGTGCTGTTATGTGCATTTCTTGCCTTAAGCACTCTATCTTATACCATAAATCTTCCACGGCAAAATCCTTCATTCTTTCTATTTATTTCGCATATTGCCCATTATATTTGTATATTAATGCAAAATATGTCGAAATATAGTTACTAATATTTTTTTAAAAATTCCTTATTACATATCCTGCAAATATCCCTTATTCCCAGGCCACTGCCTTTAGTCGAAGGCGCTTGGCGCACATCAAGCATAAGATCAATCTCAAATATTCGACCATCTTCCCATTTCAATTTTAATAACTCTGAGGCACACAGCTAAAAAATAAAAATCTATTGCCAATTTCACAAGTTCGCTGGGACTTTTCTTGTGTAATATAATGAAATATCAACTTTGGGGATTGAAAATTGTAATATTATGCAATTATTGCATTTATGATAATTATTGATATAATGGAAGTACAAAAGGGACTTTTCAGATAAATTAAATTTCAACTAAAAAAATTATATCATTGTCAGATTTATATTAAGGAGGTTGATTTAACGTGCCAAGACTAAAAAAAATAACCGTTAGCGATAAAGCAGAAATTCAACCCATTATCCCGCAGGAAGCAGAATTTGGTATGATGATTCCTGTTTCTACTTCTGATAATGGAGATATTACCCCTAATATACAAGCTCCTTTGGTTAAAATCTCCAAAAAGGAATTTAAGCAATTACATATAAAAGATACTTATTGGCTTGAAAATGATATTTATCAAACTATCGCAGATATGACAGATGGAAAAAAAGGCGCAAAGGCTTTAATCATCAATCAAGCATTAAAAGATTATTTGAATAAAAACAACATCGAAATAAAACCACTTAGGGTTAAAGAGAAAAAGAATTAATGAAAAACACCTCCAATGATTAGGAGGTGTTTTTTTGCGTCATGTTCTATTAAGCTTTTTGGTTTTTCGCCCAAGAATCCCGTAATCCGACAATACGGTTAAATACAGGTACTTCTGCAGTTGAATCTTTAGCGTCAAGGCAAAAATAACCTTGGCGTAGGAACTGATACCTATTTTCTGGAACAGCATTTAACAAGCTTGGTTCAACCATACAAGAAGTAAGTTTTTCCATTGAGTTCGGGTTGATGTCGTCTTTAAAATTCTTATCAACCTGCTCTGTATCTTGTTCTTCTGATAGCAGATAATCATACAACCGCACGACCGCTTTGACAGCATGGGTTGCTGAAACCCAGTGCAAGGTGCCTTTGACTTTGCGAGTAGTTGTCCCTGCACCACTTTTGGTTTCAGGATCATATGTACAGCGCAGTTCAATGACTTCACCAGTCTGTTCATCTCTAATGACTTGTTCACACTTAATAAAATACGCACTTTTCAGACGTACTTCCTGCCCAACTGCCAGACGGAAGAATTTCTTGGGAGGATTCTCCATGAAATCGTCCTGCTCAATATATAATTCTCGAGAAAATGGAATAGTACGCATTCCTGTTTCAGGCTGCTCTGGATTATTCTCAATTTCCAATTCTTCTACTTGTCCCTCAGGATAGTTTTCAATCACTACTTTTAGCGGACGCAGTACAGCCATTGCCCGCAGAGCTTTTGTATTCAAGTCTTCCCGTATACAATGTTCAAGCATGGCAATATCAACAGTACTATTGCTTTTAGCCACCCCAATACGCTCACAAAAATCCCGAATAGCTTCTGGAGTGTAACCCCGGCGGCGCAGTCCTGAGAGGGTTGGCATCCTAGGATCATCCCAGCCATCTACAAGGCCTTCTTCGACTAGTGCCCGCAGTTTACGCTTACTCATCACCATATTGGTCACATTCAGACGAGCAAATTCAATCTGTTGGGGACGTTTTTCCATATTAAGTGCTGCAATCAGCCAATCATACAGTGGACGATGATCTTCAAACTCTAAAGTACAAATAGAATGTGTAATACCTTCTATAGCATCAGAAATAGGATGAGCGTAATCATACATTGGATAAATACACCACTTATTCCCTGTGCGGTGATGCTCTGCCCGCATAATACGGTATAAAATCGGGTCCCGCAGATTGACATTGGGTGAAGACATATCAATTTTAGCCCGTAGCACCCGTGAGCCATCAGCAAATTCCCCTGCCTTCATACCTGCGAACAGTTCTAAATTTTCTGCCACAGTGCGGTTACGATAAGGGCTTTCTGTACCTGGTTCAGTCAGGGTACCCCGATATTCCCGTATTTGCTGAGCAGTGAGGTCACAGACATATGCATTGCCCGTATTTATAAGCTTAATAGCATATTCATAGATTTGATCAAAGTAGTCTGAGGCATAAAACATCCGATCATCCCAGTCAAACCCCAGCCACTTTACATCTTCTTGAATTGATTCTACGTACTCAATTTCCTCTCTGCTAGGATTGGTATCATCAAATCGCAAATTGCATAATCCTTTATATTCATTGGCAATACCAAAATTAAGGCAAATGGATTTTGCATGACCGATGTGTAAGTAACCGTTAGGTTCAGGCGGGAAACGAGTATGTACTCGGCTATTATTTTTATTGGCTTTCAAATCTTCATTAATAATATTTTGAATAAAATTTGAAGATATAACAGTATTAGTTGTCGTCATCTATAAAACTCCCTCGTGGTTTTTTTGCTTTATTCAGTGTTCGTCATCTATCCAATATTTCCTGCTTAAGATCAGTATTACTCACACATAAAGCTAAAATAACCCTATTTTATATAATTATTCTTATATTTATAAAGAAGACTTGATTCAGATGGAGTTTTAACTCCACCTGAGTCTTAGAGCGATTTAGTCACCGAATCGATTAAAAAACGTAAAACCCTGACTGGACGTCAGGGAGATTAAAAGTGTTCCATTTTTTGCTTGCTTATTGAATTTTAAACGTTTCTGCAAGTTTCTTTATTTCCAATGAGGAGTTTGATTGATATAAGTCAATCAATTCTTTTTGTTGCTGACTTTGGCGATAAAGAGTGCTCTTTTGGTGTAGTAAATACCCTTCAGTTAATTTAATAAATTTAACTCTACAAGAAATACTTTCATCCATATCATGAGATACTTGTTTTAAAATTTTTTGTTGTTCTATCGTAAGTTCTTTAGGCAGTTGCAAAGAAGAATAAGCACCCTCTAGATTTTCCAAGTTTTCCTGGACAGCATCTAACTTCCCATATATGCCCTCTTGATCGGTATCTGTTAATATCTCGTTTAAAGTTTTCCATTGCTCATTCACAGCATTCGTCTTTAATTCAAATTCCTTCATCCACGATTTTAAAGCATCTTGCTGCTGTTCAAATGTATAAGCCTGGGAAGTGTCAACCTCAGCAGGATGATCAGCCGGAGATTTAGAAAATTTGGGTCCTAATATCCAAAGTGTAACAAATAAAACAACTAGGCAAGCACAGCCTATTTTAAATTTTTCTTTTAAACTCAACACTAATCACCGACCTTTCAAATGAGAAATCTCACCCCCTTACTATTCGACATTTATTATTATTCTCCTTGTTATGTAGAGTTGATTATAAGTCCGCTTCCTAGTTTAAAACATTTAATAATTCTAAGAAACCAACCAACACCTCTATGGACAATAGGAATATCAGTCTGCCATCCCCTTGTATCTATTTATCTAAAATAACCATATTTCAGATAATCATTCCTGGATTATAAATTAAAATATAAATCCTCCAACTACGTACATTTATGGTAATATATACATATATATTATATATTAGGCATTCTACTCGAAACCTTTTAATTACAGCTTACAATTCTACAATAATGACCAATCTTAGTATCGTATAAGGAGATGACCATCTTGCATAAGCAACTATTAAAGCAACAAGTATGTACCGCAATCAAAGAACATGCAGTCGAAATAATCGCTCTGGCAAATTCCATCGCTAACCAACCCGAACTTGGCTTCAAAGAGCATAACACTGCAAACAAGATCGCTAAAATATTTAACCAATATAATATTCCCTACACCACAGGCCATGCCATAACAGGTGTAAAAGGACGGCTATCAGGTAAAACATCCACTCGCAATATTGCAGTACTAGGTGAAATGGATGCTGTAACTTGTTTTGAACACCCCTTAGCTGATGGGAATACAGGTGCAGCCCATGCCTGCGGCCATCACGCACAAGTTGCCGCCATGGTCGGTTGCGGCATAGGTCTCATCACCGCAGGGATTATGGAGCATTTGGACGGAGATGTAACACTTTTTGCCGTACCAGCTGAAGAATACGTAGAAATAGAATATCGTAATCAACTGCGAGAGCAAGGCATAATTGGCTATTTAAGCGGTAAATCTGAACTCATCCGTCAAGGCGCCTTTGACGATATTGATATGGCCATGATGATTCATTTGTCAACAGAGGGCGAAGCAGAGCGTACTATCCAAATAGGTGGCACCAGTAACGGCTTTATCGGAAAAATGATTAAATATACAGGCAAAGAAGCCCATGCTGCCGGTGCTCCCCATGAGGGAGTCAATGCCCTCAATGCCGCTATGATAGCCATGATGGCCGTAAATGCCCAACGAGAAACTTTCAAAGATGAAGATTATGTCCGTTTTCACCCCATCATTACAAAAGGTGGCGACCTAGTTAACATTGTCCCTGCCGAGGTCCGTATGGAAAGCTATGTTCGGGCCCGAACACTTGACGCTATGATAGATGCTAACAAAAAAGTAAATCGAGCACTACAAGCCGGTGCTGATGCCGTTGGTGCTCAGGTAGAAATTAATGATTTACCTGGATTTATGCCGATGATTAATAATCCTGAGATGAGCCAACTGTTCAGCAATAATGCGACTGAACTATTAAGCGAACAGTCTATTAAACAACTACATCATCATGCTGCCAGCACTGACATGGGGGACTTAGCCCATATTATGCCTGTCATTCATCCTTGGATAGGCGGAGTAAAAGGCAATGCCCATACTCGCGACTTTACGGTATCTGATCCAGAGATGGTCTATATCATATCAGCCCAATGCATGGCTATGACAGTCATTGATCTACTAACAGATAATGCCTCTCAAGCCGAGGCTGTACTTAATTCACACACCGCCAAAATGACCAAGAAGGAATATATCTCCTTCATGGATAGTATTAGCAAAAAATAGCTATCACTTCTTTACATATTATTGAAAAAAGCAAGCAAAAAGTTGCTTGCTTTTTTACTGCCTATATAGCATTAAATAATACCTTCCAGCCTCAGCATAACTTCAGCAACAGCAGTAGCGCATATAAATGTTCCAGTATATACAGCTAATGCTACCACTACAATACGCCAGGACATTTTCTTAAACATAGCCAAATCTTTACCGATTGATAATCCAGCATAAGCTAGTATCGGTGTTGTCAATGCCAAAAAATCTACTTTACTGGTATAATCTATAATTACTTTAGCATATGGCGAAATAGGTGATGTTGATAATAGAGCAATTACCGAAATCCAGAATACCATCGGCAATTTAATGGGAATGAACTTAGCTAGTGCTATTCCGAGTAACGTAATTACCATCATAATCAAATAACCGATAATAGCCTCTGTCATTGGAAAATAATAACCAATTGTATTGCCTGCAATCGTCATAATACCCATAATCAATAATACTAAGGTTGTTTCTACTAATTTCATTTTGTCATACCTCCACTCGCCTGCCCCTTAGCCTTATCTCTGCCGATAATCGGCGAAAGAATCTTATATAAACGCTCAGTTACCGGCAGTGAAACAAACAAACAGAAATAAATCCCGATAATCGTTGTTAACAAGTTGCTAGCCCCTGCATACATTAAAATCTCATTAGCAGACTCAGGGAATACGGCTTTAATAGCACCTGAAGCAGCTGCCATCATACTTCCTGAACCAACCCCTGCTCCCATGGCCAATGCGTAGGGATGAAAAATCTTGAGGGTCGCCAGATAGCCAGCCAATAACCCTAACCATACTGCACCAAATAGAGTGCCACAAATATATACAGACATAACGCCTCGACCCTCTGGCGAATCCATGCCGTATTTCTCCGCAATAATAGCGATATTAGGCTCTCGGTCAATAGAAAAAGTAGCCCCGATGGATTCGCGCCCTAATCCTAAAAATAGTGCTAAGGGCAATCCTAAAATTACAGTCCCTAGAAAATGCCCCAATTCCTGCATTGACAAGGCCAAGCCGGAATTCGCCAACTTCGCCAGTGACGGTCCAATAATCAGTCCCAATTTGGTAACCAGCATAAGGGTAGTCAAACCTAAAATCACGGTCGCAGTATTCATTTGCTGCAAACTAATTAATTTGAGACGCGGCCAGCTTAAAATACCCCCGATTATCATAGCATACATCATTGGTAAAAACAGTAATACTCCGTACCCTAGTGGAATCTTACGTGTACCAATTAGTTCACAAATAATAACAATAATAAATGCAGCAACATGAATCTTCCAGTCTTTCAATGTACTCAATACAAGCCCCCCTTTAATATTATAGCCCTCGTAAATAGCCCACTTATTCACTATGACCTTCTTCTGTTTTTAGATAAAATAACCATTATAGTCAAATAATACCATTTACATGGTGTTTTTGTCAATAATACAAACACCTTACCACATATTCATCTCTTGATGGGGCTGTCGCATTAGCGATATAACTTTATCGCTGGCGACAGCTCTGTTCTTTTTTTACAATTTCCTAAATTGCATATAATGTAATTTGAAGCAAAAATGGCGCACGAAAACAGAGGAATATTTTCCTCGAGATTTTGTGTGCCCTTGTACTGTTTTTATGCTATTTTCAACGGATATAAATAAGATCTGCATCTGCCGCCTTGTATTTTATTATGCAGTTTATTCACATTGTATGCGAGTCCCAGTAAGATGTTTTCTTCCAGAACATTCTGCTTCCCACGACAAAGAAATCTTCGGAAGTCCATGTTCTCTTTTACTTCGCCGAAAGCGCCTTCTGTCACTTTCCGCATCGTAGAGCATCTTCTCTTTTTGGCCGATATCTGTGCGATATTTCCTCGTTTTGCTTTGTTCATCTTTGGAATGATGTATTCGATATTGAGCGGAAGTTTTAATTGATAAACGTTCTCGAAAACTGTATAATTTTTATGTGATAATTTGTTTGTTCGCATAAATAAATTTTATACCTTTCCCCGAACTTTTCGAAGTCTGGGGATTACTTTTTTTACAGCAAAAGGGCTGTCGCACTAATTTCTTAGTGCGACAGCCCCCTCATTCAGCTACTCCGAACAAAGCATCAGAGTATCTACATATACTTCGCCCACAAAAGCAAACTCCACCTGACCTGCTGTCCAATCGGTTATTTTCTGTTTGAGCACTTCTTCCTGCCCTAATTTTTCTAACACAATCAGGGTTATTTTATCAGCAAACTGTTTATCCGCAATAATATAGCCCTGCTGTCTAAGCTGATTTTCCAGCATGCCGAGCTGGTTATAATCAATTTCGACCGAAATACGAGTATGCCCTTGCCGTTCTACAATTCCAGTTTCTTTAATCCCTGCACTGGCACTTTTGCCATAAGCACGAATAAGTCCGCCTGCCCCGAGCTTGATGCCCCCAAAATAGCGAGTAATCACGATCACCGTATCCTTAAGACCTGATTTCTTAATGATCTCTAAGATGGGTTTACCAGCCGTACCTGATGGTTCACCATCATCATCTGCCCTTTGGTGCTGATCATTTTCCCCCACCATATATGCCGAACAATTATGAGTAGCATTCCAATGTTTCTTCTTAATTTGCTCAATAAAAGCCACTGCCGCCTCTTCGCTGTCAACTCGCTCAACATAGGCAATAAAGCGGGACTTATTTATCTCAATTTCTGTTTGGCCATAGCCTTTAACAGTTTTATAAATCTTTAGCATCTTAATACACCCCAATCTAAGCATACCACACATATAAGGGAGCGCCAAATACCCTTGTTATGCAGTCACCTTCCTATTGACTATACGCATATAATAATCTGCAAGAGATTATGTTATAGAGCTTAGCTTAAGAAATACGCCACCTCAGTAAAATAAACGATTTAAAGGAGATTGATATATATGTCTACCCAGGTACCACTACTGAAACAATGGGATGAAAAGTGGGGTGATTATCCCTATGGCACAAGTACAATTGCCTCATCAGGCTGCGGCCCTACCTGTTTTGCTATGATCGCACAATTCTACGGCATCAATATCACACCACCCCAAGTCGCCGACTTTGCTATTATCAATGGCTTTTATCCCACACCAGATGGAACTAGCTGGGATTTTTTTGCTGCAGCTGGTAAGTTTTTCGGCATACCAATCTATCAAACAGCAGATCCTAATGAGGTTCTTGCTGCATTAAGTCAAGGGATTCCTTGTATCGGTGCCCACGGTTCTGGTGAATTTACACAAAACGGACATTTCATCGTATATGCCTATATAAATATAGATCATGAGGTTATGATCAATGATCCCAACCGGGATGATACCTGCAAACTCTATCAATGGGACTTTGTGGTGCAGGATAATGCGAATACTGGCTATGTAGCCTTTATTCCCTCTCCTAGAATCCCTGCCAAACACTCTTGAAACCTTATGTCCTCTTGTATTGTTCGTTTATTAGGCCCTTTGGTTCTACCCCCACTACGACGCAATTTAGCTTTCATATCACGTTCTTCCAGCAAAAAGTCAATATTATCATTACGGAACTCTCGCCCCGCTGGACTTATACAGCGGGCTCTTTTTCCTAGAGCCATCGCCGCCAAACCCCAATCCTGGGTTATAATTATATCCCCGGACTCAGCCAAATTTAATACCTTAATATCAGTCTCCTGGTCATTATCTCCAACTACCACATGATAGTCTGATATAATATTATGATTAAAACTAGCTACCGTCCACACTTTAACAGCATACTTAGCCCCTAGATCCATACAGATTTGCAGTACTTTCTTCGGGCAGGCATCAGCATCTATCAAAATTTTCATATCATCATCCTTTTTCCCGATTCTTTCTTAACCTTCATTATAAAATTCTAACATATTTTTATACTATTATCCTAAATTTTTTACTTGTCAAATGGCTATGCCTGTTTTAAGATAAAGAACAGATAGTTCATGATATTTTTGGTTATACTAATTTTATAAATAATAAAGGATGATATGACATGGATGATAACACATTATTAGAAGCTTATGAACCCTTTGACTTTTATGAGACAGAAACCGAGGAAGGCTGTAGTGCTCTCATTTATGAACCAATCGACAATGAAGATTATGCCCTAATTACAGATGTTGACGGCACGATGCCTATTGATTTGGAACAAGAAATTATTTTTGCTGCTTATACTGCTGACGGAGCCTTTGCTTGGAGTGTAAGCTTCGAAAACTCCCTTCAATTTTTAGAACTACTGAATAAACATCCTAAAAATGACAATCTTATAGACATTGTAAAAAACTATCGCGATAATAGCGATTATTATTAAATATACTTTATAATTCCACAAAAAGGGTTCTGAGATATTTGCTCTCAGAACCCTTTTTTATTTACTTCAGCAACTATTTTTTAAGAAGTGCCTTCGCCTTTTCGTGCAAAACAATATCCTCAGCATCAACTGGCTCAACCACCAAACCATGGGGAGTCGAGCGCCCTTCTTTATTGACATGAATAAATGTCATAAAACCATCTAAAACAAAGGATTCATCCTTAGACATCATAACTTTTATAAATACGACCAAACTTGTCCGACCTGCGTAAACCACTTTACTTTCAAAACGAACAATACTGCCTTTTGGTACTGGGCGAGTAAACACCATACCATGTATATTCAGACAAACAGTATTTTCAGGATTCGTCATATTCGAAGCTGCTACAAAGCCTGCTTCTACAAGCCACTCTGCGCCGCGTCCGGCAAATAGAGTTCCATGGTGATTCAAATCGTTACCTTTTACTAAATGATGAATAACAAATGTTTGTAATGACATTAATATCGCTCCTTTAATTGTTCCTTTTAATCGCTGATCAATTTTCGCAATTAGGTTAACGTATTATGTATTCTGTATACAATGCCATTATCCTCTATTTTCGAAATTACTTTTTAAAACGCACCAGCGTCCGTCCACAGGCACACTGGTTATAATCAAGGTAGCCTAGCCTACCTGTCCGATAGCGAACAAGGGGCATTGCCTCTAATGTAAGACTCGTCAGCGCCAACTCACCAGCTTGCCCTGCTGGCAATACTTGTCCACTCTCCGGCTGTACGACTTCTGGATAAAAGCAGTCTTCCTGAATATGTAGTCCATCTGCATGATGGCATTCTCCCCCAATCCCCATGCCAAAAATGCCACCCAAACCATATATTTCTAGTACCTGTGCCCCATACTCTTCTTGAATGTGCCGAGCTGTTTCAACGGTTAAAGGTTGTATACCGCAAAAAATGGTTTGCAAAGGCAGTTGTCCTGGATCAAACCCTACTTCTTTTATTTCTTTCGCCAATGCCAGCAGATAGTCAGGAGTGGAATATATCCCCGTCACTCCAAAATCCTGCATCATTACAAGTTGTTGGTCCATATTATCTCCATCAGCTGGCACCAATGTAGCCCCAACCTGCCTTATACCATAATTTACTGCCGAACTACCTGGGTAGTGTTTTCCATTGACTGCAACCTGAAATACAGATGTCATATTAACTCCGCCAGCAACCAGCATGCGAGCCATGAGTTCTGTCCACATGACCAAATCATTCCTAGTATAACTTACAGCAGTAGGCATATAATTTACATCTCGGTTGGTGTGGATATAGCTAACACCACTAATCGGCATGGTTAGTAACCCATAAGGATAATTATCAGCAACATCTTGCCTATTCATCAACGGCAATTTAGCTAAATCTTCTACAGTCTGAATATCAACCGGCTTTATACCCCACTCTGCCATACGTTTGTTATATAGTAAACTCTTCTCATAAATACGTTCAATGATGTTATTCACTTTATGATTTTGCCATGCTACCATATCTGCTCTCGCTAGCGTTTCTACTTCTTGATTCCAAAACATACAAAAACCTCCGATTGAACCACAAAAACGGAAAGTACACAACAAGCATGCAAAAGAATCTTAAAAGTAAACTATTAGCAGTATTTTTGCGTTCCTCGTGTCTTTTGCGGTTAATTTTCTAATATTTTCTCTATGGACAGTATATCTTTTTGTTTATTCGCTGTAAATTATACTGTTTAATATTTACACCAACTATTGGGTAGAATATCATCAGGAGGTGTAATATATGTCCGGAATTATTTGTGCCGACTGCCATACGTGGTTAACCTCAGATTTAACCAATTGTCCTAACTGCAATACTACGATTTTCCTGGATGGCGACAACAAAAATATTATTGACCGCATACAGCCTAATTGCCTTATTTACCGTTATGATGGCTCAGACATATTAGAGCCGGCAGTCATTATCAAAAAGAGTAAGGTTAACTACAGAGTGGCCACCAAACTACAAGAGTATAATGCGCCGGTAGTGGTTTCTAAGCAGAACGTCTATGCTTTTAATCAAAATATTTTAAGTTCTATTCAAGCCTTACGCAATGAACGTACTGCTACCATTATGCGCTATGATCAACTCATTCAATCCCACTGGCAACATTTGGAGCCTTATCAAGATACCCCATAGAGATTGCCTTACAACAACCTCTATGGCCGTACTTCATAATACTGCAGCAACTCAC
>JAGFZX010000130.1 GCA_017889585.1 Bacillota bacterium
TTAAAAATGCTATACTTGGCGATGATAGACATTACGAAAAAATGGACAGGGCGTCGCAGGGACTGGGGACAAATTCATTCCCAACTGGAAATATTCTTTACTGACAGACTGGATTAGCTTGACAGCCAGGCCTTTTTCAATATAATACAAACAAAGGGGCAACCAGCCCAACTGACTGCTTTGCCCCTTAAAAATATTTGCTCTTATTATGCCAATTGGAGTTTACACAAAATCAGGGATACATCCAAATAACACTACAAAGCTCACAAATCCTTTCATCTATAAAAATAACACCCTATATTTAATCAACAATCCCCTTCTGTATGGCATATTTAACCTCCTGCTTACGGTTTTTCATATGCTGCTTGTTTATGATCATCTCCATGTAGTATTTGATCGTACGTTCGGTAACACCAAACGTAATTACGATATCCTTATATTTCATTCCTTTCGCTACTAATACTAGGACATTTTTTTGTCTTTCGCTTAGACTGTCAATTTTGACATCAGTTTCTTTATGTATAGAGATCCCCTCCAGCACATGCGTATTCTCGAGTTCCTGAAGAAGTTTATTTGCAAGTCCAGGGGATACAGGGCTTTCACCCCGTTCATACTGTGTTAGTATTTCATATAATACATCAGCATCCAGACTTTTGAGTAAATAATCTGATGCACCGATTCTGCAATTAGTCAATGAATCTCTAAATCCGATACAAATCATCCAATTCTTTTTTAAATCAATTCAAGCTCTGTATCAGTCAGATCCCCGCCAATGTTTCCGGTATTAAGTGTGCCAACTGGCTCAATTAATACTATTTTACACTCCTCCCTACTCGATGGCTTATGCTCAATTCCTCTAGGAATAACGACCATCTCCCCCTTTGTTAGGTATAGTGTTTCATCTCTCAAATCAATTTGCATTTTACCATCAATAATGATAAAAACTTCATCTGTTTCTGGGTGGCTATGCCAAATAAATTCCCTTTTCATTTTTACAAGTTTAAAATGGTAGTCATTCATCTGAGCAACTAATTTATAAGAATGAAGTTCTTTGATTTTGGTGAATTTTTTTTCAAAATTTATAACTGAAATCCCCATAATTCTCCCCCCACTTTTTTATTTTATCTCCTCACGGTGCGGGCAAAGCTTTCGGCATAAGTTACATGCATAGACAAAGCCTCCACCTTCAGTATATTTTCCGGCAACACTGCGGCATTTACGCTGTTCCAGGCTAATACCATTCAGGGCGTTGCCCGGGCAAGCATCTAAGCAAATCCGACATTCTGGAATGCAGGGTTGATAGGTAGCTAGCTGGTCAGATTCAAGCTCTTTATCAACAAGAACAGCACCCAACCAAATCATATTCCCATACTGATCATTAATCAGGAGAGTATTTTTACCCATCTGGCCTAAACCAGCTCGCACAGCAGCATGTTTTAACGATATTATTCCTTGCCCGTGTCGCCTAATATCATCCCAATAATCATAAGGATCAGATGACGGGATAGGGATGGCGCAACTTCCTAGGTTTTCTAACTCTGATGAGACTTGAAATGTAATGGAATCCATCTTATCAGCCAATCTATTGCGAACAAAAGTATATGCGGCTTGGGATGAAGCCGAAAGAGTACTTATAGGAAAACGTATAGCTATTACAATCACACTTTTACATTCTTTAATAACATCCTTTGGGTGAAACCTGGAAGGTGCACCTTCAAAGCGCTCGATAGGAGCTATCCCACACAGATCCCCGCCAAGCTCTTTTACTCGATATTTTATTTCATCAGCACTAATAAATTTCATCCTGTTAGCCCTCCTGCTAGAGACTACCCATTTTTTTACTAGACCTCTTTTAAAAATTATATTATCATAGTGTCATCAATAGGTAAAATTGATAGTTCCGATGAAGTATTTCACAAAAATCGATAGGTTGTGGATAAAAATGGAATTACGTCAACTAAAAACTTTCGTCACAACGGCAAATTTATTAAGTTTCACAAAAACTGCAAATAACCTTGGTTACGCCCAATCTACTATCACCAGCCAGATTCAGGCACTCGAAGAAGAGTTGGGCACAATGTTATTTGAACGTTTAGGTAAACAAATAAAGTTGACAAAAGACGGTGAGCATCTGCACGCCTATGCTGATCAAATTCTTAAACTTTCCGAGGAAGCCAAAGAACTCATCTCCAGTTCTCTAATCCCAACAGGGTCGCTGACGATTGGAACAGCAGAATCCCTTTGTCTACATAGATTGCCTGAAGTCTTCAACACATTCCGTTCCCGTTATCCCAAAGTGGAAATCAATATTGATTTTGAAGCCTGCAGTGACTATCGAACACTCCTCCGGAAAAATGCCATTGACATCGTCTTCTTTCTCGACGTAACCTGTAATGAAAAGGATCTTGTTACTCATGTACTCTTCGAAGAGCCTATGGCCATAATAGCCGCACCAAACCATCCTTTATCTAAGAAATGCCAGGTCCTTCCTCATGATATAAGTGGCCAATCACTCGTTCTGACTGCACTTGGGTGTAGCTATCGCCGACTTTTTGAAAGTATTCTCATACAAACAGGTGTAAAACCGTCATCTGTAATGGGAATAAGCAGTAATGAAGTGATTAAAAAGTTCGTTTGTGATGGCTGGGGAATCGGTTTTTTACCACATATCGTAGTTCATCAAGAACTTTTAACCAATCAGCTGATAGCACTGCCTTGGGCAGGACCCTCTTTTAATATTAAAGCCCAATTAATATACCACAAAGAAAAATGGCTTTCTCCAGCTCTAAAGGCGTTTATCAACGTTATCCTTGAAACATTTAAAAACATAGGTGTATAAAAATCTAATCTCAGGTGAAACCTACGCTTAGATTTAAGGTTTTTTGTAAAATTTCCCATTAGGTCCAAAAAAGAGCAGACTATCTTATTTAATCAAGATAGTCTGCTCTTCATTTCGCTATTTACCGGGAAGTAACGATACTCCCTACTTTAATAATACTTTAATTTCTTCTATACTGGGTACCTTACCGCTAACCTTAACTACACCATCCACGACTAACGCTGGAGTCGTCATCACACCATAAGACATGATTGTTTTAATATCTTCGACTTTGACAAGCTC
>JAGFZX010000087.1 GCA_017889585.1 Bacillota bacterium
TTTTCGTAGCCAAGTTCATTCTCTAGTTCTGCTTCCATTATCTCCTGTAATACGTCTCTAAACATCTCTTTTATAGCTTCCATTACCTCGGTTGTATTGCTGAATTTTTGATCTCTAATTAACTCTTTAATAACTTCTTTTGGTATCGCTGTCATAAAAAAACCTTCCTTTCTGGTTGAATAGTTATATTTCCTACTCTTTCCATTCAGGAAGATCTTTCATACTATTTACACAAAATTATCTGTGGCCTCTAAAATTATGAGGATTTCAGCTTAAACACTGAGTGAAATGCAGGATATTTTTGACTATATAAGTCTTTGCACCACGACCTTTTTAATACATTCTTCCATACTTTTCCGCGAAATCCTCCACCATTTTGTGTATTAATATATTTTTGTGCATTTGTACGACACCCCTACAACAGAAAAATCGCTCAAACAGAAGTCTGAGCGAACATACCAACACACTTATAAAATAAACTGCAACCTGTGACAGCCTGTGAATACTGGCTATTTCCGCTCTATCAACGCGACCGACTCAACATTTTCATCTGAGAACTATGTTCTTCTAAGATTCATAACATACGGCTGCTCCAGTTTCTAACACACCCACAATGTATTTAGACACTTCAATATGCACCGGGTGAATCAGATACGCATCAAAATCTTCCATAGAAGAAAATTCGGTAATTAATATAATGTCATAAGACGACGTTCCATGACGTATATCTACTTCGACTTTCAAATCGTGGAGAAACTCAATTTTCCCCTGCATACTTAGCAATATATCCCTTGTCTTTGCGATGTTTTCATCGTTCCTTTCCTTAAGCTTTAAAAGCAGATTGTTTGTGATCATTCTAGAACCTCCTATCTACTATTGTTTCTGATAATCATTACGTCTAACAATCAATCATCAGTTAATCGAATGCTCAGCATGATAATCTTACCGTCATTGATGGTGAAATAGAAATCAAGTGGGACCGGACTCCCGTCAAAGGTTCCGGAAACTTGGGCGGTGAGGACAGTCTCTTTCTCTTGCTCTACTAAGTTGGTAGGCTCTAGGGTGACTTGATATTTTTCAATGCTAGTATCAATCCATTTCTTGATAGCAGCAATACCGCAAATCTCCTGTCCTTCGTCATGAACAATGGCATCACCTGCGAAACAAGCAATCACTGCATCACTATTGTGATCATTCTTTGCCTGAACAAAAGTAGCAATAAGCTGTGGTAGTTTTATCGACATCATGATCCTCTCCTTACTTATTTTATCATGGTTTTACTGTTTACTGTATGTTCCTCCTTGTTCCGTTAGATTGTCCGAATAGTCCCTCCATCGATGATATGTTCACTACCGGTGATATACGAAGCCCGATCAGATGCTAGAAAGGCAACCAGTTCGGCTACTTCTTCAGGACGGCCCGGACGTCCAAGGGGAATGCCCCCCAGGGTATTCATCATTTCCAGCCGCGCACTGTCATAATCGGTACCCGAACCCTTAGCCAACTGTTCAATAAGTCTCTCTGCTGCCGTCGTTTCAATGAAACCAGGCGCAACGGTATTAACCCGTACGCCATGAGGCGCGACCTGGTTGGCAAGTCCTTTGCTGTAGTTTGTCAAAGCTGCCTTCGCTGCAGAATACGCCATCGTCTCAGTTGCTGGGAAGAGCCGCCGGATGGATGTAATATGAATGATAACGCCGGAGCCCTGTTCCAGCATCGAAGGAAGTAGTGCTCGATCTAAACGAACAGCTGAGAACAAATTTGTGTTAAAGATCTGCTGCCAATTATCATCACTCATTACTAGAGCACCCCCAACTGGAACAGACGATCCACCTACAGTGTTAATCAAAATATCTACACCACCAAAACGCTCAAGCACCGTTTTAGCAATCACTGCCACGCCTTCTGCAGTACTGACGTCAGCTTGAATAAATAATTCCGACCCATGGGTATCATCAAGAATGGATCGAGCAGTGGTTATAATCATTCCTCCAGCACTCTTCAGACGCTTAACGATGGCTTCACCAATACCTTTCGTTCCACCTGTGACTAGAATTCGCTTACCTTTAAATTCATCTACATTAAATAAGTTATCCATTATTATCTCCCTTCTTTCCTTATATTTTGCTATCCTCTTGTTTCTATTTGACAACCACATTATCTATAGATCTTTTCATAACTCTTTATCTATTTTTTAATTATACACAAGATAATAAGACAACTGTATGTCATATTAAAATCATTATTCATAAAGTTTTAATGCTTGTCGTATTCGATTTGCAATTATTTTACGTACATTCTCTGGTGCTATGACCTTCACAAAACTGCCAAAAGATAAAATATAACTGTAAAGCCATTCTCCTTCCGGAAGTGCGATCTCTAAAGTAAAGCTTCCGTCACCGTTCTGGATAATAAATGAATCATCAAAATAGTCGTATAAGCGATTTAAGCCCTGTGCCTGAAAGCAAAGTTTCAAGGCAATTAACGACTGTTGACCAGCGTTCTGTTCTTCCGGTTTCGCTTCCGACGGCACCTTTACATCAAATGTATCCGCCTGAATTTCTAGTTTTTTTAGCCTGGATATCCTAAAGGTCCTGTGTTCCTGACGTTGCCAACAGAAGGCTAGTAGATACCATGCATTATTTTTAAAAATAAGTTTTTCCGGTTCCGCCAATCGTATGCTCCTGTGGCCTTCCCCGTTCACATAGTCAAATCGAATGACATTTCGCCCCAGCATAGCCCTTTTTATCTCGTTAAACTTGTTTTGTTCATTGGGTGAGCTTCCCCAAGGAGAAAAATCAACTTCTACCCAGTCATGATCTAAAGCATTCTTAAATATTGCCCCCATCTTTTCAAGGGCAATATCCAATTCCGGATATTGAGTTGCCCGCAGAGTATTGAATGCCAGCAGCAGGTTTTCGCTTTCATGCTCTGAAATAAGCATCCTGTTTAATGTATAATTTTCAAGCAGATGTATGCCGCCGCCATTACCTTTATTCATATACACAGGTACACCTGCCGATGAAAGCACATCAATATCCCGGTAAATTGTCCTTGTCGAAACACCAAAACGGTCAGCAAGTTCTCTGGCGGTAATAGTTCCCTTATTAAGCAATATAGTTGTAATCTCAAATAATCGATTTCTTTTCATTTTTTATCACCCAAATTAATTATAGCATTAAATACGACATACACCTGTCATATTTAATGCTACAAATTCCTAAAGTCATCAAACAGTATATAACTATTATTTTATAAACGCCATAAACTACCCCAACACTTAAGTGTCTAGTACGAACATGCCATCCGTAAAATATAATGGTCTGTAGTAAAACCGCCCGTCAATCTTCCGGGCACTAGCTACTGCCAGCCCCAAATAACCCCTTGTTATACCTGGTTTTATCTACTTCATCCCCACTCCAACCATACTTTTACACGAATCTTCTACCTTCCGCGACACCCCTAGCGAAAAAAATGCCTAAACCGAAGTCTAGGCGAACATATTAACACACTTATTAAATTAACCAAAACCCACAAGGCCCCGCTAATACTGGCTATTTCCGCTCTATCAACGCCACACACTCCACATGTGTTGTGATAGGAAGTTGATACCATTACACGGCTAATTTAGAATTCGACACCCCTAAAAATGCCACGGCACCCCTATGACACCCTGCGACGCCCCTCTTTTTAGACTCATTCTAGAGATTTAGTTACTAAATATAAACCTCGGGGAAGATTGTAACATGCTTTAATTTTTGCACCAGAACCCTGTAATTTAAGTTACCTTAAACAGAGCGAAGGGACTGCTTTAAATAGGATAAAAACCTATTTTGAGGGCAGCCCCATTTTATTTATTTTTTATCGAGAATATTCAGTTATCGCCCCCGTAAATCCAATGGCTCTATGCCAATAGCTTGGATACGTCCTTTCTTATATTGATTTTTACAGGATTATGGATAAAAATGTCGAAAATGGAATAAATAAATAAATTTAAAGGAGACAGATAATTTATGCGCATACAAAAAAAGTTCTTTCAAGTTATATTTCTTATCATTGTATTTTCATCATTGCTGGTCTCATTCTGCTTAGCTGCGCCTAAACCATCAACATCTCAGGAAACTACAAAAACACCTGACAAAATCCAAAACAGCGAAGCTAAACCGTCCATATCTCAAGAAACTACAAAAGTACCTGACAAAATCCAAAATAGCGAAGCTAAACCGTCTATATTTCAGGAATTTGCAGAAGCATATGACCAAATAATAAAAAGCGAACCATTACTAATTATAGTTGACAAATCTGAATTTAAATTACATCTATTCAAAGAAGGAACAATAATAAAAAGCTACGATGTAGCAATTGGGAAGAATCCTGGTCAGAAACAAAGAGTAGGTGATATGACTACTCCTACTGGCGAGTTCACGGTTGATGAAATTATTAATTCTAGTTACTGGACCCATGATTTTAATGATGGCAATGGCGAAATAGAAGGGGCCTATGGACCATGGTTCATTTCCTTAGAGACAGGATGGAATGGTATTGGTATTCATGGCACGCATAATCCAAACTCAATAAGAACTATGGCATCAGAGGGCTGTATTCGAATGAATAATGACGAAGTAGCAGAGTTAAAGGAGCTAATTTCCACTGGTACTAAAGTTGTTATTGCATCGTAAAGGGGGACGTAAGTAAAATATTACATTTTTTCTTTCAAAACTTCAATCGCCTTTTCCAATTGCAAATCTTTACCCTTTTCTTGAATATCATGCATCTCTACCTTAATATCGGGCTCAAGCCCCACACCATTTATCAATCGATTATTGGGAGTAACATACTTGGCAATCGTGAGTTTTAGAGCGGAACCATCATTTAGAGGCAAAACGGTCTGCACTGAGCCTTTGCCAAAAGTCTTCGTACCAATTAACGTTCCTACACCAGTATCTTGCACTGCACCTGCCACTATTTCAGATGCACTAGCACTACCACCATTAACTAATATAACTAAAGGATACTTAATCGCCTCTAAGGTTGAAAGCCAGGTTGTCGACCTTCCATCCTTGTTCACAACAGATACAACTGGACCGTGTGGAACAAAATTACTAGCTACTTTTATGCTTTCTTCCAAGAGACCACCCGGATTGTTCCTAAGATCCAGAATAATTCCTTTTACTCCCTTTCCTTCTAGTTCGTGTAATTTTTCTGCAAGATCACTTCCTGTATTCTCATTAAATATGGAAAGGCGAACATACCCTATACCATCATCTAATATTTTACCGCCAACAGTGTTCATTTTAATATTCGAGCGCATAATAATATAATCTTTTATTTCTTGCCCTACTCGATTAATAGTCAGCGTCACATGACCGCCCTCTGAGCCGCGAATCATTTTCACAGCTTCATCAACAGCAAGTCCTTTGCTATCCTGACCATCGATCTTAATAACCTGATCCCCACTCATAATTCCAGCCTTGTCACTTGGCGTTCCCTCTATAGGAGCCACAACCGTCAGTACATTATCCTTACTGCCAAGTACAATTCCGACCCCACCAAATGTCCCTTTCGTCTCAAGCATTAAATCGTTATACATATTAGTATCCATATATATAGAATAAGGATCACCTATGCTATTCACCATTCCTTTAATAGCCCCAGACATAAGCACATCGTCAGATACATCCCCTACATATCCTAATTTCAACAATTTTTTCAACCTCAATAATTTTAAAGTAGCAGCAAGATTTGTAACATCCATCTGTGACAAATACCAATTAATTTTATTCATCGAATCAATCTTAACCAAGTCATCTTTATCACCAGAAACTACTGGGAAAGATGCAAGATTAGTTGTCATCTCTTGATAAATCCTAACTGGTGCATCATTCTGAATTCCATTTGCCTTGAGAGATGAGCCGCTTAGTGCCATACTCATTGCCAAAAAGCTAATTATAATTTTACTATTCCTTACCCATCTCATAACATCTTCCTCCAAATTTAACGATTCACTATCCTCCCCTACGCCCATGCAGGGGGATTTGCAACTACATATATGGATCACTGCAATAAAACTACAAGCATTGGGGCTCGTCTTAATACAACGTTCCATATTTTTCCATAAAATCCTTCATTTTTTGTAAATTTATTTTATTTTCGTGTACTAGTGTGCCCCCCCTAACAAAAAAGAACGCTCAAACCGAAGTCTGAGCGAACATAAAACACACTTAGAAAATTACCTAAAAACCACGAGCCCCCGCTATTCCTGCCTATTTCCGTTCTATCAACGCTACACACTCCACATGAAGTACTTAGGCTATTTTTATGTTTTAACGAACTTTCACTTCGACAAACTGAAATTTGTTATCATAAGTACGAGAATGGTTTTCGGACTTTTATTTCATAACCTTCTCAAAGCGGAACATCAAATCTTCTCCGTCACTTGAATCTCCATCAGGTGAATGCGGGTCGGAGTGATGACGGTTGAAGAACTCCACTCCATGAAACCCGCATTTGTTGATGTAAAAATGTATGTTTCGCTTTTCAAAATACGGTGTGCAGGTTTCCCATACTTCTGTTTCTGGGTGAAGTGCCTCCATCTCCTGCCACGCCGCAAAGCCTATTCCTTTGCTGTGTGCTTTTGGGGAAACAAACAAAATGTCCAAATGATTGTGGTGCGTTTCATTGTCGACTTTCAAAATAATTCCGCCGACAATTTCGCCGTCCTTTACAATTCGGTATATTTCGGCGCCCTTTGCATCCATTGATTCTTCGATCGTCTTACGAGCAATGATTTCTCCGTCTTCCTCAAAATGGTCATCTTGCATACCGAACTCCTCGGTTGCACCGAAAAGGAACGCTTCTTGATTGTCGAGGATGAATTGCTCACGGTCAGATTCTTGCATAGGTACAAGTGTAACTTTTGTTTTCATAAAAACCTCCAAATTTATAAAAAGATAGAGCTCGGGCATCACAAAAGTAAAACCCAAGCTCACTCGTCATCTTATCTGACAGGCGGTACGAAACCCCTACACTACGGTGTACTGTCCTCCGATGAATCATTATGTTTATTATCTAGGTTTGAAGTCCATCTATCTTCTCGGCCTATTGCTTTCAATTAGGCTAGGCGAACATAACACACACATATTCAGTTCTGCCAAAAGCCTTGAACCCTGTGGTTTAAGGCTTTTTTCGCTCTATCAAAGCAACCGACTCCACATGTGTTGTGATAGAATGATGATACCATTACACGGATAAATTATAAATTCGACACCCCTGCGACGCGAGTTAAAATACCGCGACACCCCTCACGGCCCCCTGCGACACCCTAAATGGAGGTGTCTTCGATTCAATAATTATCCAAGATTCAAAACTTCTACTCCCAATTTAGAATTCTTTTCAATCGCCTTAATAGTATTATCTATGTGGACGAATATCTTTTTTGATAGTTCATTAGCTTGTAAGTATAGTCTGTTAGCCTGTATTGAATTATTGGTACTAATTGCGTCAATTATCTTTTCACCCATATTATGTAGCTCATGATGTACTCCATCAATGGCCGTCCATTCTCTGGTTATATCTGGATGAGTTATATTAATAGAATGATAAAAATGCCCAAAGGCGCATCTTTTAGAGTTGGTCTGTATCGGGTAACTTTTCATTTCATCTACTATTCGTTTTAAATTTTTCATCCAATTTCCATGTGCTTCTTTAGCTTTCAAAAGATTCTTGGTTAAATCTTCATTTGTAATTGCATGTATTCCGCCATTTAACGCCGAGAGCATATCTCGAACAATCTCACTAAGTTCTTTATCAATCTTTGATATGTGTTTTGCATTTTCAGCACTTTGAGAAGCATCGTCATGAATAATCTGTGTCATATTAAGTAGCTTTTCTGCATCTTGGGCTGATAAATCCATTGCTTGATTTACTTGTTTTGACGTTTCTTTGATATCTATCATTGATTTCGATATTGTATTTATATCCTTAACTGTATCTTTTAGCATGAATACATTTCCTTTTATTGTATCAGATATGATATCAAGCTTTTCGTTCATGTTGTTAGTAGATTTCATTGTATTAGTCATACTTTCTCGCCCATCATTAGCTGCTTGCTGTATGTTATTTACAAAAACCCTCATATCATTTAAGTTTGCTTTAGTACTATCTGCTAATTTTCTAATTTCATCAGCCACAACAGCAAACCCTCTGCCAAATTCGCCTGCCCGAGCAGCCTCAATAGAAGCATTAAGAGCTAACAAATTGGTCTGTTCTGCAATCGCTTGAACGCCATTGACTATTTCATTTACTTTAGTAGCCATGTCTACTAACTGCTCGATTTGTTCACTCATTGCAGTTGTATCTTTTATAACATTTTCTTTTAGTGTATTAACTTCATTTAACTGAAACATACTCTCGTCATTCTTTTGGATTAATTGCTCCGATGATTTGGATAATTGATCCATTGTATCAGAAGTATGACCTATGGTCTCATTCACATCATTCATACTTGCAGTTATTTCCTCTACTATAGAAAGATTTGATTCACTTAAAAGCGACATATTTTGTGCAAAATCAATCATTTTATACGCAGAGTGTGTCATTTTAACATCAAATTCACTTAAAGAGGATATGATATTTAACATTTGTTTAGAATTTATAGACATCTTCTCTTCACTTGTAAAAAGTTTATCAAAATGTTTAAGCATTGCTTGGTGAATGGGATACTCAACCTTAAGATTGTCAACAACTTTCCCTTTAAGTCGATCCTCAACATTTTTTATTATACAAAGTGCTTCATTACAAGGTGCTTTTTTAAATAAATTCATGACAGTTCATTCCCCCGTTAATATTCTTCAACTCGCGCTTTGATGCTGATTTTATTATTATTTTCAAAATTTCGGTATCATGTCTGTGTTATAAAAAAAACATAAAGCGACAATTTTACATTCCCTTTTTGTTATTATTCCTACTAAAATATTAGGTTCTGGTGCAAAAATAAAGCTGTGATATAATCTTACCGTAAACTTGAAAAATGAGGTAAAGAGCATGTCACAGTATTTATTTAAATATAAGCATTTTCAATCTGAAATTATATTATTGTGCGTTCGCTGGTATCTTAAATATCCGCTCAGCTACAGAATGCTTGTTGAGATGATGCAAGAGCGAGGATTGAAACTAACCCATACAACAATCATGAGATGGGTTCATCAATATTCTCCAATAATTGATAAACGAATAAGAAAACACCTTAAGCCAACAAACGATTCGTGGCATATGGATGAAACCTACCTTAGAATCAAGGGTAAAACGCATATTTATATCGAGCAGTAGATTCCGAAGGAAAAACGATGGACTTTCTCGTATCTAAACATCGTGATAAAGATGCCGCGAAGAATTTCTTCAGAAAGGCTCTAAGAGCCACGCATAATCAGCAACCTAGGGTAATCACAACTGACAAGTATGCTGCAACTGAAGTTGCCATTAACGAAATGATTTATAGTGGGATAGTTTCTGTCAAAGCAACGATTAGAAAAATAAGGTATTTAAACAATATTATTGAGCAAGACCATCGGTTTATTAAACGAAAGGTAAAACCAATGCTTGGATTTGGCAGCTTTAAATCTGCTGAAAAAACAATTTGTGAAATTGAGATAATGCATATGATCAGGAAAGGGCAGGTTGAAGGAATTCAATATGCCCTCTCTGAGGTTGAGTTCTTTAATAAAATTATGGGGATTTCAGCTTAAACACTGAGTGAAATGCAGGATATTTTTGACTATATAAGTCTTTGCACCACGACCTTCCATCCCTTGGAACTTTGAGATAATACCTAATTTCATAAAATATTCCACATTCATTATTTATACATGAATCCCCTTTTATCCTTTATTTCCCTCGTATTTATTGACAAAATATTAATATCTATACAATACCACTGACTACCACCGCGACATCCTGCGACATAAATAACAAAAAAGCACCACTAGCATTATCATGTGATAATATTAGCGGTGTCCTTGTGTCTTGGTATATTTTGTTGTTCTGTGCTGTCATAGTACAGAATATTTTTTTCAAATTCAAATTGGTGCGAAGGGAGGGACTTGAACCCTCACGAACGTTACCATTCTCCGGATTTTAAGTCCGGTGCGTCTGCCGATTCCGCCACCCTCGCATAT
>JAGFZX010000131.1 GCA_017889585.1 Bacillota bacterium
ACGATGTTCCCTGCAATGATAAATGCTGCAGCAACTTTTAATCCAGAATTAGTAGAAGAAATGAGCAGCGTCATCTCAGCAGAATCAAGAGCAGTAGGGATTCGCCAAGGGTTATCACCGGTAATTGATATTGCAAGAGAACCGCGTTGGGGCCGAGTATATGAGACCTTTGGTGAAGATCCCTATTTAGTATCACAGATGGGAATTTCCTATGTGAAAGGTATGCAAAAAAAATAAAAAAGATGGAGTTTTAGCTACTGCTAAGCATTTTTTAGGATATGCAGAAACGCAGGCTGGATTAAATACTGCCGCTGCCAGATTAAATGACCGTGAGTTATATGAAGTATTTGCAACTCCTTTTGAAGCTGCCATAAAGGAAGCAAACTTAGGATCAGTAATGGCATCTTACTCTGAAATTGATGGTATTCCATGCGGTGCAAATAAGAAAATTGCCCGTGAATTACTTCGTGAAACTATGGGTTTCGGTGGTGTTTTAGTTTCTGATGGTGGAGCGGTTTGGAAATTATTTAATACTTTTGGAGTTGCAAAGGATTATGTGGAAGCAGGGCTAGTGGGTATCAAAGGAGGAATGGATACAGAAATGCCTGTTGGTGCCGCTTATAGACAGCTAGGTCAATATGTTGAGAGTGGTGAGCTAGACGTTTCCATTATAGATGAAGCTGTGCGCAGAGTTCTTGCCTCTAAGTTTGAGTTAGGGTTATTCGAACAACCCTATATCAATGAGGATAATGTAGCTAGATCTATGACAAATAAAAATAGCATTACTATATCAAAAGAAATAACGGAGCAGTCTATTATACTCCTTAAAAATGAGGAGTCTGTTTTACCAATAAAGAATAACAAAAAAATAGCTGTCGTCGGTCCTCACGCTGGTTTACTACGTCCTAGCGTAAGCGGATACACAATAATGGCATATTATGAACTGATTGCGGGCATGAGCTCTGATAGCAAGGATGAACCTACATTCCACGGAATTATGGATGAGAAGAAAAAAGCCAAAAGTAAAAAGGATAATAGCGAGAATGTGTACTCTTTTGGTGAGATGGCAGATTTCCTTGGAACTAATTTCAACCCAGAAGAAATACTAAAGGCTAAATTTGGTGGTACAACTTTAGTGGAAGAGTTGAAAACAAGGACCAATGTTAATTATGCTAAAGGTTGTGAAATTGTTGGTGATGATACAACGGAATTTGGTAATGCACTAGAACTGGCAAAGAATAGCGATATGGTAATTATGACTCTTGGTGGTAATTGCGGCTGGACAAAGTGCACCGGCGGTGAAGGGAAAGACCGAACAAGTCTAGACCTTCCAGGAGTTCAACAACAGCTTTTAGATGAAATTGTAAAGACTGGAAAAGAGATAGTTCTTGTTCTTTATGGACCAGGACAATATGCCCCAAAACTCACAGATAATGTTAAGGCTATTATTCAGGCATGGTTGCCGGGTGCTTATGGTGGAAGTGCAATTGCAAAAATTCTGTGTGGTGAGATTAATCCTTCTGGAAAGCTTCCTATAACAATGCCAAGAAATGTAGGGCAAGTACCTATATTCTACAACCACAAAACGGGTAGTGGATATACTGTAGTTCAAGAAAAAAGTGGCATAAATAGTATAGAACTATTTGGTGGAGGCTATGTTGATTCAGAAAATACACCACTATTTCCTTTTGGACATGGACTAAGCTATACAAGCTTCGAGATTAGCAACACATTGGTAGCCAAGAATGAAATTTCAACTAATGAAGTAATAACTGTAACATGTACTATTAAAAATGTTGGAGATAGAGCGGGTGTCGAAGTGATTCAACTATATTGCAGAGATTGTGAGGCGCATGTTACAAGACCTGTAAAGCAACTAGCAGGATTTAAACGGGTTTACTTAGAGGCCCAGAAAAGTGCGCAGTTATCTTTTATGCTGAGTACGGCACAGTTAGGCTTTTATAACGAGGATATGGAGTTTGTAGTGGAGCCAGGCAATATAGAGTTGATGCTAGGTACTAGTTCAGAGAATATTGTATATAAAGAGAAGGTTAAACTTACGGGAGAAAAAATCAATCTTATGGGTAAAAGAAGCTACACCTGCCCAGTTATAGTGAGTATTTAGTTGTGGATTTACTATATTGCTGTTTAGCTTTGGCGAATCAAGGCTAACAGCAATTTTTGTTTCTTGTGGGGAAGTTATGTTCGGTAGTTCTGATTCATATCTCATCGATTGCTCTTTATAAAAAGAAGATTACATAGTGTAGAAAAAGATATTATAAAAGGGAGGCTTAAATATTGATGCACTCATACCTGTAAGCTCATCCATTTATAGAACTGATGGAAGAAATCAGTCAATGTAAAATATACGACTAATGCTTAATAGGATGATCGTGCTCATGAATTTTTTCTTTAGCTGATTTTAAGAGAAGTTATAAAAAGTTATTAGTATCTTTATGCAACCTATGAGACAAAATGTAACAGTAAGTAGATTTATGTGAAGGATTTTGTAATTAAAAGTCGAATGAATGTAATTAACAGAATAGTACGATAGAATGGACTACGCAAAATGTAACACATCTAATGAAAGATTCTATTTACAAGTTACCTGCTTATGGGAACTACAATACTAAATTGATATTTATTTTATTCAATAAGGAGTGGTATTGAATTGGATGTTTCGGAGAAAGTGTTTGCTAGCAACTATGAAAAGCTACGGCGAAGAATTAGCACGTTAGCGGAAGCATGGGAAAGATTTCTTTCTACAGGGAAGCTGGTTTCAGATAATATTATATCTGCTGAAGTACTAAGTTCATGGACTCGGTCTAGAAATAGAGGAATTGATCCTTATAATATACCAAATGTAACGCTATCAGAAAAAGAATTGAAAGAACGGCTTGAAAAAAATAGTCAACTGATTAGAGTAGCAACACCTTTTTTGCAAGCAATTGCAGAAAACGTGGAAGGATCGGGTTTTAGAGTTGATTTATTTGACGCAGATATTTATTTACTGTGGTACTGTGGCGATCGAAAGGTACTTGATGATTCCAAATCGCATAGCCGGATTAAACCAGGAGTATGCAGAAGTGAAGCTACGTGTGGCA
>JAGFZX010000088.1 GCA_017889585.1 Bacillota bacterium
TATACGAGAAAGGACATATTGAAATTTTTCAACCTGCCCCTTTTTAATCATATGCATGGTTTCAATTCCGCAAATTGTTTTCTCAGCAGTTTCAAAACTATCAAATCCGAGCATTGGCTTGATCTTTCTTTTAATAAATCTATGGTCTTGCTCAATGATATTATTCAGATATTTTATTCTCCGAAGCGTTGTTTTAACTAAAAGAGTTCCACTATAAATCATTTCATAAATAGCAATCTCGATTGCAGCGTACTTATCAGTTGTGATAACTCTTGGTTGCTGATTATATGTAGCTTTTAAAGCTTTTCTAAAGAACTTTTTCGCCGCATCTTTATCACGATGTTCAGATACAAAAAAGTCTATCATTTTCCCTTCGGAATCTACTGCGCGATATAAATATGCATTTTTTCCCTTGATTTAATTTTTGCACCAGAACCCTTTTAAAGTGTCATGGGGGGGCTCGAAAGGTGTCGCGGTATTTTGGCAGATTAGACCTTTATTCACACAAGCATCTTACTTTAATCCCTTAAGCTCATTTCCTAGGTATACTGCAATAGCACCCATTCCGGAGATTCCAGCCACTTCTTCAGCCTCAGAATTATAATTGGTATTAGTATTTATATCATAAGTGAAAGCTTCACCTTTAATATTAGAAATAAACTCAATACCAGCAATATGAATACCATTGTCTATAAGAAAACGTTGATATTTTTCAAGTAACGGGGGTATATATCCTTGTTGAATTACAAATTTTGAAGTTTCTTTATTTCCTACTGGACAAAAGACATCCGTAATTTGACATGCATCTGCAGGACATAGCTGAAAACCTTCTGACGTATTAACTTTCACTGAATATAAATAGTTACCACCAACAAATTCTGTGCGAATAATAAATGGTTCTGGGGACTGTATATATTCTTGTATTAATGTTATTCCATCTATAGGCTCTTCAAAATCTTCACCATTTACATATTTGTCTAAAGCACTGATATTTTCAAATTTTTGTACTCCGAGACCCTTTCCTCCACGATTATGTTTTGTAATAAAGGGTTTATCAAAGGATGCTGCAGCCTTAATAATTTGTTCTTTCCCTACAACAGCTATAGTATGAGGGGTAGGTATCCCGTATTTACGTAGTGATGCATATTGTGCCACTTTACTAATTTCTAATCTTAAGGCACCACTATTATTTATAACTTTGCGACCATGTCCCTCTAGCCAGGCTAACATTGCTGCAGTATATTCAGGCGCATATCGATGGTCTCGACTATGAGATGATGCACTCATTCTGTTATAGAAAATTCCCTCAGGTGGTGCTTCTGATAAATCCAATGTACCCTCATTAATAAACCAATCCTCATATGGAAGTCCGAAAACCTCTAGTTCTTTAATAAGCGGAGCTGTCCATGTCTCATTTTCATGTATTATATATATTTTTTTCATATCTAAATTCTCCTTAAGTAAAATTACTAGTTATTCAAATTAAAATAGTCAGCTATTTATAATCTCGATTATTTTTTTAAAATTACTAAGAATTTATTCAGAAAAATTGCTGTAAAATTGTCAACAGGGACGATACTAAATCGTAACACCTCAATTTAATGCTTAGCTACTCTCATTTTTCCAGATACCGCTAGTGAAATTGTACAAAAATCACTGCCCCCTTTGACGTTGAGTTCTTTAATAAAATTGGAGGGATATCAGCCTAACGCTGGGGTGAAATCCAGGATATTTTTAACTTTATATTTTTTGCATCAGAACCAAAAAATCCGCCTAAGCCGAAGTCTAGGCGAACATAAAGTGCAACACGTTCCTAAGTGAAAAGCTTAGGCATTAGCATAAGATCATTTAACCGGAAAATTAGAAGCTAAACCGCTGTGTTGCTTTAATAAATTGTATCTGCTATCATATAATTTGTAACAAAAGTACAAAAATATATGATAAAAATGAGGGAAGAGAATGGGCCCAGATCAAACATCGAATGAGGAAGAGCCCAAATATCAGCGACGTATTCGCTATAAAGGCACTCACCCTAAGAATTTTAAAGAAAAATACAAGGAACTGCAACCCGAGCAATATGCTGATGCTGTGGCAAAGATTATTCAAAAGGGCAATACTCCTGCCGGTATGCATATTTCAATTTGTGTTAACGAAATATTGAATTTTCTACAAATTACACCAGGACAAATCGGATTAGATGCAACACTAGGTTATGGTGGCCATACGTTAGAGATGCTTAAATGTTTAAATTCAAAGGGGCGCTTGTATGCAACAGATGTAGATCCTCTTGAATTACCGCGCACTAAAGCTCGTTTAGAGCGTTTGGGTTATGGCCCCGAAATTTTGGAAATCAAGCAAATGAACTTTTCCAAAATAGATCAAATCGTTCTCGAATCAGGGCTATTTAATTTTGTCTTGGCAGATTTGGGTGTTTCTTCTATGCAAATAGACAACCCTGAAAGAGGGTTTTCATTTAAGTTTGAAGGACCATTAGACTTAAGGCTTAATCCGAAAATGGGTTACTCTGCAGCAAGTCTTTAAAAAAAAATCACACTTGATGAATTACAAGATATGTTAATAGAAAATGCTGATGAGCCTTATGCCGGAGCAATTGCTCGCGCCATTATTTCCAACATAAAAAAAGGAATTGATATATCAACAACAACTGAGCTTCGAAATATCATCAAAGATGCTCTGAAATTTGTTCCGCAAATTACTAAAGATGAGATTAAAAAATCCTGTCAACGTTCTTTTCAAGCGTTACGAATTGACGTCAATAAAGAGTTTGAAGTGTTAGATGAATTTCTAGAAAAACTTCCTGATGCCATGTCCCCGGGTGGGCGCGTTGCTATACTTTCATTTCACTCAGGAGAAGATCGTCGCGTTAAAAAATCTTTTAGACAATTTTTTCGTGAAGGCGTCTATCGTGAAATAGCACCCGATCCAATTCGGGCGTCATCAAAAGAATGTCATGTCAATAGTCGTGCGCGTTCTGCTAAATTACGTTGGGCAATCAAATCATAAGTTGTAAATTCCGGCACTACATCTGTCCGAAAAGACAAGATTCTAGCTTTCCTTATCGAAACTGCAATAACCATATATTTAAAAAGTCCTGAATCCTCGCATTTTGCAAAGATTCAGGACTTTTTTCGAATATGAGACAAGTACAATCATTCAAATTCGGAGAGGTATCAGCCTCTACTTTGCCCCCGATGAAACAGATGCTCCCACTACCTTATTAGCTAAATCTTTATATTGTTTAGTCACTGGAACATACCCTATGTACTTACCACAACCTCCACAGATTCCCTTGATCCCCATCTTACCGTCTTTCATTTCTTTCCACTCATAAATATTTTCTTCTATTGAAAGATTACATTTCTTACAAGTGTGACTGTTAATCATTGTTCTCTGAGTTTCTTGATTAGCGGTTAAGTGCCGCCTTTCTTTTATTGCTGTTAAATATATTCCTTTCACTAAATCAATATAAGGTTTAGACTTTGGGGCATAATCAATAAACTGGTTACATTTTGGACAATGGCATGCTATATGTTTCATACCGTTAGATAAAATTTGCCACCTATATAACATCTTGCTTTCTTCAACATCGCAATGAGTAAATGTTTTCATATCTCTTATACCGTCCTTATAATATATCTTAACTACAACATCTGAACACAGTTGTAGCAGTCTATAGAGAAGTATTTCATTTATTTCTTTATACGGGATCTCACCAGCAAAACTTACGCTAAGAACTTTTTACTAGTAATAAAGCCTTTCCCTGTACGCTAAGGGATAACGATAATAGTTAAGAAATAGAGGTTGACCATGCCCCACACTCAAGGCAAACATCTACAGCAAAATCAATCTGCTCTAACTCTGGAGCCTCTTCGAGTTCCTCGTCATCTTCAACACTTATAAGGCACTTATTTAAAGTGTCGTAATACATAAAATCATTACGCCACACTAACCAATCATTCTTGGCACAAACAGCACATTTTTTATCACATGCACCAACACTATAAAAATCTTTAATAGTGATATGATTACTGACAAAGAATTTTACAATAACCTCATAATCATAACTTTTTTTTGTATGTTGTAAAAATTTACTGACTGGCAGGAAATCAATTGTTGTTTTTTTATTAATAGTTTTAGCTTTATTAGCGTTCATATGCTTATTAATTTGATCGAATTTTTTCATGATGGCTCACCCCCTTGCTCTTTTACTATTAAATCTTATTTTACCCCTATTTTCATCTGCCCATATATCAATCTCAGGTGGAGGATTTACGACATTTATTATTTTACTCTACTATTCCATACCATTACACGAAACCCTCTACATTTCGTGTAAAAGTATCCAATTTCGTATATTTGTTTAAACTTTCACACGAAATCTCTCCACTCTACGACATCCCTAAACAGAAAAAACGCTCAAATCGAAATCTGAGCGAACATAATAACACACTACCTAAAAACTACGATCCCCCGCCATTACTGGCTATTTCTTTACTATCAACGCTACCGACTCCACATGTGTTGTGATATCAAGTTGATATTATTACACGGATAAATTATAATTTCGACACCCTTAAAAATGCCACGGCACCCCTCACACCCCCCTGCGCCCCCCTAAAGAAGGGTGTCGTTTTGCATTGTGGGATTGAATAATATGCTCATTGAGCGGTTCTTCTTTAATTTTTAGTAGCAACAATGATCGATTAAAAATCGATAAAGAGAACTACGTATTCTGGTCTCCTGTTATTGAGAGGTAAAATATTAAATTAGATTTTTATTCTATCACACTCAAATTTAAGGTAGCCTCTGCCAGACCGAAACATTCAGGGATTAAACTTTTACACAAAATCAGCATGCACTGCAAGTACATGTGGCTCAGCTATTATATAGAAAGAAAACATCTTTGCTCCGACAATTGTTCATATTGGAAACAAAACATTTCACTTACATATTACCCCATCACATTGCCTCAGTATATGAAGCCCTCTTAGCATTCGGATTGGTTTCAACAATCATGCATAGTTATTCAAAAAACCACAACGATAATTTTACTCCATGATGCTCTTCTTTGGTAAATTAGTTGGTTACATCCGAAACACCTCATATATTGGGGTTTAGCCTACCTCTCTTTGCCTATATGCCTAAGTTACCGTTCTGCCACGATTAATCTGACGACATCGCCCAACAGGTTTTCCACCACTTGCATCCTAAACCCTATCGCGGCCACTATGTCGACCGTATTCCGATTGATATGATCACCCATGATCGTAACCGTGACAGGATTTAACCAGTCCATAAGCTGGTGGAGCAGCTTGTTTTCACTTCTCATATGCTCAAGCAAGATCAGTTTACCTCCTGGCTTGAGGACCCTGTGGCATTCCCTCAGCCCTATGAAGGGATCTGGAACAGTACAAAAGACAAAAGCCGCCAAGACGCAGTCGAAACTGTCAGAATCCAATGGCAGATCTTGAACATCCATTACTTCTAGTTTAACTGGCACCTGGCATAGCGACGCTCGCTCACCAGCATGTCGGAGCATTCGGGGGCTGATATCTATACCGAAGATTTCTCGGCAACAATCGGAATAAAACGAGAGATTCAACCCCGTCCCAATCCCCACCTCCAATACCCGGCCGTAGGCCAAGTGGGTCACTTTACTTCGCCATTTATCGGAAATAAACCAATCAGCTACATCGTAAACGCTGGCTATATTGTCATATTTAGATTTAATCTTTTGGTTCGCTACGTTATCCAATAGCTGTCTCCTTTGTACCTAATAGAGTAGATACTTCCTTTCTTTATTTTAGATATGAGAAAAAGAAAGCATTTCGTGTCTAAAAGAGTATACTAACATCATGGAAAGAGTGGATATTTGTCATATATGATGGAGTAAATGTGGGCAATCAGAGGGGCATATAATAAGGTTATCGTGGCAGTGGAAAGTTCTTAATCTTGTTAAGAATCCATTACCCTGAAAATATTATTTTTTCCCTACTGCAGCAAGATATAGTACAAATTCTTCCTCTCCATTTAGACCCAATAGCTGGTCTATAAGCTTTTGATCATATATACCTATTGCACAAGATCCAGCATCTATTGATTCGCTAGCTAAATATAAGTTTTGGCATACATGCCCAATATCGATTAGAATTTTTTTATGGGCGGTAATATCAAATTTCCACTCTGATCGATAAGGTGTAGTACTCCAAATAAATAACACCGCTGCTTTATTAGCAAAATTAGGTACAAATGGTTGATCCAATGTAATTTCGTCTATTTTATTCTCTAGTTCATCTAACTCGAACATGAATAAGAGCTTGTGTTCCACCGGAAGGTTTCATTTACCATTGGGAGATCGACTAAATTCGAATTAATTTCATAGGGTTTGACCTTTGGGGGTTGGGAAGTTCCCTTCTTTGCATCAGTTTTTATTGTTTTAAATTCTGTAAAATTAGACTTTAAGAATTTTCTATATTGATCGTATTTACCCATTTTAAACTCCTTTAAATAGTACTAGTTTATCCTTGCCAAACTCAATTTATAATAGTCCATTATTTACGATACGTTAAGGAACAAGCATCCTACGTACTTATCATATCAAAAACATCAAATTGATTAAAAGATTACTCATTAAATATTGATTTGAAAACTAAATAATAAACCAAAAGGCACTTAACTGACAAATTTCAAGTGCCTTTTTTATTAAAATGATCTAAAATCTGATCCCACAGCCATACAAACTTACTTACTCAACAATGGATACAATAACTGATTCTCTTTATCCATTCTTTTCGTCAATGCAGCAACGACATTTTTCGTATCAGTAATAAACATATCAGCATTATCAGCTATTTTGTTTGCCCCCATATACCTTGTCTTATAGTTGTCGAAGGCTTTACCTAGATCACCCATTTCATTAGCAAAATTCTGGGAAGTCTTTTGAATCTGCACATCGGAGTGCATGGCAAGTTTAGGATAAACAAACTGGTCTTCCACCATGAGATGCATTTTTAATTTCCCAGCTAACTGACTAAGGAGCGTGGAAATAGTAGAACCATTCTCTTTAACTTGTAGCTGGCTTTGATATGCACTGATTTTAGCAGCTAAATCCAACATTTCTTGATGTTGGCGAAGTAGATTATTAGTATCCATAATATAGCCCTCCGTAAATTCTCTTTCTAATATGATTATACTCCAATATTCCCCTGTATACTGTGACTTGCATCACTACCCTTAATAATCCACATCATTCCGCCCCCTAGTGCCTAAGGATTTGACTTCCTCAAATAAGGTATAGAAAATTGGCACATAAATCAGCGTTAGCACCGTGGAAACAAATAAACCACCAATTGTAACAACAGCCAATGGTGATAATCGCTCTAGACCAACTCCCCACTGCATGGCAATGGGTACCATACCAGCTGCCGTTCCTACGGCTGTCATAATAATGGGGCGAGTCCGGCTACGAATACTACCCATAATTGCTTGTTCCAAACTTGCACCACGCTGCCGTTCTTCTAAAATAAAGTCAATAAGCAAAATGGAGTTTTTTACAACAATGCCCGACAGTAATATTAAACCGATAAAAGCAGGCATAGCCGAATGCTTGTTACTTGCCAGTAGCGCCCAGACGGCTCCAATTAAACCAAAGGGAATGACCGACATAATGGTTAACGGATGGATAAAAGAACCAAAAGCTGGCACCAAGCTAAAGTATAGAAGTACGAGTCCAATAGCGAGTGCCGCAAATAAGGATTTAAAAGCGAGATTCATTAGTTTTACATCACCTTCTTGAGAAATTGTATAGCCCCGAGGTCGTTCAATATCTTTGATGGCAGCTTGAACAGCCTCATCAAGATGGGTGATGGCAGCTTTTTCTCGATAACCGTAGATATCAATCGTATTTTGTAAACTTTGCCTAGTATAGAAGGTGGGTGAATTTTGGAATGAAATTTTCCCTAGTACCTGCAAAGGTACAGGCCCTTTAGCTGTCATAATATTCATTGCCATGAGTTTCGTGATATCATTACGCTGATTTTCAGGGTACTGTACGCGAAATAAGGTACCGTCTTGCCCCTCAATCCGAAATACAGATGCAGGATTACCGCGAACGGCTTCCGCTACTTGTCGTGATACTCCCGTCGCTGAAATACCATATAAGTTGCAGCGCTCCTTATCAGCAATAAATAGCACTTCTTGTTTATCAAATGTCCACGATCTGGACACGTTGGTTAATCCTGAAACATGTTGCAATTTATTTTCTACCTGACTGCCAAGATCATCAAGGACTTTACGATCCGGACCTGAAATCATTACATCCACGGTCGCTTTGACACTTGACATGGGCGTAGCACCAAAATCAAAAACATCAGCATATTTAAGCCCTGGAATCTGCCCAAAAGCCTCACGCAGTTCTTGTTCAATCTGCCAAATATTTTTACTGCGATGAAAACGATCCTCCATACGAATCGTCATACTCCCACTTTGCGGCAATTTACCGCTGCCAAAACTTACAATGCCCGGTTCTGAACCAATGATTGTGGATACTAACTGTATCCCTTGAATTTGCATTACCTTTTCTTCCATATTCCTAGCTATCTGCTGTGTATCAGCTAATGACATATCTGTATAGGTTTCAAAATTAACTTTCACGATACCTGTATCCATCGAAGCCTGTACTTCTCTGCCTACAATCGGCATCTGTCTAGCGCTTACTACAAAAATCACAATAGCAAGGATAATAAATACCAGTCTTTTTTTGAGGGCGATGCTAGTTGCCCACATGAAAAAGTCCCGTAATCCTGCCACAACTTTATCATTAAAATGATTGGCTATTTTTTCGAAAAAGTTGGGTTTATAATTAGCCTTCAATAACATGGGTGCCATAATTGGGATAATGGTTACTGAAACAATATAGGATGCACCAAGAGCGATACATATCGGCAGAATGAGTGGTCCCATAACCATTTGAACATAACCACCAATAAAGATAATAGGTACTACTACCATGATGGTCGCATAAGTACCAGAAAAAATTGCAAGTAGCACTTCTTGGGTTCCGCCAATCACTGCAGCTTCTAACTTCCCTGGATTTTCTTCATAATGGCGAGCGATATTCTCAATGACGACGATAGCATCATCAAGCAGCATCCCCACTGCCAAAATTACACCCGTCAGTACGATCATATTCAGTTCATAACCGATGAGCCACAGGACGGCGAATGTGATTAAATAGGTAAACGGTATGGAAATGGCCGCGAGCAAAGTAACCCGCATATTTCCCAAAAACAAAAATACGACCAACACCGTTAATAGAATTGCTTCTTGCAATGCGCCTTGCATGTTTTCGATGGTTGTACGAATGAGCGTGCCCTGAGTATCACTAATAGCAAAATCTATTCCTGGATAATTTGCTTGCAAGGTCGGCAGATAATTTTCAATAGCTGTAACCCCATCCATTGTATGACCAGAAATTGAGCGCAAAATACTGATGCCAATTGCCTGGTTACCATTACCGCGATAGGCTGACTGGGGCTGGGCAATGCCCCTTTCCACTTTGGCAACATCCCGCAGATAAATATCTCCAGTCAGTCGACTGGCTACCAGGATATTCGCTGCATCTTCTGGTTTAGTAAATTCGCCTTGGGTTTTTAAAAGATACTGCTGGATATTTTTGATAATCATTCCATCTGGAATATTGATATTATTCGCTAGCATGGCACTGGTAACATCACCAATCGTTAATCCGTACCGCGCTAAGGCCTCGCTGTTAACAGCGATAACTATTTCAGGTTTAAATCCGCCAAACACCTCTATCTGAGCAATGCCTGGCACCTTCAATAATTCTTCCTTGATTTCGTTGTCAGCTAGCTGCCTAACCTGAGATAAATCCAGAGGTGAACCATCTTTGGGGTGCAATGCTACAACCGCTGTAGGTTGGGTAGCTTGGCTAATTTTAAAAATCTGTGGCGGTTTAATATCACTTGGCAATTGGGCCATAATTTTATTAAGGCCATTATTTACGTCAGTGGCGCCAGCATCAAGAGTTTTATTGTAATCAAACTCTACAGTAATAACTGATACCTCATCCTTACTGGTCGAACTGACCCGCACTACATTATCCAAAGCCGTTAGTTCTTTTTCTACAACTCGGCTAATCTTTGACTCCACATCAGAAGCACTAGCTCCAGGTTCAACGGTAATTACCGTAATTTGGGGTCTATCCGTGTCAGGGTATAGATTGAGGGGCATTTTTATATAACCCATTACTCCTATCATGGCCATCAATAGCACCAATGACAACACCAGATGGGGTTTAGCTAGATACTTCCTAATAATTCCTTGCATATTAGCGCACCTCGCTCATAATTGGCTTAACTATAACCCCATCCATTAGCTGCATGAGTACGTTCTCTGGACCGATGACAACCATTGAATTTTCACTAATACCTGTCACAGCTGTTAGTTGATCATTTTCTCCAAGAACGACCACTGCCACCTGATGGGCAATATTATTTTCATCAATACGAACGACAAAAGTATTATTAGCGCCTCTAACCAAGGAGTTGCGGGGAACAATGATTCCTTCCACATGACTCATTACAAAATCCAGTCCAACAGTGGCACCTGTTGGTAGCCCAGCTGGTATCCTATCAAGAATAATTTCGGCAGAAGCTAAATTATTGGTTCCCAATGCAGGGAAAATCTTGTTCACTGCCCCATTGATTTTGTCTGCTTCAGCAGTAACCATCACCTGGGTACCTGCTTTAATGACCGCTGTTTGCTCTTGAGGTATCTGTGATATTATTTTATACCCCTGATCCATTCCCTGAAGTACGAGTAGTAATTTTCCCGGCACAGCGACTTCTCCTGGTTCTGCCATACGTTTTACAATTACGCCAGCAAATGGTGCTGTAATATTGGCATATCCGGATTCAGTCATCACTGCACTCAAATTCTCTCTTGCTATACTAACTCGTTCACGAGCGGCACTCAACTGGCTCTGTGCATTCTGCATAGCCACCGCTGACCGTTCATATGTTTCTAGGGAAATTCCTTTATTGTTATATAAATATTCATCACGCTCAAAGCTAGCCCTTTGTACTGCATTATTGTTCTCAGCAGCAGAGCGCAAACTCTCAGCGCTACGCACTTCAGCGTCCATTGCTCGTACCTTACTCCCTAAAGCCAGATCATCAAGTGCAACAAGCGTCTCGCCTTGTTTTACAATATCACCCTCGCGTTTATGTATTGCTAAAATATTAGCCGTTATACGTGAGGCAATATCCGCCGTTAAAACGGCCTGGGTCTTACCCATATAATGCTGGGTAACTGAGATTGCTCCTGGTTTGATTTGAACGACCTGTACGGGATTACTTGGTAGTGCTGGTTTTTTCTGATTGGCTACTTCCTGACTTCTTTTCACGATGAGTCCAATCGCTAAAGCCACCACTACCACAATAATAATGCCCAGCAGCCATTTCTTATTAAATCTCTTCATACTATCTCCCGCCTTTCCATTCTTTTACTAACGTTCCCGTATTGTATAGGGCATTTCCCCGTAAGCCAATGCTAGAGAAACAGTCGCATTTATACGTTCATCCATCGCTTGGTAATATATTATCTGGGCATTGGTCATAGCAGCTTGTGCCACAAGCACATCCGTCATGGATCTTTTTCCGACTTGATAGGAAAGTTCTACAATACGATAAGCTTCTGCTGCACTGATTGTAGCTTTTACTGCAGCCTCAACTCTAGCATTCGCCGTCTCTAAACTACTTTGTGCACTCCACGCTGAAGCTTCTAGCTCACTGTGCTGCTCAGCATAAAATTCCTTTGCTTCGGCCACCTGCAGTTGAGCTTTATTAATATTGGAAGAAATAATCCCGCCATCAAATACTGGTAAGCTTACTTGTAATCCAACCAGCCACATTTCATCTTGGGGATTTCCTGCCTTGCCAAGTCTTTTTACATCATACTGTCCATTCAAAATTACTTTGGGGTTGCTGTCTGCTTTAGCAGCTTTCAGTAGCTCATCAGTCTGGGATATCCGGTGTACAGTTTTCTGTAATGCAGGATTGCGAGATAAAGATTTTTGCTCGGGCTTAAGTTGAAGCTCATAATCCTTTAAATTTCCTGATAATTGAACTTTATGTTCCATCCCATATCCCATCATCGATAACAATATTGCCGTCTGTTGATCTAGCTCCCCCTTGTAGCGAGCTGTTTTCTCTTGTTCACTTGCTAGTTGTGCTCCAACCTGTAACAAATCTACTTCAGCGATTCGACCTAGATCAAGCTTCATCTGCATATCATCATAAAGCTTTTGCAAAGCATTAACTGATTGGTGCTGTGCCTCAATTGTATTTTGTAGCTGAATTACTTTATAGAATGATTTAATAACACTGCCAACAACCCGTAAGCTATGGGCTTTACTCTCCTGTTTCTGCCCTTCTACTGCTATTTCTCCAGAACGAATCAACGAGTGTGTTTTCCCTGCATCATAAATAACCTGCTTCATATTGAGGGTATAATACCCCATCTGGTCATCATAAACTGCAGGCACTCCCGCAACATGTGATGGAATAAGACCCGTTGGTTTATTCTGCCACTGGTAAGCAAGCTTAAAATCGACCTGTGGCTTAGCTAGCCCACGTAATCCCCTCACGTCTTCATGCTTAGCTAAAATTTCAAGTTGATCTGCCTTTAGCCCATGGTTTTCTTGTAAAGCAATTCTCACACATGATTCTACATCCAAAATCTCTGCTGCGCTGGCAACTGTAAATAAAGATAAAAAAATTCCTACCATTGCTATGAGTACCATGATTCTTGCTAACCTTAGTAAAAATTGAATAACTAGCATTTTTAAATAACCCCCTTTTTATAGTTTCCTTTAGTATGTAGCCTCAAGCAGCGATGTGAACAAAGATTCACATCGCTGCTAAAAAAAATTATCCGATGACAAAGTCCCTGGATAAGGGCGACTAAGATTCAGATGGAGTTAAAACTCAACCTGAATCAAGTCTTCTTTATCAGCGAGTAATGCCCCGCCGATAAAGTTCCCAGAGTGGTGCAGTGTAAATGTTTATCAAATCATCATCGGACTGACTTAATACTGCCAAGGGTTGAACCATGCCCAAAAACAATATACCTGCTGCCCTAACATCAACCTCTGCCAGAATTTCACCTTTTAACTGCCCTTCAGCGATAATTTTTTTAATGTTTGCTATATATGTGTTTATAACCAACAGCATTTTCTGTTTTAAATACATATTTTTATCACTGCTGATCAATGAAAATAAAATACGTGGAATGGCGCGTTGCTCCTTAATAAGCTTGACATGTAAATTAAACAGCACTTCTAACCTATCTACCGCATTACTCTCAGCGATTAGGGCTTGAGAAATATTGCCTTGCAAAGACGCACCAGCAAATTCTATCAAACTTTCTATAATTGCCTCCTTCCCTCCAAAATGGCGATATATCGCCGATGGCACTAAGTCGACCACTCTAGCAATATCAGCTATATTTAGATTATCAAGCCCATACTGTTCAACTAAAGACAATGACGCAACGATAATTTCTTCACGTCGCACTTCTGTCGCTTTTTTTTCAGCCAAAACGAAATTCCTCCGTAGCAAAACATATTGTGAATGTATATTCACTTATAAATTAACATGGTTTTCTGTACACGTCAATATATAATTGAAAAAATTGGTATTCCATTATATGATTAATGGCCTCACCCCTTTTAAATCAATTTGGGTGTAAGGCCATTTTTACGCTTTTTCGAATCTTTTAAGATACAAAGTCGTTAATTGCATTATTTTACAAACTCTTTGCCAAATTCTCTATAATTTTCGATACCTTCCTCATCAGGATTCCATAGTTCTAGTAATCCATCATTGACGATAGTAAAGCCACTTTCTTTGAGCATTGCTGATAACACCTTAACTCCCTCGCCGCTCCAACCATAGGTACCGAAAGCAGCAGTTTTTTTTACTGTATCTTAATTTATGAGTTTTTATGTAAAATGCCTATTATGGCGGGTTTTTGATTTTCATAGGTAATCACTTAAATTGGCAAAAGCCATTGTGCATAAAATGTCTTTATATAAAAATTAGGGGTCTAGGCTTTCCTTATTCAGTTAGTATGTTGCGCTTGTATATTTACCTTGCTAGTTGAACAATAATATATAGGGTACTACATCGCTAAAGGGAGTGGATTGACATTATCGAAAATGAAATGTTTTGTTATCAATGTGAGCAAACTGCCGGTAGCAAAGGTTGCGTCAAAATGGGTGTTTGTGGGAAAACCCCTGAAGTAGCTGGTCTACAAGATTTATTAATCCATATGTTGAAAGGTGTCGGCTATTATGGTTGGCAAAATGTCCAGGCTGGCAATAAGATTGATGAGCCAATCCGAAAGTTCGTTATGGATGGCATGTTTGCCACTTTGACTAACGTCAACTTCGACCCAGAGAGATTTGTAAGCTATATCAAACAGGCTAATGAGATTAAAACAGAGCTAAAACATAAATTGGGTAAAACGCCAGCAAACGTACCTTTCGGAGCAGATTACCAAGCGCCTGAAACCAAAGAAAAAATGCTTGAAGATGCTAAAAAAGTAGGCATCATGGTTGATCAGACCTTAGATGCTGATATACGTTCCTTACGCGAAACCCTTATTTATGGTTTTAAAGGCATGGGGGCTTATGGTCATCATGCGATGATCCTTGGCAAACAGGGTGAAGAAGTCACTAATTTCTTTTTCAAGGGATTGTCAGCGACGCTAGACAAAACCCTAGGTGTTCCAGAATTGCTAGGTCTATGCTTGGAACTGGGTAAAACTAACCTGCTTTGTATGGAACTTTTGGATGCAGCGAATACTGGATCATTTGGTAACCCAGAGCCCACAGAGGTACAAATCAATAAAATAGCTGGTCCCTTTATTGTCATTTCAGGCCATGATATGAAAGACTTGAAAAACCTGCTTGAACAAACAGAGGGCAAGGGCATCAATATCTACACTCATGGAGAAATGATTCCAGCCCATGGCTATCCTGGACTCAAAAAGCATAAACATCTTGTTGGTAATTTTGGCACCGCTTGGCAGAACCAGCAAAAAGAATTTGATAATCTCCCAGGCAGCATTCTTATGAATACTAACTGTATGATGCTTCCCCGTGACAGTTATAAAGACCGGCTTTTTGCAACAAGTATTGTCGGTCATGCTGACATTGGTTATATCGAAGAACGTAATGGTAAAAAAGACTATACACCTGTTATCAATAAGGCCTTAGAGTTAGGCGGCTATAAAGAGTCCGAACCTGAAAGAAAGATCCTCGTAGGGTTTGGGCACAATGCCGTTCTGAGTCATGCGGGTACAATCATTGATGCTGTCAAAGCAGGCCAAATAAAACATTTCTTCCTGATTGGTGGTTGCGACGGCGCTCGTCCTGGCCGTAATTATTATACTGAATTTGCGGATAAGACTCCCCAAGATACAATTATCCTGACGTTGGCCTGTGGTAAATATCGGTTTAACTTCAAAGATTTTGGTACTGTTGCTGGGTTGCCTCGTCTGCTCGATGTTGGACAATGTAATGACTCCTATTCTGCTATCAGAATTGCCCTTGCTCTTGCTGATGCATTTAAATGCGGCGTCAACGAACTACCACTATCTTTGGTATTGTCATGGTATGAGCAAAAAGCAGTTGCTATTTTGTTGACACTTTTATCTCTGGATATTAGGAACATCTATATAGGACCCACTCTGCCAGCATTCTTTTCACCAAATGTATTACAAGTACTACAAGATAAATACAAAATTAAACTTATATCTACGGCAGATAAGGACTTAGCAGCTATTTTAGGATCGAAAGCGGATAACTAGTTTGCTTGGTACAAGGAGGGGCAGATTGAAGAAATTCAATCTGCCCCTCCTTGTATAATAAGTTTTGTAAGCAATGATTCTCCATTGTCTACAAAACTTATTTTATTTTGTTTAACTTACCGGAAATGGAATTCCTGATGCTAAAATCTTTATAAGAGGAGTTTAGCAAAGGTAACGTCTATCCTTTCTTGCAA
>JAGFZX010000044.1 GCA_017889585.1 Bacillota bacterium
TGGTATTGCCCACGGTATCGGCTTTACCTGAATCCAGGTAGCCAAACAGAGTATTAAATTCCCCTGTTACAAATGTAACTTTTAATCCGGTTTTCGCCGCAATAGCATTCCAAATATCGACCTCGTGTCCCTTATGTACTCCATTGTCGATATAGCTATTCGGAATCGACGACGAACCAGATGCTACAATAATTTCAGTTGGTACTTTTGCTTTTTCCTGTGTCGCTGCAGGCTTTTCCGTATTGCCGCAGGCAGCCGTTCCTAACATGATACAAATGGATAATAATGCTAAAACAATTTTTTTCATAATTTTCTCTCCTCATTTTTTAAATATATTTACAATCTTCTAAACAAGATCACGAACATATAAAAAATCTCTTAATTATATAAATTTTCTATATAGTTAATGATAAATACTTTATGATTTTTTGTCAACCGATATTTTTATCTTAACTATGCTGACACGTGCATTCGCGAAAGAAAAGCCGAAGATACAGTTACAAGAAATGTTTTTTGTTCTATGGAGAGTTCGTCAAGCAAATTACAGCTTGCAGCAAGTGCTAAAAGATCATGCTTGCGTGGCGGTGTTTGGTATCTCATCTTAAAATATAAGCCCTTAAATATCTTTTCCATTGACTGCTGACAAAAAAATATCATGTATAAATATCTGCCATGCTCAGTGGGAACCTGTGGCATATCATGAACAGCGTTGAATTTCCACTTGACAAAACTGCGCCACACAATAAAGGTGATACGGTTCTGCGTATCATCTATAACGGTGCAGAAAAGGGCAGCTAAGTCTGCCCTCATTGCCCTCAAAAAATTAAGATTATATTATAAAAATCAGTTATAAAATGAACGTTCATTCTAATTATTGTTTTAAAAAAACATATTTACGCATAGTAATACCATTGTATATTGTCTTGACTCGCTAACAGTTGTCTTCTTGATAGAGCAGCATTATGTTCCATGCGGGCAGAATAAACTGTCCCCCGTGTCTCTTGTAAATTTTATTACCTCAGCATAAGCACAAAAAAATTGGTTAGGAATTTGTTATTCCTAACCCGTCATATTCATGCTACCTCAATAGCTTTTTTCAATCCGCAACTGTCTCTGGTGACATCTTATTTTTCTCTTGCAAAGTTTTCTACATATTCTTCAACAATCCCATTTACACCTCCAGTACAACAGATCGAATGTAATGGATTGCCATCTTCATAACATAATTAATAAGCGCTCATCCAAAGAGACACTATGTATCACCTTGTGCTGTAATTAGTTAACTCCTGAAAGCGATCCAACGCTCGCTGAAAGATGCGTTCCGTCATTTCAATCGGTTTTTTCTCCTTGCCATCTCGCATATCTAACAAAAGCCATATCTTTTGCTGATTTTTACTTGCGGTAAGTGTGAACTCCACTCCAGCATGACCTATATTATCGTTGTGAGCAGGTATCACACTAGTGTTCTGAACTGGGACTTGAACCGCCTGAGTTGTGTAAGTTATCCCGCCTCTTGGTAGATATACCGGTACACTAATATAATTTATCTGATATGTCGTATAAGTATAAACGCTGACCGGGACAAACTCTTGTGTCGTTGACAGTGCCTTAATGTTTACCTTAAGGATACCATCTGCCAATATTGATGTATGCTCTAACATTAAATCATTATATTTGATGTTGTCTTCAATACGTAGTTTCCCTATATCTATGTTAGCGATTTTGCCGACACCGTCTTCAAGTTGGCTATATGGGATAAATCTAACCCTCTGGTCGCTGGATTTAAGTATTCGCTTTTCAATTAATTCATCCAGTTTTTTTTGATCAATTTCTGTAACAACAACATCGCTATTAATCGAAAGCTGAACGGCTACCGTCTTTATTGTTTTTAAATCAAATGCTTTTTCCTGCCATTCTTCTTTTCTTTCTTCCGCTAAGCAACTCATACTAATCAGCAAAAGAATACACATCGCTATAACTAATGTTTTGCCCATTCATTCAACCCCCCCATTTCCTTTTTCTACCATAAATAATAATTATATACTATAAGAAATAGCTGAACAAACATCTATAGGTACTTATAGGGACGATTCCATCGAGCCATATCTACTACTTTTTGGGGCGCTAGGGACGGTCCTTTTTGGCAATTTCGGGGGAAAATAACTAGTGTGACAAAAAGGACCGTCCCTGCCTTTCTGCGTCCTGAGGCAAATTGAAAAAAAATTAACGGCAAATGCACTGCGCCAGAGAGAATTCTTTCGGGGCATATAAATATCTAGACACTGCCAACAAAGTAGCAGTGTCTAGATTACAAATTGCGATATGGTGTAGGAACCAAACATGCGACCTCATCAATCAATCTTGAGTCGAAACCATAGAAAGTCCAATGCCTTCCAGTCCATCTATAACCCGCAACTGCACCATACTCTACGCTTGTTGGATAAAACCAAAACTGTCTTCCATTCTTCAACCATACATACGTGTAGTAGTACAAGCAATCAATAATATAAGAATAAGATGGTTTTGGGGGAATAACTGTTGGCGGTGGAGAGGTCGGAGGTCCGTATTGTCTCATAAATAATAGCCCCCCTTTTTTAAGTTCTATATAACATAATATGATGGAAAGTTAATTAATGTTCATCAAAACCTTCCATATCGATTCCTCTCCTTGAAATGTCCGAATAAGATATGAAATTTTGTGGGACTCGTAGGGACGGCCCCTTTTGTCAGCATTTCGCCACCATTCCCAAAATATTTCAGATGATCATTCAATCTATCGAATAGATAACTCTTGCCATTCTTTTTTATCATCTCATGATTATAGTTAAAGGTTCTTTAGTGAATCCAGTAATTTACGATTACTACCAAAAGAAGATACAGTCCAAAACCAGAAAACAAGCCCTCGGCGCTGTTATGAATAAATTACTGCGTATTATTTTTTCTGTTTTAAAGAATAAACAAGCCTTTTAGGGACAATAGGGACAGGTTACTTTGTCCCATTTTAATACATAACCATTTACGACTTCTTAACAACATTATATTCTATCGGGACAGACCAACCTGTCCCCATGTCCCTTGTCTTTAATTTCATCTTTATCCCAAGACGCACCACCGTCCCCTGTCTTCCTGGCTGGTGGAGACGAGCCGCGACCTTGCAAATCCACCTATATTTCTAGTTTTTATAATTTCAGCAAGTAACACCTCTAAAAGTTTGTAATTTCCTGCATAAGAAGCTATACAAGCAATAAGCTATTCATTTCCATCCATATTTTCAAACTGTAACTCCCAGCCATTACACATATTTTTTATTTACTATTTAGAAAGTAACATAATGCGTTATTTCGCTTCGTGCTCTTCTAAGCTAATTTGAGCATTATTAACTCGCCTAACGAACTGTCATGGTTGAATAGCCGATGCATCATTGAAATCTAAGTTGTCAAAAAAGTTCCGTCCCCATCGTCCTTGAAGGTGTTTGACAATGAAAGGCCAACGAGCACGTCCTTGTTCATAGACGTGCTCGTTGGTGTATTTCGTGAATCTTACTTCTTGATATGGGGTGTTTAGAGCACCTGTTTTTAATTGATACTAATGTCTGGATGAGACCAGCGAGTATACGTAATACAAATTAGAGTTAGAAGATCTAAGAACATCATAAAACTAATAAAGGTACATGTCTCCTTAATTCTAAGAGATCTATACTCCCCTTCGCTCTGAGTGTAATGCTACACCCATTAGGCATCTCCATAATTGGATTGACCTCAAAAGAAGGTCAGTTCCTTCGACTCCTTTTGCATCCCTAAATCGATAAACCTGTCAACAACAAGGCCACCGAATCAGGATATCTCTTAATAATACATTATAAATTATTAGAACCCGAACAATTTAGACCAAAATCCTTGTTGTTTTTCCTCTCTACGTGTTGCAGCAATCTCTGACATTAACGCTAATCTCTCATTAACCGCATGTTTAATTTCTAGTTGGCCAGCAAGTATTTCATTATTTTTCTCTAGTATTTCGTTTGTTTTAAATTCAATAGTCGTCATGCGATTATCTTGCTCTATTAGATGGTTTGAAATCATAGACATGAGTTGCTGCTCTTGTAGTTGTTGTGGCGTGGTTGTGACAACTGCAATATCTATAATTGGAGGCTGACCGAGCCCATATTTTTTTTGCAAGATATCCCGAACCCGTTCAGTAGTACGCCTGCCCTCTGACCTACTTCTATATAATTCGTATATGAACTTTAATACCGGTACACTATCCTCGTCAAATTCCAGTAATTGACCATCGAGCCTGGATATTACATACTCTGGAAATTCATCTTTATATCTGCTTATCGTCGTAGCCTTCATTCCTGTCTTTGTTATAACTTGTCTCATTGTCAACCAGTTTGTTTTCTTATCTTCCATCATAACCACACCACTCCTTCATTTATATCCAAAAACTAAACCACGGAATCACACCACCACAACATATGAATTTATTCGCTATTATTTAAAATATCCCTCCTAAATTTTTCCATATATTCATATATATATTGGATTCAGGTCTAATCAAACATTAAACTGCCATATGATTAAGTTTACTGCGTATATTAAAGAAAAAAGAAGTCTTGATAGTAAACGATAGTCCTAATAGTCGAGCTAATAATTTTCTCCATTTTTTATAAAATAATAGTAGCCACCCTCCGGCAGCTACACTTTTGACTTAGCTCTATACTACTCCTAGAATTTCCTACATCGTAAAGAGCTTCACTAATAATCCGCCTTTTGATGTATTATTACCAGTTTGGCGAGCAGATAATGTTGGGTAGAAAAAAGTCACCCAGTACGAGTGGTTTTTCTTTAATGTTCTACATTGATCATCTAGACTAATGTATCTAATGTAAAAGTACAACTAGCCATTAAAACATCTAGATGTGATTCCTTTTTCAATGTCCATCACGTGTATTCTTTGCCGTAAGCACTCTATCTTACACAATAGGGTTTCCATGACAAATTCCTTTCTGCTTTTTTTCACACATTGACCATTACTGCTTATAAACAATTGCAAATTATGTCGAATTCTCGATCTAAATAAACTTTATTTTCAAAAAAAATACCATCTACTTCGAAGTAGACGGCCAACAAGCATCAATATTATTTTTCCTCAACAACCCATTAACCCTCATCATCAAATAAATAGACTTCCTTATTATAATTATATACTGCAAGTGTATCCCATTCCTAAGTCCCGCCCTTAAGAGATTGGAATACAAAGTATGTTGTAGATGCTATAAAATAAAAACTGCCTCACTCAACAAGATCAAGGCAACTTATATTACCCTGTTTTTTGTTTGACTCACTTGATTCGAGTTAGAATTATTAGTGACATAATAATTATTTACAACAGTAACCAAGCCTGCCAGCACGGAGACATTTTTATTCACCTTGTATAGTACATTAAATTCATTTGTCTTAAGCTCGTTGATGTCATGACTGTTCTCAGCAGATTTAGGTTCAAAGTTTCGATACTTACTGTACCGCACCTTTGTTTACTAACCCCACCGTCACCGTACTATCAAGCTTGTAACTCTTATTATAATAGTTAGTCTTATAATCGCTACCATCATACTTTCATTAAAGTCTGTATTCATCCAAGTTAAATCAACAGAAACCACTACCAAGTTCACAATGAACTGATAGCGACTTTTATCAATTATGTCTAACCCTATCCTTTAGTTCAGCCTGTTTTGCGTTATTCCATCGCTCGGTAGTACCTACGAGATATCCTGTTATTCTGCGAATTCGTTCAAATGGGGCTTGCTCAAGCATATAATTAATGTCAACATGCTCACCATCAACATTAACGTTTGCTTTGATAATTTTACGTTTTTGTTTTGATTGTATCTGCATTAGATAAATTGATAATTCTTCATTACTAATCTCATTACCTTCGATAGTTACCTGCACATTATTGATCATTTCACATCCCATGTATCAAACACCGTCCCTTTCATTTTTCATTACAATTATAACACTTATCTATTGCGATATTTGTAGAAATAAGTCACAGTATGCGCATGGTTGTTGAAGACTCTGATAAGACCATATACCATAAGGGTTACCCATTTTACTATACAGTGATTTTCCTTCTCCAAAACTTAATTCTCCAATTATAAAAGATCCATCCTGCATTTCATCAGTTGACACCTTATCTATAATGCGTCCTCTGCTATCGCTTAAGGTTAATCCCCCCATTGTCCGGCTCTTGCGACCGCATAATTCCCTTCGACTCCCTTCATAATTGCAACACGTCCATGACTCCAACCATCATCTTTCAAAAGTACTTCTCCCGTTGGAGAAAAGATGTAGGCGGAATTGTAAAGTTTTGCATCATCTTCTCTACGTACTCCCACGATTAAAGCAACCTTATTTTTATATGCTGTATTACTTAGACGATGCAAACTATCGTCATGATTATCTCATGCTTTCTGTAAAAGTTTTTGCATACAAACTGATTCTTTCATATCTTTGTATTGTCCATAGTTTTCAATTATCGTATAACCTATTTGATGATATAATCCCATAGCTTCAACCAAAGACGCACCCGTTTCCAACACCAATTTATAAAAGTCTTTTTCTATTGCTCGCTTTTCTAATAGACTCATTAGGTGTTTTGAAATTCCTTTTCTACGATACTCTTTTTTTATAAAGACACGTTTAACCTCTGCTACCCCATTTTCATAGAATTTAAAACTTGCACAACCAATAGGATTATTATCCTCATAAGCTAAAACTACATCATGTATATCCTCCAGAGTGTTGTATTGAATATACTGTGCTCGATTTTCTTCTCCACCTGCAATTTTGTTAAGGTGGTCATCCAACAGCCGACATAGCTTAATAAAGTCTTGATTACAACCATCAGTATATACAACTTCCATCATTTACCTCCAATACTATTTAAATAATTTCTATGACATCCTTATTACCCCAATATTCAAGTTTATGGTAAGGGTATATCATTGCTCTAGTTTTTTCACCAGGACCCATTTATCGGTAATGAAAATAACCCTGAAATAGTAAATCCAATCTATTAAATTTACTATTTCAAGGTATTTATAATTTAAATTGTAATATGGAATACTAGCTAAATAGCATTATATATTAGCAGCAACCTCATAAGCGTCCCATATGGCATACATTATGTTTGAAACTTTTCTGGCATCACCTATTAAATAAAGGTCTGCAATTTCGTATTTAAGTTCATCATATAGCAAGTTTACGGAGCTGTAACCAACAGCTAAAAGAACACTATCCGTAATAATTTCTTGCTTATTTCCGTTTACATCCACCAATGCGCCTTTATCAGTTGTTTCAATAATTCTAGATGATGTTAAGACTTTAATTCCATTGTAAGGTATTAACTGTTGTAACATATCTGAATTTGCATGGCATATTGGTCCGTTTAAAGCTAATAGCTTATCCTGCACCTCAACTATAGTAACATTCTTTCCATCACGAGCAAGCCAAAGTGCAAGTTCACAGCCAACTAATCCTCCTCCAACAATGATAATATCTTTTCCTGGATTAACAATACCTGTTAAAACATCTGCAGCTGGAAATACTTTGCTGTTATCCCCCAAATTAAATATCTTAGGCTTTGAACCTGTTGCAATAATTACAGTTTCAGCACCACTATTTTTTACAATTTCAGGTGTTACTTCTGTATTATATCTTACTTCAACATCTAATTCTTTAAGGGTATGTTCATACCAAGCAACTAATGCCAAGTCATCTTCTTTAAAGTCTGGTGCTCCACCAGGTATAAGATTTCCGCCCAAACGGCTACTTTTTTCATAAATTACTGGTTTGTAACCACGTAAAGCTAAAACTCTTGCCGCCTCACAACCTGCAACGCCTCCACCTACAATAAGTATTGTTTTCTTCTTAAGAGCTGGAGTAAGTGCTGCTTCCTTTTCTCTACAAGCTGCTGGATTTACAGCACAATTCAATGCTGAATATTCCTGTATACGACCCATACATCCTTCTTGGCAAGATAAACAAGGACGTATATCAGCTATTTTTCCTGCACGAAGCTTATTTACGTAATCTGGATCAGCCAATAAAGGACGGCCAAGACTAACAATATCACAAGCACCATCATTTACAGCGCTCATAGCTAAATCAGGGTTATCCATTCTACCTGCACAAATTACAGGAACGTCTACTGCTTCTTTAACTATTTTTGCATATGGTATATAAAGACCTTTATCTTGATACATCGGGGGATGACTCCACCACCATGAATCGTAACTTCCTACGTCTGAATCTAAAGCATCATAACCGTAAGATACAAGTAATTTTGCAACTTCAATACCTTCAGGGATATCTCGGCCTCTTTCTTCAAATTCCTCACCAGGTAAAGCACCTTCACGCCAGCCTTTAATGAAGCTCTTTAGACTGTATCTTAATGTTACAGGAAAGTCTTTACCGCATTTTTTCTTTATCGCTTCTACAATTTCTCTTGCAAATCGTAAACGATTTTCCAAGGAACCACCATATTCATCTGTACGTTGATTAAAAAAAGCTATAGCAAATTGGTCAATAAGGTATCCTTCATGTACTGCATGAATTTGAACACCATCAAAACCTGCACGTTTTGCATTAAAGGCTCCTTCACCAAATTTTTCTACAATGGAATGTATTTCTTCTATTGTCAATTCCCTACAAGTTTTATCAAGCCAACGATGTTGAATTGGAGAAGGTGCTACAGGTGGAAATTCTCCTAAGTTAGTAGGAATAGTTACTCTACCAAAACCTCCACTCATTTGAAGAAAAACTTTGGAGTCATATGCATGTATTTTTTCAGTCATCTCTCGAGCCGTACGAATAAATTGGACTGGGTTATGAGTAGAACATGGACAGTTAGGCATTCCGTGTTCTTCAATCACATTGTCAACAAAGGTAACTCCTGTAATAATCAGTCCAGTACCTCCACGAGCACGAGCAGTATAATATTCTATGCCTCGCTGATTAAAGCCGCCCTCAGCATCAGCTAACCCCAATGGACCCATTGGAGCCATTGCAAAACGGTTCTTTATTTCTACAGAACCTATTTTTACGGGTTCAAACAGTTTTTTATATTTATATGTCATACCAGTACCTCCTAAATTTTTATCAATTATCATATAATGCATTCAGTAAATCCACTTAGTTAATTTTGCGTAAAAGTATAACACGCAAAATCATCACACAATGGGTTCTATAACCGAGCGGATGCTTAAGATACTAGCGAACGCACAACATTATAATTTTTGACTCAGAATGCTTCCATTATAAATCTTCTTATCTTTATCACTCATTGGGCACGCTTTTCATCAAGTTAGTCCCATAATATTAGATTTTCCAATTTATACTTTCCCTGTAACAAAGCAAAACTCCTGCCAATTTTATACAAGAAATTAAGGTTCTGGTATAAAAAAATAAAGCCATGACATGCTCTTTACCTCAATGTTCAAGTTTACGGTAAGAGCATAACATGACTTTTTTCACCAAAACTGGCTATTTATATTATAGCAGAAATATATTAGCAAAAACGATAAAAGAAAGAACGGCAATTCATCCCACACCTAGTCATTGCGACTCCTTGAGGTAGGACAATGCTTGCCAGCGATGTTAAAGGGCCTGGTTTTGTTACTATTAAAAGACTCAGCCTTCCTAGTTCTACTAAGAAGGCTTTAATCAAAATCACGATCACGTACGAAGTGTCAACTTCAAATATGACCGCGATTATCATTTATTTAAGTTCAATCCTTAAGTTCAACCCGTTTAATTTCGCCAACAACAAACAAGTAACAAACAATGGCAATAACGCAATGTACAGCAATATAAACTAGTGCACCATTGAAGGATCCTGTTATTTTAATAATATAGCCAATTGCAATTGGGGTAATGATGCTGGTGAGATTGCCAAAAATGTTTAATACAGCACCACTCACACCGACGATTGCCTTTGGCGCAGTATCGGAATTGACCGTCCAGCCAAGTTGACCCAGACCTTTACCGAAGAAGGCTACAGACATGACGGCGATGACTATCCATTCAGTGTCCACATAATTACAAGCGATTATAGTGGTTCCTAATAACATCCCCACTATAATGGGTATTTTCCTAGCAATAGTAAGGGAATAACCCTTTTTCAACAAAAAGTCGGATAACATTCCACCTAAAATACCGCCAACAAAACCAAATATCGCCGGTACAGATGCGGCAAAGCCGGCTTTGAGAATCGTCATTCCACGAGCCTGTACTAGGTAAACTGGAAACCAAGTAATAAAGAAATAGATAGTGGCGTTAATACAGTATTGGGCAATATAGATGCCTAGCATCATACGATTTTTGAGCAGTTGTTTAACATATTTCATGTTAGGTCCGTCTTGCTTAGCCCCATCCTTCTTTGCTTGATCCATATCGACCAAGCCGCCGCCTTCTGTAATATATTGAACCTCAGCTTCATTAGCCATAGGATGATCTTTAGGATTATGAATAAACTTATTCCATACCAATGTGAAGAGCATTCCCAGCAAGCCCATGACCACAAAGACATAGTGCCAGCCATAAGTGAATACAAGCCATCCCATCACTGGTCCAAACAATACGGTAGCAGCGGCTTGACCCGAGCTGAAAATAGCTGCTGCAGTACCACGCTCTGAAGCAGGAAACCAAGCCGCAACAATTCGACTATTTGCTGGAAAAGAAGGCGCCTCAGAAGCTCCAACTAGGAACCGTAAAGCAAATAAAGTAGCAATTGCAGTAAATCCAGCTAAAAAACCAACGAAACCCTGAAATAATGTGAATAAAGACCAGAAAAAAATACTACCTGCATACACCTTTTTTGATCCAAATCGATCTAACAAATATCCTCCTGGTAACTGACAAAGAACATATGCCCAACCAAAGGCAGAAAAGATATAGCCCATCGCTACAGAATCCATGTGCAAATCTTTTGCGATCTCTGGGCCCGCCAGTGCAATCGTGGCACGATCAGCATAATTAATTATGGTAACTATAAACAATATGGCTACGACTATCCAACGAACATTAGACTTCTTTATTGTGGTAGGAGTTATTTTTGGTGTAACATCATTAGTCATATTCATAAATCCACCTGATAGATTTGCTAATACGCAAATCTACACTACCCTTTCGTCATATATTAACATTTTATTTATTCTCATCGTTCATTTAAATTCTTTTGTAATTTTTTAGGACTATAAGTGCATCCCTTTTTTAGCAGCTTATCTCGCTGTTTCAACGAGTAACTATAACCCTTTATACATGTTCTTTTCTTCTTCTCACCTCACTTAATAATTTTTTCCCCCTAGACATAAATGCCGAATACTTGCTACCAAAGAACTTAAGCTCTCTGAACAATCTAACTAATCTCATTATATAGATGTGGCTTTACAAAGAAAAATATATATTCCCAATGTTATAATTTATTTCGTCAATTGTTCTTATTCAGAATTATTTACAATTGAATTTTACCGACAGTTTCTCGCAATTTTTGTACCATTTTTGCAAGTTCTTGACTAGAAGCTGCAATTTCCTCTAAGGATGCTGATTGCTCTTCTGTCGTCGCAGATATTGTCTGAGTATGATCCGCTGTTTCTTTACCAATCCTACCAATATTACGAAACGCTGTAATCACGTGGTCAGTTCCTGCAGTAATGTTATCCATCAGAGAAGAAATTCCGCCTACCTGTTTAAGGACTTCATTGGCACGAGTAGCTATTTCATAGAAGTTCTGCCCTGCTGCAACAACAACTTCCTCACCCTTTTTAACGTCTTGACTACCTGTTTTCATCGCTATTACAGCTTTCTGCGTTTCATTCTGGATTGTCTTAATTAATACAGCAAATTGCCTAGTGGTCGACTCCGATTGTTCAGCAATTCTACGAATCTCTTCGGCTACCACAGCGAACCCTCTCCCTTGTTCACCAGCGCGTGCGGCTTCGCTGGCAGCGTTGAGTGCCAGTAAGTTGGTTTGCCCAGCGATAGTGACAGAAGTGGCTGCTGCTACCTGTTTATCCGCACCTTGGGCAACTTCTTCCACAAAACTAGCTACATTATTAATGGCTTGAGCGGATTAAAGTGTTGTAGCCGTTAATTTTTCCGAAGACGTTGCTACTTCCTCTGCAGACTGGGTGATATTTTGAATTTATTCCCGTAGATTGGTTACCATAACAGCAAAAGATGCCGCTAACTCACTGACCTCATCTTGGGATGAATCGCTTAATTCCTTCTGCCGTAGATTACCTACAGCCACCTGCTTGGAATACTCCGCAATAGCCTTTATCGGACTTAGAATACGATTAGCCACAAAATAGCCTATGGGACATGGAACTAAAATTAATACAAGCAGCAGGATGATGAACGCAGTACGCAAATCATTAACGGAAGCCACGATTTCTTCTTGGGGTATTTCGTAACAAATAAGCCGACCAGTCAGATCTTCTCGGCTATAGTGAATAATTACTTGTCTCCCCTTGTCATTCATTATCTGAGCTGTACCACTACCACCATTATCTAGACCAGCTTGAACAACAATGGGTTTACTTAAGAATTAAGTACATCTACTCTTATCTTCACCAGTACCTTCCTTATTTTATTAATTTGTTCACCAACATTACAATTAGAACGATGAACATCCCATGGGAAAAATACCGCAAACATCCCTTGTGTAAGAATAACCTGATTTTCTGCACCAACACTCTTATAAAATAGTATATCGCGCTCATTCAGACAATCTTCATCAATTTCACCAATTTCTGAGATCGGCGCTGAGGCTATCATCTCTTCACCCGAATAAATATATTGTAAATCTAGATATTTCTGATGACTTTCTGGTCTGCGTTGTTCTTTAGGTTTAGTCTCATATTCTGTGATTTTTGCATATATTTCCCTTCCTTGAATTTCGTGTTCCCCGAGTGACAAGGAGGAAATATCTGTTTCTAAGAGAAATTTTAGACCAGCTTGTATCCCAGTGGGATATAAGCCTATCTCTTCTTTTATGTTTAGCAAATTTCCTATAATCATTATTTTATCCCTACTCTTTCAATATACTTCCGAAGAAAGGGAGTCTGCAGGAACCTTTCCCACAAACTCCCCCATATGGATCACTTTAACTATTTAATAAACTTAACTTGACTACAAATATCTTTAACGATTGGTACTTTCTTCTCGTTGAATATTGCCTTATTGGTTTCAAAGAGATTATTTCCTTTGGTATCAATGGAAATGATCAGCGGACCAAATCCTTTCACTCTACATACCCAAAGGGCCTCAGGCATTCCAAGTTCCAACCATTCAACCCTCTCGATTTCCTCCACTTCAGTCGCAGCCAATACTGCGCAACCTCCAGGGAACACTGCGTGCACTGCTTTGTGGGTTTGGCACCCTTCCACTGTATTTGGCCCCATGCCACCTTTACCTATGATTAGTTTTACCCCTGTCTCTGCAATAAATTCCTTTTCAAACTTCTCCATCCGCATACTGGTAGTAGGACCAATAGAAATCATTTTCCAGTTATCATCATCTTTGACAACAATCGGTCCTGCATGGAAAATTGCGAGTCCCGCCAAATCAACTGGTAATTTCTGTCCTAGCTCGATAAGGCGGCGATGAGGCATATCACGACAAGTAACCAAATATCCGTCTAGGTACACAACATCTCCCGCTGTCAACTCTTCTAGGTCTTCATTCTGAATTGGTGTTGTTAAAACTTTTTTCACAGTGTTACCCCCCTGTGTGAAGTAATTTCATAAGTCATATCTTCATTGATTTGAATATTGCCTTTTCGATGGGCCCAGCATCCGATGGATACAGCTACGCTGATGGTCGATGGATGGCGAGCGGCCGATTCAACATGAACGGCCATGACAGAATTTTTGCCAGATAACCCTTGTGGTCCAAGCCCCAAATCATTGAGACCTTTCTCCAATAACCGCTCCATTTCTGCACCCCGTGAATTAGAATGACGTACTCCTAGTGGACGAAATAGTGCTTTTTTCGAAAGTTCGGCTGCCACATCAATGGAACCGCCAATTCCTATCCCTACTAACAATGGCGGACATGCATTGATTCCATAGGAAGTCATCACATCAAAAACGAACTCTACCACTCCCTCATACCCTGCTGCAGGCATCAAAGTTTTCCCCTGTCCTGGCAAACTGCAACCGCCGCCAGCCATATAGACTTCAATATTGATCCCATTTCTATTTGGGATTATTTCCCAATTTATCCATGGAATACGCTCACCCGTATTCGTTCCTGTGTTTTTCTCTTCGAAAATTTGTACTGCGTTATGGCGTAAAGGCGCTTCCTTCGTAGCCTGCAGAGCCGCGGTGCGCAGAATATCTTGAACCTTGGCTAATAGTGGAAACTCAGATCCTACCTTGACAAAATACTGCACGACTCCAGTATCCTGACAGCATGGACGGTTCAGCTCATTCGCCAATTCCTGATTTTTATTCATTGAGTCATATACGACCTTGGCTAGATAGCTATCTTCCTGTTCCCCTAGATCTTTTAGCTTGGCGGTGACGTCATCAGGCAAGTGTTTACCCATATAGCCTGTAAACTTGGTCATAATATCTGTCATCGCCTGAATTTTTTGTTCTTTGTTCATATAATAACCCCCCCTTTAATATTTCTCGTCACTGATGTTCACCCAATGTATAATGAGATTGATAATTTTCTCAATCGCCCCATCAAAAAAATAAAGGTTTAATTCTTTATCATCGCGAAACTAACGTTTGGAAGCGTCTGATTAATTTTTATTATATAGATCATGATTCATAAAGAAAAATATATATTCGCAATGTTATAATCAATTTAGTCAATTGTATCTAGGAGGTAATTACTATGGATTTGCGACATTTGGAATATTTCCAAATGGTAGCTAAACTAAATAACGTAACAAGAGCAGCTGAGCAACTGTATGTTTCACAATCCACGGTGACACTCGCCATTCAAAAACTAGAGGAAGAGTTAGGTCTTCAGCTTTTCGACCGTAGTCAAAAGCAATTTTTATTAACTACAGAAGGTCACGTTTTTTTACAGGGTATATCTGATATTTTAAATAAACTACAAGATACCATCTCTGAAATGCACAAATATTGCCAACTACAAAAAGGCACACTGAATGTTGGCGTACCGCCAATGATTGGTTCATTTTTATTTCCCGAAATACTAGCTAGCTTTAAGATATACTATCCCAATTTACAGCTTTCCATTTTAGAAGAAGGATCTGTAACTATTCGCCATTTGTTAGAAAAGGGAGAACTTGACCTAGGAATTGTTAATCTTTATCAACCTTCTCCAATGTTGGAAACTTTAAAAATGGCAAGAGAGCAATTTGCTGTATGTCTACCAGCAAACCACCCTTTAGCAGAAAATACAGTAATATCTCTTGACCAATTACGAGACGAATCATTCATTCTATTCAAGGAAGGCGCATATAATCGAGATCTTATCCTTAGAGAATGTAAAAAATACGGATTTACTCCTAATATAATTTTATCTTCAGACCAAATCGAGACCATCAGAAGTCTGGTGATAAAAGGAATAGGGATATCTTTTCTGATTGAAAAAATCACTCGTAAAAATAAGGAATGCGTATCCATTCCTTTGAGTACCCCATTGTATCTAGATTTTGGTTTAGCTTGGAAAAAGGATAAATATTTATCCAAAGCAGCACAAGCCTTTATGAGTTTTATTACTGAGTTAAATTGCCTATCTAAATCAGCGGTTGAGTAAGATAAGAGGTTCTGGTACAAAAAATAAAGCCGTGATATAATTATTACCCCAAACTTAAAAGTTGAGATAAAAAAATGTCACAGCATTTGTTTAAATGATAATATTTCGAGTCCGAAATTATAATGTTAGGCATTCGCTGGTATCTGAAGTATCCACTCAGTTATTGAACGATCGTCGAGATGATGCAAGAGAGGGGATTGAAGCTCACCCATACAACAATTATGAGATGGGTTCACCAATATTCTCCCATAAGTCATAAAATAATAAGAAAATACCTTAAGCCAACAAATAATCTTCATTAAATATCTTTTCATTCACCCGGCAAATAAGCCGGGTTATTTTTTCCATATCCTTGATGCAGTCTAACGCTCAGGAAAAAAATTCTTTAAAAGTTAAAAAATCACCTTTTTAGATTAGATAGTAAAACTAGTCTATATACCCCCTATATATAGACTAGTTTATATTATTAATCTAAAATACTAACTATCTAACTAATAGTAATAAATAACTACTAAATTTAACCTACCGTCACTATGCTGCTTCGCAAGGCTTCTGGAAAATAAAAGCAGCCACCTTCTGGCAGCTACTTAAACTTAACCCACACATAAACCAACCTACCATACAGTACCGCACATGCCGATAATGCCAGTAACAAGACATATACCTGGTAAGCCATCATCACTCACCACCTGCCTTATAGTATAGTTATATTCATAACGTAGTTGGGTTGTGCTTTTTTTCGGCAAAAAAAATAGCCCCCCCAGGCAGCTATACTTTAAACTTAGCCATCTACTTCCACAATCTCCTACATTGTAAATACTTTTACTAATAGTCCGCCTATAGCCGCAGCTACGAAAGTAGCAACTGATACGATAACTACGACATTTATAAAACATATAACAGATGCCATCTGCGATCACCTGCCAACACATAAACCAATCTACCTATACTATATAGCACCATACCTATGGACAGCACTAGCAGTGTCATACATACCTGGTAAGCCATCATCAACTCGGTCATGACAACACCTCCATGAATGATTTATATTCATGAAGATGTTATTTTATACCTATTGCAAGGAACGCCCTCCGGCAACTACCAATAATTACGCCTATTCTCCCAAATCCACTTGCCAGCACAATAAATTAGTGTCCCTATTGTAGTTATTACCACCCATAAACAAAACTGATACATCGCCACTAACGTAAAAATCACCCACCTTTCGGCATATTATTACCAGTTTAGTAGGGGATTAATTATTTCAGGTATAAAAAGCCCCGCACTACCAATTAAGGTAAGACGGGGTTTGAAAATATATATAAAAACAACTTCATAATTATATGTATCTAATCTTTTTTGTCCGTTTTTTTGAAAAGCTTGAACTATCTAATACATGCGTGGTAAGCGAATAAAAATGCAACTTATGTATCAATTGATATCCTGAATACTTGCTGTATAAGGAATCTTTTTCAGCCAAAGACATCTTATAAAATGCGTTTAACGCTTCATCTAATTTACAACTAACCATTAAAACATCTGGATGTGATATTCCTTTTTCAGCAGCCGTTACGTGCATTCTTTGCCGTAAGCACTCTATCTTACACAATAGGGTTTCCATTACAAATTCCTTTCTTTTTTTCACGCATTGATTATTATATGTATAAATAATTGCAAATTTTGTCGAAATAAAGTTATTAATAACTTTTATTTTCTAAATATAAATAAAAATGCCTCCCTCCTATTAGGAGCAAGGCGGCTATATTCGAAAAAATAATCGTTAATATATAATTTATTTCCCATTAGGCTGGCATCTAATTACATCTTCTAAAATACTCGCGAATGAAGCTGATTCCTTTTTATTTGACCCATCCTTGGATTTCTGAAAATCATGCTTATGGTAGTCGAAAACAGGTTGTGCAAATGCTACTCTCAAAATCATATTAATCACCATCCTTGGCTATCAACAGGACTTATTACCCATCAATATTTGTTATTTTAAGCATAACATGAGGATGTGACAAAATTATGACTAAATAGTCATTTTTTACTATAAGAAATAGCTACCTAAGGTAGCTACAAATAAGATTCAAACTTAGTTATATATAACCTTGCCAATATAATAAATCACTACACCTGCAGTAACTACTACTAGCCTAACAACTCCAATATGCTATATCCAACAAAAATCACCTGCCTTATCATTACCAATTTTGCAGGTGTTTAATTGTTTTTGAGAAGAAAAAAGACACCATTTCGCCAAGAATCTACAACCAGCACGATATGAAAATGATCCATATACTGAGATCTATATAAAAGATCGACATAATGGTGGAATCTGAGAGCAAAATCAGTAACCGCTACTATATCGATCTGTTATTTAAAATTTGAAATTAACTCCTCCGCCAATCCCTTTGAATTTCGCACCGTTATTATCATCGTAATTCTTCCAGCTCAGATTCATCTGACTATTTTTGTTCATAGCATAGGTAAGACCGATGACTTCATCTCTAAAGTGAGTGCCTTTCTGATAAGTCGCGTATACAGCAACCCCATCAATAAGACTCTGCTTAATCGATGCACCATAAAATAAATTGTTGTCACTAGACGCATTATCCGTTGCCATCCGTCGTTGACCAACCATCAACGCTACATTGGGTAGCAGTACCGTAGTTTTAAGGCCGAAATCAGTATAAGATGTTTTATCCGCTTGGGCATGGTTTACAAAAGCTCCGTACCCGAATCCAATTCCAACACTACCATATAATTCGTTAAATCCAGTTTTACCCTGGTCAATTCCGCCAGACGTCTTCTTTAAGTCATAATAGTTGTATCCTAACTGGACATCCCCTATTCCCGAGTTCGGGTCTGGCACCGCACACATTCCAATTGACGACATTCCCAAGACGAATATCATGGTAAACAATACTAACTTTTTCATTTTATTACCACCCCATCTTTTTCTGATTAAATTATAACCTGAGAATGTGACAAATTTATGACAGAATAATAATTTTACTATAGCTTTAAAATAGCCGCCCATCTTGCCATTTAATATTTAACGGCCGGACTTTACCGTCTATGTAGTGCTCAGCTGTCACTTGTACGAAGACATATGAAGCTAACCCACATACAGGGATCTATATAAAAGATCGACATAGTTGGGGAAATTGGGAGGAAAATCAGTAATCGCTACTATATCGATCTGTTAATTAATAATATATCAAAAAGAATGTGACAGACATATGACAAAATATAAAAGCCATCCACCTAATTCCGGCCGCTCAGAAATAATTTACCTCTTCTTCATTGCCTGCGGTGGCCGTGACCGCCGTGACTGTGATGGCCCCAAACATGATGACCCCAGCCCCATCCCGGAAATCCCCAAAAGAAAGGACCTCCACCAAAATCAATAAATATCCTTCTACCACAATGCGGACAGCGTTCCATAAAAATCCTCCTTATTCTCAATTTCATTCCGCTATATATTATGTAATTTTTCATAATGTGGTGCTACTTATATAAATAAATAAAAATAGCCGTCTCACTCAGTTAAGAGCAAGGCGGCAAAACTTTAATCTTCTTCTTTCTTCTTATATACAGGTTCTGCTACATGAAACATCCGTATAACCCACAGAAGCACAATAGCTCCTATAGTACTTGCGATTATCGATCCTATTACACCATATGCGGCGATACCCATAAGGTTAAATAAATATCCACCGATAAACGAACCTACGACTCCTGTTGCTAAGTCACCCCAAATGCCGAAGCCTCCGCCACGCGAAATCATACCAGCTAGCCAGCCCGAGATCACACCGATTAATAAAAACCAAAGCATTTTTATATCGCCTCCCGATAATAGTATTCCCATTAAAATAATTTTAATTTTAGATAAAATAAAAAAGTCAACAGCCCCCGAAGATAGACGGTCGAAATTACCAATTTGGTAGGTGGTTATAATTTTTCAGTATATAGCCGACTAGAATATAAAAGATTTTAATAATAATCCACCTATAAATGCAACTATGAAAGCAATTATAAATATAATACCAACAACAACATTCATGAAAGACACAATAGAAGCCGTTTTATGATAATCTCTTCTTTTTCTATGGATAGGTCCGCAATATCCGTTATGATAATACGCTCTGGTCATCATATTTATCTCCTTAAATGCTCATTTCAGAATTAATAGATAATAAGTATCTAATAAAAATATAGCTTTACCAATTCGATAATAATTGTGCAGAAGTGATTTGTATGCACTAATTGAAATCCAGTACTTACTAACTATCATCAAAAGAACTTATCTCTTATATTATCGATATATAACGAGGAAATATTAACCATAAACCGACACATTACGGGACATAATTCATATATTACAACTATTAACCTTATAAAAAAGCCACTACCAAGTCACAATAAAATGACCTGATAGTGGCTTTGTGGATAAAGCCGTTAATAAGATGGATATTTGTGGATAAACACCTTTTTTATAACATATATGTATTAAAACGGAAGAACATTAAGCATTGACGCTGTTTTAGTTTCCGCTCTGAAAAAAGAAAAAACTCTCCAAGCGGCTGATAAATTAAAAGCAGAAGATTTATATCAAAAGAAAGGTTTTGTTTGGTCATAGCCCAATGGTGAACAACATAGTCCAGATTATTTATATAAAAAATTAAAAAAGGCAGCAGTTACCGCAATAAGTACACTAACAGCGGACATTGTTTAAAGTATTGTCTTACGTAAAAATAGCTATTTTGTGAGACATGAGACAAATGTGAGACAATCAAAAAAGGCTCCGACGGAAAATCCGCGAAACCCTTGAATTTACAGGTGGAGATAAACGGGATCGAACCGTTGGCCTCTTGAATGCCATTCTGATAATTACGTCTAGTTATCAATAATTCAACATATACATATCAAGCTACAGCACTAGATAAATCAAGCATTTACAATTTTTATATAACTATATCAAATTGCAATTTTAGCAGTTTTAAGCAGTCTTCAACCTCGGAAATCACTCAGTAAGGCGCAACACAAGGCGCAGTTAACATAAAAATATAATCCAGATAAATCAATCGCCATATTCCATAAACTACCATCCTACAGATATAACTAATAACTGAGATAACATAATTAATAATTAATTACCGAAAAGCAAGAAGCTAATAGTCAACACACCGTCAGCCAACCATCCTCTACAAGAAGTAACCGCAAACAATATTGAGTATACATATTATTGGCATGTCAACGACAAACGACCAATGTCTTGTTTTATGGCGGAATACATACATCCCAAAAAGAATGCCGACAGCACCAAAAACCAAAGCCCAAAGAAAGAAAGTACGTTCCTTTATGCGCCGCTCATCCCTTCTAACCCGTCGCTTATCCAAAATAACCATAATAAACCCGATAAGATTCCAAATAACATACATCACCAGCCATAGCAGAAAGGAATTATTCATATCTTCAATACAACTTCTCCCATATTGATTTCACATTTGGCACATTTACTAAATGCGAATGAAAAATTAGCCATTAGTAAATACATAATTATTCACATCTTATTTTTTTCATCATAGACTATAGTTTCATATAATGTTGCAATATCTTCAGGAGAACCTAAATCTCATATCGGTACTTTGCGGATAGGATTACCCTGTATAATACTAGTAATTGCTAATTTTACGTTATCCAATTGTATTTCATTTAAATCAAATCGTTAACAATAAAAATCCAAGACATGATATCACACCTAAACTATAATTTTTCATTAAAATCAACTAACAACCGTGTTCACACGCTTAGTATGACACTATTAATAATGTACAAACTATAGCTGAGGCGAGATCATCTTATTAAGGAGGAAATAAACATGGTTGTAAAAGATATTGAATTAGTGGGGACTTCCAATCATAATTGGACAGATGCAGTCGACAATGCAGTAATGGAAGCTTCTAGAACGATTGATGAGATACTTGGTGTTGAAATGACTAAATTTACCGCTAATGTTGATAATGGGCATATGGCCGAATATATAGCAAACGTAAAAGTGGCCTTCAAAGTTTAGCATTAAGAGAGAGTAAAGATAAGAAAAAGTGCCTCTTAGAGGCTTTTTCTTACGTAATCAGAAATATAATCATTACAACATTTAAAAACTTGGCTTTATGGCAATCATCATAAAGCTAGGTATTTAATTATTAAACTAGCAGATTATCAATTACCGAAAAACAAGGGGACATGTTGAAGAAATTCAATCTGCCCTCTCTGAGGTTGAGTTTATAAATAAGATTATGGGGATTTGGGCTTAATATTTGGGTGAACGACAGGGTAGCTTTGATTTTACAAATTTTTTGCACCAGAACTATTTTTTCCCTTGATTAAGTAAATATAGGATACCGCCGGAAATCATTTTTATAGAATTAAACGGCTGATTAATGTCATAAGATATTCTCGCAGACGTTATGCCCATGGAAGATATCTTTTTCACTTTCACCATGTTTTTTTGCGGCTACCATTGCTTCCTGCTCCTTTATTTTACCAATAATATTATGATCACTGATGAGAAAATATTCTTTCCCATATTGCTATTTTTTTATAAAAATTATTTCTGTAACGTAGCCAAGATTGCCTCCGCAAAATTTTCATCTTTTAAAATATAGGTGATCCCAAGACTAGTTGCTTGTTGGACAATGGCTTCATCAGTTTCACTAGTCAAAATTAGAAACTGTAGTCCAGGATAATTAGCACTGACTTGTTCAAAGAGTTTAAGTCCATCGGTATCTGGCAAATACATATCAGATATTACGGCATCATACTCATACTCTCTGCATTCACGCAATAATCCTAAGGCGTCTCCACCATTTTCAACACCAGTAACTTTGTAACTCTCTGCTTCGAGCACCAAGGCAATCATTTCCCTCATAAAGTTATCATCTTCAATCAGCAATATTTTTTTCCCCAATCAATCCACCACCTTCATTATAATTCATTATCAGGAGCTATATAGGTTACGTTTCTACCAATAGATTTGGCCTTATATAAGGCCTTATCTGCCGAATTGTATAGACTGGCAGGATCAGTATATATAGGAAAACCCGCAAGTCCGCAACTAAATGTCACATGAAACAAACCATTTACAGACTCATAACACATACTTTCAAATTTCATCCTTATTTCTTCCATCACTTCATAGGCACAATCAACAGGCGTATTTGGCATTATTATCGCAAACTCTTCTCCACCCATACGACCAATAACATCCGTACTGCGTAAGCGCTGTTCCAGCAGTCGGGCAATACTTAAAATTACCAAATCCCCTGTAATATGTCCATATGTATCATTCACACATTTAAAGTGATCTAAATCAAGCATTGCAAGGGTAATCGGATGATTACTACGTACTGCTTGCAAAAATAACCGTTCAATATGTTGTTTCATAACCGAGTGATTATATAAACCACTTAAACCATCCCGTTCCATGTACTGGCGCAACATTCGCATGCGTTCAGCTCGCAGCTTCACTAAACCAATAAATTGTTCACACTGAACTGGTTTCGTAATAAAATCATCGCCGCCAGTTGCCATTGCTTGCATTTGTAACTCAAGATTTTTTTCTCCAGAAAGAAATACAATTGGGATACGAAAATAAGCAGGAACCTGGCGAATCAGTTTAGCAAGTTCATAGCCATTACATTCTGGCATATTTAAATCCAGTAAAATCAAATCCGGATTAAACCTACTCAAATAATCCAAAATTTGCAGTGAATCACGTAAAGTCAGCGTTTCCATTCCATTCTGCTCTAATAAAGCGGCGTGATAATCAGCCATCGTTTTATCATCATCAACAATCAACACCCTACAATATTCTGGTTCTTCTGTCCTTGTCAGATCATCTAATTTGTCAATCAAATCGGTAGGACGAACAGGTTTTAAGAAATAGGCGTCACTCCCAGCTTTAACAGCTGCTAACCTAGAATGAATATCATTTCTTCGTGACAGAAATATAACTGGAATATGGTAAGATTTCAAGGTCCGAAGCCTTTTGACAGCATCGGCTCCGGCAACCTCACCTTCCGGGAAAACCATATCCATAATAATACCAGCAGGTTCTAATTGCGGCAAAGCCTCTTCCACTTCCTGCAACCTATGAAACTTAAAGACCTCATACCCAAAACACTCTAATTGAAAAGATAAATTTACTAAAAAATGTTCATCATCATCCACTATGATCACAGTCTTGCGTATCTGGCAACTACATTCTCGTCGCACTTGCAAAACGTCCAACTCAAATTCATAATTGCACGACGTTTTTGCGCCTTCTAACGTTGCTTTCATGCCCATAATACAATGCTGCATTGTATTTTTTGATTCTGCAGATATCCGGCAAGAACTCAGAATAACTTTTAACACACTTTCTCCCTTACGGGCATACTCTCCCATTTTAGGATATCCAAAGGAACTAGCTGTTCCCGCCATCGAATGAAAGACTCGTATTAACTCAATGATGTATTTGTCAAGATTCTTTGTCATTATTAACTTTTTCCAAGTAGACTCCATCATACCAATTTGATTCGGCAGGTCGCAGATATAAGCCTCTTGGAGTGATTTCATTCGATTACTAATTAACCGCTTCGTTTCAGACATTATTTATACCTCACACACTTGCTAACCAATTACATTTTGAAGTGTTTCAATAAGATTATTTTGATCAAACGCCCCTTTAACAATATAGGCGTTAGCGCCGACTTGAATACCTCGTCGCTTATCTACCGCCTTTTCACGGGAAGTTACGATTATCACTGGAATTTGCCGATATCGCTCATCTTGCCGCAAATGTGAAGTAAGACTGAATCCATCAAGATTCGGCATTTCTACATCAGTTATAACAGCATCATATACTATTTTGCTAGCTTTCTCAATAGCTACCAGCCCGTCCTCAGCCAAATCCACCTGATATCCATAAGACATGAGAATGCTTTTTACAATATCCCGTGTGTTGGCAAAATCATCCACAACCAGAATAGTTTTACGTTATTTCGTGGGTTGTCCCGTTCCCATCGTCCTATCTATATCAACCTTATTTTCACAAACTCGCCTAATTATTGCCGCAGTCCCCAATACAATAATGATCTCGTCATTATTTCCGATAGTAACTCTGGAAATTAAGTCCAGATGTTTTACCGTTGAAGGTAACGATTTTATAACAATATCGACTTCACTTATGATGGTATCAACGGTTCTGGTGCAAAAAATAAAGAAATGATCTAATCATTACCCTAAACTTAAAAGTTGAGGTAAAAAGAATGTCACAGCATTTGATTGATATGTGCTATGGTTTCCTTCTCTATAATAGCATTAGACGGATCCTCATAACATTGAGATAGATACTGACTTATTCCGGCACACTCTTTATCGTCTTGTCCATCGTCACTTCGCTGATATAACGATATTGAGCGGCTTAGAACTTCATGCTTTTTCCGTCTCGCAGAAGTAACTGCGGTTTTTATTGTATTCTTAATATTCCATTCGACAATCCAAACAAATGTTATATCCTTTGTTTCGTCAAACTGTAGAACTGCCTTATATAAACCAATAAGTCCCCATTGATACAGATCTTGTTTGTCTCCCCCTAGAATAATTTTTTTTGAATATTACCTATTATTTGTCCTCGATGCCGCTGGACTAGCTTATTAAATTCCTCATTATTAAAATCGCCATTATCTAAAAAACAACTTTGTAACATTGATAACTCCTTGAAAGTAAATATACCATTAACATAAGGATGTGAATGAGGCATTTTAGTAATGCAAACCTGATTAATGGATTTCATAATAACTTAATCTGTAACTTATTTCCTCAAGCATATTATTTAAGAGACTTGCTGTGAACAACGATAATAACAGTATACATTAATAATAACTATAGATGTTTTGGCATTTAATTTTTAAATAACTATCTTCAGGGGTGGTAAAATGCGTTCTCTGTTATATCAACATCCTTCGGCAGTCTCAGCTCTACTTAGTACAACTATCTCCGTTGGCCTATATTTTGTCCATGAGTATTTTTTTCATTTCTACCCACAATATTTACGTGAATTATTGATATTTAATATATTAGGATCAATTAGTATAGCTTTGTTTATAGGCAAATTATTTTACAAATTAAACAATAGGGTATATACCGATAGTTTAACTGCATTGTGGAATAGGCGTTATTTTAATATTCGACTATATGAAGAACTTCAGCGAGCAAAAAAAGCAGACGCTTCATTCGGCGTGGCATTCATAGATGTTGATAATTTCAAGGAAGTTAATGATCATTATGGTCACGTGGCAGGCGATCAATTGTTAATAAATATAGCGAATACACTTAAACAGTCCACTAGGAATATCGATATTGTCTCTAGGTGGGGCGGCGATGAATATGCTATAATATTTCCTAATGTTAATCCTGAAAGTCTGCATTTACTAGCAGAACATATAAGAAATTCGGTTTTACGCAGCGATATTTGTTATAACTGTTCTATAAGTGTTGGGGTTTCATTGATTGATGGCGATATGGAAGTGGATAAGATATTGAATTTAGTCGATATAAAGCTATACGAGGATAAAAAGAGAAAAGAAGTTAGAATTAAGGGGTGTCTTGTACTAGAAGCCGGGAATGTAAATCAATTTGTGTAAATGGCTTTTTATCACTAAAATTAGCAACAAGCGAAATTTGTTTCACTCTTCAGATTAAACTTACTTATTATATCTTTATTAACAAAAACTCCCGATGATTTCTCCCAAAAGGAGTCTATCTCATCGGGATTACTATTATACTTTTATATGAACTAAGTATTATTGTCAATATTATATTGTTCGAGTTCCTTCAAAATTGAGGGAAGACTCTTAATTAACTCTTCTAATCCTTTCTTACTCATCTCAAATTCCACTATCATTTCATCCATCATGAAACTCTCCCTATAATCGTTCCAAATAAAAAATTGACAAGTAATTTCAGAACTTCTTTAAAATTTGAACTTTGCAACAACTTCTTGCAACTCTCCAGCCATATGGGCCAATGCTTGACTGGACGAAGCAATCTCTTGCATGGAGGCGGATTGTTCCTCCGTAGCTGCCGAAACAGTTTGAGTTTGTCCACTTATTTCTTTGCTAATTTCATCCACTTTAAGGATATATATACCAACATCTTGACTATCATTAACTATATGTTGAATGGAAATGGATATATCTTTACTTTGATCAGATACTTGGCTAATAAGATTAGAAATCTCAGCAAATGATTTACCAGCAGTATTTACTACATTGATGCCAATACTTACCTCACGAGTTCCCTCATTCATTGCGGTAACCGCTTTGTCTGTTTCATCTTGGATTTCACTAATAAGATTAGCAATCTGTTTAGCTGCGTCTTTAGATTGCTCTGCAAGTTTTCTGACTTCTTCTGCTACAACAGCAAAACCTCTACCTTGTTCGCCTGCACGAGCCGCTTCAATGGCAGCATTCAGAGCCAATAAATGGCTCTATGTCAAATGTAGGGGTAAGCACATAAAATGAATGTTGGAAGGCAGAGTTAAAAATAGCTCTGCTTTTTTCCTGTTATGAGTTGACTATATATAGAATACGATTACGGAAACGCGCGAAGTTTTGGACGCCATAAGAAACTCTTTTTAAAACTTTAATTCGATTATTGCACCCCTCAGTAAATCCATTACTATATCCAGTTTTAGCAGCATTAATAACTGCTTTACTCCATTTAGACACCGTTTGCATAAACCGCTCAAAAGAAGGCAGTCCCGCTTTACCAACGTGATCCTGCCAAAGCTTCCAGCGTTGAATCATATCTTTATGAGAGGAACTATTTAAAATTTCATAGAATTCTTCTTTAAGACGGTAAGCTTTACGTAAAGGATCAGACACGGTTAGTAGATTTGCCAGTTGTATTTTCTCAGAATCTTTTAGTTTATATTGCCGACTTAAAAGAATCCAACGGCTTCGTTTGAAATAAATGCGGCGACAGGAAGCGAATTTCTTTTGTTCTTCTTTTCGTACAAATTCCATCGCCCAATTTGCCAATCTTGCTACATGAAACTTATCAGCGACAATTTTAGCTTTTGGAAAGCATCGTTTAGCAACGCTGGCAAATAATGCGCTCATATCCATAACGATATACTCTACTTTAAGCCGCTCTTCCATAGAAAGAGACGTAAAATAGGCATACAAATCTTCAGAGTTCCTAGTTGGAAGTATATCAAGCATTTTTTTCTTCTTGGGATCAGATACGATACATTGAAACTTGTGCCCTCCGGCATTCCCCTTGAATTCATCAATGGCTAAAACCGGCGACAAGCAGGGCTTGGGGTAGCTGACTTTTTCAAAATGTCTGGCAGCAGTGCTGACGCTGCAGTTACATTGCTGAGCAATGCTCTTTATGCTGGGTGTCTGTGCAAACATGGAAAGTAGGTAGCGCTGCAAACGCTGCGTCATTCTCTGATATTTTGCTACTAACTGATTTTTTCTAAGAAACGTTTACGGCATGTTCCGCAAACATAGCGTCTTTTGCGAAGCATTAGTACAACATGTTTTGCCTGAATTGAAATATCTTTTACTTTTTGATACCGATAATCATGTACACGTTCTGTCTTCGCAGAGCAATCCGGACAGCGATGAGGCATTCTTTCCTGTTCAATAAAAATGGTGATGTTTCCATCTGTAGTGATAATATTTGTTATTAAGGCATCTTTTAAATCCAGTAGAATATTGGTATAATCAGCAGTGAGCATAAATGAATTTCTCCTTAAAGTTGGTGGTAGCAGCTTAATTTTAAGGTAAATCTTCATTTTATGCTCTCTTTTTATGAAATAAATGTTGAGGTAGACCAGTCCTAGAACCGGTCACCCCAACATTTATTATAGAACCTATAAAACACCGTAAGGCGCAAATTGACATAAGAAAAGGGTCTACATCTCTGCAAACCCTTGAATTTACTGGTGGAGATAAGCGGGATCGAACCGCTGACCTCTTGAATGCCATTCAAGCGCTCTCCCAGCTGAGCTATACCCCCACACTATTAAATGTTATGTA
>JAGFZX010000089.1 GCA_017889585.1 Bacillota bacterium
TGGCTGGCAGATCGTACGTCAAAAACATGGCTTATGCCGCTAGGAATTTTTTTGTCTGGTGCAGCAATGGGGCTGGCAGGACTTTTTGAAAATTATTGGGCTATTTTTGCAGTGGTAACGGTGAGTGGAATCGGCAGTGCTATTTTTCATCCAGAAGCGGCGCGGATGATCCATAAGCTTTCCGGAACAAAAAGAGGTACAGCCTTGAGTATTTTTTCTGTGGGCGGGAACGGTGGTTTTGCTATCGGACCAATTATTGCGGTGGCTGCTATTACTGCATTTGGCATGAAAGGAACGGCGATATTTTGTTTGTTGGCATTGATTATGGCAATGGTTCTACTAATGATTGTTCCAAAAATGAAAGCAGATATCGCGAATACCTTATTATCAGATATATCGACAGCTGGAAAGACTGCAGAACCAAAAAGCAATCTTCAAAATGATTGGCCATCCTTTGCTCGATTGACACTGCTGATTGTTTTTAGCTCGATTGTCATTTGTGGATTGCGAAGCTTTATTCCACTATATTTAGTAAATGTCACAGGGCTTTCTACTGCGGCAGCTGGTTCGGCGTTGACGTTATTATTTATGTTTGGTGTAGTGACTACACTCATTGGCGGACTATTGGCAGACAAAATCGGCTATTTGAAAGTGGTGCAGATGAGCTATGTGCTCTTGGTATCGATGGTAGGTTTATTATCACAGACGACGAATGCGTTCATTTGTTATGCGTTGATGATACCGATTGGATTTGCTATGTTCTCACCGTTTAGTTCAGTCGTTGTTTTGGGGCAGAGCTATTTAGCACGTAGTATCGGTTTTGCTTCCGGAGTGACACTGGGACTTACTTTCAGTGTGGGTGGTATTTTTGTTCCATTAATTGGTGGTTTTGCGGATAATTACGGCCTGACGGCAACGATGGAACTTCTTACGGCATTTGCCTTACTTGCCGCACTGTGTTCTTTCTTTTTGCCAAAACCTGTTCATAAGGGAGTAATTCAAGCGAAGGCTATATAAGTAGCATACGGGCGAAGACTACTTCCATTTTTCCCCAACGAATTGTGCCAGAAAGAAGACGTGTGTCCACAGAAGACGAGCAAAGATCATACTTGTGTTTCAAGGTTGATTGATAACTTAATAAAAAAAGACCTGATTGAGCGTAGGCCTGATGTAAATGACCGCCGTACGAACTTAATTTATTTAACAGGAGCAGGAAAAACTCTACAAGTAAAGGGTGCTAAGCTAGTTGAAGATCACTTACAGCATGCGTTTAATGGAATCGATTTAAGTGATATAAAAACATGTTTAAGTGTTATCGATAAAGTTATAGAAAATTTAAAAGAAGAATAAGTAATAGCCATGCTCCATAGTAATATAAGACCTCACAGAATTTTCTGTGAGGTCAATTTTTGGGGCAAATAATAATAGCCTGTAGCAAAAGCTACAGGCTATTATTATTTTACACCCGTTTTTGCGGATGATAATGGGTATGCAACAAATGATGAGATTTTTCCCCTAGTGGTTTGCCCAGCCAAGTATCATACAATTCTGTTACTGCCGGATTCTGATGGGACTTGCGCATAGTATTAGCAGTATCGCACTGATAAATGGCATCTATTCTCTTTTGACGTAATTCTGTCGCCATGACGATAGGTTGACCAGCGCCACCGATACAGCCACCTGGACAAGCCATAATCTCAATAAAGTGATAATCAGCCTCACCTTTACGGACTTTTTCCATGAGGATTTTAGCATTACTTAAGGTATGGGCCACTGCCACTTTTATTGTTAAGTCACCAACTTGTACCTCAGCTTCTTTTATCCCTTCTAAACCACGCACTGTTTTAAAGTCGATGCATTCTAACTCTTTACCTGTCACGACTTCATAAACTGTTCGCAGGGCAGCCTCCATAACTCCGCCTGTCGCCCCAAAGATAACCCCAGCACCTGTACTGATACCCATCGGTGCATCATACTCTTCACTTGGTAATGCGTTAAAATTAAGGCCTTGTTCACGAATCATCATGGCCAGTTCACTGGTAGTTAATACATAATCAACATCCTGATAACCGCTTGATCTAAATTCTTCCCGCCCAGCTTCAGCCTTCTTGGCTGTACATGGCATAACAGCCACCGAAATAATATCCTTAGGATCAATCCCTGCTTTTTCTGCATAATAGGTTTTAACCAAGGCACCAAACATTTGCTGAGGTGATTTCGCAGTGGACAGATGTTCTAATAAATCAGGATACTTAAGTTCAGCGAAATTAACCCACCCTGGGCTACATGAGGTGATCATCGGCAATTTGCCACCATTCTTCAGGCGATCTAACAGTTCAAAGCCTTCTTCCATAATCGTTAAATCAGCACTAAAATTGGTATCAAATACGCGATCAAACCCAAGTCTCTTGAGGGCTGCGACCATTTTACCAGTTACGATCGTACCTTGCGGTAAATCCAAGGCCTCACCAAGGGCTACCCGCACAGCTGGCGCGGTTTGGACAACCACATGTTTACTAGGATCACTTAGTTCACGCCATACAGCTTCGGTATCATCTTTGATTGTAATAGCACCTGTCGGGCATACAGCAGCGCACTGTCCACAGAAGGTACAAGCCACTTCATGCAATCCTTGATTGAAAGCAGGTACTACCGTAGTATTAAAACCACGATTCGCAAAGCTATATACATTCATACCCTGGCGATCACTGCAAACCCGCACACAACGACCACAGAGAATACATTTACTTTGATCACGTACCAAAGATGGATTTGATTCATCAAGGGGATAACTTTTTCGTTCACCCTCAAATCGCCCTTTACGAATCCCAAGATCGGCAGCTATCGTCTGTAGTTCACAATTTAAGTTACGCTGACAAGATAAGCAATCCTGGGGATGATTGGCAAGTAATAATTCTACAACTAATCTACGAGCCTCACGCACCCCCGCAGTTGTCGTGCGCACCACCATGCCTTCGTTGACGGGATATACACATGATGCGACCAAACTTCGGGCGCCTTCTACTTCTACCATACATACCCGGCATTTTCCTGCCGTCCTGAGTTCCGGATGATAGCAGAGTGTGGGTATATTTATTCCTACAGTCTGCGCTGCTTCCAGCACAGTCGCGCTTTTAGCCACTTGCACCGGTTGTCCATCAATTGTTATATTAACCATTTCCATCGCATTCCCTCCCGTTTGTCAAAATCATCCCTTAGTTATCGCTTTAAACGGACATTTAGCCATACAAGCGCCACATTTGATACATTTTTCTTGATCAATTATGTGCAACCCTTTCTTTTCACCACTTATGGCTACTACCGGACATTCTTTTGTGCATAAGCCACAACCTTTACACACTTCACTAATATTATATTGGGTCAATCCGGTACAAGCCCCTGCTGGACAACGTTTTTCTTTTATATGAGCTTCATATTCATGACGGAAATATCGTAATGTGCTTAGCACTGGATTGGGTGCTGTTTGCCCGAGGCCGCAAAGTGCCGTAGTTTTAATATTTTTGGCCAGGACTTCTAACAGCTCAATATCCCCTTCTTTACCTTGGCCTTCCGTAATGCGAGTCAGAATTTCCAGCATACGTTTGGTACCTTCACGACAAGGCGTACATTTGCCACAAGATTCTGCTTGTGTAAAGCTTAAGAAAAATTTAGAGATATCCACCATGCACGTTGTTTCATCCATAACAACTAGGCCCCCTGAGCCCATCATGGCACCGACTTTAATTAATGAATCATAATCAACAGACATATCTAGCAGTTCCTCTGGCAGACAACCGCCAGACGGGCCACCAATTTGCACGGCTTTAAACTTCTTACCCGCTGGAATACCGCCACCAATACCATAAATAATCTCACGCATGGTAATACCCATTGGTACTTCAGCCAGACCGGTATGATTAATACGGCCTGTCAGCGCAAATACCTTGGTGCCCTTACTATGCTCAGTACCAATTGACGCATACCAATCAGCACCCTTTGTAATAATTTGTGGCACATTGGCAAAGGTTTCTACATTATTAATATTAGTTGGTTTACCCCACAAACCAGAAACTGCCGGGAATGGAGGGCGTGACCGCGGCACACCACGTTGTCCTTCTATGGAAGCCATCAGGGCGGTTTCTTCACCACATACGAAAGCTCCTGCACCTTCTTTAATTTTTAAGTGGAAATTAAAACCTGAGCCAAAGATATTATCACCAATAAGACCTAATTCTTCAGCCTGCTTAATGGCAATTCTTAAGCGTTTAATGGCCAAAGGATATTCAGCCCGCACATAAAGATAACCTTCATCTGCACCAATTGCATAACCGCAGATCGCCATACCTTCCAGCACACGGTGAGGGTCACCTTCTAGTAGGCTGCGATCCATAAATGCGCCTGGGTCTCCCTCGTCCGCATTACATATTACATATTTTTTCTCTCCAGGCGTTTTCCGAGCAAAGCCCCATTTTAGACCGCTAGGGAAACCGCCACCCCCACGGCCCCGGAGTCCAGATTTTTTAACTTCATCAATAACCTCATCAGGGTTCATTGTTGTCAGTGCTGTACCTAAGGCTTCATAACCGCCTATAGCAATGTAGTCATTAATCTCCTCAGGATCAATATGACCGCAATTCGCCAAAATGATACGCATTTGCTTTTTATAGAAATCAATATCTTTGTAATTTGGAATTCCCTCGTGAGAACCAATTTCTTTATATAACAAACGTTCAACAATACGACCTTTATACAAATGCTCTTCTACAATGTCAGCAACATCGGTCTCTTGCACATGAATGTAAAATACACCTTCAGGATAAACAATGACCAATGGTCCCATTTCACAAAAACCATGGCAACCAGTTTCCACAATTTTTACTTCTTTATCAAGACCTTTTTGCGTTAACTGTTCCCGGAGTGCGGCCTCAACTTTTTTAGAGCCTGACGATATACAACCAGTGCCAGCACAAATTAGCACATGTGATCTGTAGTGTTCCATTTTCTACCTCCTATTACTCCCAAGAGTTATTCTGTAATTTTCCCGACAACAAGTTCCTTGACAATATGGCCATGAATCACATGTTCAGCGATAATTTTAGGAATATCTGTTGCTGTAACTCGGCCATAAGTAATACGAGGCTGACCTGGAAGCACAACATCAATCAGTACCTCTTTTTCACACATACCAATACAGCCAGTTTGCCGTACCATCACATCTTCTAATCTACGTTTAGCAATCTCATCTAAAATCGCCGACATCACTTCTCTAGCACCTGCTGCGATGCCGCAAGTCCCCATGCCAACAATAATTTGTTTGCTGCTTTCCTGACGCACGCTGGTCTGAGACTGAACTTGTTCGCGTAAACGTTTTAAATCCTCAATTGTTTTCATCTTGTACACCTCCATACAAATTCCGTGAATTGTATAAATTCATTATATTTTGAGTTAGGTACTCATGCAACCAAATAAGCACGTCTGGCTGGGTGAGCGAAATATTTCCCAAAATTTCAGTAAGTTCCTGGGTTACCATCGAAAAAACATTCTTTTCAACAGTATGGCTATAACTGAAATTAAGCTCTGGATGGGCAATTATAATTGACTTAACAGTTTCCACAATATTACCAAGTGGCGGGCGGTCCCAGTGACTATGCTTATATAAGGCTTCAACTACTGTACCAGAGCCTGGTGTCGAGACTATTGTCAAATACCCTGCGCAACGTTTGGTCGACATATCGATTAATGGTAAACCGAGGCCTACACGACGCGTAGTTCTGCTAGTAACAAATGGATCAATAACCTTCTGACAAGTATCATCGTCCATACCCTGACCGTTATCAATCACCCGAATCAGTAAAGTATCCATCTCCGACATATCTTCAACGATGTCTAACCGAACCTTATTCGCACCTGCCTCAATTGCATTTTGCACTAAATCAAGAATATGTAGCGATAATTCGCGCATCATGCTTACCTATACTTAGCAAGAATTTCTGGTATACTCTCTGGTGTGAGACGACCATAGGTATTATCATTAATCATCAATACTGGTGCCAAGCCACATGCACCAATACACGCTACTGTTTCTAATGTAAACAGTAAATCAGTTGTAGTACCACCTGCTTGAATTTTTAACTTATCCTCAATTTCTTGTAAAATCGCCTTTGCACCACGCACATGACAAGCAGTTCCCTGGCAGACGCGAATAATGTTTTTACCCCGGGGTTTAAGATGAAACTGCGAATAGAACGTAACAACACCATAAATTTGGCTTAGAGGAATGTCCATTTTTTCTGCCATATTTTCAAGTACTTCTTTTGGCAAATAACTATACGCTTTTTGCGCGTCCTGTAATACTGGAATCAATGACCCCTTTACTCCCTGATACTTCTTTAAAATTTCATCCAATTTGTCGAATTGGTTAGTTTTGCCGCCACAGCAGCATGTCGATTGGTTGCTGTTCATTTTATTCCTCCTTATGAAAAGTTATCAATAATTGCTGACGACCAGGTTACTGTCTCACCACCTTTCGCAAATTTTTCCCCTTTAATGCCTGCTGTATTTCAGACAATGTTGGTTCATTTATATAAAATACCGTTCTAGGACCACTCAGAAAGTCGTTTATAGTATGAGCGTCAGATGATGTCACTATTGGCAAGTTACCAATTGCAGGAAAACGTTTTATGGCCTCACTAGGATTGGTCAGCCGCGAAACCTCTACTGCCGCAAGCCCCACATCAGGTGGAATAAAACCGAGCTGTGTTATTAAGCTGTTTGCAGGTCTATCCACATGACTGGCAATACATATTCCGCCAACACAGTTAACTTTTTCACATACTTCTGCCAAATTAACCCTTAATGAAGTCAACAACATCTCAGGTTTTATTCCAATTAACTCATCTTCCGCGTCCACGATAAACTGTGGGCCAAAACGTTTTTCATCATTTAATCGTCCAGACATATGCAATTTGACAAATTGTTCCCACACTTTAAGTTGGCGCATTTTTTCAAATAATACAATCATATGGACTTCTTCTTCTGTCTCAACTTCCATGCCTGGCAAAATTACAACATTTGTACCTTTTGCCGCCTCAAAGGCTGCTACCACATTATCACAAGCATTATGATCAGTAATGGCCACAATATCAATACCATGCTTAGCCGCATGCCAAACGATATTCCTTGGCGTCATCTCTACCGCTGCGCACGGTGACAATACAGAATGCACATGGAGATCAGCCACAAACTGACGCATCATGCCCCACTAACACCCTTTTCGTACAATAAACCTGACACGGCAAAAACTGACAGGGTCGTAATGAGTAGCGGTATCTCTTCCGACTCAGCCTTACTAATCGTTTCCTTCTCAGGCTTCACATCACCAGCAATAACTATTGCAGACAAGCCCAGTAAGGATGCTACAGCCACAATATTTTGATGTCCCTGCATAGTAACCCAAATATTACCAGTTTTCCCTTGACCCATAACATAACTTAATAAGTCAGAGGCATAACCGCCGCTAATCTCATTATCACATTTCCCAATACCAGCCACAACCTCAGCTTGCAGAAGATCTACCACTTCCTGTACAATCATGGCACCCACCCCTTATGTAATATAATTATTCTTTTTCTAACTCTTCTAATTCTTTTTCTAATGGTGGCGGCATTTTTTTCGTCAAGTCAATCATCTCTTGGGCTAAATCCCGGACTCGCTCTCGGAGCTTAAACACACAATCAGTTTCTGAGGCTCTACCTTGGGCAATATCTTCAGCCAAGGCCTTACAATTAGGTGAACCACAGGAACCACAGTCGAGACCTGGTAGGCTTTCCAAGATTTTTTCGATCAACTCCACTTTGTCCATGGCTTTGAAAATATCTTCATCCAGTAGCATCAGAGGGCGTGGCTCAATTGCCTGCCGTTCATTTATGCCCAGTTCGTCCTTATGATAATCTGTAAGCGGGCTTTTACCTGCTACTTGGTATTCGTCTTTCAATTTTTGCATACGCTGTTTCATACGAGTTTCGGCTACAAAACGATTTTCCACAGTTAATGGTCCACCAATACAACCACCAGCACAAGCTAACGTTTCAATATAATCAATGTCGTCCAAATTCCCCATGGCAACCTGTTCTAACAACCTACTTACATGGTTAATCCCATATACCACTAATTTATTTTCCACCTGAGCAGCAGAAGTTTCTCCGCCAGCTACCGCCCAACCAATACCAACCCATGATGCACGATTATAGTTGGCTTGTTCATTAACATGTGGCAATACTTTTAATAAGCTTCCATATATTTGAGATATAGCAATCGCCCCAGTAATATTCGATTTTTCGCGACCCAACGGTTGCTTACAAGCTGTCATTTTTGCAGGGCATGGTGTAATAAACCACACACCTAACTCATCAGCATGGATGTTGTACTTTTGACTATATTTCGCCCGGGCTAACTTGGCTGCTAATTCCACTGGGGCATCAATTTGCATTAAATAATCAATCAATTCTGGAAATTTAACCTGTATCAGGCGCACAACAGCTGGACAGGCTGGTGAAATAGCTGGCCGCTTCACCTCTTTAGCATTAAGACAATCTTTAACCATGAGGGACACAATCTCTGCGCCTTGAGCCACTTCAAATACTTCATCAAACCCTAATTCTAAGAGGCCATGTAATATAGTTTCAATGGAGAAATCCACAGAAAACTGAGCATATAGAGTTGGTGCAGGTAATGCTATATTCACTTTATATTGGTCCAAATCTGCCAAATAATCAGTAACTGCTGTTTTGGCATGCCTTGGGCAATGGCGTATACACTCGCCACAATCAATACAGCGTGATTCAATAATATGTGCTTTGCCACCTCGAATGCGAATTGCTTCAGTCGGACAACGTTTGGTGCAGCTAACACACCCCTTACAACGACTTTTAATTAACCGCACCGAATGAAAATATTCATCCATCTTATCACCACGCATTCCTTAACTTAGTTAATGACGAATCATCATCATCACTTTAGTACCTACACCCACTTCAGATTGAATGTCAAATTGATCTGCACAACGCGCCATATTGGGTAATCCCATCCCTGCACCAAAACCCATTTCTCTTACGTAATCAGGGGCTGTAGAATAACCTTCTTGCATTGCCAAATTAATATCCGCAATACCTGGACCACGATCTTCAAAGGTAATTTCAGTACGATCCGGAAATACTACCACCCGCATAATACCACCAAGTGAATGAATAATAACATTCATTTCCGCCTCATAAGCACTAATTGCAATGCAACGTATCACATCAGTACGTACGCCAATTTGCTGTAGCACTCGTTTTGTTTTACTTGATGCTTCGCCTGCTACATCAAAATTTAACGCTGTTAACTCATACTCTAAATTAATTACTTGCCCAGTATTCATGGTTCATCACCCATTTTCAGACAGCTTTTCATACCTTTTTGATACAACCTACCGCATGATTCGTATAAAGAATGCTTTGTCACAAGTAACGGAATACTTTTTATGTCAGCCAATTTTATGAGTTCAGGGCCAGGACGTTTGCCTCGCACAAAAACAATCCCCACCAAGTCACTCATCTCTGCAGTACGTATAACTTGAATATTAGTTAAACCAGTCAATAATAAGGTGCTCTCCTTCGTAAAAGCCAACACGTCACTCATCAAATCAGAACCGCATACTGCAAACACTTCTCTGTCTATACACTCTATACCACTTACCACCTCAGCATCTAATACTTGTTGCACCTCAATAAACTTCATTCACACCCCCCCTCCTGCTTTAGAATAAGATTATCTGAGCGACTTTTAAAACTTACTTCGACTTTTATAACATGATTTCCTGTCACATATTATTATATTTTTTCCCAAAAGGTAAGTTGTAAAAAGGTTTAAACATAAATGTAACCATAATGTTTACCATCATGTATTATA
>JAGFZX010000045.1 GCA_017889585.1 Bacillota bacterium
GTTACTCAAACGACTATAAATATGACCACGAGGGTAGCTTCCATTTGCTTCCCGTTCAAAAGTTGTTGATAAGTATAACGGAGCTGCTATTGCTCCAGTGAGCGGGTCGACTTCATGACCAAGATGAATGGCCTTGGTTTCAATTTTTATTTAAAATCCCTCCATATATATCATTTTTTAGATATCATTTATCCCGCTGTTAATTGTAAGGCTGCTAAAGTCATCATTGCTACCCCATAATCTAAAGCACCTTCATCAATATCAAATTTGGGATGATGATGAGGATATGAAGTAGCTTTCTCACTATTACCAGCACCTAATAGGATAAATGCACCAGGAACTTTTTCTAAATAAAGAGAAAAGTCTTCCCCTACCATTACAGGTGCTACTTCCTTCACACCACCGATTCCTAGCACCACTTCCCCAATTTGAGCAACAACTTTCGCTATCTCAAGATTGTTAACAACTGGAGGAAAACCGAAGGTTGAATCTAATGTATAACTAGCACCAGTTACTAGACAAATACCTTTGCAAGTACTATCTATTTTATTAAAGATAGCATCCCGTACTTCAGGCGAAAACACCCGTACCGTTCCTTGAATGAGGGCTTTATCTGGAATAACATTAAAAGCATTACCTGATTCGAATACACCCAAGGAAAGTACTGCTGGTTCCAAAGCATTAATATGATTAGCGACAATAGTGCGTAATGCATTGGCAATTTGCAATCCTGTCGCTAACGCATCTATGGTCTGATGTGGCATGGAACCATGCCCCCCCTGACCGCGTACTGTAATCGAAAATCGGTTCGGCGAGGCCATAAGTCGCCCATAGGAAATACCCACACTACCGATAGGTAATGGTTGCCACAAATGTGTACCAATGATAGCAGTTACTCCCTCCAGGGCACCATCTGCTATTAATCCTACGGCCCCTCCCGGAAACTGTTCTTCATTCGGTTGAAACAAAAGCCGTACATTACCAGAAAACTTTCCCTTTAAATCAACGAATGTTTTCGCCACTCCGAGTAGCATCGCCATATGTCCATCATGGCCGCACGCGTGACATAAACCTGCATTGACTGATTGATACGATTTGTCGCTCTCATCCCCAATTGGCAATGCATCAATATCTGCCCTAATCCCTACCGTCTTCCCAGAAAAATCCCCCCTTATATCCACGGCTACACCTGTCCCACCTGCAATCCGAGGTGCCAGCCCAATAGCCTGTAGCTCACTTATTATCTTCTTTTGAGTTTCATATTCACGACCGCCAATTTCAGGATGCATGCGGAAATATCTTCGCAAATCAAGTATATAATCATGATTTTCTTGTACAATTTGTTGTACTAATTTCATATATAACCTCTCAATAAAATATAGTCAGCATTTCTGCCAGACCAGATTTCGCTCTTAAAGTTTTTTGTAGCATATGATATCTTTTCCCTACGGTGTACATTTATATTTTTATTTAAACCTTTCTTTCGCCCTTTGACCCATGGGTTCGACAATGAATCCACCCCCGATATCGAGGATCATCCGGATTTTTCTGAATAGCTTCTTTTTCTTCTAAGTAAAGCTTGATATTAGTACTGTTATAAAGCTCACGGTCTTTGCCTACATGGCAAACCTTAATGCAGATACCACAAGGATAACGACTTTCATTTTTAAGTTCTGCATGGTAACGTGCACAAGCCACTTTATCCATATTGGCAATAACTTCTTTGCCCTTAGTTGTAAAAGCTTGAGAAGGACAAAGTTTTTGACATACACGGCACCCACTACAAAGTTCTTTTTCTACCAAGGAATCTCCTGAAAGACTTAACTTAGTAAACACAGAAACATACCGTACCCTTGGGCCATATTGTTCATTTAACAAAGTGTTATTATAGCCAATGGCTCCAAGGCCTGCATATTTACCAGCATACACGTGACTAAAGGCAGCCACTGGTTTATCAATTAGTATTTCAATATTTCCGTAACCGTCACGAGGCAAGAAAATAGATGCATGTCCCAGATCATTCAAGTACACTGCCATGCGATAAGCAATTTGATCCAACATAACATTGCAGGTATCATATTGTTCCACGTAATTAATCGAAGGTGTGGTCTCTAAAATCGGCAGTAACACTGGAATCCCTAAGACTATTACAGTATTGGCCTCCGGCCAGATAGCATCCGGGTGATACCTAGGGTGCACTTCATTAAATTCTTTCCACCTTGATATGGGTGCAAAGCCAACCAAACTAGCTCCCATGCCCTTGGCGTATTCAATAATTTGCTTCTTTATTTCCTCTGAACTCATATATTATTCCCTTCTTCCTTGATTGAATAATTTTTTTGCCCCTATTGCAATTACAAGTCAACAAGAAAGGCTAAGAGTATTATTCTTAGCCTGTTAACACATGTATGTAATGCATTACACTTCCCATGAGGCAATAGTTCTTTACTTAGCTATAGCTAAAGCCTGGGCAAGGTCTTCAATAACATCTGCTGCATCTTCAATCCCAATAGACAACCGAATCATGTCATCAGGAGCACCAGCAGCTAATCGTTGCGCAGAAGTCAACTGGGAATGAGTCGTACTAGCTGGATGAATAACAAGGGATTTTGAATCTCCTACATTCGCAAGTATGGAAAACAATTTTAAAGAATCAATGAACTTTTTACCTGCCTGGAGGCCACCTTTAATACCAAAGGTCAGGATAGCACCAGCCCCTTTAGGTAAGTATTTTTGGGCTAGTTCGTAATTCTCACTATTTTCCAGTCCTGGATAACTGACCCAACTGACTTGCTCATGCTGAGATAGATATTCAGCAACTGCTAGTCCATTTTCACTATGACGGGCCATGCGCAGATGCAAGGTCTCTAATCCCTGTAAGAACAAGAAGCTATTAAACGGACTGACTGACGCCCCAAAATCTCGTAAAACCTGAATACGCAGGCGTATAATATAAGCTAATTTCCCCAATGCCTCAGTATACACCAAGCCGTTGTAACTAGGGTCTGGTTCGGTTAATGAGGGAAACTTACCGTTTGCCCAATCGAAATTCCCACTGTCTACAACCACGCCCCCCATGGAGCTACCATGACCACCGATAAATTTGGTAGCAGAATGAATAACAATATCTGCACCAAACTCAATAGGGCGAAGCAAGTACGGAGTAGCGAAGGTATTATCAACAATCAGCGGTATTCCGTGTTCATGAGCTATTTTAGCTACTTTCTCAATATCAAGTATATCAATTTTCGGATTTCCGATCGTTTCTGCATAGAGGGCTTTGGTTTTTTCAGTAATAGCAAGCCGGAAATTTTCTGGATCGCTAGGATCGACGAGTTTCACGTTAATACCTAAACGAGGCAAGGTATAGCTAAACAAATTGTAAGTTCCACCATACAAGCTGGCTGAGCTGACAATTTCATCCCCAGCACCAGCAATATCTAAAATCGCCGCACTAATGGCTGCATGTCCAGAAGCAAAGGCCAAGGCAGCGACGCCACCTTCTAAGGCTGCAATTCTTTTTTCAAAGACATCAGTCGTAGGATTCATAATCCGAGTGTATATATTGCCCGCTTCTTTCAGAGAAAAGAGATTGGCACCATGCTCACTGTCCCGGAAATTATATGATGTTGTTTGGTAAATAGGAACGGCCCGCGATCCAGTCGTTGGATCAGGTTCTTGACCCCCATGAACTGACAAAGTATCAAAACGTAAATTTTCAGGTAAAGCCATAATAAAATCTCCTCCAATAAGTTCGTTAATAACCGAGAACACATCACAATTGACTTCTTGAGAAACGTAAAAAGGCCGAAGAATTTTTTCGCCTATTCGCAAAAAAATCTTCAGCCTTCAGTTCTCTGATCAGCTTTAAATATGTAATTTTTATAAATATATCACCATTTAATGTCATTGTCAATCATTATTTTTTAGAATTTTTTAGTCGTTTCTAGCAGTTTTAAACTATAGCGCCTTTACTATTCTGGTTAATGCTTCTAATAACACGCTGCGTTGGGGGTAAAATTAATTCGCGTAAAATCCATTACTTTGACATTAGACAATCTTGCCTTAATAAACTCGACCGAAGTATCTGGATTTTTTCAAAATAGGCAAACGAAGTTTATAAAATCATGATAGCACATCATGTAGCAAAAAAGATCCTCGACACACCAGCTGCAATATTGGCTTTAACGAACTTAGCAGTTGTCTCAGACGACTTTCTCTCCGCTGAATGCCGTGTATATAAGAATTGGTTGCCCCAATTAAAATGAATGTACCATTTTCTACTGCTTGAAGCAGAGACATCTGGGCATTAGATTTTAGGGCATGAATTTCATCTAAAATCTATAACTAAAATAAAGCAAACTCTTTACATTTATCTTCGATACCTCTTCCCCCAAATTCTGCCTGATGAAAATAATGCCCTCTCCCCAGATATTTAATCAACATCTACACAAGAATTTGATTTGAGTAATACCTTATACACAAAAAGTTGTAATTTAAAGTCTAGCATTTACAATATACAGATGAAGGAGTCGCTGTTTTAGCGACTCCTTCATCTGTTATTTTTAAAGATTCCGTTTTGCCACTTCTTGTTCCGCACTGACCAACTCAACACAAAGGGCAACTAATTCCATGGCTAGCTTTAACTCTGCTAACGATGGGAAAGTGGTAAGCACAACTCCAGCAGCAGAAGCTCTGCTTACGACTTTCTGAGCGCACCCAGGTAGCGTGTTTAGACTGATAAAATAACCACCCTGGGGTTTACTCCAGGAAGCAAGATTTTTACCTCCTAACTTAGATTCTAAAATCTCCAATACCACATTGAATTTCGGTGTGATGATAGCCGCCTGCTTTCGCATATGGTCTTCAATTCCTGATTGATTCCTAAAGAAACGGACATGCCTAAGTTGATTTAATTTATCAGGCCCAATAGTCTGAAACATCATTTGTTTCTTAAGCCAAGTAATATTGGTCTCACTACTGGCCAGTATGGCAATGCCAGAGCCGGCTAAACTGATCTTTGAAGTGGAACTAAATAAAAAAACACGATCAGGATGGCCTGCGTTATTACAGGTCTCTAAAATGTTCAGTAGCCTGTCCGGGGTACTGGTTAGATGATGCACTGCATAGGCATTATCCCAAAAAATCCGGAAATCAGTCGCTTTAGTGGACATTGTTGCCAACCGTTTTACCACAGCATCAGAATATGTAATACCAGTGGGATTACTGTACTTGGGTACACACCAAATACCCTTAATGCTGGAATCTGCAGCTACAAGTTGTTCCACTTGAGCCATATTCGGACCGTCTTCCTGATAGTCGATAGTAATCATTTCAATTCCGAAGTATTCGCAAATGGCAAAATGTCGGTCATATCCGGGACTAGGACATAAAAATTTCACTTTCTCCAATTTTCCCCAGGGCATTTCACTTCCCGGTAACCCGTGGAGCATAGCTCTGGCAATTAGATCGTGCATGAGGACCAGACTGGAATTTCCTCCAATAATAATATCTTGAGGCCTAGCTTCCAAAATCCAAGCAAAAAGTTCCTTAGCTTCGGGAATACCATCCAATCCACCATAATTCCGACAATCAGTACCATCAAGCGCCTTGTAATCACTTTGACTAAGACAATCAATAAGCCCGGTAGAGAGATCCAATTGAGCCGGACAGGGTTTACCCCGTGACATATCTAGTTTGAGTTTTTGCGCCTGGAACTTTTCGTAATTATGGGATAACGTAGAATAATGCTCTTGCAACTCTGAATTAGTTAACATTTCCAATTGATTCATTATGTATCGCTCCTTTACATTCTTTTCTATTATATGAGATTAAGTAAGCTCTAGGCAACAGGTTTTGAGTGTAAAATACCATGTATTTTGAATACCTAAATACTTTAACTCTATATGCGTGAAAAAACACTAACCCCAAAAGGTTAGTGTTTTGATATATTATTCACTACAACACTGGCTAAAAACAAACCTGCTACCAATGATCACAGGCAATACTACCTGGCAACTCGGATTAATATCTAAAACAGTACCGGTGCTACCCGTGAGCTTCTTAATACCCTGTCCCCCAATCAACAACTCAGTACAAGCAAACCAATGTAACAATAAAATACCTCCACAAAAAAATAAAGACCCCGCTATGCCGTAATGCCACTGTTTTGAACCCGCCGAAGCAGGTGGGTGCTCTCCTGATTATTTTTTGCTTCCCCAAAAGAAGGGCATGCATGCCATAATCAGAGTAGGAGCTCCCTCAAAAGATATGTTGGATCAAAACATATAGCAATATACGCACACTGCAGGGCGCTTTATTCATTTCTTACTCTTATCTTAGCAAATCCATTGGTGAATTGCAAGAATAATCAGACGGAACATTCTTCCAATTACGTATCGAGATATTCTCGTTAATTTAGGCTTTAACTTTAGTTACCACCGCTGTCTTAATTGATAGTTCTTTCAATTGTTTTGTATCAACTTCTGACGGTGCCTGGGTCATGATATCTGTCGCGCTTTGGGTTTTAGGGAACGCAATGACATCACGAATAGACGAACGTTTTGCCATTAACATGATCAGCCTATCTAGACCGAAGGCAATACCGCCATGAGGAGGAGTACCATATTCAAAGGCCTCTAGCATAAAGCCAAATTTAGACATTGCTTCTTCCGGTGAGAAGCCAATTGCCGTAAATACTTTTTCTTGCAATTCACGGTTATAAATTCTGATACTACCGCCACCAATTTCAGTACCATTGAGAACCATATCATATGCTTTTGCTTTTACCAGGCCAGGATTGCTCTCTAGATACTGAATATCCTCATCCCGCGGTGAAGTAAACATATGATGCATGGCACTCCAACGTTTTTCTTCCTCATCATATTCAAACATTGGGAAATCAACAACCCATACAAAGGAAAGTTTATCAGCATCAATTAAGTTCATACGACGTCCCATTTCCAAACGCAATTGGCCTAAGGCATTAGCAACGACTGATGGTTTATCAGCAACAATGAGCAGCAAATCCCCCTCTTCAACTCCAGATGTTTGAGCAATATTCTCCATAATTTCATCAGAGAAAAATTTGGTAATAGCTGATTTTACGCCCTCAGCAGTATAACCAATCCAAGCCATACCCTTAGCACCATAGATGGATACATATTCAATCAGACCGTCAAGTTCACGGCGTGGAGCATGGGCATACCCTTTAACATTGATAGCCTTTACTTGTCCGCCATTTGCCAATACTGTTTCAAAGACCTTAAAATTAGAACCTTTCACAGCATCTGACAAATCAATGAGTTCCATATCAAAACGAACATCTGGTTTATCAGATCCATACCGATTCATGGCATCTTCATAACTGATGCGTAACATTGGTGTAGAAACTTCTGCACCAATTGCTTCTTTAAACAACTTGGCAGTCATATTTTCCATCATAGTCAAGATATCTTCCTGATCAATAAATGACATTTCAATATCAAGTTGTGTAAATTCTGGCTGACGATCAGCCCGCAAATCCTCATCACGGAAACAGCGTACGATCTGGAAATATCGTTCCATACCTGCAACCATTAATAGTTGTTTGAAAATTTGTGGAGACTGAGGTAATGCATAGAATTTACCAGGATTGACCCGACTTGGTACCAAATAATCTCTAGCACCTTCGGGAGTACTTTTCGTCAACATTGGTGTTTCAATTTCCATGAAGCCATTGTTATCGAAGAAATCACGCATGGTTTTAGTAACACGATGACGTAGCATCAAGTTTCTTTGCATTTCTGGGCGACGCAGATCCAAATAACGATATTTTAAACGTAAGGTTTCATCAATTTCAATATTGTCTTGCATATAAAAAGGCGGAGTTTTCGCCCCATTTAAAATTCTTAGTTCTGTACCAACAACCTCAATTTCACCTGTGGCCATATTGGAATTAATTGTAGCATCATCTCTTAATTTGACAGTTCCTCGGACTGCTAGCACATATTCTGAACGAACAGATTCTGCCTTCTTAAAGGAATCTGAGTCAACATCTTGAGAAAAAACAACTTGTACTAATCCTGAGCGATCTCGCAAATCAAGAAAAATTAATCCCCCATGATCACGACGACGTGATACCCAACCACATAATACGACTTCCTGTTCAACATGCTGAGTATTTAGTACCTCACATGAATGCGTCCGTTTTAACCCTACCATTGTATCCATATTAATCCTCCATCTCTACTTGTATCTTATTTTGTACTGCAATAATATCAACTAACTCTTGTATACCTGACTGCATGTTTTTGAGCATGACTTTTCCTTGTAACGCTTCATCATCACCAATGATAGCCACAAAACGGGCTGGATATTTATTGGCTTGTTTCATCTGGCCTTTAATATTTCTATCCATAAAATCCATATCGGCAGTAAACCCATTCTTACGCAAATCACATAACAATTTAAAGGCAATGCCTTGAGTTGCTTTGCCAATGGTTGCAATAAATAGATCAATTTTATTATTTACGTCTGGTAATAGACCTTGTTTCTCTAAGGCTAGTAATATTCGCTCTATACCAATGGCAAAACCAATACTTGGTGTTGATTGTCCACCACACTCAGCAACCAAACCATCATACCGTCCACCACCACACACAGCACTTTGCGAACCTAGAGGTGCGTACTGAATCTCAAAGGCAGTTTTAGTATAATAATCAAGGCCCCGGACTAGCCGTGGGTTAAGTGTAAAATCAATACCCGCAACTGTTAGTAATGATTTTAACTGTTCAAAGTGTGTAGTACAGTCCTCACATAAACAATCCACTATATGTGGTGAGCCTTTCGACTCCTCAGCGCATTTTGGATTCTTACAATCAAGAATGCGCATAGGATTACGATCAAACCGGGACTTACAATCCGTACACAAATTCTCTGTTTTTTCTCGCAAATATTCCTGCAATCGAGCACGATATACAGGGCGACACTCTGGGCAACCTACAGAATTAAGGTATAAATTTAAATCATTTAAGCCCAAGCGTTCTAATAGCTGTACCGCTAAAATAATGACCTCAGCATCAACTGCTGGCCCCTTAGAGCCTAATGCTTCAACACCAAATTGGTGAAATTGACGGTATCTGCCAGCCTGAGGACGATCGTACCTAAACATAGGACCTATGTAAAATAACTTAGTCAGTAAGGACTCAGCATACAATTTATGCTCGAGAAAAGAACGTACAACAGCAGCCGTATTTTCAGGCCTAAGAGTCAAACTACGCTCTCCTCTATCTGTAAACGTATACATTTCCTTTGACACAATATCTGTTGTTTCACCAATACCACGTAAAAATAATTCAGTATGTTCAAAAACTGGAGTACGAATTTCTTTAAATCCATATAAACGACAAATATCCCGCACTGTTTGTTCGATATATTGCCAATTAGCGCTCATTTCAGGCAATATATCTTTAGTCCCCCGCGGACCTGTTATCAACATAACCTTCCCCCTCATTATCTGCAGGTAATCTTGTTAAAAGCTCATGATGCTCATCAAGATACACATAAATTTTTTAATATAAGAATGCAGTCTTCGGCATTATCGCAATGCTGAATAATATCCATATTTATCAACATAATACCATAATTTCTGATTTTCCGGAAGACATCTATTATATCTTGAACAGTATGCATTCGTCCAATAGAATCTAAACTTTTTTAATGCAATGTTTGTAGACTCACATTATATGGCACTATGTTTACTTTTACTCTTCACGACTTATTTTACACTCCTGACAATATCCATAAAACTTTACTTGGTGGTCAACAATCATAAAATTACTTTTTCGGGCAATTGTTGTCTCTAATGTCTCCAGTAAATCATCTTCAAATTCTTTTACCTTGCCACAAGCTAGACAAATAAGATGATGATGATGATGTGGAGTACTTTTCTCATTGATTTCATAGCGACTGCGTCCATCACCAAAATCCATTTTTTGCAAAACTTCCAGCTCACTAAATAATTCTAGCGTACGATATACGGTAGCGAGGCCAATTTCTGATGAATGTTGACGGACAATAACATGTACATCTTCAGCACTTAAATGTTCATCTTGATGCTCGATAAAACTCTGTAAAATTATTTGACGCTGGGGAGTCAATTTATATTGTTTCTCTTGAAACTTCTGCCTGATATCATTCATATCAATTGCCACTATTCTCACCTATCTTTCTATTATGTTATATTCCATAACTGCTTAATCACTACTTTTAATAATGCCGTTATTGGAACCGCCATCATCATGCCCATAATGCCTAATAATTGACCACCAATTAATAAGCTAATAATTACAACGACAGGATGTAAATCAATCGTATGTCCCATAATGTTAGGTACTACAATATGATTTTCAATTTGATGCACAATAATATAAAACATGACTACTTTAATTGCTAAGGCTGGTGACACCAAATATGCCAGCATAATAGCAGGTATAGAACCCACAATTGGGCCAACAATGGGAATTGTTTCAGTACATGCTGCTAATAATCCGAGTACCAAAGGATAGTCGATCTCCAATAGATACATGCCGCAGAACACAATAACACCAATAACAATACTAATCAGTACTTGTCCCCGCAGATAGCCACTCATGACGATCCCCATTTCCTCGATCACCTTACGCACTCTACTGCGAGAATCAACCGCAAACATGGCTATTAGTCTTTCTTTTAAAATAAGCCAATCTTTTAAAAAGTAATAGGTTAATACTGGTACAACCACCAATTGCACAATACTTGATGCAAATCCAAAGATTGCCTGTAATATGCGACGGGCAAGATCGGCAGAGAAAGTTGCAGCATTAGCAACAGTTTGCTGAATCAATGTATTAATATTGACAGGCATCTCTAGCAGACTGGCACGGTGTTCAATATTGATGCCGATATCTTGAATTTTCAAGATCAGTGCTGGAAACTCAATTATAAATTTATCAAATTCGTGCATAAATGGGAGTAATACAAAGGTCCCCATTATAAGAAGCAATAGTGTTGTACACACAAAGGCCAATAGCACAGCAATGCCTCTACCAATCTCTACGGAAGTTGGCCAAATGCGTAGACCTGAAAAATAATTTACCAATGGATTTAAAATAAATGTCAGTATAATAGAAACAACGATTGGTAAATAAATTGACGTTACTGTAACCAAAATATAACTAACCGATAATAAAAGAAGTCCTTTAAACCATGAATCATATGATCTAAGCGACATAGCAGCCCCCTATTTTTATGAAACTCATTGAATAAATGGATTATTGTGGCGTTCATCACCAATAGTTGTTGCGCCTCCATGACCAGGCAAAACTGTAATATGATCAGCAAGTACCAATAATTTATTTTTAATACTACTAATCAACTGGCGATGTGATCCCCCCGGAAAATCAGTTCTACCAACAGATTGTTCAAATAGAGTATCACCACTAAATAAGACGTCATTGGCTGTGAAACATATTCCCCCCGGCGTATGACCAGGTGTATGGAAAACCTGAAATTCAATCTCACCCACCATAAATTTTTCACCATCATTTAATAGACGGTCTGCTGGATGACAAGTAAAATTATTACCAAGATATGAGGATAAATTCCCCTGAGCACTTATTAACATCTTTGCATCAGCTCCATGAATATAGACAGGTGCGCCGGTTGCCTCTTTAATTTCATCATTAGCAACAATATGATCCGCGTGTCCATGAGTATTTAAAATGCAAACCAGTTTTATATGATCACGATTCAGTATACCAATAATCTCCTTCCCATTTCCACCTGGATCAATAACTGCGCCTTGCAAGGTTTTCATGCAATAGACAATATAGCAATTAGTACCAATCGGACCTACTTCCAATCTTATAATTTTCATCTGTTAATTCACTCCTAAAAATTTTTTTTACTATCAAGAAGAATTGTAACTGGACCATGATTATCTAGCGCTACTACCATTTCTGACTGAAACTTCCCACAAGCAACCTTTGCCCCTAGAGATGCGCAGCGTTCCATAAACTTCTCATATAACTGCTGGGCAACCTGTGGCGGTGCTGCTGCATCAAAACTTGGCCTTCGGCCTTTGCGACAATCACCAAATAAGGTAAACTGGGAAACAATCAACAATTCACCGCTTATATCCAATAAGGATAAATTCATTTTGCCGCCAGCATCGGAAAAAATACGTAGATTTACAATTTTTTCTGCCAAATAACCCGCATCTTCTTCAGTATCCCCGTGGCCTACACCAAGTAATACTGTCAATCCTTGGTCAATAATAGCAATTGTTTGATCATCCACAGTTACACTAGACCTTAATGTGCGTTGAACAACTGCCCTCATTATACTCCCCCTAAGCTAGGTGCTGCACGATGCACACTATATACATTATTGACTCGTCGCATCTTCATCATAATATGCTCTAATTGACTCAAATTGGTAATATCTAGTGTTAAAGTGATAGCTGCCATATTATCTTTACCGACTCTCGCATTGAGGGAACTAATCTTAATCTTACTTTCTGATAAAACCATCATCATATCAGTTATTAGTTCCGGACGATCTTTACCTGTTACTTCAACAGTAACTCGATATAAATTATCTACAGCAAAATCCCAATTAACCTCAATCATGCGCTCATATTCGCTAGGATTAACTAAAACATTACTACAATCAGCTCGATGCACAGATACCCCGCGGCCTCTCGTAATATAGCCAATAATGGCATCACCAGGTACCGGATTACAGCATTTGGCCAGCCGCACCATGAGTCCAGCTTCACCTTCCACTAAAATCCCCTGATCAGCCTTACTTTTAGTGTTATGGGGCTTAAGCTTTGCTAATAATTTTGATACATCTGGCGGTGTATTAATGCGAATTTCTTTTTTATGTGCTTCAATCAATTTTGTCATGATGCCATGAAGAGTTACACCTCCATAACCGAGGGCTGCCATCAAGTCATCTTCATTTTGTATATTAAATTTTTTACCAACGTCAGCTAACCGTTCACCTTTAGTTAACTCTCGCCAATCATAACCAAGTTTTTTACATTCTCGTTCAAGACCTTCTCGGCCTTTGATAATATTTTCTTCCCGTTTTTCTTTCTTAAACCATTGACGAATTTTGTTTTTAGTATCAGAAGATCCCACAATATTAAGCCAATCTCTACTCGGTCCATTCCCATGTTTAGCAGTAATAATTTCAACAATATCGCCATTCGTCAGTTTCGTCTCAAGAGGAACTATTTTTCCATTAATCCGTGCACCAGTACAACGATTGCCCACACCAGTATGAATACGGTAGGCAAAGTCGATGGGGATTGAACCAATAGGCAAGTCAATCACATCACCCTTGGGCGTAAATACAAATACTTCATCATTAAAAATATCCATTTTTACTGACTCCATAAATTCGCCAGGATCACGAGAGTCTTGTTCTGTTAATTGACGTAACCATGTCAACTTTTCATCAAAATCCTTATTAGCCCCCTTGGCTCCTTCTTTATATCGCCAATGTGCCGCAATACCATATTCAGATGTCCGATGCATATCCATGGTACGAATTTGAATTTCCAGTGGATGTCCCTCTGTGCCAATTACTGTTGTATGTAAAGACTGATACATATTGGTTTTTGGCATGGCAATAAAGTCTTTAAAGCGCAGTGGTAAGGGTTTCCACAATGTATGTACAACCCCTAAGGCTCCATAACAATCTTTGACTGTATCGACTAAAATTCGAACCGCTGACAGATCATAAATTTCACTCAGATCTTTATTACCCTTCAGCATTTTTTTATAGATACTGTAAAAATGTTTAGGCCTGCCTTGTATATCTGCTTTAATCGCTACTTCGCCTAACCGTTCTGACAAAATTCGTACTGCCTCGTTAATAACTTGTTCCCGTTCACGTCGTTTCTGTTTAACTTTCTCTACCAGTTCATAATATTTTTCAGGTTCTAAATAACGAAATGCCAAATCTTCTAATTCCCATTTTATATTGGAAATACCTAGACGATGAGCAAGTGGGGCAAATATTTCCTGTGTCTCCTGAGCAATTCGACGTTGTTTATGAACAGGCATATGTTTAAGGGTTCGCATATTATGCAAACGATCTGCGAGCTTAATCAAGACAACACGAATGTCTTTAGCCATTGCTAAAAACATTTTACGAAAATTTTCTAATTGTTGCTGTTCTTTAGACTTATATTCAATACGACTTAATTTTGTAACGCCATCAACCAACATGGCAACTTCCTTGCCAAACATTTTTTCTAAATCTTCCAGCGAAAAAGTCGTATCTTCTACAACATCATGCAGTAATGCCGCACTGATAGTCAGTGCATCAATTTGCAAATCAGCTAAAATCTTAGCCACTCCAAGTGGATGATAAATATATTCTTCCCCGGAAGCTCGTGTTTGACCACTGTGAGCATTACGGGCAAGTTCGTAAGCTTGCTCTACCATAGCTATGGGAGCATCATATTGATATGACCTTATTTTGTTTATAATTTCTTGAATATTAGCCTGGATTGCACTCCCCATATGAACACCTCACTACACTATCACCAGCTTAATACTTGAGTAATGACATAATATTATAATTGCCTAATTTTTCACGTCCGTCAAGGTATGACAGTTCAATTAAAAATACTAGACCAACAATAACCCCGCCCAAGGATTCAACCATATTAATTGTGGCTTGTACAGTACCACCGGTAGCCAGCAAATCATCAACAATGATAACTTTTTGCCCAGGAAGAATGGCATCTTTATGTATTTCCAAGGAATCTGTACCATATTCCAACTTATATTCATATACCAGGGCTTCGGCTGGCAATTTACCTGGTTTGCGCACTGGTACAAAGCCAGCTCCTAATGTATATGCTACTGGTACGCCCACAATAAATCCCCGTGCTTCAGGGCCAACTACCAAATCTATACCTTGATCTCTAAAAGGATCTGCTAATGCATCGACGGCTTGGTGAAAGGCATCCCCATCTTTCAGCAATGTTGTAATATCTTTAAAACTGATACCTTTTGTTGGGAAATCAAGTACTTCCCTAATTTTACCTTTAAAATCCATCAATCAAACCTCCTGTATCTTATCTATCTGTTAAAATAATGATAATGATATTTATTATTAACCATTATCATAATCATTTATTGCTTAAAAAGCAAGGAAATCAAGTTTTCACTAACGCCTAAAGGCCTCCGGCTTGTCCCCGGAAGCCTTTATACGTTACTCTGGTCTACCTACGTCTAAATAATCGCCTTTTATTGTAAATTGAACTGTAATTTTACCTAACCATTCATTTTTAGTAGGACGTCCCACAGGACTAATAACTAAAGGTTCTCCCATATTGAGATATGTTTCAGCCTGCCCAAAAGCTACTACCTCAAGCCCGTTACCACTAATAAGTTTTAGATGTTGTTTAGTTTTTCCCATATAAAATTTCCTTTGCACCTTAAATTCTCTGATTTTAAATACTGGTGCAAGAAAACCTGCACCAAATGGTGCTAACGCTTGAATTTCATCGACCAATTCTAGAGTTATCTTATTGGCATCAAAAACACAATCAATCCCTATATCCGGCCCAAATATTTCATCTGCATAAGTTGCTGCAATATTCGCTAGACGTTCTTGTAAAGTTCTAATATCCTGAACTTTCATGGTCACACCTGCCGCCATTGCATGACCACCGCCCTTAATCAATAGGTCACTGCAGTCATCGATTACGTGTTTCTTTAGATCGAACCCTGATACCGACCTAGCCGAACCTTTTGCCAATCCTTCTTCCTTATCTGATGTTAAAATAAGAGTAGGAACATTGTATTTTTCTTTTATACGCCCTGCTATTAAACCAACTATTCCTTCATGTAATTCTGGCTCATAATACACAATAAATTTACTAGTTGTTACGCCAATTGTCGCTAAAGCCCTTTCTACTTGAGTCCGAGTTATTTGCTGACGTTCCTGATTTATCTCAAATAGCTTGGTTGCAATTATTTCAGCACGTACTGAATCTTTCGTAGTTAGAAGTTCTATGGCTAAACTGGGAATTCCATAAATTCTTCCTTGGGCATTTAATGCCGGTCCATAAATGAACCCCAGATGATAGGTTGTAATCTCACCATTAATACCAAAAACTTTTCTAATAGCCTTTATTCCTGAGCGAGCATTTTTCCAATTAATTAACTTTAACCCATTTTTGACAATCACTCGGTTTTCTCCGAGTAAAGTCATAACATCAGCTACTGTTCCAATGGCTACCAGATCAAGAAAAAGCAGTGCACGTCGGTCTAAATTTTGACGATGGAAAAGAAACTGAATCAGTTTAAACGCTACACCTACTCCAGCTAAATTCTGGTCAGGATACAAGCAATCAGACTGTTTAGGGTTAATCAGCACATCTGCAACCGGGAGCTCTGTACCCGGCTCATGATGGTCAGTAATAACCACCTTTATTCCAAGTTCCTTAGCCTTTCGAGCAGCTTCGAAGGATGTAATTCCATTATCAACGGTAATAATTAAATCCACAGGTCCCTCTAATAATATTTCATCAATCGTACCAACTTGAAAACCATACCCTAAATCGAAGCGACTATTAATATACCAAGATACATTCCCTGCGCCGAGCTCTGTTAAGGCCATTAACATCATTGCTGTAGATGTTATGCCATCAGCATCAAAGTCCCCTACGATACAAATACGTAGCTGATTTAAAATTGCATTTTCAATCAGCTCGCTTGCCTGCTCGATCCCCTTCATAAGCATCGGTTCCCGAAGAGAAGCTATATTCGCTTCAACAAAAGACTCCATTTCAGTATCTGGTATTCCACGTTTTTGTAAAAAATCTATCTGAAAAGGTGTAAGCATCATATTCTGCTACTTTGTATACTTTATTAAGTAGCTTTTCCTCTCAATTTATTCATAAAAATATACGAACAATGACCTATTTATACTATTCTCGAATGAACTATAATAATCCTCTTAAATAACTACAAAAAAAGAGGTAGTGCGAAAACTAGCGTTTTTCCTTACGCTACTTTAACTTACCTCAAAGTCATACAGAGGAAATATATAATATACTATCATGTATACATCATGTATTTAACTACAATAATGGTCATAATGAGTCCACAAATTAACCGTAGTACTGCTGCTAGAATCAATCGTACTAACACCTTACTTATACTATTGAACCGGGGAAACAAGGTCTTGCCTACCAGCAATTCCCAAAGGGTGATGCCGATCAACGCTCCTAATAAGGCATCAGCAACCACTATACCAGCCAAGTTACACACAGTGGTATTAATACTATATATCCTTGATACTTCACAATGCCTAGTCATAAAAATTCTCAGCCCATTTATCACAACTTCAGCCATTAAAGTCAACATTAACAGACTAACTGCCACCCACAAGGGAAATACACTCACGCCAATGATAACAGCATATATGCCGGCTGCTACCAAAATAATCACTGTCCCATACAATCTAGGTGCCAGTGTGCACATGAGTCCGATAAACATTATCAATATTATCATAAAATTTATTATCAACATATCCTTTTCTCACTTAGCTCAAAGTTATTATTATAAACCTTCTATTTAACATTATTGCTGATTTATCCCATATTTATGTAAAAAATATGCAGTGTAAATAATAAATAAAATCATCAATAAGGCTGTATAACCCATTATCGATAAAATCAGTGAGAAATTCAAAAAACTGACCACATAAACAATACTAGCTGCCAGTAACAAAGCTGGCCAAAATGATAATCCTGTGAGACTACTGAATTGCCGCGCATTAACGAGCATAGCTGGCGCCATCGTATTCGCAAAAATACAAAATAATACTATATCAAATATATCTATCATAAGCTCTCCGCCAACCTTACTAACCACAGCTGACAATGCCAACGGCCCCTGGGCACCAGTTGATAAAACTAAATAAACCATGCACAGTGTAAAAATGCCTTCTACTAATTTAGCCAATATAACTAACAATATAGCCTTACTACCTTTCTGTGACAAGTATGCTGCCGTTTCCACAACTAGTGCTGACCACATCCCCCCAACATTATAACCAGTTAATCCTAAAACAAGCAGCCAATTCACCTGATCCCCTTTAAGGATAACTGAATTAAACTGCAAATCATGTAGGAAAAAGATAAATATCAGAATTGGTATTAATAATAACCCAATATAATTGGATATTTTCAGCAATTCGTGACAATAGCCTACAGCTAACAGTGAAAATAGGGCCAAACAAGCTAAAGCTGCAACTGCGTAAGGTATACCTGTCAATCTATGCACAATTTCACCAGCATAATAGCCACCTGTTAAAGCACTTGCTGGAATACTTATGGATAATAGGGCTAGAGCCAGTACTTTTTTCCCCCGCGTCCCGTATATGGACCTTGCGACAACTACTAGATCCTGGCTGGTTCTAACGCCAATCCAAGCTGTAATTGCTGCAATAATGATTCCTAATATAATATAGGCAACTATTGTGCTGATATAAGTATCATGATCCAAGGCCCCAGCCATATCTGGTATTACTGCCACATTATTTCCTGATATATGAACAATAGCTAAGCAAAATACTGGTAATAACATCCACATAGATTCACCACCTTTACTGCTAATATGATATTAAGCAAGCATAAATTTGGTGATAAGAAAATAACTGTCCTAAAGATAAGAACGATTTACCGCAGAGGCACAGAGAACGCAGAGAAAAGCTTGTTATTATTTAGCCTCTGTGTCCTCTGCGCCTCTGCGGTTCGTAAAACCCATACTTTCTGATTCCGATAAAAAACGGCTGATGCAAAGGTTAATAATAACCATGCATCAGCCATTTAAAAATAGAGTCTCTTTACTTGGAACCACCAGTTTTTGCAGCAATTCGTTTACGGTCTTCATACTCTTTCCAAGTCACCCAAATTGGGCTGGCATTGAAAATAGAAGAATATGCACCACTCATAAAACCTATCAACAGTGCTAGTGAGAAATTTTTAGTAGTCTCTCCACCAAAGAGATATAATGCCACAGTAGCAAATACGACCGTCAATACCGTATAAATAGAACGAGTCATGGTTTGCCAAATACTACGATTAACCAGTTGAGAAAAACTCTCTGTTTTGCTATGTGTTTTTAAATTTTCCCGAATACGGTCAAAAATAACGATGGTATCATTAATAGAATAACCAACGATGGTGAGAATCGCTGCTATAAAGGAGGCATCAATTTCCTTCTGAAGTAACGAGAATACGCCAATCACTACTATTAGATCATGAACTATGGCAAGAATGCCGGAAACGGCAAACTTAAACTCGAAACGATAAGTAATATAAACAATCATGAAGATCCAGGATACCACTACTGCAAGAATTGCATTCCTGGTCAACTCCGATCCAATAACTGCCCCAACTTTTTCCGCTCTCAGAGTATCAAAATTACCCAGGGACTTCTCCATCCCTGACAAAACAGTACGTCTCTCGTCATCAGAAAGTTCACGAGTGCGAATAAATACATTCGGTGAAGCCTCAATTTGACCGCTAGCAGACAACTGAATTGTACTATTTTCCAACTTGTACTCTTGTAATGCAGCACGCACTTCAGTAACGCTAACAGGACGGGCAAATTTTAAATCCAGTAATGTGCCCCCCGTAAAATCAATACCTAAATTAAAGCCCTGTAATGCGATGGAAAGCAATCCTGGAATCATAACAAAGGCCGACAACGCAAAAAACCAATATCTTTTACCGATAATATCAAACTTCATCATTCATGCACCCCCTATGCCCCAAAAATTTTGCCGTTTTTAAATACATTAGTGTGCATGAGCATTTTTAGCATAAACCTTGTAACAGTAATTGCCGTAAACATACTCAATACAATACCTAGTCCGAGTGTAATAGCAAAACCCTTTATTGGGCCAGTTCCCAAGAAAAATAAAACAGCAACAGCAAGTAAAGTTGTTAAATTCGAATCAAAGATTGTTGCAAATGCACGGCTAAAGCCAGCATCCATGGCTGCCCGTAAGGTTTTACCTGCACGGTATTCTTCCTTAAATCGTTCAAAAATTAATACATTGGCATCCACGGCCATACCTATCGATAGAATAATCCCTGCAATACCAGGTAATGTCAATGTAGCATTAAGCATCTTCAATGCGAAAAGCAACATCAAAACATACAATAATAATGTTATATTGGCCACAAAACCTGACATTCTGTAGAACAATAGCATAAAAATAATTATTGCTCCGACACCAATGGCAAAAGCAATTTTACTTTTTTCTTTGGAATCTTGTCCGAGGGTTGGACCTACGGTGCGCATCTCTAACACATCGACTTTTACAGGCAATGAGCCAGAACGCAGCAAAATAGCCAACTCTTGAGCTTCCTCTATTGTGCGGCTACCAGTAATAACGGCCTTACCACCAAGAATAGGTTCATTGACTACTGGGTTCGTCAATACTTTCTTATCTAGTAAAATGCTAATATGTTTGCTGACGTTCTTAGTCGTCAAATCACCAAACAACTTAGCACCTTCAGCAGAAAATTCTAAAGCCACGACGTTATTTTTATTCTGCTCAATTTGTGCTTTAGCATCCTTTAAATCTTTACCGGTCATGACAGTCTTACCACTTTCATCCTGAAACTCTAGTAATGCGGTTTTGCCCAGCATTTCAATTGCTTTTTCAGGCTCACTAATGCCAGGTAATTCAACAATAATACGTCGTTCACCCTGACGTTGAATGATTGGTTCAGTTAGACCGATTTCGTTAACACGTTTTTCAATAATCTTTACAACCCGCTGTACAGCATCCTCATCAACTTTAGCTTCTGGTGTATCAACGGCTTCAAGCACCACATGAGTACCACCCTGTAAATCAAGCCCTTGTTTTATTGATGTAGCCAAAGGTGAAATATAATAGCCAAAAACTGCTAATATCCCCAATACTACTACCGAAAACTTAGTTAAATTCCCCCATCTCAAAGAACACTCCCCCAATCTTCTACTATATAGTTTATAATAACTGATTATTATTAATGACTAATTTAAAATGGCAATCCAAAAAATGCGCAGCGCGCCGCGACATAATCATCCGTGCCAAAAATATTTCAAAATATTCCATCACTGGACAAATATTAGTATCAATGGTTATTTCCAGAGCAATGGTGCGTAATTCCTTGTCTATCACTAGTTGACTGCTATTCGCAGCATAATTTACCCGATCATGGATTTCAAATGTTGCAAAATCCTTATTGGTCACGCGGCTGCGATGCACATCTGACTTATCAGCCAAGATTAAGGCTGCGGCAATATGATTAATGGCATTACCCCGTTCTTCTTCATGATTGCCAATTGCGGAAATGACCAAGGCAATTTCGTCCGGCGGCATACCTAATCTGGATAAAATAGTATAAGCCATAACAGCGCCACTACCGCCATGATTATAACGATTAATCATATTTCCGATATCATGTATATAGCCCGCAACTGCCGCTAATTCACAATCACGTTCCTTATAACCCAGCTCTTTTAAAACATTATAGGCTCTCTCAGATATCATTGTCGCATGACGCTTACCATGTTCAGTAAAACCAATGCGTCCAAGATATTCAGTGCTGCGAGTCAGATATACAGATATTTCATGATCTTTTTTCAAATCTTCAACAGTAATTTTCAGCATGGCTATTCCTCCTGATATGTTCTATTACATTTTGGACGACCTCATCCTTACTCAACTCATCTGTTTGGATATATAAATCAGCATGCGCATAAGCGTCAGAAAGTCTTTTACGCTGCACAGCAAGCCGATCTTCATCCCATGGCACCACTCGGCGCTGACGAATTGTTTTCATTTGAGCATCCAATACTACTAGTATATCAGGTTGCTTATGATTCCATAACTTTTTTATAACCGAATGTTCTTGCGCAACATTATACGCATCAATCCCTAAATCTCGCAGTGACTTAACTAAGGTTGTTTTACCTGAAACGCAAACACCCGCAACTACCACTCGCATTTTATCACCATTCTAACACGGAAATGACACACTCATCCTTTGGATATTATGTATGCTTTCAGTATCACATATGCCCATCACAACAACAGTCATATCATCACTGGGACGATAATCATCCAATCCCAAAGCATATTCTAAAATACTTTCTGCGATAAATGTGGCATCTTCTGCACTATTATCAATAATCAGCTTCTGGATCATATCAAAATTCATGGTTTTACCACGTTTACGTCCTGCAGCCTGAATACCATCAGTATAGGATATTAAAAGCATTCCCACTTCTAATGGCATTTGATACATCAATGGTTTCATCCTTTTATGAACACCAATGGAACTAATCTCATCATCGTAAACATCAATACCATATTGATGCTTAACAATCACCGGGCAGTTTGAATTTCGACTAAACACTACAGTTTGGGTATCAAGATCAGCACTAATTAGAGTAAGGGTTGATGATACTTTCCCATCCTTTACTACATAGAGGTAATCATGAACAGCCCTTGCTACTGCCCCATCACGAGCACCATCAGCGATTAATGCCGCAGCCTTATTGACCACCAAACTACTCGTAATTTTAGCGGACTTACCGCTCCCCTGTCCATCTGCTAAAATCGCTGAAATGCCACCACTAGGCCTTTCAGCGATTTCAACACTGTCCCCACATTCCGCCATAGCATATTTGGTTATTTTAGCAATGCCTATTTTAATCTCCATCTTTTTTCACCTAGCTATATAATCTAAAGAAAATTTAGTTCTTGCCTGTACAATGTATAATTGCATCTTCCGTTAACAAATAATGCACAGACTGATCGTACTGCCCGGTCGGTACTCTATCTACTATCTGCGACGCCCCTATTACACCAATCAGTATAGCATTGCATGCATGAGGGATAAATCTATCATAGTAACCAGCCCCCATACCTAGCCTATTTCCGTGATAATCATAAGTCACTGCAGGTACAACTATTAAATCAATCAATTCTGGATCAACCAAGCTTAAATTAGCAGGATTAGGAACCATTAAGTTAAGCCTTCCCCGCACTAGACCATCCATACTATCAATTCGTGCTGCATCCATTACACCAAATTGTTGCCGCATATGTGGTACACAAACCGTCTTTCCCTGCTGCCAAGCATGCTCTATAATATTTATCATTTGCGGCTCATCTGGCATCGACAAAAACAGCATTACAACTTTTGAGTTTTGATAAAACGGCGAAGCATATAATAGCTTAGCCATCTTATCGCTTTGTATGGCAATAAATTCTTTATCTAGCATGCGTCTTTTAGCCAGTGATTCTTTACGCAACAGTTCTTTCATATACTAGACACTAATCCTTCTTGGGAGAATTTTGATAACTCTGTACTGAAGTACGCAGAAAATCCATCTCTATTTTTTCTGCCACTTTTAATGTGACTTTTTTAGCATCTAAAGATGTAATAGTGCCATACATACCACCGGCCGTAATAACCCGATCACCTTTTTTCAAATTATTTAACATTTCAGCACGTTGTTGCTGTTGCTTTTTCTGCGGGCGATAAAGTAAGAAGTAGAAAACTACCCCCATTAATACAATTGGTCCGTAAGACGCTAACAGTTGAAGCGTCTCCTGTGAAATACCTGACAATATAATCACTCCTATTTTTTAATCTAATCTGCTCCTTAACAGTATATTCCACATCAAAAACTGAAATCCTCTTTAACTTGACTTATATTGTGCTAAAAACTCTTGTCTAAACTCCACAAAGTTATCTTCTAGAATTGCTTTGCGCATTTCCCTCATAAAATTCAACAGAAAATGTAAATTATGGATTGTCGTTAATCTTAAACCAAAAATTTCATCGGTTTTAAACAAATGCCTGATATACGCCCGAGAAAAATTACGGCAGGCATAACAACTGCATTTTTCATCAAGAGGTCTAAAATCTCTTGCATATTCAGCATTTTTAACCACTAATCGTCCATAGCTTGTCATTACAGTACCGTTACGTGCTACGCGAGTAGGAAATACACAATCAAACATATCAAGACCATGCATAACACCTTCAACTAAACAATCAGGTGTACCAACTCCCATCAAGTACCGTGGTTTATTTTCAGGCAAAAGTGGGACCGTATGTTCAAGAATTTCATACATTAAAGGTTTGGGCTCACCGACACTGAGTCCACCAACTGCATAACCTGGCAGATCTAAAGCAATTAAAGCCTGAGCGCTCATTGTTCTTAGATCTTTATACATACCACCTTGGACAATACCAAACAAAGCCTGATCTGCTCGGGTATGAGCCTCCTTACACCGTTCAGCCCAACGTGTAGTCCTCTCTGTAGACTTTCGGGTGTAATCATGATCAGCAGGATAAGGTATACATTCATCAAACGCCATAATAATGTCCGACCCAAGTGCCATTTGTACTTCTGTGGCTTTTTCTGGTGAAAGAAAATGCTTGGATCCATCAATGTGTGAACGGAAAGTAACACCCTCCTCCGTAATTTTACGTAATGGCCCTAAACTAAATACTTGAAAACCACCACTATCAGTCAGAATTCCCCTATCCCAGTTCATAAAGTTATGTAACCCGCCCGCCTCAGCCACCAATTCATGCCCAGGACGGAGATATAAATGATAGGTATTACTTAAAATGATCCCTGCGCCCATATCTTTAAGTTCATCAGGCGACATTGCTTTTACTGTAGCCTGCGTGCCTACCGGCATAAAAATTGGTGTATCAAAGCTGCCATGGGGCGTATGTAAACGCCCTGCTCGCGCTCCTGTCTTAGAGCAACGCTTAATTAATTCATAAGTGACTGCCATTATTTCCCTCCTAGATAATCAACATTGCATCCCCAAAACTAAAAAATCTATATTGCTGAGCCACTGCGACCTGATAGGCAGATAAAACACTTTTCTGCCCAGCCAGCGCACTAATCAGCATCAATAATGTGGACTTTGGTAGATGAAAATTAGTTACTGCAGCATCAACCATTTTAAAACAGTACCCTGGATAAATAAAAATTTCAGTCCAGCCACTTTTAGCTGCAAGCACACCATTAATGGTCGCTGTTTCTAATGTGCGTATTGCTGTAGTACCTATTGCAATGACTCTGCCGCCTTGCTTTTTAGTTTTATTAATAAGCTGAGCCGCTTCTGGTGATACTGAATAATACTCCCGATGCATGACATGGTTGGTGATATTATCTGTATTGACTGGCCTGAAAGTACCCAGCCCTACATGTAAAGTAACAAATGCCAAGTTTATGCCTTTTTCCGACAGTCTATTCATTAATTCCTTGGTAAAATGCAGCCCTGCAGTTGGAGCAGCCGCCGAACCACGCTCACGAGCGTAAACAGTTTGATATCTTTCTTTATCTGCCAATTCTTCCTTAATATAAGGTGGCAATGGTGTTTGTCCTAATTTATCTAATATTTCTTCGAACACACCATCAAATCTAAACCGAACAAGACGCCCGCCAAAATCTGTAGTCTCCACTATTTCACAGCATAATTCATCACTAAATGTAATGATTGCACCTGGTCTAGCTTTTTTGCCTGGCTTTACTAATGCTTCCCATTCATCACCTGATTTGCGGTTTAATAAAAAAACTTCTACCTTACCGCCAGTTTCAGCCTTAGCACCAATTAAGCGCGCTGGAATAACTTTAGTATCATTAAAAACTATAGTATCACCGGCCCTTAAATATTCAGGTAAATTATAAAAATGCTGATGAGCTGTAGTGCCTGTATTTTTATCTAATACTAATAATCGTGAATGATCACGAGGCTCACATGGATGTTGAGCAATCAGCTCTTCTGGTAAAAAATAATCAAAATCAGATAACAACATGTAACGAAACTCCTTTAGAAAACTTTTTTGATGGTAGTTCCCTGATAGTAGTGTTTCAAGATCTCTTTAAAATATGTGGAATCCCCCTGTGGGCCTTGTTCAGCCATTGCTTTGGCGCCCCACTGAGATAACCCTAAACCATGCCCCCAACCAAATCCTGAAATCACTATAATCTCATTTGGCCTACCACTAATCCGATGTATCTCTTTTTTATCTGTAATAAAACTTTGCCCAAAATCCACAGCCTGCTCTACAGGTACCATGACACTAACATCAAATAAAGTACTCTTTAAACCCAGAATTTTACGTAGTTGCTCACCAGTTAACTGGGCACTGCCAGTAGAACCAATAAACTGTATTACTTTCACCCGCCCTGACACCCCACGTTCAGGAGTATTCATCGGTTTAGACGTCAGCGGTGGAAGTTCAATGGCCTTAATGATACCAATAGTATACCCTGCTTTATTGATTGCTGCTGTTAATTCATTAGTTGTTAACTTTTTTTCCCATTTATACAGAGGTGAATTCTGGTCATAATCAACTACACCACGCAAATAGGACTCATATGTACCCCATACATTTTCACTATTTTCAGTATAACCACCAGAACTACTATGAAAATAAGCAGGAATAACTTTCCCTTGTGCCATAATAACTTGCCCTGATGTATTGTCAACAGCCTTAATGACCTGTGTTACTTCACTTTCTCGCCCGTCATATATCTGACAGTCTGTTGTAGCACACACATCATAATCATCATTTTGATGTTTATTCAGATTGTACAAAGCATAGGTTCGTGCTGCTACAGCCTGGGCCTTAAGAGCTTCGAAGTGCCAACTAGGTGACATTTCCTTGGCAATAACACCATACAAATATTGTTCAATTGGCAATGTATTTACAATTGTAAGCACTGCACTTCCGTGAGTAATATGAATATCAATGTTACCACGATACTGTTTTTTATTGACTTCAATATAATGCTCACCATTATTTTTAGACGTTAGAACACTAATCTTCACGGCTTTTGTTAGTTTACCATTAATGCTAAGAGTTTTTCCTTTAACAGAAATAGTCGCTTTTTCTCCAGCAGCTAAATGTACTAATAATTGTCCTGTTTCCCCATTTAAAATTTCAAATTTAGTATCTGCTGAAATTAATACATTCTCCTGATTCGACAAAATACCAACCCTGATTGTTGATTGTAGGGGCTCAGCTTGAGCAGTCTGGACAAAAAAACCCATTACTAATGCTATTGGTAACAGAATAGAATAGAATGCATACTTCAAAATAATTCTCCTTATTAGAGATTATAGTATACTGCCTTGTTCATCACGTTTATAGGCTATACCCAAATGCTCATATGCCAATTGGGTAGCGATCCGCCCCCGAGGAGTGCGCTGCAAAAAACCCATTTGTAATAAGAATGGTTCATATACATCTTCTATGGTCTCATTCTCTTCACTAATAACAGCTGCCAAGGTATCAATACCCACCGGTCCACCGTTAAACTTTTGAATAATCGCCAGCAACATATTACGATCAGTTTTATCAAGGCCGCATTTATCCACTTCGAGCATGGCCAATGCCTTATCAGCAATAACATCTGTAATAATACCCTTGCCAACAATTTGAGCATAATCTCTTACCCGCTTTAATAATCGATTGGCAATTCGCGGTGTTCCTCGAGATCTTTTAGCAATTTCATTGGCTCCGCCAACATCAATCTCAACCTTTAATATCTCTGCTGCCCGATTCACAATATAGACTAAATCTTCAGTATGATAATATTCTAACCGACAAATTACGCCAAACCGATCCCGCAGAGGTGCAGCCAAGGCTCCAGCCCTGGTTGTAGCACCAATCAAAGTAAAAGGAGCTAGATCGAGACGTATAGAGCGAGCACTAGGTCCCTTACCAATAATAATATCTAACGCATAATCTTCCATGGCCGAATACAGTACTTCCTCAACATTTCTAGAGAGTCGATGAATTTCATCAATAAATAATACATCTTTTTCCCCTAAATTAGTGAGTAGTGCTGCCAAATCTCCAGCACGTTCAATTGCTGGCCCTGATGTTACCCGAAAATTCACACCGAGTTCATTGGCGATAATACCAGCCAGTGTAGTTTTACCCAAGCCAGGAGGGCCATATAATAGTACATGATCTAATGCTTCTCCCCGTGAGAGGGCTGCCTGGACAAATATGGAAAGATTATTTTTAACTTGATCTTGACCGATATATTCATTTAATAGGCGTGGTCTAAGACTGTACTGCCAATTATCGACCTCTTGCTCACTACCAGTAATAATTCGTTCCTCCATTATTTACGAATTCCCCCTACTAACTCCCGAAGGGCTAATTTGATTAAGACCTCTACTGATTGAGCATTTTTACCAATTTTTTTGACAATAGGCATAATTTCATTCTGATTATAACCTAAAGCAAGTAAGGCCATAATTCCTTCATCAACAATATCACCAGAAACCGCCGTTACATGAGCTTCTGTGGTATCGTCATCTGTAATAGCAGCAATCTTATCTTTCAACTCCAAAATTATTCTTTCCGCTGTTTTTTTACCTATACCTGGAAGTTTAGTTAGTATAGCAATATTCTTAGTGCTAATCGCTATACGAAATTGATTAGGATCAATTGCTGATAAAATTCCCATTGCGACTTTAGGTCCAATTCCATTAATTGAAATTAAAGTCAAAAATAAATCATACTCATCCTGAGTATAAAATCCATATAATAAAATTGCATCTTCACGTACGTGCATGTGCGTAAACAATGATGAAACTTTACCAACAGAGAGTTTCTGCCTAGTTGCTGCCGCAATAAACACACGATATCCCATTCCTTGGACATCAATTAAACAGTGGTCTGTTAGGATATGAGATACCGTCCCTCGCACATAACCAATCATAATTTTCCCCCCCAACAACTCTGGATTCGTGCTGTTGATAGTGGTGATTTGGCACACGCAAGATCTCTTCTCACATTAACCGAATGTACTGTACAAATCGCCACTGCTAACGCATCTGCTACATCATCTGGATGAGGCTTAGATGGCAAATTTAATAACCGCTGTGTCATATAAATGACCTGTTCCTTAGTCGCCTTACCATACCCTACAACTGATTGTTTCACTTGTAGTGGGGTAAACTCAACCAAATTTACGTTGTTTTGGGCCGCTGCCAATAAAATAACCCCTCGCGCCTGTCCGACTGTCATGGCAGTACGCACGTTTTTATTAAAAAAGAGTAATTCAACCCCCACTAACTCAGGCTTATATTTTTTGATAAGCACATCAATCTCATGGTGAATAATAACCAGCCGTTCTGCATCGCTCAATATAGGACTTGTCTCAATAGCTCCATAATCCAGAACCTTTAGATGACTTCCCTGTAAGTCGACAACCCCATAACCGCAGATCGCAGTACCAGGGTCAATGCCTAATGCTAACATAAAAAAGCCTCCCTTACCAACTAACATGAATTCGACAACAGAACACACTATTCCTTTCTTAGCAAAAAAATAGAAGGGTTACCCCCTCTATCTTGATTGCATTCCTTCTAAAGTACGCAATAATTCTTCCGTTGAACTTACTGCCAAACCTTGCTTTAATTCTTCGACATCTTGCACCATAAGCTTATTAACTTGAATGTTAGTTACTTCTTTGACAATACGCTTAGAATCAGGCTTTCCATAAAACACAGCAACACGGTCATCTTGTATTCCAATAAACATATTATTGGCATGTTCGCGACAGTAACCATCAATTTTTAACGTCATATGCACTTCATCAGTATCAAATTTATCAAATACCCAGCCCTGATAAACATTCTGTAGTTGATAAATAGTTAAACCCACTAATTTCTCTGTAGGCTTAGTGCGTAACACTTCTTCATCCTTGCACTTCAGATATAAAATTTTTTGTACCAAATCAGTATCGGCAACTATTTTGATTTTACCCTCTTGCTTAACTACTTCTGTTTCTTGAGGTAAAAGTGGCTTATTTTCACCTTTAAAAGATAAATAGGCGATATAATATGCTGACATACCTACTATCAGGAGGATACCTGTAGTTAGTAATACAAATTTTTTATTAATTCTTTTATATGGCAACAATGAAAGCAACTCCTCATTTTCCGATTGCCAACATTATTGCCTAAAAATATTAGAAATATACATATCATCCATATTAAATCATTTTATAGTAGTGACATTGACTGTTACATTAAGTCCTCTGGAATATCGAAATTAGCATATACTTCCTGCACATCATCATGTTCTTCCAATGCATCCATTAACTTCATCATCTTAGTGGCCTCATCCCCTAGTAGTGCTACTGTAGTTGTCGGTATCATTGTTACCTCTGCTACTGAAGTTTTAATATTATTCTTTGCAAGAGTTTCTTGCACCTCGGCAAAATTCTCAGGATCAGCGATAATTTCAAATTCTCCATCTTCAGCTTTAAAATCATCAGCCCCAGCTTCAAGGGCAAGCATCATCACTTCTTCTTCATCTAGGGCCCTTATTTCATCAATAACAAAAAGCCCTTTTTTGTTAAACATCCATGATACACAGCCGGATTCTCCTAAATTTCCACCATACTTGGAAAATAAATGACGAACATCAGCTGCTGTACGATTACGATTGTCTGTCATGACCTCTACAATAACTGCAACTCCACCAGGACCATAGCCCTCATATACTAATTCTTCATAATTACTGCCATCTAGGGCACCGACGCCTTTTTGAATGGCACGCTGAATATTATCTTTAGGAATATTATTTTCTTTCGCTTTTTGCAGAGCCAGCTTTAAGCGCATATTACCAGTAGGATCACCCCCACCCATACGTGCTGCAACCGTAATTTCCCGACCAATCTTAGTAGTGGTTTTGGCGCGTAGAGCATCCATCTTACCTTTTTTATGCTTTATATTAGCCCATTTTGAATGTCCTGACATATCTTCTTTTCTCCCCTCAAACAATATGAATCAGGCACTATTTTAGCATAAATCTACTCTTTTAGTAAAGTATCTTATGGACAAAGTTATTTAGTATGCCAATGTAAATCCTTCTTACTCTCATCAATAGCCTTTTGATTATCTGGTGCAGCATTCATTGTCGAGGAAGCTGCAAAAGTGTCAACCATCTTATTACTGATACGCATATCTGTCAAAATTCCAGGGCCGCCCACGCAACCACCAATACAAGCCATACCTTCAAAGAAATTAGCATCAATCTTACCAGCTTTCAATTGCAATAAAGCCGTCTTACAATTTTGTAATCCTTCTGCCCGATGAGGTTTTACGATCAAATTTGGATTGATTTTTGCTGCCGCATTAATAACGGCTTGTACCACACCGCCAGCGCGAGCAAAAGCATTACCATCACGGGAGGCAATTGTTTCAAATTCAGTTTCAGCAATCTCAGAAATATTTATGCCTGCACCTACAAATAAAGATTCTATTTCTTCAAAAGTAAATACAAAATCAATGAATTCCGGATATTGCTTTGCCTCTACTTTTTTTGCAAGGCACGGACCGATGAATACAATAACTGCATCAGGATCAGCGGACTTAATAACTTTTGCATTAGCTACCATTGGCGATACAGTTGTCGAAACATAATCCTTTAGTTCTGGTAAATGCTTATTCACCATATCGACAAATGCTGGACAACAAGATGTAGTCATAAAAGAATGTTCCTTTGGTACTTTTTCTGCAAACTCTTTTGCTTCTTCCAAAGTTACAATATCAGCGCCAAAAGAAACTTCTTGAACGTCATAGAACCCAATTTTTTTAAATGCGCCAACCACTTGACTTGGTTTTACTTTTATACCAAACTGACTAATAAACGCTGGAGCCAAAATCCCATATACCCGCTTGCCCGCTTTTATCTTTTGAATGAGCTGAACAGTGAAGCTTTGTTCAGTAATAGCACCAAATGGACAGGCCATCTTACATCCACCACATTGACTGCATTTGTCATAGTTAATGACAGCCCGTCGCTCTTTGTCTGCTTTTATGGCCCCAATGTCGCACGCCCTCTCACATGGACGAGTAATCTCAACAATAGCCCCATATTGACAAGATTTCTTACATAAACCACATTCGACGCACTTGGTTTTATCAATATAAGCTTGATTCTGTACAACAGTAATCGCCCGTTTAGGGCAGCTTGCTATACAATTATGTGCAATACAATTTCGGCAAGCATTTGTTACAAAATAGGTATCAATTGGGCACTGATCGCAGGCCTCAGGCATAATATTAATAATGGGCATATCTGCAATATGTCCATTTAAAGCATTCTGAGCTGCTTCGGAAATACCCATATCTAGTGATTGCGCCAAGACAAACTTGACCCTATCTTTTACTACAGCTCGTTCCTTATGCACGCAGCAGCGATAACGCGGGCCCGTCTCATGAACTACCTTATCCAGAACTTCGCCAATATTTTGTTTATCGAGATCCTCTACAAAAGCCAGACGAGCGATCTCTGACAATACTTTACGCCTAATTTTTACTACTTCTGTTACATCTGCCATTTAATATTCCTCCATTCAATATAATATTCTAAATATGTCAATATAAATAACGAGGTGCATACAATGTACGTTGTATACACCTTGTTATGTAATAGGTTATTATCAATTTCTTATTCTACATTAAAAATAGCGTAAGAACAACTACTAAATTATTTTTTTCACTTAAGAAACTAAAAAAACCATATGGGACAATTAGCATCTGAAACATTCTCACCAATCTCAGAAATGACGGATAATGTAAAAAGACACCATCCATAAAAACGAATAGTGCCTTTTTTGAAAATGGCTCCTGGAGTAGGACTCGAACCTACGACCGATCGGTTAACAGCCGATTGCTCTACCAACTGAGCTATCCAGGAATATAACCAGCAACTACTTATCCTCCCAGGTCGTTTCCAACCAAGTACTTTCAGCGTATGTGGGCTTAACTACTGTGTTCGGTATGGGAACAGGTGGAGCCCCACAGCTATCGTCACTGGATTATAGAGATAAACATATTAATATGTTCTCTCAAAACTGCACAGAAGAAGGCGTGTATTTTAGGATTAATGATCGTTAGCACGCAGTGCTATCATTTAAGTCAAGCCCTCGACCTATTA
>JAGFZX010000046.1 GCA_017889585.1 Bacillota bacterium
TCCAATATATTAATATCATTTTCACAAAATAATGACCTATCATACGATACAGTCAGATATTACGAGTTCTTTGTGTCTATTGAGCTGGGGTAAGGTCAAAGTGCATTCCCAGCGTGGCACAGAAACAAAAAAAATTGTTTTCTGGATACTTTTACACGAAATATAGAGGGATTTGTGGAGACTCACGGGGACGGTACGTTTGAGTCAGAAAAAAATGGGTAAACTATACCCGAGGTGAGGAGGATGGCGAGACAGACGCGACGAAAAAGTGAAAGTGGAATATACCACGTGATCTTGCGAGGTATAAATAAGCAGGTAATCTTTGAAGATGATGAAGATAGAAGTAATTTTTTAGAATGCTTACAGCATTACAAGAAGAGTTGTCAGTTTAAGATATATGGGTATTGTTTAATGGATAATCATATTCATTTACTTTTAAAAGAAAGTGAACATGATTTGAGTATAATCATGAAACGAATTGGCATACGTTATGTGTCGTGGTATAATCGAAAATATAATCGATGCGGACATTTATTTCAAGACAGGTTTAAGAGCGAAATTGTGGAAGATGATGGATATTTATTAGGCGTATTACGATATATTCATCAAAATCCTTTGAGGGCAGGTTTGGTGCAGAGTTTAGATAGTTTTAAAGTCAGTAGCTATACGGAATATATTCATGGTGAACAAATAGTTGAAGCTGACTTTATACTAGATATTTTTTCAACTGATAAAAGTGAGGCAGTAAGAAGCTTTAAACAATTTATGAATGAAAAAGTAAAAGATATATGTTTTTTAGATTATTATGAAAAAACAATAGTAACGGATGATGCAGCAATAGTATTAATACGACAATATGCAGATGTAAAAAGTGCTTCTGAATTACAGGCGATGGAGAAAAGAGAACGAGATGAGCTGTTACGAAAAATTAAATTAATTAAAGGGTTATCTACGCGGCAAATTGCAAGGCTAACTGGGATAAGTCAAAGTGTAATTGCTAGGGCTTAATGGACTCAGCGGTACCGTCCCCCTGAGTCCTTAGTAGGTTTTGTACAAGAAAGGAACTGGCTATGCTAAGACAAGCTTTTAAAAGTAGTTTCGCAAGCTGGCAAAAGCAATTAGCTACCGCCGTTATCTGCGGAGCAACATTGCTATTTGGATTTATACCAGTTGATGCTGAGTCCCAGCAAGTGAAGGACTGGAATAATTCGTTGGTAGCGATCGATGTGCAGATTCAGTCCCAAGGAGCTAGCCCCATAAAGACTGTGAGTGGACAGAGCGCAGCGAACATTGTTCCAGGTGTTACCGATGTTTTATTGGAACAAAAAAGACAAATTTTGCTGGGTGCTGGATTTAACAATTTTGCAGCAAATAATTATTATAACAATTTCTATTCTTTTACAAGTACGCCAGGTATGACAGATACTAGTGTCAGGATTGTGGAAACTGATCAAGCATTGAAGCTAGTACGTAGAGGCAATCACCAGAAACTGAATGAGATTACACAAGGTTTCTTAGGTGCATGGTGGTCGGGAAAATACTATTCTGTGGAAGAGTCTCGAAATGATCAAGCAATATTGGCTGGATGGGGTTCTGATTTACAAGATATTTATGTAATTTCAGTGCCAAAGGGAACTCAGCTTATCGGCGGTATCGCTTCGCCAATGGCACAAGGAAGTGAATATCGTAGTGGCGGAGCTTATCAATATTGGAAACGTAGCGGTCAGCCTGAAAATACCATGCCTTGGCTTATGTACGCTTTGTATGCGCCTAATTATATGTCAAGTTACAGTGGGGCAATTACCAATGGGCAAAACCTAAGCCGAGGGGTTATTGACGATCTAGGTTTACATATGAATGAACTGCGCAATTCTCATGTCGCAGAAGGGAAATTAAGAAATGATATTTGGGTAAGTCCTTTTGGCAATGATGCTAGCTACACTAATTTATCTGGATATGAATATCATGGTCAGACAAAAGGTATGCAACTAGGATGGGAAAAACTAATCAAGGAAAATGCTATTGGGAAAAATAATAAAATATATTTTGGTTTAGTTGCTGGACACGGAGTAACTAGTCAACATGATACGGCAAGCAACGTGAATAATGAGATAACAGGAAATTACGGTGGCATCTATTCTGTATTATTGACGCCGATAGAATCCAACCGGTCAGGCTATGTTAATGCAGCATTCCTATTTGGTAACCTGAATTTTGCAAACAATGTACCTGGTTATTATGGGTATGGCCTTAAGCAGCAGTATTCGGGACGGCTATTTGTTACTTCGTTGGAACATGGTGTGACTTTCCAGCAGAAGAACGGTTTGGTGCTGGAACCGCAAGTGCAATTATCGTATATTGGTATTCGTCATGGAGAATTTACTGATAATGTGGGAGCAGATGTATCGTTGAAAAAAGGTGACTCCTTACAGGGACGGCTAGGACTGCAACTCCGCAAGACTGTAGAGCAAAGCAACGGGAAATTAACGACCACCTCATTGGGGGTAAGTTATATACATGAGTTTAAGGGCAACAATGTAGCCGATATTTCTGGTGAACAAAGCCAAAACAGCATAGGATGTAACATGTTTCAAATGAATTTGGGATTGCAGGCGCGTTTAGACAATCATTTAAGCTTACAGGGAGAAATCAGCAAGCTATTTGGCGACAAGCGAGGATGTCAAGGAAATCTGTCTTTGAAGGTAGATTGGTAAGAGTAATTTAATATATGTTATTTATGTTCGCTCAGACTTCGATTTGAGCGTTTTTTCTGTTGGGGGGTGTCGCATAATAGAGGGGATTCTTGTAAAAGTGTGTACTCTTACACGGAAATATATACAAATACACGGAATTGGATAGGGTTTCGTGTATTTGTATGGTAATAGGGAAAACCACACCCCCTTATAAATTAAGCGGAGTTTGTCAATAGATGTATTGCTCTGGTAAATAAATGCTTGATATTTAATTAAATAGATCCAACTGGTGGCTCTATCATACTGATGATATTCAACCAATTGGGAAAGATACTCGGGGCACTGGGATTAACAGTGTAGCTCAATAAAGCAACAAGACCGGCAGGTAGTAAAAATCATGCTGGCTTGATTATGATTCCTTTATATAATCATAATCAATACCATAAAGTATCAGGTGGTACAGTTATATATAGGGTGGAGCAAAAGTACTATTAAAATGATGCCAAATTTGATACATACCTTTATCATTATACGGGAATTGAAATTGCATTAGGAGAAATTATTCCGAGCCTTCAGTTACGGCTTGGGCCTATGTCTCAAACGAATGATCCTAGAGAGTCAAAAAAACTATAATTTCTCTTTTTCTAACGTAAGAGAAGAAGTTAGTCATTGCAAATGACATGCTTAATCATCAGATGAAGAGGGGTTGTAAGATGCTTTGCATGTATAAATATGACCAAAGCATGCCAGCAACTGGACATATGCACAGTTCCCGGGGGCATGCGCATCCTTGAATGTGGTCTCAATATGCCACCACACGGGAGTTTGTCTTGTTAGCAATAAAGAGCGGCTACTTGCTACAGTTCAAAAGAGTCTTAATGCGAAGGGGAAACTTTACATAGGCGAAGTAAGCTATTCAGAATACGATAGTCCTATGTATAATGGGTCAGCAAATAACATGTTTCATGTAGATTATTCTTTCTGGGTTCCTAATAACGTACCTAACAATATTGAGAATCTGATAAACGAAAACTACCAAGATTACTATTTTCGAAAACATGCTGATTGGAAAAGCGAATCTGAATTTCGGATATTATTACGGGGTCAAGATGAAGAACCTGATTTTATTTCTATAAGTAATTCGCTGGATACCATAATTCTAGGAGTAGACTTTACGAATGAAAGTGAATATATCGTACATCAACGATGCAAGGAACTTTCAATTCAATATGGAATTATGTGTTGGCGGAATGGCACCCCAGATTTGCAGATACACAAACCGCTTTAAGAAATTAGCAATGTATTATAGTATAATTATTGGCTCTGGTGCAAAAATTTTATAAAGTCAAAAACATCCTAGATTTACCCCAGTGTTAAGCTGAAATCCCCATAATCTCATTTATAAACTTGACTCAAAGAGGGGTCATTGAATTTCTTCAACCTACCTCTTATTGATCAATATCAATAGGTAAGGTCTTGATATAATCTCCACCTTTTTCCCTGATTCATACAGTACATAAGACATTCACGCCAGTCGGAGTATTAAAGTGAACCATTCAGGGCGTTACCCCGTCATTTGATTCATTGAGATATAGCCAATGCCTAAAGTTTTCATTTAGGAACGTGTCGCACTTTATGTTCGCCTAGACGTTAAGTTTAGGCGATTTTTCGTAGGCAGGAAACAAGTATTACCAAGATAATTTGATATTGTCGCAGCGCTCTCAATGTAGGTGCTCACTGGCACGAAGGTTGAACATAAAAATAAAACATTGCTCACAAAAACATTACACAAAAATATACTGTAATATAAGTTCATTATAAAAGGGAGAGTTAATTTATGTGTAGTAGGGTCTTCTGGCGAAAAGAAAAATTGGTTTCCCGCACTATGGATTTACCGTATTTTGACAAACCACGGATATATATATTACCAAAAGGTATAGAAAATAAAAAATATAGCGAGTACACCTGGAAATCAAAATATGACAGCCTTGTTATAAATGAAGTCGGTACTCCGGACATTATATCTGAAGGAATGAACGAATGCGGGTTAGCAGCTCATCTGTTGTCTCTTTTATGTGCTAAATATCCTAAACATAATTATTGTAAGCCGACACTTCACTTTGGTTTATGGGTAAAGACTATATTAGATCAGGCATCTACAGTGCAAGAAGCCGTTAATTTGCATAATGAGTTTTGTCTTAGTGCCAAATATAAAACATGGCCGATATTGGGGAGTGTCTTAGAAAGTTATGCTGGATTTCATTTGGCAATTGAGGATGCCCACGGTGATTGTGCGGTTATTGAGTATGTTGATGGCAATTTTGAACCAAAGATATACCGTGGCTACGATGCATCTGTTGTGACAAATGAACCTACACTCGACTGCCACTTGCAGAATGTCAGAAAATATTATCCCTTTGGCAATCATATTCTTCCCGGAGGCAGTTTACCCCAAGAACGATTTGTGCGGCTGGCGGCACTTAAAGAATTGCTGACAGAAGCGCCCAGTAGTATCAATAACAGGCTTCAGACTATTAATGCAATCTGCAGTACAGCTATAACTCCAGGTTGCGTAGATGACGTTGAATATGCTATCGCTAATGTGTCTCATGATATTTTTCCTACGACATGGCGGGTAACAAGCGATTTGAAAAATCTGAAATTCTATTTCATAGCCGATGGGAGTCATAGAGGAATTTACCGTACACTGGAAATAGATTTTAAAAAATATCTGCCGGTAAAAAACATAAAAGTATGCATGAACCCGTATACAGAAGATCTTCGGGATTATGGATGTTGCCCGGAAGATTGCGAAGCTTGGTCTGAAACTAAGGGAGAAGAGTAGTGTTTTTGAGGGCAATTGAATAGTGAAAAGATGTATTCCTTTCCTTGCATATTCAAAATAATTCTCTTCATAAATCGCCAACTCCTCATAGAATTCAATTCTGCAGTGATTTGAGTATCGGTGTATTACATGGTGGCGCAGTCCGAAAATTGCTGGGACCAAACAGTTGGTTTTAATTATATTTATAGTTTACAAGCTGTCCCTTTTAGGGGGCGGCTTTGACTATTAGGGGTGCTCAGCCATGAAATCGGGAAGATAAGGCAGAAAGAAATCATACAAAGTTAAGAGCTTGAATAGTATTACATTAAAAAAGCGAGTTCTGGTGCAAAAAAAATTAAGCATGATATAATCTTACCTTAAAATTGAAAATCGAGGTAAAAAGAATGTCACAGCATTTGTTAGCCATGAACTCCACTGCTGTACAGGGATATTGGATCTTTAAAATCTTGTGTTTTTATGATACGATCGAAGGGTAAATTTATAATACTATTAACAAAGGAGTTGTTATTTTATGTTAAACAATAGTACGGTGGATATTGTAACAAAATGGGAGGTGTGTACAAAATAATTTAGTGTATAAACCTCCCAAAAGTTACTATATAAAACTTTTGGAGGATAGAAAATTGAACAAAATAGATATGGAAAGTTTAGGACTCAGCCAAAGATTCATTACTGAGTCTAGGTTATATATAAGTCTTTATGTCGGACGGGTAGTTTCCCAATATAAAGACCTATACAAGGTTGTAACAGAGAATGGTGAGTTAACAGCAGAAATTTCCGGGAAGTTTCGTTTTGATGTAAAAGCCTTATCTGATTATCCTGCAGTGGGCGACTTCGTTATGCTTGACCGAAATGAGGATACTGGTGGAAATGCAATTATTCACTACATCCTGACAAGGAAAAGTGCCTTTATTAGAAAGGCCGCGGGAACATCGAATGATGAACAGATTGTAGCTTCAAACATTGATACGGTTTTTATCTGTATGTCGCTTAACAATGATTTTAATCTTCGTAGGGTAGAACGCTACCTTGGGGTTGCCTGGGATAGTCGGGCAATTCCAGTTATTGTGCTTACTAAAGCTGACTTGTGCGATAATCTCTCTCAAAAGATGTTAGAACTTGATGCAGTTACCTGTGGTGTGGATGTGCTTGTTACTTCAAGTATGAGTGAGGATGGATACTTATCTGTCAAAAAACATATTTGCAGTGGCAAAACCATTGCATTTATAGGTTCATCTGGTGTTGGAAAATCAACCTTGATTAATAGGCTCATTGGCGAAAATGCTCTTGAAACCCAAAAAATAAGAAATGATGATAAAGGTAAGCATACCACTACCAGGCGAGAGCTTATTGTTCTTCCGAGTGGTGGCGCCGTTATTGATACTCCGGGGATGAGAGAACTTGGGATTGAAAGCGCTGACCTAACAAAAACCTTTGCTGATATTGATGAACTATCAACAAAGTGCAAATTTCATGATTGCGCTCATACTAATGAGCCAAACTGCGCGGTACAAAAGGCCATAAACGATGGCTGGTTGTCTGATGATAGGCTTACAAATTATTTAAAACTAAAAAAAGAAGCTAAGTATGAGAGTCTAAATTCTAAGCAGATTGAGGCAGAAAAGCTTACGGCAATGTTCGCAGAAGTGGGTGGAATGAAAAATGCACGGAAGTTTATCAAAGAAAAAAGTAAAAATAGACAGGGGTTTTAATATCTTTCTATCACAACACATGTGGAGTGTGTAGCGTTGATAGAACGGAAATAGGCAGGAATAGCGGGAACTCATGGTTTTTAGGTAATTTTATAAGTGTGTCTGTATGTTTGCCTAGACTTCGATTAGGGGGCGAACATTTGTTGGGGGTTGCACGAATACGCGGAACTCAAACTGTTACACGAAAGTCAGAGGCTTTCGTGTATTTGTATATAATTTTGCATATTTGTGTGATATCTCATAAAATATGGGTAATTAGGTAATTCTATAGGTATTATATTTTCGGCTAGACTTCGGTTTAGTCGATTTTTTTTATTGGGTATCAGTACTTTTACGTGGAAATATATTAATATGTGGAATCTGGGAGGAATTTGTGGAGAAGTATGGAAGATTGTAATAAAGTGGCAACCCTGTGAATTAAACAAAACTTTTATTAGCAAAAAAATAGGCTAGAGAAGGAAATAGCATATAAGGAGTGTGAGAGTTATGCTTGGGCCAGATAGGAACAAGCTATACCCGAATGCTAATATAAAGACAGTTTGTTATATTAGCAATCTGCCGAAAAGACCCAATATTGAGATCGGGGACTATACATATTATAGCGATAACAAAAAATCCCCAGAGAATTTTTATGATAATATAGAGCATCACTATGAGTTTTTAGGTGATAAATTGATAATAGGAAAATTTTGTGCAATTGCCGAAGGTGTTAAATTTATTATGAATGGTGCTAACCATCGAATGGATGGGTTTACAACATATCCTTTTAATATTTTTGGTGACGGCTGGCAAAAGGTCACGCCCCAAATAGAGCAGCTACCTTTTAAGGGTGATACTGTGATTGGCAATGATGTATGGATAGGACAAAATGTAACGATCATGCCAGGAGTGAAAATTGGTGATGGGGTAATTATTGCTGCTAACTCAACATTAGTAAAAGATGTTAAGTCGTATACCATTGTTGGTGGCAATCCTGCTAAGGAAATTAAAAAACGTTTTAGTGATGAGAAAATTGAATTGTTATTAGAAATTCAATGGTGGAATTGGGACGAGAAAAAGATATTTGAGAATCTTGAGGCATTAGCATCCACTAATGATATTGAGACTCTTAAAAGTTTGTTGCTGAAATAGTGTCCAGACAGATCTTCCATAAATACGCGGATTGTATCTATTTTGATTATTGTGTTCAAAAGTGTTGATTTTGTTATACTTTAGCGGTGGTTTTTAAAAGGTGGGCTAAACGTTTGAGTCCAATACGGCAATAACAAAAAAGCATTTATCTTTGGCAAAGAGGAAAGAATAATGATAAAAATTAATTTGACGATTGAAGGTATTCCTGCAATTCTGTGGGGAGAGCCAGCAGATAAACTATTTATTGCTGTTCACGGAAACATGTCCAGCAAGGATGATGATATAATTGTAATCTTCGCAGAAGAAGCAATTGACAAAGGATATCAGGTACTCAGTTTTGATTTACCTGAACATGGAGACCGTAAAGGTGAAGACTATGCTTGCAAGGTTCAAAACTGTGTTTGTGATCTTACTGCTATTGTGGGTTATGTGCAAACGATTTCAAGTAATATAAGTGTATTTGCTTGCAGTATGGGTTCATATTTCAGTTTACTTGCATACAGAGGTTTGCCACTCCAACAATGCCTGTTCCTTTCTCCTGTGTTAAGTATGGAGCGCATCCTAAGCAATATGATGGCATGGCTTAATGTAAGCGAGGACAGATTAAAAGTCGAAAAAAAATTGAAACGCCAATCGGGCAGACACTCTATTGGGATTATTACTGCTATGTAAAATCCCATCCTATTGACAATTGGAATAAACCAACTGCTATTCTCTATGGTTCTGATGACACTCTTTCTGAGTTTAATGTGGTTTCTGAATTTGTTAAACGTTATCATTGCAAGTTACATGTGTTGGAACATGGGGAGCACTATTTCCATACTGACGAACAACTGCACTATTTTAGACAGTGGCTGAGCAGAACGTTATATCAATAGGCAAGGTCTTGATATAATCTCGCCCCCCGCCCCACATCGGACATGACAATTCCACTTCGCCCAGCGATCGCATTATAAACTTCACCATCCACCTACTGAACAGGTTTCCCTCTACTTGGGTATCAGGGCAGTTCTTATGCGACTTCACCGAGCTGCTGACGCTTCAATACTTATCTAAATTCGCGGAGTAGTAAAGTGAACCCTTCAAGGCGTTACCCCATCATTTGATTCATCGAGATGTTAGTTTTCTTGGCATTATTGCCAATGCCTAAGCTTTTCACTTAGGAACGTGTCGCACTTATTGTTCGCTCAGACTTCGGTTTGAGCGTTTTTTCATGTAGGGGTGTCGACACCCTTACACGAAATGCCGATGATTCGTGTATTTGTATGGTTCGATAAGGGAAAACGGCTTATATTTAAATAATTTCATGACAAATTTTAATTCAAATTTCAAAATTGTGGTAAAATATATAATATTACTTTAATTTTTGCACCAGAATCGGATTAGAATTTTGGAGGAGATATCATGAGATACGAGTGGTTAGATAAATATTGTATTTCACACAAAGGCGTAGAAAAAGATTTTAAATTAGAATGGAATGCAACCCGGTACATGATAAGAGGGAAAATGTTTGCAATGCAAGGTGGCGATAAGGAAGGGAACCCTATTATTACTGTAAAGTTGGAACCAATGTTCGGGGAGTTACTAAGAAATCAATATAAAGATATCATTCCAGGCTATTATATGAATAAAGAACACTGGAACTCACTTTACTTAGACGGAGGTGTTCCAGATGATGTCCTTAAAGATATGTTAGGTAGGTCATATAGTATTGTGCTGGCGTCTTTTAGCCAAAAGATACAAAAAGAAATATTAGAGACTTGATCCAATATAGAAAGTCGCCCCTTTACCTAAATAGAAAGTATTATTGTGTGCATCAGATATAACGGGAATTATTATTCCAATTGAGTAGGAGATTAACGAATGACTACCAAGAAAATAGATTATAAAAAAGAATATAAGGATCTATATGTACCAAAGCAAAAGCCAACTGTGGCAAATGTACCTACTATGACATTTATTATGGTAAATGGACGTGGTAATCCCAATATTGAAGGTGGAGAATATCAGCAGGCAATAGAGTTGCTATATGGATTGTCTTATACAATAAAAATGAGCAAAAAGAATGGTTGTCAGCCAGAAGGCTATTTTGAATATGTTGTACCACCGTTAGAAGGATTATGGTGGTTAGAAGAAGACAAGATGGATTTCACGCAAAAGAACAAATTTTGTTGGACTTCAATGATTCGACAACCTGAATTTGTGACGAAAGAAGTATTCCAATGGGCCTGTAATGAACTTAAAAGAAAAAAACCACAAATCGATACTGCAAAGGCATATCTTGAAACATTTACAGAAGGTCTATGTGTGCAAATCATGCACATTGGATCATTTGATGATGAACCAAAAACAATTGAATTAATTGAAGCTTATATAAGTGAGCATAACTTAAAAAATGCAATTTCATCGCTTGAACTCGATGGAAGAATACGTAGACATCATGAGATTTATTTATCAGATCCAAGAAAAACAGCTCCTCAAAAGTTGAAAACTGTCTTAAGGCATCCTGTTGTTAAGGCAGAATTTTAGCTTAGTATTTCCAATTAAGACAACAACAATTGAATTGCCCCCCAAAATATAATTTAATAGAAAATAATAGTTAATATTATTGACTAATGAAAAAGGTGGTTCCGTTGAGTCTGTAACAAATGCCTTTAATGAGACTTGGGAAGGCAAGTCTTCGTTAGATAAGGTTGTTGTAAAGAGTTCGATGTGTTTATCTGCTATTTCCTTTCCTCTAACAAAATACTCTCTAACCTATCAAGATTTTGCTACTTGACTGAATCCCATGATAAGAGCAGAACCTACCAAATTCGTTTCTATATTGGCATACAGTGTGGAGATTTCTATAACTGTGATAGGGCGTTCTGCTTCAAAGAATCCACCTAAAAAAGGCTGGTGTTGAGCGAAGTGAATTGATTTCACTGGTTGAATATAAGGCAGGCGTACATATATTCCTTTTCGAAGCATTTCATCAGTGACCTTGTTATTCAAGTTAGCAGAGAATTGTAAGTTAAACGTATGGAATTGTATTATGTCCTCACGTGCATCTAAGGGAAGTGCCAATCCGTATGCAGCAATCCCCAGCCTGGCCCCATATGCTTCATATAGTTGAGATAAAATAAATCGTCAAAAAGTCTGGGTGCATTGACATTAACATCTTCTTGAGTGAAGCCCACCGGAACTAAATATCCCTCTTGGTTAGGAGGTTTGAAATGGAGGCTATATTATTACTCGATACAGTGAAAGCAGAATTAAGGATTTCTTTGACAGATTTATCTTCAATATTATCGAGAAAGTAGCTCAGAACACACGCAGCAAGGAAATCAGATTGGTATTGAGTCCATAGGTTTTATATTTCTGCGGAAGTTAATTTGATATTCGATGTATTATTCATGAAAAATCCCCCTTATCTACAGTAGTATAAAACGAAATCTTGCAAAGTTATGCGTCTTTTCTAATGTATAGATTGAAGCGAGTACAGGCCCCTATGTAAATCGGCTCTGATGTAAAGATTTCACAAAGCTAAAAATCGTGATATTTACGCCCCAATATTAAGCTGCGATACCTAAAATCTTCTTTATAAATTGAACATCAGACAAGGCAGATTGAATTTCTTCAACCTGCCCTTTTTTGATCATATGCATAATTTCAATGCCACAAATTGTTTTCTCCGCCGTTTCAAGACTGCCAAATCCAAGCATTGGTTTGACCTTTCGTTTAATAAATCGGTGGTCCTGCTCAATAATATTATTAAGATATTTTATTTTTCGATTCGTTGGCTTAATATGCTTTCGAATTTTCTCGCTAATAATTGGATAATGTTGGTAAATCCAGCTTGTGATTGTTGTGCGGGTGAGTTTCAATCCTCTCTCTTGCATCATCTCCACGGTCATTCGATAACTAAGGGAATATTTCAGATACCAGCGAACGCGCAACATTATAATTTTGGACTCGAAATGTTTCCATTTAAATAAGTGCTGTGACATTCTTTAACCTCAAATTTCAAGTTTGTGGTTAATTTATAGCATGGCTTTATTTTTTGCGCCAGAACCAGTTTCCCTGCTACATAATCAATCGCACGCCTCCCAATTCAGCTGAACTGTACCTAAAATCTCCCTTGGGTGACCTCATGAACATGAAGCTAGGCGGAATTGCCCATTTTTGTGAAAGTTCTTGAATTAAATCTGGTCCAAATTCTCCCCGGTGTACAATAAATTCAAGATCAATTTCTGGATAAATTCTATTCAAAAATTTTATATCGTCGGCCAAATTACCCGAAGCTTCAGCTCCTTCCGGAATAACATTTACAATTTTCATTCGATTAGTTTGCTCATTATCTTGGACGTATAACATTGCTAGATTTAGATTGGATATATTTCCTCCTCTAGTAAAAAAAACAAACTGCTGGGAATTAATCTGATCCATATTCATTTCAATATTCCTCGTAAGCGTATCAGTTACCCCAGTAAGCTTTTGACTTACAGATTTGATAAGAAATAAACATACCTTTAGAAGAGTAATACGGTTTAACATAATAACCACAATAATCATCGTTGGCAAAAAATACTGTAAAAATACTCCTACATAGGCTGGATTCATTATCATAGTACCCAAAAGGGCAGCTGCACCGCTATTATAGCGATGATAGACGTTAACCAAGGTGCCTTTACAGGGCGCCTTAGGCCACTTCTTCTTAGCTTTAATAATAAGTTGCCCACACCAAACAAGACCATTACCGACAAAAATGAAATAGTATATACCCCAGCTAACGCTGCCAATTTTCCGCTGGTTACTAACAGTACTGATAGGCATAATACAAAAAAAGCAAAGACAATCCGATAGTGCATTCCATAGCGATTGACTTTTAACAAAAATTGGGGCAAACATCGATCCAACACCATTCTGTGCACCAATCCGGTAACCCCTACATACGAAGTTAGTACCGCTCCATTTACAACTAAGGTATCATCGATTGCCACCAAAGCAGCGAGCCAATCTCCCCCAGATAAAGCTCCCATATCAGAAATTAAGGCTTCCTGATGAAGACGGATCTCATAAATAGGCAATAAAGCTAATGCCAGAAAAGCAAGCGTTGGATTAATTATCGTTACTGTAATCCACATATTCCCAAATGTTTTTTGAAATACCCCAGATGCTTGTTCTTCTACAAAATTAGCTGAACTTTCAAAACCAGAGATCCCCAACATGGCCGCCGAGAATCCAAAAAATAAGGCTGTACCTAAACTACCTTCAAATGGTAGTTGAATGTTATCGATAAAAATATCTAATCCCGAATTGATAAGATACCATACTGCCGCTAGAATCAAAGTTGCTAGGGTAAACAAATGCAACATAAAGATGCCTGTCGCAACTTTTGCTGATTCGCTAATTCCCACAAGCATGAGGGCCATAAATGCGGCCAACAGGACCGTTGTACTCGGTATCACTGGCAAACTAATCCACAAGGATTGCAAATAATGCATGGCTTCATTAGCGGAAATAACGGCAGTTGCCATATAAGATAGTACGGTAAAACAAGCTGCCATCGATGCCACGAATTTACTGGTCGTATTCAACAAGGCATTATAGGCACCACCGTTTAATGGCAGAGCTCCTACAACTTCAGCATAAATGCTTCTATAGAAGTAGAGAACAGCGGAAACCATTAACAAGGAAACCCAAGCCCATTGTCCAGCATATACCCAGCAGTGCCACGAAATAGCTGGCTATATTGAGCAATCTCCTAGAATGCATGATTCGTCCAGGATGAAACTGGCGGGAGAACTGGAATTTTTAATTGGTTTTAAGAAGTATAACAGTCTATATGAGATGTCTAAGCATAACCAAAGGACCAGGGAACTACTGCCGGGTCCAGCGGAGTTCATTGACAGAAACGGTTCATGGACATTTGGCTCGCCGTCGGTACTGTATATGTTCTATCGTGAGAGCGGAAAGCTTGCGCAAGAAGTACAGGAAATAATCGAAGCGATGCCGCATTACTGCCGGCTGACGGCTGGACATGGTTCCGGAGGGGAATGTGCTGTAGCGGAACTCGTAGCAACAGGACTATCAAACCGAGTTATTGGCGAGACGTTATATATTGCCGAAGTAACCGTTAAAAAAGTACTGCAAAGTATTTTTGTCAAAATGGGTATCAACAGTAGAACGGCGCTGACTAAAATAGTAGTTGAGCAAAAAAAGCCTGAAAGTGTATACTTTCGTATAATATCGTCTCAGACTAATTCACTTTATAATAAAGATGAATTAGTCTTTTTTGGTAGGAATACAATAATAAAAAATATGAGAAGGGGAATCAGTTATGAATAAAAAAATCATTTATGGATTAATTACAGGAATTGTTGTTATGTTTCTTACTGCCTGTGGAGGGGGGGAAGGAGGTCAGTAGCGCACCTGCCGACCAGACGCCAGCACAACATAACCAGGTTGCCGCACCGAATGCGAATCTTGTTCCTCAAGCAGGTAAAGTGGATTATAGTAGGTATCTTTCAGTGGAAGAGATGCAAGGTATTACTGGTAGACCTAATTTAAGTTTGAAATCCATTGACGCAAAAAAAAGCGGGGAAGCAGCTGATCTGACTTATTCAACTGCCGACGGCAAGGTCATCATGACGGTTCAGGTTTTACAAGGCAGTGATTACGAAATGTTCTACAATAATTTACGTACTCAAGATTATAAAGGATTCTTCGAGTATGCTTTTTGGGGTCCGAAGCAGGCCAATCCTCCCCAATTGTTAGGGTTTCATAAAGGGGATACGTGCATCATTATCGAGACCAAAATGAATGGCAAGACACCGTACTTAGATCCGGAGATGATGATAAAAGCGGCGAAGCTTATCGCATCAAGACTGTAATTCGAGATTCATGCCATGATTTCATTGAAATGTAGCGGACGATCTCGCTTATGAAAAATTATGTGAGGAGAGATGGCTATGATTGATTTGTGGACTAATTGCAGGAAGTCTAGTGCTGATACTGGTCAGCGGTTGCAGCAAAGATGAAAAGGGATCTGTTGATATGCGTGTAACCCCTGTCACGTCAGAAGAGCCAGTTTCAAGCCCCGCACAGACACCCCGAAAAAACAGTCTATTGGGAGAATGGAAGTATGTAGCCGCGGATGGTAAAACAGTAGAATTTCATCTTACTATTACTAGTATTACTGAAGGTGAGCTCGTTGCTTCTCATGGAGTGATAACAAGAAATTACGGAGGCGGGAAAGCAAAGCTCCATCAAGGATTAATTAAAGGTAATTTCAATGCAAGTCCAACTAATGAGGTAACATGCAAAAGTGACAGCAGAAGTATTGGTGATGATCGAGCTGATAGCAGTAGTAGTGCTAGTGGGCGAGCTACTATAACATAGTTAGATGCAAACCGAATTCAATGGAAAATAATTGAGGACAATAGTGATTCCTACTTTTTCATTAAAGATGTTATTTTAACTAAGCAATAGAGTATGCTGTTCAGGGGTTCCATTTTGATTGCAGAGATTTACGGAGGGAGGTGATATTAATGAAGTTCTATAAAAGAAAAGTTGGGATTTTTACATTGCTTATCGCTGTAGTGTTGCTATGTTTGCCAATAGAAAATGTATATGCATCAGCCTATCAAGGCAGCGAAGTAAGGCAACAAGAGATGAGTCTTCTTAACAATTCCCCATACCATGTTACAGCGCTGTTTGTATGTCCAGCTAATTCTGAAGAGTGGCAAGAAGTTCTAGGGGGCACAGAGTTGCGTTGCGGAAAGCAAAGAAATGTTGTTTTAAATTTAGACAACAGTGTGCGTAAATGGGACATAAAAGTAGTTGACTCTAGTGGCAACTTTACAGTATTTCAGAGCATGCAAATTAGACAAGAGTTCACTTCGATTGCCTACTATTATAAGGATGGATCAGGTCGTATTAAATTTGCTGTTGGGTGAATTAAAATATAAAGAAAGAGGTGTTGTATATGAAGAAAAGAATGATGTTTATGGTAGTGTTATGTCTACTGATGGTAGGGATGATGGGAACTGTCGCGTATGCCGGGGATCTGGACTGGAAGACGACAAGTGTTAGAAATGCTAATGATAATCTAAACCTACTAGTTATTAAAGGATATTTTACCAATAACAGGGCCGACAGGGTGATTACAAAGATCAATTGGTTTCAACCTAATGTGACTCTTACGTATGGAGATGGATATCCAGTAGTACTTAATGAGAAGCTTTATGACAAAGAATGTTATATTGAACCGGGATGTACTTATGAAATGACTTTTTATTTAGATAATCCTGATGGGGCAAATTGGGTCCGTTGGCGTACAACCCCGGGGTTTAATTGGCATTATGATACTATAAAAGGATAGAATGCAGTATTTACTTGGGAAAGCAACCTCAGTTAAGCAAAAACAGGCCTGAAATTGTATACTTTCGTATGATATCGCTCAAGACTAATTCACTTTATAATAAAGATGAATTAGTCTTTCTTTATGGATCAGGGTTTATCTTTGATGGGTTTGGGAATTAGTCAGTATAGTGAGGTGATTATATGAGGAGAATTGTGGAAGTGAACGTCAGTGCAGAGTATCTAGTTACAATCCATTTTGATAATGCCCATTCAGTGACAATCGATATGAAGAAAAAATTGCAAACTGCCCGGTTTTCTGAACTTAGAGACGAGAAGGTATTCAACGCAGCGAAAACCGACGGAAAATCAGTCCATTGGCCAGGGGGAATATCGATTGTCACCAGCGAGATTATGGAAATTGTTACGAAATGAATTAATAAATGGAAACATTTCGAGTCTGAGATTATAGTATTGTGCGTTCGCTGGTACCTTAAGTACCTACTCAGTTACCGAATGCTTGTGGAGATAATGCAAGAAAGAGGATTGAACCTAACTCATACAACAATCATGCAATGGGCTCATCAATATTCTCCAATTATTTGCGAAAAACTCAAAAGATATCTTAAACTAACAAATGATTCGTGGCGGATGGATGAAACCTATCTTAAAATCAAGGATAAATAAAAAGGCTTTAAAAGCTATACATAATCAGCAACAGAGGGTCATAACAACTGACAAGTATGCTGCAACGGAAGTTGCTATTCATGAAATGATTTATAGTGGAATCCTCTCTGTCAAAACAACGCTTCGAAAAGTAAAATATTTGAACAATATTATTGAGCAAGATCATCGTTTTATTAAACGAAAGATTAAGCCGATGCTTGGATTTGACAACTTTAAAACTATCGTGAAAACGATTTGTGGAATTGAATCTATGCATATGATCAGAAAGGGGCAGGTTGAAGAAATTCAATGTGTCCGTTCTGAAGTTGAATTTATAAATAAGATTATGGGTATTGCAGCTTGATATTTGGGTGAGAATGTGGCAATCTTTAGCTTTGTGAAATCTTTGCACCAAAACCATATTTTGCACTGGTTGAGAAGATGACGGTTTTTGATGGCAGTAGATTGATTGAAAGTTTGTTTGACGGGACTTCGGTTGAGTGTGAAATTGAATAGAGGTAAAGCCAGTTAGGGTGGTCTGTAATCACCTTGACTGGCTTTTTTTGTATCCGTTTTTATAATAAATTAACGACCTGTTAGTCTTTTTCAAAAAATGCCGATAGCGTTGTGCTTTGATTGACAGTCACTGTAATATAGGGCTGCGGTAAGAAACTCTTGCCGTTGACAGTAAACATAACGCAGTGGTAGCCCTCATCAGGAATGATGGCTATTTCAATCACGGTACCTTTTGCGACAAAAGCATCTCCCTCAGTATCAAGGTGACCTCCCGGACCGGCAAAGATATTAACAGGTAAGGAAGTTTGACCACTTCCTGCAGGATAGGCCAGCACTGTGGACGCTACTATCAGAAGCATAGCCAGACATATAAGGAGTTTTGTACTCAATTTTGTTGCCTCCTCTTTTTTTGATACAACCTAATAGTAGCATAGCTATAGCGAATAGGGGCTGTCGTGTAGGGTCTGAGAACCCGAAGGACTAACGGTGACATCACCTGTTCGTTGCTACCGTGCTACAATAAGATAAACGAGAGAAGTTTGTAGATCGGTGGGGTGTTCTGGAAGATTCAAGTAGTAACGGTAGACAAAGGGAGCGCGGTCCTTCAAAACCGGAGAGAATAACTAAGGAGGTAATGATATGCTCATTTATCATTTGGTAGTTGATGTGCAGACAAATAATTATGGAGAATTACAGGAGAGTCATTGTTATTTCAGCGATGTTTTTCCTACGTTAGATTCGGCGGTACAACACGGAACACAAGAAGTAAAAGTACATATTGAGAAATTATTAAAAAAAGATATAGGTTATGAAGAAAATGAATTGGAAGATTTTACAAGAGAAAATATTTGATATGCTTTCAAGGTTTATGAGTTTGATCCAGTGTGATGAAATAATCGATGCTTGAGAGAATTGAGAGAAGATATAGAAAAAATTAAGCTCGAAAACTCTGTGGAATTTACAGGAAAAATTGAATGGGCGTGTAATTATAGAGGAGAATTGAACTGGCGCTTGGAATGTCGTGGAACTAGTGATAGTGGCTGTGACATTTGGCCAAGCGATTATCAAGAGAACGCAGGTACTCATGGAAAAAATCTATGCAGGCGATATTAACCAGCATTATAAATTTATAGATGGACTGCAGCCTCGGAGAAGCGGGGACCTATCGACAAGAAAGGATGTGGAATAGGGCCTTACTGATGAGTCAAATCGATTAATGGAATAAGGTCAAACAAGATGAGGTGATTAGAATGATTACTATCTGGAACGATGTAAGCTTCTCCAATAGACTATCCTATAGGAATACGATTCTAACTTATAACTTGGGTGACTCGAAACTGAATTTGTTGTGTGATAGCGTTCGTCGGCTCAGAAACCGTCAACTAAAGGTATTTGTTGCGGAGAATTATACGGATATTTATACTGTTCCTTATTTTATTGGTTTTTTAAACTTTGCAGAGTTGCAGGATCATGAGAAACAAGTCTTTTTTGAGTGGTGGAAAGAATGCTCTGGGCAGCCTATTGTTATTGATGGTGAACTTTCCGATTCTCAAGTACCGCTGACGTATATCTTTAATTGCGATAATCCAGCCGAAGAAATGCCGAATATAGTTTTAATCAGCGATATTTTAGAAAGCAAGGATAAATTGGAACAGATGCTCTTGCAAGAAATAAAAAATTTGGAGACTGAAAATGAATAGAAAATGCAAAGTTAGCAAACTAAATCTAGGTCCTGTGCGCCGATTTGATGATGTTAAAGACATGTTTGAGGGGATTGTTGCCTTTAAAATTGGTGATAAATGGGGTTTGATGAATGCAGCAGGGCACAATATTGTACCGCTAAAGTATGATGCTGTTGCAGATTTTATCGATGGCATGGGTGAAGTGAAACTGGCAGGAAATTATTCCATTGCGGAAAATGAGTTTTAATTCATTTTCTGAAGGATTGGCATTAATGTGGACAAATAGGCGGGGAGCATACATTAATACAAATGGTGAGATTGTCATAGAGGGTGATTATTCACCTATCGGAGATTTCCACGGGGGTATTGCTCCCATTCGGCGAAACAGTCGATTGGGGTTTATTGATAAACTGGGTAATGTAGTAGTTAGTCCGTGCTATCAAGATGTTTATCATGTAACGTATTCCGACGGACTATTTGTAGTTGTAAATAATGACAAGTGGGGAATCATTGATAAAACTGGACGTGAGATCGTAGTTCCTTATTATGATTACATAGGTTCTATTAATAGTTTAGAAAACACTGAGCTAGGCTTAATAAAAGTGCAGAAGGGAGATCTGTATGGTTATGTTGATAAGTCTGGAGTAGAGGCGGTTCCTATAAAGTACGAAAGGCTATCAAGTTTTAGTGAGGGACTCGTGCGTTTTCGGCGTAATGGAAAATATGGTTTTGCAAATAAATATGGCGAAGAGATACTACCGCCGGTTTATGAGAACGTATCAAGTTTTACAAATCGCCTAGCAGCATTTAGCATAAATGGTAAATGGGGATTGATAGATATTAATGGTAAGCAAGTTATTCCAGGGCGTCACCAAGGAATATTTAATTTTGACAATGGTCTTATTGCGACAAAGTTAGGCGGTAAATGGTACTTGATCACAAGATCAAAAATTCATGGTTTGTTAGTTCTAACTGCATAACGACAACACCTATTCATACTATGTTCTGTATACTTAATAACAAGAAGACCGCACAATGTTCTTTGAAAGCTTAATAAACCTTTTTGAAACTTTTACCCAAATCATCAAAGAGTGGATTGGCTTTTTTTACTCGATGTTTCGGAATAGTCCGAGAAGATAGTGTCTGAATTCCCTGAGTAAATTCATTGAAAGGAAAAATTATCATGACAAGGCAGAAAGTAATAGAATTAATAAACGCAGGTTTGTTTAAGGATAAAATAGAGCTATCTATGTGCCAGGGATCGTCAATGGAGTCATCGTTAGATTCCTTGATGAAACTTATGGTTTCATATTTGGTCTTTATTTATTTATGAAGGCAAAGAAGAGATAGAAGTATACCCCATGCCGGATTTGCAGGAATTCATAGCCAAATCCAGCGTCTATTTGATTACTATGAATTTGAAGATAAATGGGAAGATGCCTCTCGTTTTCTTAAGGTGAAATCGGAGGATTGGTAATGTGAATATGATAGATGCAAATTTAGATGTTTATGGGGGGGCAAGTATGCGGGAGTTTACTCTTATTAGACGGTATTTGCGCTTAGATAGGCAGGAACAGTCATTTTGTATGAATTGAGAGACAATGTATAAAATACAGGCTGACACTCATGAAGACGCTGTTTTGGCACTAGTGCAGCAGATTGACAATATTGAGGGGCGGGACGGAGTATTGGACAACAATGGTTTTCCCTCTCATTGTTTGACGGGCAGTTCACAGAATTTTTATTTGGCAATGCATTGTATGGCGGCATACGTTTGCAATGTCGGGATGAGGAGTTTAACTATCTCTTTGAAACAGAAGGCGGGCGGTCTCAGGGAGCATATGATAAGTATCTATTATATAAAAATGTCCTTTATAGAGGTAGAGGGTTTGAAGACAGCGAAATTAAGCTGGTGAGTGAAATGTCTAACCGAGGATGGGCACTGCTAGGACTTGCTGTGATATTGATAGTAGCAGGTCCTAGTGCGTTAACGGTTCTAGGAATTGCAGTAGTGATTGGTTTGTTAGAGATGGCTGTACGTTTGTTGGTTTATGTACTTAAGTTGATATTTCGCTGGGTTTTTCGGTAAAGATGCTCAGGGGTTATCAGATATTTCGATAAAAAGTGTAAAGATAGTGAGTGGTAGGCTGAAAGAGTGAAAAAACTTGTGCAAGGAGCTGATATTTCTGAAGTCGGAACCTAAGAAGAATGTCATATTAACTTATCAACTACAACAAACGCAGATTGATTTATTGCGAAATACTTTGCAATCATTGAAATTCCCCAGTGTGATAGCGTCTGCAAAAGACCTTAATAGTATCTTTACCGTTTCTCATTTTATAGCGTTTTTTAATTTTGATTCCCTGGACGAAGCGCAGGAACAGGCTTTTTTTACTGAGTTACATAAAAAGGCGCAAAAGAGCTTGTCTGAGCAGCTAGGTAAAAGAAAAGTACCATTAATATACATTTTGAATTGTAAAACGATTAGTGACAAAAGGCCACATTTATTTGTCAACAGAGATATTTTTGCTGATAAAGAAAAACTAAGGCTAGCATTGCTACAGGAAATAAAGGCTATGGAAGGCACGAAACCTAGTGAGCCCGTTTCAGAACGTTTGAAAAGGATATTACGGATGTATCGCAATGTAATGTACAATAGTTGTTTGATACATGATAGTAATCTTTCTAAGCGACGTTTCTATCAAGATGTGGCCATAATTAAAATCCTTGTTCCTGATATTACCTATGATAAAAATCAGGGGAAGTATATAGCCAAATATCTACCTGATAAAGAAGAGGTTCGTGCAGCAATGTTAGCCTCAAATATTCCGATTAGACTGAAACGCGTCCTACTGATTTATAAGCAACTATTGTATGAGGGCTGGATTACTAAAGAAGTGGCGGATAGCATTTGTAACCCAGTATCACTACGCATGTTTCAGCGGGATTTAGCAGTAATTGATGCTTTTGCTGAGCATATTGACTATGATATGGATCAACGGAAATATATATTGACAGCTCGCCGCGGTCAAGAACGATACCCTGTTAGAATTAGGTGTAGGAACGAATATAGGAGGGTGTGATAGATGGATAAATGTACAATATATGATTGTGAGTTTGACCAGCATTCTCCGGGGGTAATTATAGATAGTAAAGTGTATGCTCTGGATGAAGAAAACAAACCCACAGATGTCTCTAGTTTAGCATGGGGACCATGGGAGACTATGCTGTCGTTGATGCAATTTTATATTGGGAATTATAATGAATTATATCCAGAAGATAGTCAATCAAAGTGGGGCTTCTTCAACTTATTAACAGGCGAAATTGTTGTACCGCCGATATATGAGCATGTGTATCCCTTTTACGGTACTAAATTGGCGAAGGTTATCCTGAATAAAAAGACAGGATTTATTGATACAAGGGGAAGGGGTATTGGCGGCATAGTGTGGGATGAAGCACATACCTTTAATATTGCAGCTATGTGCGCTGTGCGCAAGGGGGCGTTGTGGGGCTATATAGGGCGGGACGGAGAACTTGTTTTTGAACCGCAATTTGATGAAGTTGGAGAATGGAAGGTGCTTTTCGAAATAGCCCCTTACTCTAAACCTTCAAGGGACGAAGTGTTACGTCAGGCGTGCAGCAAAAAGGAATATGCTGCATGGGTGAAAAAAGACGGAAAATATGGCTACATTGATGACCAGGGGAATTATTTTGTAGAGCCACTATTTGATGATGCCCGGGATTTTTGGGCATATCACTATGCCCCAGTTAAAGTATACGAAAAATGGGGCTTTATTGATCGGACAGGCAAGTTTGCTATACCTCCTATTTTTTCAGATATTGGGAAAGAACTTTACAGTTTTTATGTTGTGAACCAAGAAGGAACTTGGGGTATTTTGAGCCCTGAGTTAAAAAATTTCATGCCTGAAGAAGGCGTCAGGTATGTTGTTTATAATGGGGAGAAGGTATATTTGAAAAATGGACAGGTTACTAGTCGGAGGAAGATAAAAGAGTGAGATAAACATTTAGGCGCAATGATAGTTTTACGAATTTAAATTAAAATGGTATATGAGAGGATATGGTGGGAACATGAGCAAAACATTTACCAATAAGGCCAAGAAGAGATATGAAAAATCATGCGAAGCTAACAAAGGGCAGAATGAATTTTATTATTGTGCAACTTCTACCGGCGTTACTAAAAGAAATCTTGATTTAAACTCTGAATACGTATTTTGCCAATCGTGCCCGGAGGAAAGCAAAAATAATACGATTAAAGAATATAAGCTTCAGGCTTTTATGATAAAAACCGCTTTAAAAGAAGCAAAACATCTGCTGCCGATAAAAGGGAAAGAATGGATGTTTCTTGACGCAGAAAGAAATTTTGCAAAGGATGATTTAAGTGAAGTTGGCAATGGACGGCGATTGGATATATTGGCTTATGACGAATCGTCAATGACCTATATTGTGCTGGAATTGAAGAGCAAAAGAGATTCAACAAGTGATGATGTAGCTGATAGAGAGTTGCTGCGGTATGTAAGTACAATAGAAAACCATATTGAAAAAGCAAATGAGTTTTATTCTGCAAATGCGCAAAATGTTAAAGGTTATATTGTATGGCCGAGCAATAAAAATCCCGAAAAAAATGATAAGCCGTGGGGGCTGATAGAATATGAAGAAAACTTTTTGGATGATATAGAAAACCTAAACTTTAAGCTTATCAAAGAGCCTAGCTGAAAAATTGGTGGCAGGATTCGACCAACCCATTGCAGGTTGAGTAATGAACAGCAACGAAAGGTGGTGAGACTAGAGTGATCATTACAGTTCACCGCGGCTCAAATCAAATCGGTGGCAGTTGTATTGAGTTGACAACCGGTAATACCCGTATCATTTTGGATGCAGGACAAGTTTTACCACCCTTGAATGGGGAGAGACGAGTAGAGGCTCCAAAATTACCGAAAGTAAGTGGCCTATATAAGGGAGAGACTTGCAGTGTAAATGCTGTATTATTTTCCCATTATCACGGTGATCATGTAGGGCTGATTGAATATATCCATTCATCTATACCAATTTATATGGGCAAAGATACCGCAAAAATAATGAATATGACAGCGTGTTTTATTTCATCACGAGGCAGTGTTTTGCCTGCTGGATATTTTGTCAGTGGGCAGGCAATGCAAATCGGTGATTTTACTATCACTCCTTACTTAGTGGATCATTCTGCTTATGATTCCTATGCTTTTGTCATTCAAGCAGACAATAAGTGTGTAGTGTATACCGGTGATTTGCGGATGCATGGTAAAAAAGCCAAGGCTACCTGGTTTTTTCTCAAGCATTTGCCTCAGAGGGTAGATGCTTTACTTTTAGAAGGAACAATGATGAGCAGGAAGGTTGAGCCGGTGGAGACAGAGGATCAAATCGAACAGAGAGCATATGAGTTTATGCTTGATAAATCAAAGCAAGTATTTGTTATGCAATCGGCAGTAAATATTGATCGGTTAGTGGGTATGTATCGGGCAGCTAAACGCAGTAACCGACTGTTTGTTATGGATATTTTTACTGCCAATATTGTAGCAGGCCTGGGGCACAAAATTCCTAATCCCTATACCTTTAGCAATGTAAGAGTTTTTTATCCCTATCTTCTTACTAGGCATATGTTTAAAGAAGAGGATAGAGCAACGTTAATGAATCTGTTTAGCCGCTATAAGATTTCACGTGAAGAAATGGGAACAAGGCAAGATTATTGTATGCTCATTCGTGATACCATGCTATCAGATATACAACATATCAATAATATTGCAGGAGCGGGGCTTATATATTCCTTATGGGGCGGGTATTTACAAACAGAGCGAGTCCAGCGGTTCATGCGATATGCTGAGGATCAGCAAATGAATGTTACTCATTTACATACCAGCGGTCATGCCGATATCAAAACACTGCATAAAATCGTTCAAGCTTGTACCCCCTATAGGATAATTCCGATACATACAGAATATCCTGAGCACTTTATTAATGAGTTTGATAAAGTGCAAATAGTTCAGGATGGAGAAGCGCTACTACTACGCTAAAAATACTTAAAGAATTGAGAATGGTTAGGTAGGAGTATTAGTGGTTAACACAGAGGATGATGATATATGATAATTGAGAAGAGGAAAGAACGTTTAAACCTTTATATTGGCAGTTTGGTAGGCCTGGCAGTAGGAGATGCATTAGGAACAACGTTGGAATTTATGCCACCAGGGACGTTTGCACCAATCACCAATATGGTAGGGGGCGGACCCTTTGACTTACTACCTGGACAGTGGACAGATGATACTTCCATGGCATTGTGCTTAGCAGAAAGTTTAGTAGAATACGGTGGGTTTAATCCCAAAGACCAGATGGAGCGCTATGTAAGGTGGTATCAAAATGGTTATTTAAGTAGTTCTGGGACATGTTTTGATATTGGCATTAGTACTGAGTTGGCATTACAAAAATATATAGCAACTGGCAAGCCTTTTTGCGGCACTAAAGATGAATTTTCAGCTGGTAATGGTTCTATTATGCGCTTGGCTCCAGTACCGCTATTTTTTGCATCAGATCCCATACAAGCTATGAAACATTGTGCCATAAGCTCAAGAACTACTCATGGTAATCAAGAATGTATTGATGCCTGCAAACTGTTAGGTGCATTAATTCTTGGTGTTGTATGGAAAGCCAGCAAAGAAGAAATACTATCTCCATTTTATCATCCCGTTACGGGTTATTGGGCTAAAAATCCTCTTGTTCCTAAGATTGCCGAAATAGCAAAAGGATCTTATAAAAGAAAAGAACCTCCTGAAATTAAAGGTAGCGGGTATGTCGTAGATTCACTGGAAGCTGCATTGTGGGCATTTTATAAAACCGAATCATTTAGAGAGGGAGCCTTGTTAGCAGTAAATTTAGGTGATGATGCTGATACTACTGGTGCAGTGTATGGACAATTGGCAGGATCTTTCTATGGAGTAGAAGAAATACCAACCGAATGGATCGGTAAATTAGCCCATTATTCTACAATTGAAATGTTGGCTACAAAATTATATCAACAGCCCTATTCTATATCAGTTGAAGTACATAGGTGTCCAGATGAAATTTTATATGAAAAATGGATTACTGGAACACATAAGATATTTAGATTATATCTGGCTGTATCAGATGAATATTGTTTCATATTCGAAGTTTTTGATGCAAATGACCCTAAGACAATAATTGATTACATCAAGATACCCTATCTAAATAACCATGAAATAAACAAAGGGTTAGTTGTTATCAGTGGTAAATATCCGGAAACTGAAAGTTATGCAGAAGAATTGTTTCATATTTTGAATTATAGTAACTATGGATGTACCGATGAAAAGCAATTAACTTTAAAAGAATTACGAAAAAAGATTTTGGGACATTAATTTCAATGAAAAGACTGATAATTTAGATAATGCGTGCAAGATATAGAGTGTGAATTTCAATAGTGATAGCAGAAGTTTAGCTTGCTATTCCCAGTTAAGAGAAGAATAATTGAATTAATGGCTTAATTTACAATAAATTGGTATAATGTAAATTAAGCCATTATTTTTATCTATAAATGGTTAGAAATAACCCTACCCCCGGAATATCAATAATTAACTTCCAGTTGACTAAGGGCGTTATCCTGTATCGATGAGATATTCACCATTAGCATCATATGACATCATTTCTTTGGCAATTCGCTCAAGTACCTCAACTTGCAATAATTTTCGGCTCCGGAAATGATTCATCCTTCTAAAAAAGAACAGTTGTATCAAGTTGAAAGATGTAATCATAAACATAAGCGCTGCTTCTAGACCATTTTTATTGTGAATAAAGCAGTGATTTATGTGCCACTCAGTTTAAGCTGGCGGAAGATGTTATTTTCGATACCCCAGCGAGCATGGATTATTTTGTGTAATGTCTTTAAATCCATATCATGGCCAGTAGTAATAATGAACACCTGATTATACTTGCTTTTATTGGTATTGCAGTCAGTTGTTTTTTCTGAGAATTTTATAAATCTTAGAGGTTCAGTCACGGCCTTCATTTTAACTGAAGTTTCCCAGACAGAGATTGTGTTTTTTTAGTCGAGGTTCTGTGAAGAATCCAACTAGTCTTTGTGGCACTGTTTTTAAGTCTTGCTTTTGCATCTTTGACAATGTTCAATCGCATATTTTTAACTAACTTTTAGGCTATTTCGAATAGCATCAATTCTAGGCAATCTCATTCTCTTTGGCACGATTCTTCTGAAATCATTATGCTCGAGCCAATCGTCTAATTGATTAAAACTTCTGATTTTTAACATAAAGCCAATAAGAAAAGTAAAATCTATTGAACTTGTCATTATTTTAGGATTGACTCTTTTGTCTCTTAATTTTTTTATTTTTCCACCGTTATCATAGACGCTTGAAAGATACTGTAGTAATTTTCTTAAATATCCTTTGCTCAATTATAATCTCTCTTCTCACTATGTCATTATATGGATATAGTATAGATAGATTGGTAATTTTTTTGCAAAGGAATTTCCAGAAATAATCGGATTTTACCTGTTTAGATTATTATGCCGAAAAGTGTTGATTTTGTTATGCT
>JAGFZX010000013.1 GCA_017889585.1 Bacillota bacterium
TACATATACAGTAGGTCCCCACCAACCAAAGGATATAATTAAATTACGAATAGCTTCAGGCGTCAGCCGACTGACACCAACAAAATGCACCAATAATAAGACTGCCACTAAAATAGCCACCAAAAAACCAGCTTTAACAGCTGATTTCTTCCCATATGTCATTATCATTATTAATAATTAAACCTCATTTACTTTCAAAATAGCTACTATTTAACTGACAATGTAAATTATAACTTCTTTCCTCCTATAATGTAAAGAAAAAAGAGAGCAATTACGATAAATGCCCTCCTTTCTCCTTATTCGCTAATAAAATAAAGCATCATTTGAATCAAACTATCTTTTTGATCCACATTTTAAGCAATTTGTAAACATGTCCCACACAAGACATCAGTTACCGCATGTCCCTCCATCATCCAATCGGCGACTTGGCTTTTAGTTGCCTCCATGCGTTGCATCATATCTAATGAGGATATAGGATCACCGTAGATATGCCACATCCCCTGACAAGTACGACAATCTTCACTCATCCCCATAAAACCCATAACATCTTTAAGGGGAATTCCTAGGAATATACCCATTTCATGAGGACATCTATATTGAAACCGTTCTTTAAAATAGTATAGCATCTCTTGCAGCGTCATAGCTTTATGATAGCCGAATCCTTCTAGAAAGTGACGTATGTTCTTATCATTAATAGAGGCGTTCAGCAGATCTATACGATAAAAAAGTATTTTCATACTTCCTGGTTCATCTTTAAGTACAATCCACTCAATATTGCTATTGACAAGCAAAGAATATCCATACTTAAGCCATAATGTTTTCATACACAATTTCGATGTATTCATTAAATTAAGAAGGGTACCTGGTTTTTCGCCATAAATTGTTGGTGCCAATTCTACCGCCAACCATCGAAAGAAAAAAACCTCATCATCTTTATCCTCTTGTCTTTGTAAAAAAGTTTTCCAACACATGATAATCAACTCCACCTTATAAGAGATTACTTATATCTACTCGTTCATTAGACCTGAAGAAATTAATTTTTCTTCCACAGCCCCCCAAGAGCGTTTTGAAAAAATCAACGGAACTTCTTGAATTTTAGCAATTGTCTTTACCATCTTAGCTGTATTATGATTAACATAATCAGTTAAGACTAAAACAAAATCTGTCTTCTTAGGGATATTAATTTTGTTTTGGTTTGAAACTCTCCGCCCATCAATATGTTTTAAATCTGTCACACCTAGTGAGTAAAGATTCTTTTCAATAACGCCCAAATAATCAGCGCCAATCACTACAATAGACATATATTTCTCCCCCTCTCGTCGTTATTGATTATCATTATCACTATGTTGGTAAAAAATAAGATTAGCATAACGCTGCTATCCTCATTTCAATCACTTATTTACATTTGTTCACTGAACCGCAACCACTACATCCACCTGAACTACAGCATGATCCCTGACCTTTTACTTTTCTCCAAATGGTCATTACAAAATAACCTACTGCCAGTGCCCCTATCATATATACAATCGTTGTCTGCATACTAATTCCCCCTCTCTAAAATCACATGTCTAATCTGTCATGTAACACTTCATCCAATAGTATTACTCATATAATACTATTTTTTGACTAGGTATATGGTTTGCGCCATATTAATAATGACACAAACCATTCCTCCTAACCCCAAACTACATATTAGTTACCAAAGCCTAATAGCTTTCCACCATGGTATACAATAAATGTCACAATCCATGCTAACGTTGTTGAATATACCATGCTCACTGCAGGCCATTTCCATGAACCCGTCTCTCTTTTCAGGACTGCAAGAGCTGCGAGGCATGGAGAATAGATCAGTACAAAGACCATTAATGCATATGCCACCAAGGGATTCATGTGTTCATCGCTTTTCAACGCCTTTGCCATACTGTGAGCATTTTCTGTAGCATCTCCTATGCTATAAATGGTACCCATAGTACTGATGATCACTTCTTTGGCAGTAACACCTGATATAAGACTGATGCCAATACGCCAATCAAAACCAAGAGGTATTATAGCAGGTTCAATAGCCTTGCCAATTTGTCCGGCATAACTTTTCGCTAGATTTTCCCCCGACTTTTCATTTTCGATTTTTCCTTTTTCATCTTCTAATTTTTGGGTAAGCTCAACATATTTTGAAGCAATAGGATAGAGTTCTCCGTTTTGACTTTCAAGTTGTTGATTCTTTTCTGCTTTTTCTTCTTCTAATTTAGCATATTCCGGGGTATCTTCATCTAATTCCTTTGTCTCTTCAGCAAAATTTTCTTCTATTTTTTGAAGATTATCAATTAAAACTGCAAGATTTTCATTTTGTCCAATGTCTTCGATTTGGAGTTTGGATAAAACTTGTTCATTGACTTGTTCTGTGTAGTTTGCCTCAGCCTGAACTAGCAGTCCATCATAATTCTTAGAGTATTCGATGTCCTTGGGATATGTTGTCAAAAACCACATTAAAATAGCTGCTGCTAGGATAATGGTTCCCGCTTTCTTTAGATACAGTGTACTGCGTTCCCACATATGAATAAGTACACTTTTTAAGGTCGGTATGCGATATGGAGGTAATTCCATAACAAAAGGTTCACTTTGGCCTTCAAAAAGTACGCTACGAAAAATTCTAGCCATAATCAATGATAATATAATTCCTAAAAAATAAATTGAGAACAAGACATTGCCAGCAATCTTTTCGTCAAAAAATGCAGCAATTAAAATGGTGTATACAGGTAACTTAGCACTGCAACTCATCAGTGGAGTCACTAGCATTGTAATAATTCGGTCACGTGGATTTTCCAATGTCCGCGTTCCCATCATGGCAGTAGCACTGCAACCAAAACCTAACAATAAAGGAATAAAGGACTTACCGTGGAGTCCAAACCGACTCATGACTCTATCCATGATAAAAGCCGCTCTAGCCATGTAGCCAGTACCTTCTAATATTGCGATTGCCAAGAACAATAATAAAATATTAGGGATGAAGACAAGCACACTACCTACACCACCAACAACACCATCAACAAGCAGAGACTTGAGAGGGCCATCACTAATGATGCTATCCAAATATTTACCCAGGATACCAAAGCCTATATCAATCCAATCAGCGGGAACGTTACCCAAAGTAAATACTAAGTTAAAAACAAGCCACATTAAGACGAAAAATATAGGTAAACCAAACAGCCTATTCGTTAAGATTTTATCAATTTTATCTGAGATTGTTACTGTATTAACTGATCTACTATCAACAGCATGCTGATATACCTTGCCCACAAACTGATACCGCTGACCAGCGATAAATACTTCCACATCTTCGCCTAACTTATCAACAAGCTCAGTCCGGACCTCATTGCAAACACTCATAATAGGGTCAGCATTGCTTAACGCCTTGATAGAACCAATAATATTAGTATCATTTTCCAATAGTTTAAGAGCTAGCCATCGAGTAGGAAACTGGAGCTTCTTATAGATTGGTATGAGTAAGGATTCTATTTTCTGTATTGCACTCTCAATCTCTATCCCATAATTGAGTCTAAATTTAGAGTTTTCTCGCTTGCCACTGGATTGTGGAATATTGCCGAGCAGTGCCTCCATACCTTTATTGTGTACTCCATTTGTACGCACAACAGGAATTCCGCCTAAATAATCTGCAAGTTTAGTATCATCTATCTTTAGTCCTGATGCATCAGCCACATCTATCATATTTAATGCTAAAATTGTTGGACGCTCTAATTCTAAAAGCTGCACTGTTAAATACAGATTTCGCTCTAAATTAGATGTATCTAGAACATCAATAACCATATCTGGTTTATCATTTACAATAAAATTGCGAGTTACCACTTCTTCCAGGGAATATGCGGTTAAGCTATATGTACCTGGCAAATCTACAATAACAAAATCATTACCTTTAAAATGCCTATACCCTTCTTTTTTTTCTACTGTAACCCCAGGATAATTGCCCACATGTTGACGTCCACCTGTCAAATTATTAAAAATAGTCGTTTTCCCCGAATTTGGATTACCAACAAGTGCCACCGTTACTTTATTTTTACTCATCACCGTTCCCCTTTTTACTCTAAAATCATCGCGATATTGATTATCATTATCATCTATAATATATCTTTTAATATACCTGTATCTGAGTAGCTAAACAACAATCCAGCATCAATCTAGACTCGCCAACCCGAACCAGCAATGCGCCATTCATACGGTTCATAACCTCTACTGAGCGACCAGGAATAAGGCCCATATTCACCATACGCATACGTATATCGCAGGAACAGGCGAAACTCTTAACAATGCATTTTTTTCCAATTTCAACTAATGCAAGAGGCATAGCTACTCCTCCATTCTTTAGGCTATTTCTAGTTCAATCATCTCAGCTTCATTTTTTCTGAGCGACAGATTAAAACCTTTTACCTTTATCTCCATAGGATCACCAAGAGGTGCAAATTTCTGTACTTCAATGACTGTCCCAGCCACAACACCCATATCAACTATACGGCGCTTAATCATGCTATTACCAACTACTTTTTTTACTACGCCTTTTTGTCCTGGCAATAGATCACTAAGAAATTTACTCATTTCATCTTCCTCCTTTATCCTATTGATATCAATTCTCATTATCGTATATATCTATAATAAATCAAACAATCCACAGTGTCAAGGGCTGACACTGCAAAAAAATAGTCCCTATCAGATTTTTTTCTGAAAAGGACTATTTTCGTCTAAACTTTAGGCATCTGAAAGAAAAATGGAAGAGAGAAGGCTTATCCTTCTCTCAAAAAGCGACCATCCCTACACTTGTTTTACTTGAGATAACCAACACTCAACCTCAACCTTTCAGGACGAAACTCATTTAATTGTTAACCTTGATCAATACGAGACTAACCATACTTTCAGATCACTCTTTAAACACTGATCATCAACTCGGAACAAACACTTAAAACCTTGAACATATTTGGCGAATCCATAAGAAAAGACACTCTACCTCATACCGACTAACTTGTTGCCCAGACTGGAAACATTGGTTCCAAAACTCTTTGCATTACTTAAGTCATTTGTAAGGATGGTGCTCACTTAAATTGTACCATCCACCGACGATAATTGCAAGATATATTTTAAAATTCTTTCTATTTTTTTATTGCCATATCCTTAATAGAATGACTACGAGATTAAGAAAAATGAAAGAGAGAAGGCTTATCCTTCTCTCAAAAAGCGACCATCCCTACACTTGTTTTACTTGAGATAACCAACACTCAACCTCAACCTTTCAGGACGAAACCATTTAATTGTAAACCTAGATCCAAATGAGACTGAACACATACTCTTAAATTACTCTTCAAACACTGATCATCAACACGGAACACTCACTTAAAGCCTTGAACAGATTTGGCGAATCCACAAGAAAAAACACTCTACCTCTACCGACTAACTAGCTGCCTAGACTGGAAACATTGGTTCCAAAACTCTTTGCATTACTTAAGTCATTTGTAAGGATGGTGCTTAATTAGATAGTACCATGCCACAACTATAATTGCAAGATATATTTTAAAATTCTTTCTATTTTTTATTGCCATATCCTTAATAAAATGGCTGCGAGAACTACCATGCTAGCTCCACCAAGACGAGTTGCCACCTGAGCAAAAGGCATCATTTCCATACGATTGGATGCTGAGAGAATAGCTACATCGCCAGTACCACCTAGTCCACTGTGACAAGCCGTTACAATGGCTGATTCAACAGGATACATATTCATGTATCTACCAATAAAAAATCCAGAAGCAATCATGGAAAGTACGGTAGCTGCTACTGTAATCGCATAACCAGGAGTTAATGCTGCAACGACATCACCCCACGGAGTGAAAAGTACGCCAAGACCGACCATCAACCCCCAAGTCAAACTAGCTGCAATAAATTTATACATATGATAAGCACCTTGTTCCATTTTGGCTGGCATAATATTTAATGCTTTAACAATCGCTGCTGAAAAGATCATAATAATGGCAGCTGGAATAGCGATAAACACATTGGCAATTTGCCCAAATATATAAAATGAACAAGCCAACAAAAGACCAGCACCCATAATAGGAAAATCTACAGGTTGATTATGACTTTCTTTAACAGCCTTTAAAAATGCTTCATCACCTGTTTTTACTAACATGCCATTGCCAGATAAATGTGGTTTACGATCACCTAACTTCTTTAACCATCCAGCGGTCATAATAGCTACCACATTCCCGAGCATGGCTGCTGGAACCAATTGAGGGATAAGCTTTTCATAAGGTAGATTCAATATCTCGGAATATGCCATCGAAAGAGGCAAAATCCCCTCACCAATCCCTCCAGAAACAATCGGAATTACAATATAAAAGAAAGTATGATGAGCCTCATACCCCATAAGGACTCCTACAGATACACCAACAATAACGCTCCCTAAGGTTCCCACTACTAATGGTACAAATAACCGCAAAAAGCCTTGAATTAATACCTGACGGTGCATACCAAGAATACTACCTGTAACCAAACAAGAAATATACAAATATAAAAAATTAGAAGTTTTCATGATAGCGGTAATTGCTTTCATAGATGCTGGATTCAGCAAATTATAAAAAACCATTACAGATGGAACAAACATACATAAAATAGCTGGACCGCCAATGTCTTTCAGGATAGGAATTTTTATTCCTACATCCCCCAGCAAAATCCCCATAACCATAATGATGGCAAATCCGCCAATCATATCTGCTGGTAATTTTCCATAAATGGAAGACGCATAGATGATGCCTGCTAAAATCAAGTAGAGAGGCAGGGGAATGACACCTATTTTGTACATGCATACTTTCTCCCAAAGATTAGACTCCATTTTTTCCTGCTCCAGAGCCATAGCTTCTTCGATTTTCATACGATCCCTCTTTTCAATTTATTTATTACTTACCATCTTTTATTCTCATGGCTGCATTAACGCTAACTTCTTCAGAATCAAGGGTCATTTGGGTCACACCCGTTTCAATCGCAGCACGTGCCACTGCGACAGTCACTGCTGAATCGATACCTGGATCAAAAACATCGAGTACAATATAATCTTTACTCAGCCCATTGTTAATAATTCACAATTGCCCTTGTGCAATTTTAAAGTTGCTTTGTCTACATTCATTACTGCATCCTCCTTATGACTGTTTTGTAACATATTGTCGAATTATTAATTGTATTGTAATGCCGTTAACCAAAAAAGTGTATATTATAAATATTTAAAAAATAATAAAAAACTTAAGTAACTACGTGATAAAGAAAACTTGCCCCGCGCCAAGCCTTAGTTCCCTTACTTGAAATTGGAAAGTATTATACTTTCCAATTCTGTAAATACCACAAAAAGCTGTCTATGATTTTGAAAATCATAGACAGCTTTTTTATTTATCTTTTGCCATTTATTTCACCATTTGAGAAACAAAAACTAGTTGTATCCCCTTTGATTCCAGTTCAGATACCATTTCACCGACCGCCGTAGCCGTATTCATGCGGGCATGACCAATAACTGTCACATTGCCATATTTAATAGCCATATCCTGAGCTGTACGGAGTTTATCTTTTATGGCACTAACATCATCAGTATTATCAATAAATAGTTGGTTTTCTCCTGTTCTTATCCCCATTTGTCGTGCAGTCTCAGTACCTATTGACTGGCTATTTGTACGGCTGTCAAGGAAAAATAGATTGCTCGCTTTAAGCTCGCCAAGTACAACCTTCATAACCCGCTTATCTGCTGTAGCTCTTGATCCTTGATGATTATTAACCCCAATTAAACCAGGTATAGCCTGAATGGCTTTCTTGGTCATTTCTTGAATTTCACCATCACTCATGCTGATCGTGATGGTGAACTTTTCAGACTGCTCAGCTTGAGCTAATGGTTCCATGGGTAAATGTAATATCACTTGATGTCCTGAGCTAAGTCCCTTAGCTGCGGCCTCACTGCTGAAAGGACGGTATGGCAGTACGGCGAATGTCAAGGGACGAGCAATAGCAGTAAAAGCACTAATGGGTTCTTTACTATATCCAAAATCATCAATAATAATTGCCATTTGCCCATGTCCTGCGACTTCAGGCTTCTTCGCTACAATTGCTGTTGGTTTTTCCTTAACAAGATACACCCGATCACTGATAATCGTAATGTCATCCCCTGCCACTTTGTCCTTGAGTCCTATATCCATACGTACGACTGACAGCCCCTGATAATTATCTAGCTGTGATGATATTACTTGACCACCAGCACTCTTTACCCCTGACTGCAACGCCTTCTCTAGCATTTCAGTCGACATTTCCCCAGATATATTGACCAATAGCTGCCTGGCGTGCCAACGAATTAGACCTTCAACCTTTTGGCGTGGCACTTCCTTAGATGTCTCTTTAATGTCACGTACTGACAAACCCGTTTTCTTTAAAGTCTCATCAACAGCAGTATGAATCTTATTCGTTGATCCTGTAAAATTAATTACAGCCCCCGCTCCAGTTTTTTCGATGTCATGACGAGGAGCTAGCGTCTGGTTAGGGCCCCCTGAAAACTTAAAATATAATATCGCAATTACGATCACTCCCATCGCAATCATCCAAGCTCTTTTTCTTTTATCTTTTTTTGCCATAGAACTCTCCCTTTTACTCCTTTTCACGGGCACAGTAATATTTATATACAGGTCTACCTACTGCGCCATAGCTAACTTCAGTACGCAATAAATCTAAACTTTGAAAATGTTTAAGATACTTACGAATAGATACTGGAGAAAGCCCTACATTATTTGCCATTTCCTCAGCAGTAAACTCACCTGTGGTTTCCAAAATTTTGTCCCACACCCGTTTGATCGTAATACGATCCAATCCTTTGGGTAATTCAACATTTGCGTGAGAAATTCCGGAAAATATTTGCTGATCTAAATCTATCTGTGATATATTCGAAAAGGTTTTCATTAACTTTAACCTTTGTTTTAAAGCCACTAACGCTGTTTGCAAACGTTCAAAATCAAAAGGTTTAATCAAATAATCCACTGCTCCGTTTCGAAGAGCATTCTGAATACTTTGATTATCCCGTGCAGCTGACACTACAATAACATCAACACTAAAATTCTGTTGACGAATTTTAGAGAGTAGCTCTAGGCCATTCATATTTGGCATAAAAATATCTAATAACACTACATCAATTTGCCTACTACTGAGCACTTCTAATGCCTCATCACCGTTGGAAACGACACCACAACATAAAAAGCCTGCTACACGTTCAATATAACGACGGTTTAGTTCTGCCACCATGGGATCATCTTCTACTATTAATACCTTAATCATCTTGGTCCTCCTTTATTTCATAAGGCACTGTTACTGTAAATACGGTTCCCTCACCTGGCCTTGTTTCAAACTCTATATTTCCCTGTAACTCTTCTAAACTTCGCTGGACGAGATATAGTCCAAAACCACGATTATTTCCTTTGCTGGAAATACCTTTAATAAATAGATTTTCACTTATTTCTGGTAAAATACCTGCTCCCGTATCACTTACATGTATACATAAAAATCCCTCATCACAATACATATGCAATTCTACTTCCTTATGAGCTGTATTTCTGACTGCATCAAAAGCATTTTCCACTAAATTACCGATAATAGTCACCAACTCATGGATGATTTGCTCCTGCTTAGGCTGAGGAACATCACTTTCTTCTGCTAAATGCATGACTACATTTTTTTCTCTAGCTAAACTCAATTTACTTAATATAAAACCAGCAAGTACAGGCTCTCGAATCCGTTTAGCAACAAAATTCACTTCAGCTTCATGCTCTGAAACAATGCGATTAATATAAGTTGCCAGTTGATCATAACTCTCCAATTTTACTAATCCCAGAATAACATGTAATTTATTCATAAACTCATGTGCCTGAGCCCTAAGGGCATCAACATAATCACGCACACCTGTCAGTTGTTCTGCAAGCATCTTTACTTCTGTCTTGTCACGAAAAGTTGAAATGGCTCCAATAATTTTCCCATTAATCATCATTGGCAAGCGATTCGTAAGAACTGACACCCCATGAAAATCTTGTTCCTGATTGAGTTCAACATTCCCTGATTTAATAATTTCCATCAACCTTGTATTTGGTACATAAGCTTGAACAGGCTTATCGATAGGATTATCATACAGACCGACTGAATTGAGCATCCTCAAAGCCTCATCATTGACCAAAGTAATAATACCCTGTTTATCTACAGCAATAATTCCTTCATGCACTGACTGTAACATGGCATTTCGCTCCTCAAGACGCTTAGCTATAGCTTCAGGCTCTAGTCCAAATAATGTTTTTTTAATATTGTGTGACAACATAAAGGCTCCAATAATTCCTACAATCATACCAAGCACCGTGGCTGCCAGCAATACTTTGCCGACTTCCCTCACTAGCACCTGTATATCATCCATCAAAATGCCAACAACTACCACACCTACCTGCTCTCCATTAGGTGTAATAACCGGCACAAAGGCTCGCAATGAATCACCCAAAGTCCCACGTGCCACAGAAATATATTCTCTGCCGGCTAACGCATCAGCTTCATCCCCACCTACGAAATGTTCACCAATCTTAGTCGAATCTGGATGGGCCTTACGCACGCCCTGCATATTTAAAATAACAATATACTCTACATCAGCCGCATCAGCACTCTCATTAGCATAAATCTGCATAGCAGCAATACTCTCTTCTTTCGTCAATCCATCTATCACGATAGAAGAACGAGCCATTAGATGAGCCACGCTGGTTGCCTGTCTGCCAATACCGTCTTTTATCTCAGCCGTAATACTACGGGAAATCAATGCATTTGTAGGCAATAATGCCACAACAACAACCGCAAAGACCAGCAATATTATTTTTGTCTGCAATTTATACTTTAGCCTAAAATTCAAAAGGGCACCACCTTCTATTTGAAAAGTATATTTTCTAAAACAGTCAGCTTTCATTATTATATCCCATTATAATCTACTACTGTGATATATCATACAATAAAAAGTATACAGATTAATTTATAGTTACATTTAACATAGAGAACTATATTACAGATACGCTCTATGTGGTTAAGTAAATTTATCGACAAAAAAAGGGGTCTGCCCTGAAAACTATCTACGCATAAAAATTTGATTGTTCATGAAGAAGGAACTTGGCGATAAGATTGTCTTAGATAGTGGGGAAAATTGCCACTATGACAGGAATTTATTTCTATATGTCGAAGTTAGGAATTTATAGAGTTATAATAGTTGTTTGAAGTCAGTCTCTGCTTTTTTTATAGGAGGAAGAATGAAACTAATCAGAGGGTTATATGTGCCGTTTATGTTGCTGGCGCTGTGGTCATTGGGGGCGATGACCGGTAGTATTAATCATTATATTCTTCCACCACCGATGGATATTGTTGCTACGGGCATGCAATTGGCCCAGTCCGGGGTATTACTTAAACATCTTAGTATCAGTTTGTATCGGGTAATCGTGGGATTTTTATTGACGTTTGTCGTAGCGTTTCCCCTCGCGGTCATCTTAGGGACGAAGCGAAATATGAATGACTATTTTGATCCCTTCTTGGCTTTTATCCGCCATATACCGCCAATTGCCTGTATTCCAATTTTAATATTATGGTTTGGGATCGGCGAACCGCCCAAGATATCGATTATCATCCTGGCAACATTTTTCCCGATTTTTCTCAATACACTAAATGGGGTGTTAGGATGCGATGAAAAGCTATTGGAAGTTGGACGGGTTTTTGGTTTTAATCCTCGGGAACAGTTTTGCCGGATTATCCTGCCCGCTGCCTTACCATCAGTAATCATAGGCATGAGACTGGGTTTTGGCTATAGCTGGCGGGCGCTAATTGGTGCGGAATTGATCGCAGCCTCCTCAGGTATCGGCTATATGATTATCGACGCTGAACAGATATCTAGGCCAGATATCATTATCGTTGGGCTTATAACGATTGGCGTTTGTGGTTACATTATTGATTACGTTTTTCTGAAATTGGCAAGTTGGTTTATGCCTTGGGAAAATAGGAGAGTGGACTATGGCGGGAGTTAATATCTGTGGCTTGGCGAAAATCTATTACATTAAAGGTGCTCCGATTTCGGCGCTAGCTGATGTGGATTTAGATATTTCGGATGGCAGCTTTGTCACCGTCGTAGGAAAGAGTGGCTGCGGTAAGAGCACTTTACTGCGACTGATCTGCGGTTTGGAACCTATGACGGCGGGGGAAATCCTATTTAATACAGAAGGGGAATTTCACAGTCGTGTAGGGGCGAGGGTGAATATGGTTTTTCAGGAACCTCGGTTGATGCCATGGCTGACCGTCGAACAGAATATGGCAGTTGCGCTAATTCGGGAAAAGGATACTCAAAAATCGAAGGCGACTGTGAATCAGTTTCTGGATATGATGGGTTTGAAGAAATTTAAGGATGCCTACCCTTCGCAGATTTCCGGCGGGATGGCACAGCGCGTAGCACTGGGAAGAATGTTATGCTATAACCCAGATCTAATATTAATGGATGAACCCTTTGGTGCATTAGATGCTTTTACGCGGCGCAACCTACAAAAACTATTGATTGACATCTTTCGAGAACAGAAAAAAACCATTATTTTTGTTACCCATGATGTAGATGAAGCTATTTTCTTAGGTCAGAAAGTGGTGATTATTGAAAATGGTCGCATTAGCCGCCAGGTGCTTGTGAATCTTCCTTATCCTCGAGAAATAGCATCCCATGCTTTTTTTCAGTTGCGGGAAGATGTTATGGCGACTATTATGCATGAAGAAAATATAAATATAGAAAGGAAGTTTTTATGATGGTAAAAATCGGTAAAATTTTTGTTCTTGGTTTGTTATTGACAATGTTGGCAGTTGGCTGTGGTGGCCCTAAAAGTACAGAAAAGCAAGCTGTGCCTACGAAAGTAGATGCAATTAATATCTCTTATGTTAAATTGCCGTTGAATGTACCATCCATCGTCGAAAAGAAAGTAGGCTTATTTGAAAAAGAATTTGGTAAAGATAATATAAAGGTTACTTTCCCGGAGATCATTCAAGGACCCAAGATGACGGAAGCTATGGCTTCTGGTGATTTAGATTTTGCCAATGCTCTTGGTGGGACTTCTGCAATTTTAGCAGCGGCAAATGGTGTGCCGTTGAAAGTAATCGGCATTTATAGCCGTGCACCCAAAGCCTTTACAATCATGGCGAAAGATCCAGCGATTAAGTCAGTGGCTGATCTGAAAGGCAAAAAAGTAGCAGGGCCGAAGGGAACCATTTTGCATCAGCTTTTGCTAGCATCGCTGGAAAAGAGTGGCCTTAAGGCCGATGAAGCGAGCTTCATTAACATGGATATCCCACCAGCGATGACAGCAATGTTAAATGGCAATGTGGAAGCGGCGCTGATTGCTGGACCGGCGGTTTCTAAAGCGCAGGAGGCCGGAGCCCATGTTATTACCACGGGTGAAGACTTGCTATCTGCGACGATTGTAATTGCTGTGCGGACAGAGTTTTTGGATAAGCATCCCGATTTAGTAAAACGTTATCTGAAAGTTCATGCGGACAGTTTGCAATACATGAAAGAACATACGGATGACGTTTATAAGATGGCTGCTGAAGAAACTGGGCTGTCCATGGAACAGGTAAAAAATATGTATGCCTTGTATGATTTTAATCCAGCGATAACAGAAAACGATATCAGAGATTTGGAAAAAACTCAGGACTTCCTGAAGCAGAATGAGATGCTAACGAAAACTGTTGATATTCGAGGAATGATCGCGACAGCTCAGTAGTAGATTGATGATATTTATAGTACGTACAGCTCATATTGGATTTGTCGTAGGGTAACTTGGCGTTTATAATCATAAAAGTAAAAAGTATGCTCCTTTGGTTTGTTTTCTTTAGGGATTAAACAATACCATTAAAGAGGCATACTTTTTATGTTTTTTACTATGGCCATCTCGACTAAGGGCTTTCGTCTTATTGTTGAGTTGATGAGAAGAATGGGGCATTGATATAGTTTCGTTTTCTTCATTTATATGTAGAAAACCGCACAATTTAGTTGTACGGTTTTATTATTGTCGCAAATGATATTCTGTATGTAACCCCCTAGTAAGGGGGTGTTTTAAATAGAAGGGGTGCGTTTATTTACAATTATGTGGCTCATTTTGGGGAGCGTATCTGAAATAAAAATTACGCGCCCGCATGCACGGCAATGAGTTGTGCCATACATGGTATGATCAAGATCAGTTTCCGGACATCTGGTAATGCTGTGCCAAACCCATTTGAAAATATCATTCATCAGAATCAGCTTCCCCCTTTATAGTATTAGTAGTGCTATGTTATGATTGTAAACTATTTAATCACATATCTCAAGGGTGGTAATGGAACAAAAAATGACGCCTATAATGTTGTAAAACAGATAGTAAGCTATTGGTACGTTGCACTTAGCAGTGGTGCTTATAGCTACCACTTTTCAATATTTACCTGTACAGAATAGACGGATAGGAAGGTTGCTTTTCAGAGAATGATTTATAGTTGTTTTCTGGCGGAATTAGAAAGTATATCACTTTCTCCATTCCGAAAGGTAGGCACAGGTTGCTTCAGCGATGATGTGATGGGCTTTGTTACGTTAGCAGTCGAACATTTTCTGCCTGTGTCTGAGGACTTGGCGTAAGCCGAGTCTTTTTATTTGTTATGGATTTTTATTTGAAGCCGTGAGAGACTATCAGATAGTGAGTTTAAAAAGTAATTGTTACCGGCATCTATCGCTTAGCATTGTGAACAGTCTTGCGGAGGGACGATATGAATTTAGGTTTAAACTTTTTAATTGCCTACCTTATTTTTATCTTTCAGGGACTTACGGCTCCCCTTGGTAGTGTGATGATTATGGAAATAGCAAAAAAATATAGTGTAGACACTTCTAGTATTGGTTACATTTTTTCCTTGGGGATTATGGGTGGCGGCATAGCTGCCGTGGCTAGTGGTTTTTTATTAGAGACTCTTGGGAAGCGTAAACTAATTTTTATGGGTATCATTATTGCATTATCAGCAGGTGCTGCCATTACTGTTTCGAATTATTTGTTGATTTTTGCTGTTGGTATGTTTCTATCTGGTGTAAGTAGTTGGTTTTTAGTTGCTGTTGGAAACTATATTATTGTCAAGTATTTTCAAGGAGAAAAGCGTTCATCACAATTGAATCTGTTAAACTTCTTTTTTAGTATTGGTGCTCTTATAGCTCCTATAATGGCTGGTTTTATGTTAGAAAGAAACATCCCTTGGGAATTTGTTTTTCTAGCGCCTTTTGTTCTATTAGGGATTTTGTTTATTTTAGCCTACTCGCCAGCATTTGGTACGGCAGAGCTCCCGAGTTCTCTTCCTCCAAAAACATTTCAACCAGCTGTCGCCCCAAAATGGAATGTGAACATTTATTTAACTGGCGCAGCCCTAGGGTTTTATTGCATGCTAGAACTTAGTTATACGTCTTGGATTGTTGTACATCTTCGGGAGAACTTGGTAGTTGATATTGTGTCAGCAAGTTTAGTACTTACTGTTTTTTATATATGCCAAGCCGCAGGAAGGTTTGTGTCAGGCTTTATTGTAAAACATGTAGCATTAAAGACATATATCATATCCTGTGCAGCTATTGGCCTTATTACTCTTTTCTTAATTATGTTCAGCAAAAGTTACATGACGGTGCTCTGCCTAACGATATTAATGGGACTAGGAATTGCCGGCCTATATCCGTCGATTCTTTCCTATGGCACATTGCAAGTCAAAACGACTTCTCCACATATTATGACTTTTTTTTTAACTTCTGGTATTGTCGGTTCTATCGCCGTAATGTTGTTAACTAGCTTCCTCAAACAACGCTTTGGCGTGTTGGCTTGCATTAGCACTGGGGCGATCGCTGCAACATTAGTTATTTTGTTTATCGGAACAACTACAGTTAGATTGGGTAAACCCAAATGAAAAGGGGCTGTCTCAAATTTTCATTTTATTTTGAGACAGCCCCTTTTGCCGCATAAAACTTCCGATTCCCCCCTGTAGGGACCTTCACTTTACTTTGCGTATTCATTATTTAGTTTCATAGTGTAGCCTCATATACAAGCTATCTGCCCAGTTTAAAACTATCACAGGCGGTTTGAGTATAATAATACACTTTTTCTCCACTAACTTGAATATTGTCTAACTTGCATAGATTGTTATTGTTAAAAGTACAAGTCTCAACAGTGCATTTTAAACAGTCGCATGAACCTGAACTTAAAGTATTGTTTGTCAGTTCAGCGTAATGAAGTTTGTTCAAAAATGAACCACAGCAAGTATCATAATCTTCCATAGCAGAACTACCAACTATATCAACACAATTTGCGTAGCATACTCCAGATTTATTATGGGAGCAGACTGTAACTTGACAGTTAATTGTTGTCATTTTAATTACCTCCTTTATTTAAAATATCTATCCAGTAAACCCTTAAAAGCACATCCATGTCTAGCTTCATCCTTACACATCTCATGCACTGTATCATGGATGGCATCTAAATTATTTTGTTTCGCTAAATTTGCAAGTTTCTTTTTACCATCACATGCTCCATACTCAGCTTCAACTCTTGCACTTAAGTTTGCCTTCGTATCTGCCACTACCACCTCGCCTAAAATCTCAGCAAATTTAGCAGCGTGCTCAGCTTCCTCAAAGGCAATACGTTTATACGCTTCTGCCACTTCCGGGTATCCTTGTCTATCTGCTTGACGAGACATGGCTAGATACATTCCTACTTCGGTACATTCCCCCAAAAAATTTGCTCGTAGCCCTTCTACAATTTCTACAGGAATATCCCTAACAATTCCAATTTTGTGTTCATCTGCCCAAGCCAACTCTCCAGTCAGTTCTTTAAATTTATCTTTGTTGGCTTTACAAATTGGACACTTATCTGGAGCTTCTTCTCCTTCATGAACATATCCACAAATTGTACAGACAAATTTTTTCATTCCTTTTCCTCCCGACTTGTTTAGAGTGTAGATCAATTGTTTTACCAATATAGTATTAGATTTTATTATTTATACAATACTCTTTTTATGCATTTAATTTTTTTTAACGCATAGCATTATACCATTGTAAAATCAATATAATTGCAACAGGGGGTGTAATCTTATGGATAATTCGGAAATTACTAGCACAGATGTATTGAATAAATCTCAAGATTTAGAACTCGCAAGCGATTTTTTTAAAAAACTAAGTCATTATATGGATCAGTTTGATAAAAGTCTTAAACAAGAACAAGAGATTGGAATTAAATTGGTATCCTTTGGCCAAACAATACAATTTACGGTACGTAATATTGGTTATTACAATCCCAAATTAATTTGCTTTTACGGCGAAATGCCCGATGGATCACCCGTTCAGTTAATCCAACATGTTAATCAAATCAGCTTTCTTCTTACAGCCGTACAACGTAAGAACCCTGAGAAAGCCAAAAATCCAATTGGCTTTTGCTCAGACTTTTACAGACATCAAGAGGGATATCCAGCTTACTCTCACTTCGTAACAGCAAAAGAATAACTTCATCATCTCTTTGGTCACGAGACTAGAGTCCTCTGCCTATGTATCGAAAGTATAACTCTCTCACTACTTACTTGTAGCGCTAGATTTAAGTAGAAATCTCTGTACCATTTGGCAATTGGTACAGAGATTCTTTTGTTAGCTACGTAAAAATTTTAGCTGAAAATTATAGTTTTCAGCTTTTCTTAGAAATATACTGTTTTATCAAATCTATTGCTGCTTGTATTGGGGCTCTTGCTTCTCAACGTACTTTTGTCTTGACTGTAATGTTTGAACTGCATTATCGAGGGTATTTGCTAATTGCTCAAAGGTTTGTTTCGCTTGCTGGTCCTGGGTCTCTAATGAAAAGGTCTTCATAGTGGATGCAGCTGATTGAACAGATGCAATGGCCGAAGTCAATTGGGTACCTACTGTCATTTTTTTCACCTCCTTTATAGAAACCTTCTTATCCTTTCGGTTTACAGAGTAAAGCTGCCAAAAATCCGAAGATAATTGCCGCTGAAATGCCTGAGCTAGTGATTTTAAAAATGCCTGTCAATACGCCGATAATGCCGGTTTTTTGCGCCTCCTGGAGAGCACCTTTTACTAATGAATTTCCAAAACTACTTATGGGAACCGAAGCCCCAGCACCTGCAAATTTAATTAAATCGTCATATACTCCAAATCCTCCTAAAACAGCTCCAGACACGACCAGTGTGACCATCGTATGTGCAGGAGTTAGTTTCAGGCCGTCCATGAGGAGTTGTCCAATTACACATATTGACCCGCCAACAATAAATGCCAAAATAAACTTCTCCAAATATAAACCTCCTATTTTACATTTCTATCGATACTGCATAGGCAATGCACGGTATGGTTTCCTTCTGCTGATAAGACATGGGGGAGAGCAAAGCGCCTGTGGCTATAACTAGAATTCGATTCAATTCCCCTTTTCGCATACGATTTAAAAGATGCCCAAAGGTAGTTGTAGCAACACAGGCGCAACCACTCCCTCCCGCGAAAACTGGCTGGTCTTCCTTGTACATTAAAATACCGCAGTCGGTCAATTTTTCTACAGGAATGTTAAGTCCATGCTTCGTAAGCAAATCTGATGCAATTCGGTGACCTATCTTGCCTAGATCTCCAGTAGCAATGAGGTCATAGTGGGATGGGGTTATGTTCAAATCTCTAAAATGAGCTTCTATGGTATCAACTGCAGCCGGAGCCATGGCTGCCCCCATATTAAAAGGATCGGAAAGCCCCATATCGATTACCCGTCCAATCGTCGAGGCCACCACCCGGGGTCCTTCACCTTCCTTGGCAATAACTGCAGCACCTGCTCCCGTCACAGTCCATTGGGCTGTGGGAGGTTTCTGTCCGCCATATTCCGTAGGATATCTATATTGTTTTTCACAAGCTGCATTATGACTAGATGTACCAACAAGTGCATTCTGCGCGAACCCACTATCGATCATAAGAGAGGCTAAAGAAAGACCTTCCATAGAACTGGAACATGCTCCATAGATACCTAAATAGGGAACAGCAAGTGTACGTGCAGTAAAACTACTGGGTATAATCTGGTTAATTAGATCACCACAGAGGAAAAACTGAATATCCTCCTTTTTATGTCCCGCTTTTTTAATAGCAGTCTCACAGGCCTCTTCTAAAAACTTTTTTTCCGCTTGCTCATAACTGTCCTGTCCAAGCCATATATCACCATGAAGCAGGTCGAAATCCTTTGCCAGATTACCCTGTGCCTCAAACGGTCCGCCTATAGCCGCAGAACCAATAATTACTGGTTTAGATTCAAAAACCCATGTTTGATGTCCTTGCAGCATTTACATTCCACCTAACGACGTAATCATTACACGTATAATAGCAACAACAAAAGCGGAGAATACGCCAAAGACAATGACTGGACCTGCGATTTTGAACATATTTCCCCCGACACCTAATACAAATCCCTCACTTTTATGATCAAGAGCAGCTGAAGTGATAGTATTGGCAAATCCTGTAACCGGAACCGCACTTCCAGCTCCAGCCCATTGAGCAATATGATCATATACGCCAAAACTTGTAAGCAGCACTGAAATCATAATGAGAACTGCAACGGTAGGATCTCCTACTGTTTTTTCATCAAAATTAAAGTAGGTCATGAAAAACAACTGGATTCCCTGGCCTATTGTACAGATAATCCCTCCCCCGATAAAAGCTCGTATACAATTTGATAATATGGGACGTTGTGGCTCTCTTGCACGAGCAAAGTCCTGATACTGCTGCTGCATAGGGGTTAGATTCTTTCGTTTACTGCTTGACAATATATTCCACCTTCTATCGCAATAAATATGGCTTAAGCTTTTCCATTAGTTGCCCTAATGCTTCAGCATGCTCCGAATACATTTTCTTAGCTTCTTTATTGTTTGTCTCCAGCGCAAAGCTCATAAGATTCGCCTGGCTGCTTTCAAAATTTGCATACAACATTTCCTTAACTTTAGGCTGTGGTAATTGCACCGAGTCGTCAAACAAATCCAAATATAAATCACCAGATGAATCTACCTGACCGATGAAAACATTATCGATAGATACCCCCATGGTCTCCAACTGGATATTTAGCCATTCTCTATTAAACCCTAGCGAAAAGAGGGATTCGTCTAACATATTACCATCCAATATAACGGTCTGGGGTTCCGCCAGTGGTGCCACTTTTATCCCCAAATTATAGGAGGATACAGGGTTTTTATGGGATTTCATAAAAACATTTATGTCTCCTGTATCTTCCATAACAGCAAATTCTACATCTGCTAGACTAAAAGCATTTTTAGTACGAAGTTCGCGCAGAAGCTCCTCTGCTGTTAGCCTTGTTTGCAGAAGATTTTCCTCCATAATCTTCCCGTGCTTAATTAATACGGTTTCTTTTCCGTTAACAATGTCATGAATCCACTTGCTTTTTAGAGACAAATAATCCAATGCGATAGGAAACAATACCCAAACACCAAGAGCAATAAGCCCAAAGGCGAGATTTGCAATAAGATTTAGAGACATTAGTGCAGTAATTACTGCAATTATAATATAGCTTACAAACCTAAAAGGCGTCATTCTTACAATATTTCTTTTTCCCATTAGCCTGATTGATATGAATAAGAGAAAGAATAATGAAACTGAACTGATTAATATTTGTATCCATGTCTGCATCTTTAATCTCCTGACTAGTTCCCTTTATATTGCGGTTCACTATATTCTAAAATTTGCATTCGTCCCTCAAGGTCGTTGATAATTCTTCCTGTTGTCTTCAATGCTTCATTGTAAACTAACTTGGTCTCTTCATCTCTCGTCTGCAAAGCATATAATCGTAATGTACCCTGATTTCCTTTAAGAGTGGCTATCGTTTTTTTGACTTGAGAAGCAACTGTCATGCATATTACCTCCATTTCCTTTGTTATTATTACTTAAAATTTTAAATTTAATCCAGTATTGTTTTTGAAATTTATGGAAATCAATCTTTAATAAATTCATAAAAATACCCACAACTCACCGCTATGGTAAGCTATGGGTATTTCCTCTATATCAAACACTGATTGTTGCTAAATTTTTTTTATATATGGCAGCCTAATTTTCTATTCCAATTCAACGGTTACCTGAACCGCAGCACCTACAATTATTTTACCAGCAACAATCGTCGGTGCACCTGCATCCATATTTGCCGCTTTGTAAGCGCGACTTTCCATCATAACCGGCTGATAAGAGTTACCTGATTCATTGACGACTTTCACCGCAGAAATGCGTTTGCCCAAGGCACTAGCAATGAATTCGGCTTTTTTTAAGGCATCTTTGACTGCATCATTTAATGCTTGATTTTTTACTTCTGTTTCATTTTCTTTTTCAAAACGAATAGCATTAATTTCATTTGCACCAACGCTGGTAAGTTCATTGACTAATATGCCAACCTTCTCAATCGATGTCGTAATTTCAATAGTATTGATCACCTTATAGCCTTTTAATTTAGGTAAACGATCATTTTCATAGCTATATATGGAATCAATACGATATGCCTCTGTTTTGATTTGATGATCTGGAATTTCCTGTTCTTTCAATTTAGCAAATACTTGATTGCCAATTTGGGTATTCTCATTCTTAGCCTGCTCAAGATTGGTATTAATAGTATTAATGGAAAGGCTAATCTTAGCAATATCAGGAGCAATTTCTTTTTGACTGTTACCAGTAACCTGTACTGTCGTGATTTGGGAAACCCCATTGGCAAACGCCGGCGCAGCCACCAATAAGCAAACTGCAAACATGACTATTATTTTCTTTAACATTTAATAATACCTCCACGCATTTTTTCAAGCACTACTTTTATGTACTTCTATCTACTTAAACGTTTACTTTTAGAAAAGGTAACGGCGTTCAGCAAATTATACACTCTGATACGATAAGAAAAAACACCCAGTCGGGTGTTTTTATATTAAATATAATGATTATCCACATTAAAGCAAGTATATGATCCCATCTTACGAACCGCCAGTAATGCCCGACCGATCTGTTCCCCATCATCATGACCATTATTGTCATCCAACCCGCACAAAACTTCACAACTCGTAAGTAGCTCCTGTTTATATATCTTGTAATTAGGATAATTTTTGTCTTTTGCGATATCCTCTATTCGGTTAAGTAGAGTAACAATTGTAATATACGTTGATAACCTTTCGTCAATTCCGCTATGTTTGAAGCTACGAACTATTCCTTCAATTTTCTGCAAAGCATTTTTTATGATCATACTCAATCCTCATTCTTGTTATAATCAATCCAACCATTTTTTTATCCGGGCTACTGCTTCCACCAATCTTTCTTCTGATTGCACTAAGGCTATCCTAATGAACCCCTCACCACATTCACCAAAAGCATTTCCAGGAATTACTGCCACTCCCGTATTATTGAGTAGATCAACAGTAAAATCAAAAGAACTTTGCTCAGTTGGCACCTTTGCCCATATATACATGGATGCTTTCGGGCGTTCCACGTGCCACCCAATACTATTAAAACCATCTACAATAATATCGCGGCGACGTTGATACGCCAGAGCAGTTTCCTCTACGCACTCCTGAGGTCCTGTCAAAGCCGCCACAGCTGCTAATTGCAGAGGAGCAAATATACCATAATCGAAATTTGATTTTAAACGGCCTAATAATGATATAACCTCAGAATTGCCAACAATATAGCCAACACGGCAACCACACATATTATAAGTTTTAGATAAAGAATTAAATTCTATACCAATTTCCTTAGCACCAGGTATACTCATAAAACTGTGTGGACGGTAATTATCAAAAGCCAGCTCACTATAGGCAAAATCATGACAGACAACAAATTGATATCGCTGGGCTAGTTTTACGACTTTTTCAAAAAACTCCCGTGGCGCCGTAGCAGCTAAAGGGTTATTCGGGTAATTCAAAATCATTAGCTTCGTACGTCGTAGCACATCTTCATCAATTCCATCCAAATCCGGCAGATAATTATTGGCAGCAGTTAAAGGCATCTTATGGAGCTGAGCACCAGCAATCAATGGACCAGCACTAAAGATGGGATAACCCGGATCTGGAATTAGAACTACATCACCGGGATTTACCAGGCAAAGACCAATATGAGCCAAACCTTCCTGAGAGCCGATCAGTGAGTGAATCTCAGTAGCCGGGTCAAGTACCACATCAAATTTTTCTTGATACCACTGCGCAATCGCTGTCAATAATTCTGACTTCCCTTTTGACAATGTATAACCATAATTATTACCACAGCTCGCTGAATCCTTTAACGCTTCAATGATATGGGCTGCCGGAACCATATCCGGCGTCCCAATTGATAATTGAATTACATCCGTGCCTAATGCCGCTGCCTTCTTTTGCAGGTCCTCTATCTGAGAAAAAATCGCAGATGTCAGTCCCTTCATACGTTCAGCTTGCTCTATCATCCAATCTCCCCCAATTTCATCAAACAGTTTTGCTATATTTATAGTTTATACATTCATTTTCTGTTATCCTGCCTGCAATGTTGTAATCAAAACGCAAATGGCATTATTCCTTAATAATCCCCTCGCGATAAGCATGTAACAGTTCTTGTAATGCCTCAATGTGTTCTTGAATCGTCCGCCCACGATCCGTATCTTTTACCCTCATTCGAACAGGATAACTCTCTATAAGCTCAGTCTCAGAATCAATATCTATTTCTTCTGATAGAGCTTTCCGCAAAGAATCAAAAGGATGATGTGCGGCAAGCAGCAGACTTGCGGAGTTTGAAATTAAGGTATACCCTGCGATCCCAGTCTGTCCCTGATAGGCTTTAGAAAATCCCCCATCAATTACAATCAATTTTCCTTTTGCTTTGACTGGTCGCTCACCTTTTTTGACTTTTACAGGCACATGTCCATTGATAATATGGCCTGTTTCAGGATCAAGCCCAAATTCTCTTAAAATTTTACACGCTATTTCTACCCTGTCTTGAGCGGCATAGTAAGGATCGCTTTTCTCCTTGTGTGTAGACTTATCGGCGAGAAAATAACGTTCAAAAGTCGCCATTTTTTCTTTACCGAATAGGGGTGATTGAGGAGCGCACCATAAGTACCATATGGCATCCATGCCATACTGTTTCTGCTCCAAATTATCCTTAGTAAAATATCCTTGACGCGCCAGACGCTCAAGTCGATCCATAAAAGATTTCCCTGCAAATTCTTGCCCATCAACATTGAATGACTTAAAAGAGCCATCGTCATTCATTGCAATACATCCATGATAAAGCAGATTTCCATTATAAGTAAGATAAATGCTACCTTTTGCATAGAGAAATTGGGTATGCTGCTGAAGTTTTTGACTGTTGATAAAAGAAATTTTCAATTTGTCCACTATCACCTGTTCTGCAGCAGTTAAGACATAGGGCTCCTTAGGATCTATTGTTGGGAAATGATTATCAAGCAGGGGATACTCAATATTGTTTAATGTAATCGTGCCTTGCTCATAATTAATTTTTTCCAGCAATAAGCGGTCTTCCATCTGATACTGAGGTCGCCGCCTGATCATCTGCCCTTCAAGCTTAAATTGGATAATGGCTATGGCTTTTTGCATTTGTGCCATGAGTCTAATTTCCTGGTTGGTAAATTCATCCTTTTTCATAAGTTTGGGGATAAAACATTTACAAGGATCATTTCCATAAGTTTCAAGCGCAAATGATACTAAGGGTAATAGACTCACCCCATACCCATTCTCCAGAGATTCCATATTTCCATAACGCAAACATATTCTAATGACATTGGCAATACAGGCTTCACTCCCAGCCGCTGCGCCCATCCATAAAATATCATGATTTCCCCATTGAATGTCCACATCATGATATTCCATTAATGAATCCATAATTAAGTGGGATCCGTAGCCACGATCATAAATATCCCCAACTACATGCAATCTGGCAATTGCCAAACGTTGTATCAGCTCTGCCAGATTAGTGATGAATGATTGGCAGCTATCTGTCTCGATAATAGTCTCAATCAAACTGTGATAATACTCTGCCCTATTATCAATTTCTTCTCGTTCGTACAACAATTCCTCTATTATAGGCGCCGCCTGCTCTGGCAGGAACATTCGAACTGTCGTGCGCTGATATTTAGAAGTCAGTACCCGGCAGAGTTTGATAAGGCGAAGCAGCGTTAGGCGACACCATTCAGCCTGATCAGGTACTGTTTGTAACATCATCGGCGTCTTTTGTTCAGGGTAGTAAATCAAAGTTGCCAAATTATGTTGTTCCTCTTTAGACAGCGTATTCGCGAACATTTCCTGAATTTTGAGTAAAATCGAGCCAGCCCCATTTTTAATAACATGCTGAAAGGCTTCATATTCACCATGTAAATCTGAAAGAAAATGTTCTGTGCCCTTTGGTAACTCAATTTGCGCAGATAAATTGATAATCGCATTTGATGCCGCCTGAATTGAAGGATATTGTTCCGATAATATTTTCAAATAACGTAATTGGTTTTCTTGCATAATACCACCTCTTTTTCCTACTCTATTTTTTGTTTCGCCAGTACCTTCCATACTACCTGCAAAAAAAAAAAAAAAAGCAAATGTTGCAAGAAACAATGCCATACAGAATATTTTAGAGGCTTAACCTGCAGTATTTGCTGCTGATTAAGCCTTTTGAAACTTTGCCAGGGTCTTAGTTTATTTTATCTCAGTATCTAAACCCCACTTAACTACATAGATAAGAATAGGCAAGATGATACCTATCATCTCGTTTTTCAAATTTCGGTAAGCCTTTTCACTGGCTCTCCACAGCCAAATCTTTTTTTTGCGGATCCGATTTCAGAACTTCTTGCATTTTTTTACTGTCTAATTCTTGTTCCCATTTAGCTACAACGACTGTCGCCACTCCATTACCAATGAGATTCGTCAGCGCTCGTGCTTCTGACATAAAGCGGTCGATACCTAAAATAAGAGCAAGCCCTGCTACAGGTATTGTAGGGACAGCCGATAAAGTAGCTGCCAACGTAACAAATCCACTTCCAGTCACACCAGCCGCTCCTTTTGATGTGAGCAATAAAACAGCCAATATTGTTATTTCCTGTTGTAATGTAAGGCCTGTATTAGTAGCTTGCGCTATAAAAATCGCTGCCATCGTTAAATAAATGGAAGTGCCATCTAAATTAAAGGAATAGCCTGTTGGTATCACCAAACCGACAACAGATTTTGAGCAGCCTAATTTTTCAAGTTTATCTATCATACGCGGCAGTACACTTTCAGATGAAGACGTTCCCAAAACAATCAACAGTTCCTCTTTAATATAACTAATAAATTTGAGAATGCTGAATCCTGTAAAACGAGCAATGAGTCCTAAAACAATAAATATAAAAAAGAAACAAGTGAGGTAGAAACTGCCCATCAGTTTTGCCAAAGGTGCCAATGATGAGACCCCGTACTTTCCTATGGTAAAAGCGATAGCGCCAAATGCACCAATCGGAGCTACTTTCATAACGATACCGATAACTCTAAATAAAACATGGGATATTCCATCAATAACATTCACTACGACTTTTCCTCTTTCTCCCATGGCCGATAAACCATAACCAAACATAATAGAGAACAGCAAGACTTGCAGTATATCGCCTTTAGCAAATGCATCGACTACCGTATTTGGAATGACGTTCATAATAAAATCCACGGTACTCTGTGTGCTGGCAGTTTTAGTATACCCTGTTAGTGCCTTGGTATCCAAATTCGCGAGGTCGGCGTTCATTCCAACACCAGGTTTTAAAAAATTGATAATACCCAAGCCTATTATCAAAGCAATTGTCGAGACAACCTCAAAATAAATTAATGCTTTTGCACCTACCCTGCCAACTTTTTTCATATCATCCATGCCAGCTATGCCCATAACAATAGTACAAAAAATTATGGGTGTAATAACCATTTTTATCAGTTTAATGAAGCCATCACCCAAAGGCTTCATACTAGCCCCGACATTGGGATAAAAATATCCTAATAAAACTCCACAGAAGATAGCAAATAACACTTGAACATAAAGATACTTATAAAAAGATTTTTTCATTTTTAACACTCCTATATCATGATTCTAAAGAAGAACCCCCGCTGATCTATTATCTAAGGATAACCTTGACTTATTTAAATAATTGAACCGAATAACCTAACACTATTTTCCATGACTTACATATTTAAGATTTTTGTTGCTTATTAAGAAACACTGTTACTTTTTAAGTATAAAAAAATTTGTTAACTTCCCTATTTTATCGTATTTCCTTGTTTTAAAAATAATTACTAAAATATTTAAGATTACTTTCATAAAACTTAATCACATTATAGAGTTATTTCATTTTATAAAAGTTAGCAACAATGCCGTTAGTATAGATCCTTTCTAATATACATATACACCTCCAGTCAATTATTGATTATTGCGGCTGATCTTGGAACAAACATATATGAAAATGGCTTGAATCCTAATTAGTTAGGATTCAAGTCATTTATTGAAATTAGAGTACAACAATTGCAAAAAAACATTCCAAGCTTTGCTTACACGCAATTATTAGGATAATTATACCAAATAAATCATATCATCTTCCTTGGTAAAAGTCAAAATATATTCATCATTTTTGCATAAGTATACAAAAACCAAAATCATACATTCTTTATTGTGATTGCCTGCCAGCTACCGTCTCCATGCCGCACAATTATAGTACCCTCATCCAGATTGTCGTAAACTACAGAATCTTGGTCATAGATAATACCAATCCTGCCGACGCGGCTGGTATTTATATATATGCGATTTATATCTTGGTTAGCATCGGTACGATAAATACTTTAAAATAGGACAGCTGTTGTCATTTCAATGGGATCGTACGTACCAGTTTGGAACCCGGCATATTATAAATCTCCACTGAATCAGTTTTGGCGATGGCCGTATATCGGCGATCATAGGAATAATACGCCTTGCCTTCAATGGTGGCCTGGGCCCCACTTGCTAAGCTAACTTCAAAGGCTGAAGTCGGAGCTAGTAATACCTGATCTAAGTTTATTTATTACTAAAGAATCCCTTGGTCTATCTTCTCAACAATAAAGTCATTGACTGAACCAGCAGCCTCAATCTGCTGTCTAGCTACTGCAGCTGTTTGGGGATTGGATAACAATCCATAAATATAATGATCCACTTTTTCCTTTATCTCATAAGGAAGGTGCAAACTGAGATCCTTTTCCCCATAAGTAGGGAAGCACATCTTAACTTCCTTGCCTGCCTCTTTAGAAGACATGCCTTGATTTTTCAGCATAGAGTAAATCGCCATCCGCTGAAATTCACTAAACTTTTTAATTAACCCCCGTTCGAGTTCATCCTTATTCCACCATTTGCGGATTTGCTCATCAGAAACACCGAATAAGCGCCTTTTTTCAATCATCCCATTAATGCGAGTGTTATTTTTTTCAGTTTTCAATAGATAATCACCTAGATTGGAGGGCAAATTTGATCCAGATGCTATGTCTGCTTTGACTTCTATTAGTAATCTTTTGAAGATTAGTTGTGCTTGTTCTTGGGTTTCAATATCTTTCATGATTATTGGAATGAATTGTCGTTCCAATTCCTGTTCACGCAGGGAAGGTGATCCTTTTTTAATAAATAGTCTAGATAATAATCCCATAAATAACACCTCATTTCCCGTTTTACCATTATCCTATCCAGATAAATGTAAAGCTCAACTTACAGTATTCCACTGCTTGTTGAGCTATTTGTCGTACAAAAATTCTGATTGATTACTCTACATTTGCTTTATAAATAAGTAATAACATCAGGAGTTATACTTAAATATTTAGGGCCCTCTTCAGTCATAACAAAACTATTTTCAGTCCCAATTGCTCCTTCAGGAAATACAAATTTAGGTTCAAGAGCAAAAGTCATCCCTGGTAAAATTGGATTCTTAAATCCTTTAGCTAATATTGGCCACTCATCTAATTCCAAACCTATTCCATGACCGACAAATTTAACCTGATCTTCCTTATATCCCATAAAGTTATCTTTATAGCCCATTTCCTCGGCCATTTTAAGAGCCAACAGATAAGGCTCTTCTGCTGGTGTCCCCGGCTTTATCATTTTAAGTATTTCGGATTGAATCAGCAATGCATCATCAAATGCTTTCATCATGGGAGGAGTCAATTCCCCTATACAAAAAATTCTGGCTTGGTCGCCGACATAACCTTTCATGACAGAAGTATAGTCTATATAAACAATTTCATCCCGCTTTATTTTTTTCCAGCCAGCACCTTGGGGGCAAGATAAAGAAACACCAGTTCCTCCCACTGGGCCATCAAAAAAACTAGGGTTAAAGCCACTATTCCCACTACATACATTGCCATAAAACAACTCCTGATTGAATGCTCTCATTTTGCAGCAACCAGAATAACCACGTTTACGCAATTCAGCTTCAAATAATGCAGCCAACTCAATCTCCGATATTCCTTCTCGTAAATAAGATGGCACTGCTAAAAAAGCTTTATCTGACATCCCCAAGGCATTACGGATAAGTTCGACTTCATAAGGGGATTTAATCCCTCGAATTTCTTTTATGATAGGCGAGATATCACTTAATTCAGCATTAGGAAATATATTTTTGTAGGTCTGATAAAGATTAAATGGTAGTACATCTAATTCCAATCCAATTTTTTTAGGATTGGTATAATTAAATGCTGCAAGAATATCGGGAATTTGCTTAGGATGCTTAATCGGAACAATCTTTTCTAGGGTTGACTCTTCTTGGGCACATCGCAAACCTTTTTTGACCATAAGTACTGGATCACCACTAGCAGGTATATACAAATATGAATTTTGTACCGTACCTGTAAAGTAAAACATATCACTATTTAATAAAATAACCGATCCGTCTAATTCTTGCTTTTTTAATCTTTCTTGAAAAATAGCAGTTCTTGTCTCAATTTCTGATTTTGATATAAAATCCATATCCATATTCTCTCCCTATATCTATACTTACGCCAAATTCTACTAATATTATACTACCTAAGTTATAAACAGGGTATACTAGAATACCAGTTCATCCCACTGAATCAGTTTTTGTCATTATTTATCAAGCATGTGGGATCGCCTAATATAGCGACCATAATTTGCTTCTTTTTATCAATATGCAATCCACTTGATATATCAATCGATGTACTTCCATTAGCCTTGAAATGAAAATCCACATAAAAATTGAGTCCATCTGCTTCTATTTCCACTCTATGCCTTTGTCCGCCTTTATGAATCAAATCTGAAACAATAAACTCTTTATAATGCAGGCCACAGATTCTTTTTATATTTGAAACAAGCATTTGTCTATCTAACATTTTTTCTCTACTCATAATATGACTCTCCCTCATTTTTTCATAATCTGCTACCAAAGTCCACATCCTAAGGCCTGTCCTTTCAGTTTCCTTTGCTGGAGGATTAAAATATTTTTATGTTCATTATATCAAAAAAAGGAACGCTAGATAGCTTATTTATTTACTCTTTTAGCGGTTTTTAGCCGACCAAGTCCGAATTTCTATGCTATCCCTTTGATTTTTCTGCAAGAAAGCCGCGAACTTTGCGGCTTTCTCATGAGTATATAGTAAAATTTTTCACTGAATTATATCAAGAAAATCGCTACAATTGTAGTCACAAAGAGCTTAGCCATAACTGTTAGCAAGTTACGCCGTGCTAGCTCGAATTTAGTTGCAATCACAGTATTATCTTTGTAGTAGCTACAAATACTATTGCTAAAAAGGAGGGATTGGAGATGAATGCCAGCAGGGCTGAGGAAATCATAAAATCTACGGATATCATCGGCGTCCAGTTTCAGAGTAACTATGTGTGGATAGAAGAAGTTGACAAGGAACGCAATACTGCACAAGTGACTTACTTGGAAAATCCTCATACCATTGATGTTGATATAGATCAACTAGTGGAAATTAGGGCGGTCAATAAACAGCACTAGAAAATATGGATTAGTCTTAGTTAACTAAATTTACAAATGGAAAAAACCGCACATTTTTTGTACGGTTTTTTCATTTAGCAGAGTATATATTATTAGGGCGAAGCTGAATGAACAATCCTTAAAGATATTTGATTGTACTTGACGAAAACAAGAAAAATATCTAAAATTATGATTGTTTTAAGAAAGCTTCGCACTAGATAGGCAAGGCGAAAATTAACGAAGGAGAGAGTATATGACAACAATTAATGCCATACTGCTTGAGCCAGGCAAAGACCCTGCTATATACAAACTATCAGAAAACATCGATAGACAGATTAAAGAGATATCAGCTGTTTTAGACGGAAATTTTGTCAGTTCTAGATTATTTCAGGTCGGTGAAGGTCTTTCGTTACACATATTTCTTAATGATATGGCAATACCATTAAGACTGCCAGCAAATCGCCGGTTTCCTGAACCCGATGAGCATGAGATCATCTTTGGCAATGCCCTCTTTTTAGTAATGGATGATGTAAAAGGAGACGACGAGGGTGCTTTACATATACCAGACCCTATCTGCGACTTTTTTATTGAAAAAATCAAAGAGAATTTCCAGTCTTGCACTGGCGATGAAAAACCAAATCCTAAAGTGGAAATATTTGTAGAGAACCGTGGAACAAAAGAAGAAAGACATTTTAAATGGGAGGAAGTTGAACGACCCCAAAAAGATCTAAAATTTATTGGTAACGGCTATGTTCGAATTGTCGATGACGGTATTTGTGATACTTTCGAAATCAAAGGGCGGTACTTCAAGCAAATTGACTTACCTCACGGAAATAAGCCACTTCAATAGGATATTGAATAAGATCCATCAGCCAGCAAGGCTGAGGGGTCTTATTCATACTTTTGTAATATAAAAGTATAACTCCGGGTGATAAATTTTATAAATCGAAGTTTCAACTTTCATTGGCTGTACAAACCTTATAACGTGTTTCTTTTATGAAAAGAACGACCGCCAAGAATAAAGCAACAACAAGGGAAATGCTAATCAGTAACACCACACCATCCCATGCATACCAACTCAAAAAATTTCCTCCCATAGCTCCAATAACACTCGCACCAATATAATAGAATAAAAGATACAAGGAAGATGCCTGGGCTTTATCTGTCCCCCCACACTTTCCCACCCTGCTGCTGGCCACAGAATGACTGCCAAAAAAACCAAAAGTTAAAATTGCTACGCCGATAATTTTTACATATAAATTCCCGTTTAACGTAATAAGGCAACCTGCTAGCATAATTCCAATTGATAAACATAATACTTTTGAACTACCAATATAATCAGCAAGCCTACCCATATAAGTAGAACTAAAGGTTCCCACTAAATAAACAAAAAAGATACACCCAACAACCGTCTGGCTCAAATTATAAGGTGCTGACATGAGGGAGTAACCAATATAATTATAGAGGGTAACAAATCCTCCCATAATTAGAAAGCCAATAGCATTCAGCGCTAGTAGCTCCGAGTGACGTAAATTTTTAGTTAGTGCAGGAATCATCTCTTTTATTAACCGTCTTTTTGGTTCAAAATGCTCAGAGTCAGGTAAACCAAACCAAAACCAGATACTAACTATTACACAAACGAGGCCAATGCCCGCCAATGCAATATGCCATGAGAAAAAATCCGCCAAGGTGCTAACTATAATACGCCCCGCCAAACCACCAATCGAATTACCACTAATATATATCCCCATAACCAAACCTGTAACAGCTGGATCAAATTCTTCATTTATGTATGCCATGGCAATAGCCGGAAAGCCTGCCAGCATGATTCCTTGTAAAGCCCGCAAAATAAGCAATAGAATAAAATTATTGGTAAAAGCCACTACCACAGCCAATACTGCTGAACTTAGCAAAGAAATCTTCATGATTAATTTTCGTCCCCGGGCATCAGATAACCAAGACACAATTAGCATAGATGCTGCTAGAAATCCTGTTGTAAGAGATATGGATAAACTAGAATAAGCGGGAGTCAGCTTAAACTGTTCTGAAAAGACTGGAATTAATGGTTGGGTGCAATACAGCAAGGCAAAGGTAACAAAACTTCCCAAGAATAGAGCCGATATGCCTCGCCAATATCGAGTACTTCCTTTTTGTATATAACCCATTATAAAATCCACTCCTTTCTGCAATGAAAATCTTATATATTTTATACTAAACTCATTTATTTCATATGTCCAATGCATCATTTTTATATAATTAATGTTTTACAGTTATATCAAAGCCAAGTATTTGCAGATAATTTACCTTGCCATCATTGACAACCTATGCTCCCAAAGTTATGATTTATACAAAATCAATTCAGAATAAGAATCATAGTTAAAAGGTGGTTAAATTAATGGAGTGGCAACAACTTGAATATTTTAAATACGTTGCCCAGATACAACATATTACCCGCGCCGCTGAAGGATTATCTATTTCTCAACCAGCTCTGAGCCGTTCTATCGCTAGACTAGAAGAGGAACTCGGTTTCCCTTTATTTGATCGCTGCGGAAAAGGTATTGTTCTCAATCGCTATGGGCAAATATTCCTACAGCATGTGAAACGAGCCATGGAGGAAATTATAGGCGGCAAACAAGTTATTCAGGACCTTCTTCACCCAGACCACGGCAGTGTATCATTGTCCTTTTTGCACTCCCTGGGATCTAATTTTGTGCCAGGTTTACTCAGTAAATTTCTTTCAAATAACCCAAACATACAATTTAAGTTATATCAAAATGCTACTAATTTCCTTTTGGACCAATTAGCTGCTGGTGAAATTGATTTATGCCTCTGCTCTCCAGCAGCAACAAGCGAAAAAGTAGAATGGGAACCTCTCTTTACGGAAGAACTATTTGTCATTGTCCCAACAGAGCATCGCCTTGCTAAACGTAATTCCATTGAGCTTAATGAAATTAAAGGCGAGCCAGTTGTTACTTTTAAAAAAGATTATGGACTACGAATTTTAGCAGATCAACTGTTTAAGGAAGCAGGCTTATCTCCATTTATAACCTTTGAGGGCGAAGAAATTCTCACCGTAGCTGGTCTTGTTGAAGCCAAACTCGGTGTTGCTTTGATACCACATGTATTCGGTTTAGATAAAACCAATATTTCTTTTTTGTCTATTTCGAATCCCAAATGCCAACGTACAATTGGAATGGCCTGGACTAAAGAAAGATACCTATCTCCCGCCGCCCAAAAATTTAAAAAATTCGTAATCCATTCCTTTCGTTAATTTTTTTGATTCTTTGATGCCAAATAACGGCGAATAATACTATTAAAACGAAAAGACTTGGCTTTTGGCTAAGTCTTTTTGATATTTCATACGCCATAATTTAAATCCATTAGTTTGGGGTACAATATTAAGAAATAATGAAAAGGAGATTTATGATGAAACTTATTGAGGCAGGCACTGAGGCTCCGAACTTCACTTTGATGGATAATCGAAATCAATATATCCGTTTGTCAGACTATAGAGGAAAAAAAGTACTCCTCTCCTGGCATCCACTTGCCTGGACACCAGTATGTACCGATCAAATGAGAGCATTAGAAACTAATTGGCAAAGGTTTCAAATGCTTAATACGATTCCATTTGGACTCAGCATTGATGCTCCGCCATGTAAAAAATCATGGGCAATGGCGCTTATTATTAATAATGTCAGTCTACTTTCTGACTTTTGGCTGCATGGAAAAGTTGCCCAGGATTATGGACTTTTTCTGCAAGGAGATGGCTACTCGCAACGAGCAAATATTATAATCGATGAAAATGGAATAGTTATTTGGGTTAAAGTCTATCCCATGGAACAATTGCCTGATATAAATGAGGTTCTAAACATCCTATCAAATCGCAACATGCAATCAAAGTAACAGCTATAAAGCTCCCCGAATTAGCGTCCTTCAAGCACTTTAATAATATTCAAAAGCGTTCTATTTATAGGAGTCTCTACCCCATATTTTTCTCCCATTTCACAAACAGTAGCAGCAAACATATCTACTTCAGTTTTTCGGCCGCATTCAATATCTTCTAGCATTGAAGTCCGGCTGTCAGGATTTAGCGTATTTAATATTTCATACCACTTTTCAATATCTGCACCATTCAAATGAATTCCTGCTTTTTCCGATATCCTTACAACCTCCCACATTGCTGATTCCATAAGACTTTTTGCCTCATTTACAGTCTGGAATACACGATACCTTCCTCCTGTTACTGCTGAGCACTGATTAATACCAACATTCACCATAAACTTCCACCATATAGAGTGCATCATATTTTCTGGAATAGTAAACGGAATGCCTGCCCTTTCAAAAATTGCTTTGACTCCTTGTACCTTTTCGGAATACTCCAGATTTATCTTTTCGCCAAATGCCAAATTACCGTAACTGGTAAAATGAATATGGTTCCCCTCTCGATTGGCAGTAAGACCAAAAGATACAGCATAAAGGAGTTTATCCATGCCATATTCTTTGCCAATGATTTCTTCACTGGTAATGCCATTTAACAAGGGCAGAATTATGGTATTATTTCCAACATGATTTTTCATATCAATTACCGCTTGCGCCAATTGATATCCTTTAACAGCCACTACAATCAAATCTGCAGGTTCACATTTTTCCTGGGGCGACACATATGTAAAATCAAATCGTTTACCATTTATTAATACTCCTTCTTCCTGATACCGTTTCGCTCTTTCCCCGCCAGCAATAACCTTCAGTCCATTTGGATTCATAAGATATAGCTTGCTGGCATAAGCGCACCCTAATGCTCCCAAACCAATAATAACGATATTTTTCATAATAGTACCGCCTTTTATCAAATTTAATTATCACATCCCTGCTGTATAAGAAAGCGTGATAAATCACGCCTTTTCTACTCTACCTCAATTTGCCATGCACGGCCAACCAAATACAGGTTATTTCCGTAGATGTCCACTCGACCCTATGCCTTTCATGGGCAGGAATAAACAGCCAATCACCTGCCCTCAATTCTTTACTCCGCCCGTCTTCCCAGCCAATTATCGCCTGCCCCTGCAGTAAAACCACCCATTCATCCCTATCTTGGTCATACCAAAAACCTGAAGGCGATACCTGTCCAGTAGAAATAATCCGCTCAATTAAAACCCCTCGATCTGAAATAAGAGGTTCAATAAACTCCTCGCCTGGCAATGATTGAGGAACTTCAAATAGATTCACATCATACTCCCCTTTTTTAAGCAACTCATTGCTGTTTTTATATTTTCCTCCAACAAATCATATTTACCTTGGGGTGGACTCCTACCATTTGAATATATACACTTCTTGTATTAGGGCTAATAACATTTACAAAAAAAGTCAATATTATTCTGTCTTAATAGATTATCTTTTAAAATAATTACATACTATACCTGCTAAATTCAGTTAACTTCAATTGTTTGTAACCTAATAACATAGCAAGATATACCTCATACGAATAAAATCTATATTTAATTATACTACGAAATAAAAAGCGAGACTATATTTACATCTAGTCTCGTTTTTTATTTTTTTGAATTTTTTCCCAACAAATTTAGCAAATTGAGAGATTTTATTTTTATATAATGCTTTTCGTAAATATAATGACCAAGTATAATAATATTAATGATACTATGCCCTTAATTCGACAATCCACAAAATAGGTAATATATGCCACTACTGTTATTTTTTCCGACAGCATTCTTCTGAAAATAACGTCAAACCTCCGCCCAGCTAAAATTGTAAATTTATCACCAAAGTAAGGGGGATTATATGCAGCCACGTATTTTATTTATTTCTAACTATCCTGAGCTTTCCCTACAAGCCCTCCAGCTTTCTAAAAAACTGGATGTTCCCATGCATATTAAAGAAGGCGGTCTGATGAAAGACGGCCACTTATATGCCAAAAGCCAAGAGGACAATTATGATGTATTTATCAGCCACGGTGCCTCCGCAGCAGCCATCAGCAATCTGATTCGTAAAAAACCCGTACTTTCCATACGAGTCACTGTAACTGACATCTTAAAAGCCTTTGAGGAAGCTGTTACCTTTAACAAACCTATTGTTCTAGTGTGCTATCGCAGTTCGGAACTAGATGAATTGGATAAATTCGGGAAATTACTCAAAAATATATCTTACAAAACCCTGTATTACTCTGATAAGAATGAATGTAAACAGCAAATAAATAAAGCCGTTAGTCTAACTGAGCATGTCTTAGTTTCTCTAGGTAGCTGCGTCAAGGAGATTGCTGATGAAAAAAACCTAAAATGCATAACCATCCGTTCTAATATTGAAAGCGTAAAGCAAACCATTATTGCGGCAAAGAACATTATTGAATTAAGCGATAATGAAAAATTCCGCGTTCAAAAACTACAAAGTATTATTGATTACTCCAGCGAAGGAATTGTATCTATTGATCAAAACAAGCGCATTAATACTATCAATGCCGTAGCTACAGATATTTTAAATGTTAAAGGAACAAACCTTATTGGCAGCATAATTTACGATTCCCATGTTCCCTCTATTCTGTCCAATATGTACGCCGATGGCTCCTACATCAATAACGAACTGCTGCGTTTAGGAGACTCAGCCTTTCTCATAAACCGCATCCCCCTCACACAAGGAGATGCACCAGCTGAAACCCTGATTGTCTTTCAAAACATTTCCGAGTTGCAGAAAAAAATGAGCAACGCCCGCAAGCAATTACATTTAAATGGATTAGTTGCCCAATATTCTTTTGACAATATTATCGGGCAAGGACAAACGATCAAAAAAATCAAAATGATGGCGTCAAAATTTGCTAAATCATCAGCAACTATTTTAATAGAAGGAGAAACAGGTACTGGTAAGGAATTATTTGCCCAAAGCATTCATAATGCCAGCAACAGAAAAGATGGTCCCTTTGTCGCCGTAAACTGTGCCACCCTTTCGGAAACGCTATTAGAAAGCGAACTGTTTGGGTATGAAGAAGGCGCCTTTACCGGTGCACGTAAAGGAGGTAAAATTGGCCTCTTAGAACTGGCACAACAAGGCACCATTTTCATGGATGAAATTGGTGAAATTTCGCCACAGTTGCAGAGTCGCTTGCTCCGCGCCCTCCAAGAAAAAGAAATCTTACGTATCGGCGGCAATCGTATTATCAATGTAGATGTACGGTTTATTGCCGCCACTAATAAAAATTTATACCAACTTATGAAAGAGGGGAAATTCCGGGAGGATCTGTATTATCGCTTAAATATCTTAAATCTTTTCTTACCGGCACTCCGGGAACGTGGGGAAGACATTCCTCTATTGATTGATTTTTTTATAAATAAACGCAATAAACAATTCAAAAATATTACTATCGACCGTGAAGGACTGAGATTATTACAACAATACGATTGGTTGGGAAACATTAGAGAATTACAGAATTTCCTGGAAAAAATGCTAGTACTGGCTGATTCCCCGAAAATTGAAGCTACTTTTATCCGCCAGCTATTACGCGACCATTGCGCTAGGCGGGACAAAACCCCAGTCATAGGACAGACAGATACTATTACGATTCCTGTTGGCTCTCTTAAAAGTATGGAAACTGAAATATTCGAAGAATTATTACGTCGCTGTGACGGCAACCAAAATTTAGTATCCAAGAAGCTTGGTATTAGCCGGACAACAATTTGGAGCCGTCTCAACGATGCTAAACTCCAAAAACCAATTTAAGCAAAAACTTGCATCAAATGAGGTTTTAACCTCTGATGTTTAATGATCGGATAAACGTTAACAGACCTCCAATTGCGACTGCAATCGGAGGTCTGTTACTATAGAGAGTTTGCGTAAAATTACATCTCGTTAACTGTAATGGCAAAATCAGGGCACACCATAAAGCACCGTAAACAACCAACACATTTTTCCCGATGTGCTGCCGTCATGTAGCGATATCCCTGGGAATTTAATTCTTGAGCATTTTCAAACACTTTAACACCACATACTTCCTTACAATACCCACAGCCCTTACAGGCATTATGTTCTACAATTACATCAAAGGTTTTCTTTGTCGTAGCCATACTATCATTTCACCTTCCGTTCTCTACCAATTTTGCACCCTTATATAATGCTTCCATATTTTTTACTGCCACTTGCTCGCCGAAATTTCTTTTAAAAAATTTCTCAATACTTTCTAGTTTGACTGCCGGAAACAATTTCAGCATAGCTCCAAGGGCCAGTAAATTAGCCATCCGTTCATTTCCATCTTTCATAGCCAGCTCAGCAAAGGGGTAACCATACCAACCTTCCTTATCTTCAAGAGACAGTACACCACTGTCATATACCAGAGGCGCTGTTTGCCCTGGTTTAGAATAACTCCGGATCGCACTTTCGCTCAAAGCCAGAATAGCATCAGGCGTTATTACCTGTTGATAGGTAATTTCATCACTATCAATTACGATTTCAGAGGAGCTTAGCCCCCCACGTTGGGCAATACCGTAGGTCTGCGTCTGCACGACGTTACGGTTTTCCACAATAGCAGCTTCACCTAGTGTTTTTCCTAGAAACACAAGGCCTTGCCCGCCGGAACCAGCCAAAATCAGTTCATATCGCTGTTTCATCTTTTTCCCTCCATTAGCCTTGCAGTTTTTTTTGAATTTCACTATACCGAGTCCCAAAATCCGGTACATTTCTGTCAGTGATTTTACCAACAGCAAAATAGCCTTCTCGTTCCTCTTCAGCCAACCCTTTGTACTTACTAACTGGAATGGATTTTTCTTTCAACCACTTCAGCATATCAACTGGCTGCTTCATTTTATTGTTAGGACCAAACAACGTAGTACAAGGCCCGATTGCTTCCACCAAGGAAAATCCTTTTTTACTCAAAGCTTCCTTCATGTAATTTTTCAGTGCTAACCCATTAAATACCGTTTCCCTTGCTACGTAATTAGCACCAGCGGCGTCGACCAAAGCGCAAATATCAAAATCTTTTTCTGGATTTCCATATTTAGATGTACTCGTTCGGCTGTTCGCTGGCGTAGTAGCAGAATACTGTCCACCAGTCATACCATAATTTAGATTATTGACCAAAATTGCTGTTATATCCATATTACGGCGAGCCGAGTGAATTAAGTGATTACCGCCAATCGTCGCACCATCACCGTCCCCCATTAGCACTACCACATGCAAATCAGGGTTGGCGGCTTTTACCCCTGTGGCATAGGACAATGCCCGCCCATGGGTGGTATGCAAAGCATTCGTGGCAATATAATCATCAGCCTTCCCCCAACATCCAATTCCTGTGACAACTACCACCTTATTGTGTTCATATTCCAATTCTTCAAAGGCACGTAATAATGCTCCTAAAACAATGCCGTGCCCGCAGCCCGAACACCACATTAGCGGCAAGGCTTCCTTTTTTAGATACGCTAAACCAGTTGCATGAGCCATCATTCATTCCTCCCTAATGATTTAACACAATCTACAATGTCCTGTGGAGTAATAATCGTACCATTAAACCGATTTAGACGAATCAGTTCACTGGAGTCTGGCAATAATTTAGCCACTTCCCCAGCCAGTTGACCACTATAATTCATCTCCGCTACAATAACTTTTCCCACGCCCTTGGCCGCTGCAATGACTTCCTTATCAGGAAACGGCCAAATGGTAATAAGCTGAAGTACGCCTGCTTTAATCCCAGCGGCACGCAATTCCTGAACCGCCGCCCGAGCTGACCTGGTCACAGCTCCCGCTGCGATAATCAATACTTCACAATCTGCGGTATCATAATTCTTAGTCAGTACAATTTCATCCCGGTTCATTTCTAATTTTTGGTGAAGCTGTTGGATACGGTTGGTACAGTTTTCTGGATCATTGTTGCTGTAACCATCTTCTCCATGCATGGAACTGGTAACATGAAAAATATGCTCTCCGCCGTAACTGGCCAAGGGGGCTATTTTACCTGTTGCAAAGGTAAAAGGCTTATAGTCCTCAGGCTTACAAACAGGTTTTTCTCGGTCTATTACCTCAAGTTCCCCAGGCTTTGGAACCACAACATTTTCTCGCATGTGTCCTACAATTTCATCTGGAGCCATTATGACTGGCACCCGGAATTTCTCCGAAAGATTAAAAGCCTTGACGGTCAATTCAAAACATTCCTTAACAGATGAGGGCATCAGCGCAATCGTCGTTTGATCACCGTGCCGCCCCCAACGTAGTTGCATAATATCTGACTGAGAAGGTTTAGTAGCTAGCCCAGTACTCGGCCCTGACCTCTGCACATTGACTACCACTGTAGGCACTTCCGCGATCACGGCTAACCCTAGATTTTCTTGCATCAAGGAAAAACCAGGACCACTGGTAGCCGTAAAGGATTTTTTTCCAGACAGGGAAGCACCAATAATGGCAGCCATACTGGCAATTTCATCCTCCATTTGCATATAGACCCCACCTAACTTCGGCAGTCGCTCTGAACTCACCTGAGCAACTTCGGAAGAGGGAGTGATAGGATATCCTGCAAAAAAACGAGCTCCGGCGTAAAAGGCGCCTTCGGCAATTGCTTCATTACCTTGCATTAACTTAGCTGAAGTTTCCAAAATTAAAACCCCTTTCATATTTATTTTTTAAAAAATTATCGCTGTTAGCTATTTTATCAAACCAATTAGCTGCCAATAGGGAACCATTGCTAACATGGCGATCATACCGACTACCCAATAGACACTGGATAAAATAGCAGTTTGTCTCCGTGAAATCATATCACCACCCGTAGCATAATAGCCGCACAGGAAGATTGAACTCATATACGGAATAAAAAATACGCTTGCCATGGTAAAAGTAAGAAAAACTACAATCCAGGGATGTATCCCATAATTTCCTACAATAGGAGCCAATACCAAAACAATCAACGCACAGGCTGATGTAAAAGATACGACAAAAAAACGCAACAAGGAAATAATAACAACAATACAAAAGACAAATAGATACGGATCTCCAATAATAGCAGCAATATACGGGGCCATTACTTTTCCAAGCCATAGGTCAATTTTCGTAAACTGCATAACCGCGGCCATATTGAGAATACTGCCAACATAATACACAGCTGCCCAATCAATTTTTTTGTTGAAGTCATCCCGGTTCATTACTTTTAAAGCCACTAGGAGCGTCATGGCAAAGAGGGCAACGCAAGCTGCAGGTAGCTTATGGATTGGTTCGGTCATCCACAATGTCAAGGTTGTTGCCAAAATCATCAATGTAATTTTCTCATCATAACTCATAGGACCAAGTTCTTTAAGTCGATCAGCCCCATATGATCTTGGTAATACGCTCTTATCTTTAGGCGTAAATAACAATTTCAGAGACAGGGCATAGCCAGTAATAACCATGATTCCCCAAGGCCACGCCCAGTGTAGCCAATCCATCCAAGTAACGTTTTGATATTCCGGCGGACACATTCTCACTAATACATAAGCGGAAATAGAAGAACTCATAAAGATTAAACCACTGCAAGTACAGCCTATGAACATGGCTCCAAACAAAGCGGCCATCCCACTACTTTGCTTCTCATATTGAAGATTTTCACCGATCCCCAATGCAATGGGTGCAGCCAAGGCTGCTTTCGCATTTATACTGGGAATTAACGGCGAAATAACCGTTCCCGATATCAACAAACCAATGACCTGTCCCATAAAGGTCGGCGACATTATTTTAAGCACCCATAGTGAAATGCGCTTTAACAGTCCGCATTTGTTAGCAGCTACACCTAGCCCAAAGGCTCCAACAATCATCCACCAACCTTGATCCGAAAACATGTTAAAGGCGGTTTTAAAAGGGATCTCTGCCCCCATCACAAACAACAGACACATCATGAAACCAGTGACAAATTCCGGTATTGTTTCGGTGACCAAAAAACCTATAGACCAAGCCAGAATTCCTAAAACTCGTGTGGCCTGTACTGTCAACCCTTGAGGCGGACTCATGAAGAAGATACCGATGGCACTTATTGCTACTAAAACAGCAACTACTCTTTTTATTTGTTGTATACGACTTACTGATCTTGATTCTCCTGTCATTTAAAATACCTCCTGTCTCTACTCCTGAGGTATTAAATTACCATAATTATCAAAATTGTTTTCTTCTGTTTACTGCAAAGTTATTCCGGTGCCACAAATTCATGGTCTATTTCTTCACCATTTAAGACCCGTAATACTCCGAAAGCTAATGATTCAAGTTCATTTTCCCCTGGAATGATTTCTACTGGCGCAATAAATTGTACTCGCTCGGTTATCCAATTGGTAACCATTTTGGAATAAGCGATGGCGCCAGTGATAATAATAACGTCTACTTTACCTTTAACAACCGTAGCCAATTCCCCAATACCTTTGGCAGCTTGGTACGCCATTCCCTGATAAATCAGTTGGGCATACTCATCACCTTTTTCAATTTGTTCCTCCACCTCCAGAGCCTTATTGGTACCAAGATATGCCACTAATCCCCCTTTGCCACGCATCCGTTTAATGGCTGAATCACAGTTATGTTGATCTGAAAAACATAAATTAACTAATTGGCGACAAGGTACCCGTCCCGCTCTTTCTGGGGAGAATGCTCCTTCTTCATCTGTTAGAACATCAATCATTTTTCCCCCGCTGATGACTGTGGCAGTTATGCCCCCCCCCATATGGGTTACAACAAAATTCATATCCTGGAAATTTCTATTCATTTTTTGAGCTGTCTTTAAGGCAACTGCTCTCATGTTTAATACATGACAGGAGGCTCTTCTGGTCATTTCAGGCACACCAGTAAGTCTGGCGATTTCTTCTAGTTCATCTACCACCACCGCATCATAAATATAGGCTGGAATATTTAATGGAGCAGCAATATCATAGGCGATAATCGCTCCTAAATTGGAGGCATGATCATCAATAGGTCGGTATGTTAAGAAATCAATCATATCTTTATTTACCAGATATGCACCTTGTTTGAGAGGCGGGAGCTTACCTCCTCGGCCGGCTACCGCAGAAAGTTTAGCTACAGGAAAATTTGCCTCTTGTAAGCAAGCCATAATAGCCTTTTTTCGCATGGGAAACTGATCTACCATGGACTTGTACTGGGCTATTTCTTCTGCGGAGTGTTCCATTGTTTTTCGGAAAATTTCTTTTTTATTTTCGTATACGGCAATTTTAGTCGATGTGGAACCGGGATTAATCGACAATATTGTAAGCACTTTTTCGGTCATAGCTTCTTGATCCTCTCCTATCATTTAATCCACGGCTTAAGGCTTTGTTAATCTATAATTGTGGCACAAGCAGCTAGTACTAATGGCAAATATTTAGCGTCAACTTCAGCCGCTCTTGAAGTCAGAACAATAGGCACCTTCCCGCCAATTATAAAACCGGCAGTTCTGGCCTGAGCTGAGTATCGTAAGGCTTTCAACAAGATGTTACCAGCAGCAATATTGGGAACTACCATTAAATCAACGTCTCCATACACAGGACTGCCCATACCCTTAATCTCCCCAGCCTCTCTGCTGATAGCCAAATCATAGGACATCGGTCCCTCAATAATACACCCTTGCAAACTACCTTCTTGGTTCAATTTCTTTAGTTCAGCAGCATCAACAGTCTCTGGCATTTTAGCACTTACTTCCTCACTAGCCGTTAATATTGCGACCTTAGGAGTATCAAATCCCATACGCTTCATTACATTTACAGCATTTTCCACGATCCCCTTCTTCTGCTGGAGATCTGGGGAAATATTTATTGCCACATCAGTTATACCGATTAGTTTATGATAATTAGGGATTTGAACAAAACTTATATGAGATATCAGATTTCCTGTGCGAAATCCAGCAGCTTCACTAAGCAAGGTTCGCATGAGCTTATTCGTGGGAATTAACCCTTTCATAATAAAATTGGCATGACCATCTCTGACTAATTCTGCGGCCTTAAGAGCTGCGTCTTCCACCGTTTCTGTATGAATAATGATATAATCTGCAGGCGACTCATTCAGAGCTGTTAATTGTTTCTGAATTTCTTGCCCATTACCAATCAGCATTGGTACGACAATTCCATCCTTAGTCGCATGAATAACAGCTTCTAAAGTATGACTGTCCTCTGCCGCTACTACTGCTACCGTGCTCTTTTTCCCGCTCTTAGTCTGAACCAGATCTATGAGCTTATCAAAATTTTGGTAAATCACATTATCATTCCTTTCCTTTTATTATGGTCAAATAGGGTGCTAACAACTGTCTTTGGCACCTTTGTCCACCTATCTAATAAATATGCAACTTTCATGCCAACCAAATCGATGTATTTAGTTATTAATATTTTTTTTGAAAAGTATAATAATTTAAAGACCTTTTTCTGTTTTACTGATCAAAGTAATAAGATCCTTCAGAAGCTACAAAGTTATTTGTGTTCAAAATTAAGACAACCTTGTTTTAATTTTAAACCAATCTCATTTCTTTACGATTCCTATTCTGCACCCTGTGGTAATATATTCTTCGAGGAGACTAAAAAAAGTATCCTTGTAGTAACAGAAACAAAAAAAACAAGTATGCCCGAGGAAGCTCCAAAAAAGTAGCGAGTTGAAATACTAATAGACTGTTTCGCGACTGCGGGTGAAAAGCAAAGTGAACTATCCGATATACAAAAGCTAGAATAGAGTACAAGAATCCAGTTGCATACTAAAGGTCTAGTGGTCAAGAATATGTTTGATAATATAATCGATACCAGCAAGCTTTTAAAAGATACAATTAACAAAACAGTTAAAATTGGCAATACTTCTGCCACAATATTAATTGAAGGTGTAGCCATTACAGGAAAAGATGTTATCAGGATTCTAAGATACCCCTTCTGCCTACAGATAGGAGCCGTTCGAAAACGGCTCCTATCTGTTTTAAGTAAATCCTATGTTGATACTCTTACTGGATCAAACAACATCATCGGTGCTTTTCTGAAGGTTTTTAACAATTTTAAAGTTGTCCCTATATTCCTTACCTGATACCATGATCCCGATTGCTATTATTGCTGCACTTACCCCAAGGGCAAGATATAGAGGATTAATTGACAGTTTTAACACAAGTTTTGAGATAATAGGAACTAGCGTAGCTATAACGATTGAAGCTACCGCCCATTTTGGCGACAACCATCCTGGCATGAATATGGCAAGCGTCAAAGGTACAAAAACACCAGCGCCACGTAAAATCATAGACATAAAGTTCCATTCCAATATAGTAGCATTCAAATTTATATAAGAAACCAAAGAACCAAGAGTCATTGTAGCAAAAATAGTAATACGATTAGCCAGAATCAGCTTATCGTTTGACGTAACATTAAACACATTTGCAACAAAGTCTCTAGAAAGTAATGTCCCTATTCCTAATGCCATCCCAGCTGTCGATCCAATGATAGCCAGCAATATTCCGGCTATAGCGATTCCACCCAGCCAGTCCGGAAAATAGGTAAGAAAGTAGGTGGGCAAAGCTAAAATTGGCTTAATTGTAGGATGGTTTGCATGCATGAACATGCCGATGGCCACTATAGGTAACCCGATAGGGATAATAACTGCTGAAGCTGCAAACGCCCCATGAGCGGCTGTCCGAGCATCAGTAGCCGAAAAGAGGGCTTGAATATAGGCCTGCGCGCAAAGAATACCGACAATCATAGAAAATATGTTGCCCAGTACTTCCCCTACACCTCTGCCAAATAGATTAAACCATGGGTGATCCGGAAAAACTGCATTGAAGTTCGCGCTCGGTATCGAATTCAGGGAAGAAGTAGCCATGATACCGCCCAGTAGCAATGCTCCCCATAAAATACACATTTTCACTATGCCTGATACACTATTGCCCTTCTGTCCGCTGAAAAAAACAGTCGCGATAACAAGGATAGTAAATAAGACAGTTGCCACTTCCGGAGTAATACCCAATACTTGCATTATTATCTGAATGGCAGCTATAGTACCAGGTACTTGAGAAATCAGCATACTTAACATTGCAGCAACGCTAACCATAACACCGGCCCATTTTCCGTAATGAAGATTAAAGAACTGTGGAACAGTCTCCAGACCTGTAGTACGTAACGGGCGTGCATAAAACAACCCCATTACAAGGAAAGCTAACCCCGCTCCCAGCGCATACGCCCAAGCGGATAACCCCACTTGGAATGCCAACTGTGCTGTTCCCACAGTAGCCCCGCCCCCAATAATAACACCGGCGATACCGCCAGCAACCAGTGGTGCTGAAGCCGCGCGTCCGGCCAAACTAAAACCATCAGCCGATTTGATACCTCGCGCCGAGTAGATAGCTAAGCTAATCGATGCTAAAATGGTACACAGAATACTAACTAGATGTATGGTGGAAATCTCCATAGTATCGCCTCCATAAAATTAATAAATTCCAATTATTTTTTTAAGCATTAATTTCTCTGCATGTGTCATCAGTAACGTATATAGATATCTTCTTCAAGGAGGCTCTCTGCTACCGCCTATTGAAGTGATATAGCAGAGATGACAGATTGAATCCTGTCATCTCTACTACTGTGTTTAAAACTTACACCCAGCCCCTGTACTTCATGGAATCGACTACTCGGGTGAGGGCTTTGACCCAGCAAGCCATCCGCACAGTAATATGTTTTTCCTTATGTACCTTATAAATTTCTTGGAATACCTTTTTGAAAATACCCTCAAGCTTGTCATTGACTTCTTCTTCTGTCCAATGATTATCATGAAGATTTTGCACTCGCTCAAAATGCGCTACCTGTGTGCCACCCGAATTGGCGAAAACATCTGGCGCATCAAATATTCCTCTCTCCAATAGTATCTTTTCTGCTCCTGGGGTAGTCGGTCCATTAGCGCCTTCGATTACCATTTTAGCCTTTATACGCGGAGCATTTTCTTCAGTAATAACATTCTGAACTGCACAAGGAGCTAAAATATCACATTCCACTTCCAAGATTTCTTCATTAGTCATTGCTGTTGCTTTAGGATAGCCAACTATGGTTTTTGCATGCTGTGAATACGCGAATACGTCGAGCATATCTATCCCAGCTGGATTGTAAAGAGCACCGTTGACGTCACTGACCGCAATTACCTTAACACCATCAAGTTCATACAATCTGGCCAGGTTCCAGCCTACCTTGCCGAAACCCTGAACTGCAGCGGTAAGATTTTTCATCTCCAGTCCTAATACGCTTGCCACTTCTCTGGTGGCGAACAATAATCCACGACTGGTCGCCAATGCGCGTCCTTCGGATCCCCCCAATGTCAGCGCCTTACCACTAATTCCAGCAGGTTCATTGCGCAAATTCATTGCTTCCCATTCGTCCAACATCCAGCTCATTGTACGATTATCGGTCCCAATATCAGCTCCAGGGAAATCGTTCCACGGCCCGATGATTGGAGCAATAGCGCGGACATAAGCCCGACATACCCGTTCTAGTTCACCTGTAGACAAAGTAGCAGGATCAATAGCTATACCGCCTTTAGCGCCACCATTAGGTATTTCATTACAGGCATTCTTGATTGTCATCCACATTGCAAGCGCTTTAACATCATCAGCAGTTTCGTCCTTATGGAACCTAGTACCCCCACGAAGCGGCCCTGTCGACCAGTTGTGCTGAAACCGGTACCCCTGAATAATTTTGGTTGACCCATCATCCATTTTTACCGAGAATTTAACTGTCAGTTGACGCATTGGTTCTTTCAAGAACTCGTGCACATGTGGCTCCAAGTTCATTATTTTCGCAACTTCCGCCAATTGAATCTGCGCATTTTCTAATGCAGTTAGTTTGTTTGACATAATAATCCCTCCGTTTTTTATTTTGATATAGATTTTTTAATTGTAGCCTCTTGCTATTGAAGTTAATCATTGTACTTTATCTCTATTTCAAGAGCAAAACACCTTACATGCAAAACCGCAGCATATAATCACGTCAACGGCAATGCTTAAAGTACCAGATCTCAATTTCTCGAAATGATACTGTTAAGCCCTCCTTTCACTTTCTGAGTTTCTGTTACCTTTCTATCGGTGTTCTTCTTATTACAGTTGCAAGTATCGTGCCAATAGTTTTTATATTCTGCATTTTGCTTTATTTCGGCATTATTCGTGCCTTCACCGAAACATTATCATTAAATACTTTATATAAAATAATTAAAGTGTTTAATTTTTGAACTCATTACAGTCAAATAATTAAACACTTTTATACGATAAAACAAAAGCTTTAGACACTATTCATCGATGTTTTGTATTATGTATAACCAGACTAATCAGGTTGCATATAAGTTCATGACATGCCTATTTCTAAGTAGTACAGCAAGCCCCTAACTGCACAACTCATTGAAACCGCACATAGCATATACTAATAATAACGACCAAAGAAATAGTTTTATAAGATTTCATACTGTAAAGTCTTATAAAATAAGCGAATATCCTATTCCTCATTACCCGGATTTTAACTAAATGAAAGGAGAGATAAACAAGTATATGGGTGAGATGTTATCTGATTCCTGCCAATGTTGGCATTGTTCCATGGCTGAAGTATGTTGGCCGAATTGTTCCAATACAGCCGTCGCCTATGTAAAAGGTGACGCCGTTGCTCCAGAAATCACAGGTATGGTTATCTTTAGAGATGTACCGAAAGGAGTGGAAGTAAACGTTGATATTTCTGGTCTCCCCCCCTACCAGCCTGCGCAAGGGGATAAACCACCTGTTGGTCCTCATGGCTTCCATATCCACGAACACGGTAATTGTCAAGCAGGCGACCCCAATAATCCCTTCATGAAATCTGGCGGTCATTGGAATCCTACTAATCAGCCCCATGGTAATCATGCTGGTGATTTTCCAGTTCTATTTTCCAACCACGGTAATGCTCGGATGCACTTCTTTACAGATAAATTTGAAGTCGCTGACATCATTGGAAAAGCTATCGTTATTCATGAAAACCCTGATGATTACCGCACCCAACCTGCGGGAGCATCTGGTCGCCGCATTGCTTGCGGTGTGATTCATTGGTCGACACACAGATAATAATACCCGCATCTATAAGGAGAGATTCAATATGAACTTTTGTGTTTTTAATAATGTACTTTGGATTATTATCCTGCTGTTATTCAGATGTGGCCGTAATTGCAATAATGACTATAGCCCATATCCCTAAAAATAAAAAATGTGTTGCACGTTAGAGAAAAAGGGACCGTGATGAATAATCTTATTCAACACAATCCCTTTTTCCATTTGTCTTTTCCCCATAATCACTGCCTAACAAAAATTACTATTTAGGAAGATACCCTTTCATAATGGCATCATTAATTAATTCGTCGACTAACATTCCGAGACTATCAGAAATTTCTTTAATACGTTTATTACGCGCTACTACTTTTTCACTTGTTATACCGTGCCTCTTCCATGACTCACCTTCGGTATTGCAATGCAATAATAACGGCTGTAACCGGTCGAGTGCTCCAGCGAAACGAGCTTCAGGAGTGACTTGTTCTTCAAACTCTTCCCATAATCCTTTAAATTCCTGTTCCTGATTAGACGGCAACATACCGAACAATCTCTCCGCAGCTCTTTGCTCACGACAATTTTGGTCTAAAACGGCCTTTGTATCAAAACAATAAGTATCGCCAGCATCAATCTCCACAATGTCGTGAATTATGACCATTTTAATAACACGTAAAATATCAATATCCTCATGAGGCACATGTTCATAAAGTACTATTGCCATCAAGGCCAAATGCCATGAATGTTCTGCATCAGTCTCTTGTCTGGACTTGTCTAGCAATATATTCTGCCGATATATCTGTTTTAATTTATCTGCTTCAATTATAAAATCAATTTGACTTTTCAGCCTTGTTTTCAATTGTCTATCCCCCGCTATTCATTTCACATTACTAATCCCTGTTTCTTTCTGAAAGTAGCTTAAAAATATAATCATCCCAAGCATCATAAATAAGTTTCCAGTAAAAAGCAAGGACAACTAAGACTTCTATCTTAGCTGAGGCTTGACCGAAGTCAAGTTTTCTTTATAAAAATCAATAGTATGTACAAAGTCTGCAGGTAGAGGTGCTTGAACTATAATTTCTTGTTTGCTTTTTAAATGTAAAAAACTTACGGAAAAGGCATGCAAAGCTTGTCGTGCCATTATGGGAGAACGCACTCCATACATGGCATCCCCGATAATGGGGTATCCAATATGTGCTAGATGTACACGGATTTGATGAGTTCTTCCCGTATCTAGAGCTAATTCTAGCAGTGAGGCATCAGAGAAGTTTTGGATGGTTTGATAATGGGTAATGGCTTGTTCACCTTTTTCGCTGATAGCTCGCCTGTTAGGCAAACTTGGATGAAGACCAATGGGAGCATCAATGGTTGCAGATGGCGGAGTGACAATTCCTTTTACTACAGCCCAGTAGGTTCGTTTTAGTATTCTTTCTTTTAATTGCTGCTCCAGAATAAATTGACTATGAGAATCTTTAGCAAAAATCACACAACCAGAAGTCTCCCTGTCTAATCTATGTATAGGTCTAACGGTGGTTACTATGCCGCCTTGTTGCCGTTGATAGGCAAGATAATTGGCTAGTGTGCCAGTGGTTGTACGGCCCGTAGGGTGAACTAGTTGGTGCGGCGGTTTATTTAAGATGAGCAGATAATCGTCTTCATATAAAATCTCGATAGATCCTTTTTCCGGCTCTACTCCATAGGTAGTATCTTCAGTAATCAAGACGCGCAAAATGTCTTCTGCTTTTATTTTTTTTTGTAAAAAAACAGTTTTGCCGTTTAATTGTATGCCTTTTTTCCTGGTTAATTTTTGAATCTTTCTGCCAGAGTATTGCAGAATTTGTTTTAGATAATCTTCGAGAGTAAAGCCAGCATGTTCCGTAGAGACTTTATAGGTAGTAAATGATTTCATTTCCGGTCCTTCTTTCTCTGGTAATAAGCATAATAGGAGAAATTCATCAATTCATTGTAGTGCAATAATACAATATTTATTATCTAAATACAACATATCGCTATTAGCCCCTGGTCATATGGACTAATAACAGTTGTTATGGCGGCTATTATTATTAATATTGCAATGGCAGTCTTTTTTACATATGCATATATTTTTTGCTATCTAGTGATAATTTGAAGACTATCCATTTAAACGGGAATAGCATTGATACCCTTGCGATATAATCGCGATAATTATCCCCATGCTCGATAATAAGTTTCCGCTCTTCAAGAACTGTTCCTATCATTATATAGACTGTGAGGATCATATTAACAATTAACGTTGAAACATACATCTCCCTATAACCTGTCCATATAAAGATTATTGCTGCCAAATACCAAGGATGTCTTGTTATCCTAAGAATTCCTGATGTATCTATAGCGCCAGTTTTGGATAGAGCAGAATGTGAACTCCCATATTTAATCTGCCTGATACCAAAAAAATGAACAATGTCATATTTTATTGCACCTAAAATGAACAATAATAATGCTGTTATCACCAGTATCAGTTTAACTATTAACAAAAAGCCATCCCAGCGAAATAGCACTTGTCCTGTTAAGTTTGCACCATAGAGAATTATTGGAATCATAGTTGTTAATGAGATAACATTGTAAAAAAGACGATAAAACCGATATTTTCTTCCTAATCTATCTCTGAGATAATTAGTAATGGTCAATGAAATCATCCCACTATGAACAGTACACCATGTGCACCACAATATGATTAAAATAATATATTTCATATCACGCTTTTCCTTCTAGATATTTCCATGACTACAGGACAGCAGACTGTATGAAAAGCAGCCAAAGAATAATTATTATAAGGGATGTGTTGAACTTTAATTTCATCACAGTCCCTTCTGCTATCTCTTCCCCACCGCAGCCACATACACTACAAACTGTTCTTTACCGTCAATGCCTACCACACTATTCATCAACTCATCATCAAAAGCAGCAATGGCGCATGCGCCGCAGCCGATGACTTGGGCTGCTAGGTATAAATTCTGACAGATATGTCCGGCATCTAAATGTAAGTAGCGATAACCTCTTTCTCCATACCGCCATGTCATACGGACTACGTCTGCGGCCCAGATGAAGGTAACTGCACTGTTTAAGACAAATTTTTGGCCTAAGCAGGCATTGGATATTTCCTCGGCAATCTTGTCTGTCATATTCACTTCGGCTAACTTATGCTCAAGAGCTAGAAAACGATATAACCCTGGCTTGATGCCATCTACATTATTAATGAGCAGATAGGTTTCAAATGCATGCCTCGCACCAGCTGATGGTACAGTCCGCAGGGTAGCCTTATTCCCAAGCACCTGCTTAACACCTTGAGTACACCATAATAAGAATGATAATTCTAGTACACTGATTGGCATATGCTGATAATCCCGGACACTAGTTCTAAGTTCAACAGCTGCCATAAAATCAATGTTGATAGCTGGAATATCTTCTGGCATAGGCAAATCAATAATTGTTTCCGTCCCACCATAGAAGGCCTCTAAGGGTGGTTGGGGCAATTGTTTCCCTTGATCTGAGGGTTCCAAATTGCTATAACGGGTTTTCACCATAAACTCATAACCAATAGATTTTGACATACTTTATCCTAGTGGAATTATATCTATTAAGATACAATTCCACTAAGTTCACCACCTTTCTTAATGCTGATCATTTAAATTACTTGAACAACGACAAGCCATGTTACAACTTTATATCTACGCTGTTTCATAATAATAAATGCACTATGGTTATACATTTCTACACAATATGATATTGTCCTCTTGGAATAGAGCTTAAGCTCAATGATTGAATTTATTTACTTTGCTGCATGCTATCAGTATATAGATATTGTATCTTTTTCTTATAATGAAATACTATCACAAGACCAATGATTAAATCCTAAGCCAATCCCTAATCGTAAAATAACTACACTCAGTAATGGGCTGTTCAATGACTTTTCAACGATTTATACTAATAGCATTTAAGTATAGTACGCAAACATATGAAGCTCCCTTGCAGCGCGACTTGTTGCTTCTTATAGCCAACCATTTTCTTCCATCATTCCTGAATAGCAGGACATATTATCCTATACATAGAATATATCCATATTAGCCTGTGTAACCAAAGGATATCCATTATACACAAGCAATTTTTAAATTGGGGTATTATTCCAACATTAGGTAAATCAATGGTAAATAAAATAGTGGAGGAACCATTTTCATGAATATTGCATTTTTCTTGATTCCTAAAAAGGAAGTCATTTATTTGCCTGTGAATTCAACAATGCGGCAAGCCCTTGAGAAAATGGAATACCACCGTTATACAGCAGTTCCACTCATTGACGAACATGGTAAATACTCCGGGACAATCACTGAAGGGGATTTACTATGGAAAATGAAAAATACGCCGGATTTGACCTTTGCCGATACGGAGCGTGTCATGATTACTGAGATTCCTTGGCGGATGACCAACTCTCCAGTGGGAGTTAATGCAGAAATGGAAGATTTACTCTCTTTGGCTATCGTTCAAAATTTTGTACCAGTAGTCGATGACAGTGAAATCTTTATCGGAATCATACGCCGCAGAGAAATTATAGAGTATTATGTAGGACACTCCCCTAGGAAATAAGAATTACAGAATATCTAATAATAATGAAGCCATTGACGAAATTGTTGGCTCCATTCTTCAGTAATCAGCAACTTATCTTTATGATGATACAATAAAAACCACTCCAATTGGACCCCTGATATAAGTTAGCCAATGAATGCAGGAAATAACTCCCCTTATAATCTTTGATTTAAGGGGAGTTATTATTTTCCGCTGCTTTAAATACAATGCTTTTAAAAAATAACTAAATTTGGGAATAGTGTTTTTAGCCCCAGTGTGAAGAGGATTATTATAATCCAGAAGAAGCACTAATTACTTATCCTAGAATAGGAAAAAGAGGAAAAAACGAGCAACTTAATAACATTAATAGGAGAGAGAGAATAATATAAAAGGAGGTGGAATAGTTAAGTTACCCACCGCCTACGCTAAAAGCTACGAGGCGGAGGCTTGTAACTAACCAGTAGTACGAACAACAATTAGCCTTCTACCTTTTTTAGCTCCCTAGTGGAGCCTGTCATTACATTATAGGATGGTTGACAACACCCTGACCATTAGCAATCTCATCCCAATAGCCCTGCATGGACGTACTTTATTCTATCATCTGTCGTAATTGGAAAAACGCCCACGATGCAGATATATAACGCTCACGAAGTCGAACACGTTCCGTTGTTCCTCTAGTCATAGGTTGCTTTTCGTTGATTTATTCGCCTATTTGCGCTTGCAGGTTTTAATTTGGTTATATTTCAACTTTCATTCGGGAACAATATCCCTATAAATAAGGGGGGTAGAGGGTATGGAAGTGTTTAAAGGTGGTTTCGCTCATTTAGATGCTATGGCTCAAATGACTAATCATAAGGAATTGCCTTCATTTTTTAGAGAAGTTAATAAATCGGCGCTGTCTTATATAAACTCTTATATTATTGATACTCCTCAATGTGCTGACGTTTTTAGAAATCAACTTAAAAGCTTAGAATTGAAAAGTGATTTTAGTAGAACAATCTTAAAAATATCAAATTTGAAACCCGTAAACGACCAAATGTGGTTTGAGTTAGGTGGACTTACCTCTCACGATTGGGATTTTGGAGTATATGTAAATTCTTTTTCTTTTGATAAATGGAAAAAAGAAGCCCTTTCTATCGAGGGGCTTCCCGAATCAATAAAGTGGGTTTATCAATGCCTTGTTTTCATGAAAGCATCAGGTATGAAAACAATACTCGCTCCTAATGTGAAATTCCTATATTTAGATGAAAACTACGTTCCTGTTAAAATCGAAGACGTAACAAACCTTTACGAAGGGATTCCTATTCCCCAAGGGAATGATAAACAATACGAGAAAATGAGTAGAATTGGCAATATGGAAGCGTGGATAGCTCTTAGTATTTTAGATTCTATTAACAATAATCAAATTAGACTTGTTCACAAACAAAATGTTGAAAATAATCTTAAAACACAATTAGAAAAATATACACTTAAAAACAAATATGCAAAAACTGAATTATGCCCGGATTTTCTGTTAAACCTCAAGATAGATAATCCAATTTCATCTGAACGTATTATCCTTACAGAAGCCGAAAAATTTCGCGCCTCTAAAATGCAATCGTTTTTTTCTTTGTTAAATCAAAATTTAATAAAGAAAGCCCTTCCAGAGCTCGAAGATTATCTAAAAATATACCCAAATGATTCAGAGTTCCTATATCATAAAGCGCAATGCTTCCGCAATCTCAAAGACAAAAGATTCTTTGATGTAGCTTTGAAGTGTAAAAAAATAATGAGTAAAGAAAAGGAATGGCATGGTTTATTTGCGCTAGGACACAATTTTATGAGATTTGATGACCCTAAAAATGCAATTAATTGTTTTAAAGAATGTTTGATTATGACACAAAACCAATATGAAAGAAACCAAATACTTCTCGCTATTGGTCACTGCGAACGTACTTTAAACAACCATCCTAAAGCACTTGATACCTTGCAAAAAGCACTAGCGTCAGGGAATGTAGACGTTTATATTGAAATGGCTCGAACGTATTGGGAAATGGGAGATATTCTTCAAAGCATCACTTCTTTAGAAAAAGGTCTAGAAATTGAACCTAATAATCAAGGCTTGCATTTAAATTTGGGAATGCTATATCTTCAAAATAATCAAAAAGAAGAGGCTCTTTCAGAAATTGATTTTTTGAAAGAAAATGGCTACTTCGAATCAGCTAAAGAATTAAATGATTTAGTTCAAACTGTCCGAGAGATAGAAAAGGGTCACTATACTGTTCCTCTGAAGACAAATCCATTTCGATTAGTTCCACCTAAAGAATGATTTTCTAAATACCGAATCTTAGGCATCTGTGCTTGCAGGTGCTTTTATTTCGTTGTTTTCTTGAAAAATTTAAAGAATACCAAAATTGGTTGGAGGAATTTATAATGAACAATTTACAAAGTACAGCAAAAGAAAATGGTGTTTATTATTCCTATTTTCTTCTTTTCTGTAGTTCTGCCATCAGTTCACTAGGACTCACATCATGATTAGCCAAAAGCACTAAACAATGGTACCACAGGTCTGACATTTCCGATATCAGTTCATTCTTATCATTATTTTTAGAAGCAATAATAGTTTCTGCTGCTTCTTCACCCACTTTTTTCAATATTTTATCCTGACCTTTTTCAAACAGGTAAGTGGTGTAGGACCCTTCCTTGGGATTCCTTTTACGATCATTAATGATATGAAAAAGTTCATGCAAAATACCAGATAAAGATTGACCATATATTTTACTTGTATCAACAAGTTGTTCGTCTTGGCTATCAGTCTGGCCAAGTTTACGGCTAAAACAAGATAATGTTCCTTCATGGCATGCAACACCTGTTTGCTCTACTTTAATGAGCAGAGTGTCAGCATCACAATCATAGTAAATATCCTGGACTTTTTGTACATGACCTGAGGTTTCCCCTTTTTGCCATAGCGTATGACGGCTGCGGCTATAAAACCAAGTCACCCCTGTTTCAACAGTCTTACTCAGTGATTCTTCATTCATATAGGCCAGCATGAGTACATTGCCTGTTTCAGCCTGCTGGATAATCGCTGGTATTAAGCCTTTTTCATCAAATTTGATATTATCGATATTTATCATCTTCTTACCTCGATTCCTCTTGATTTCAAATATTCTTTTACCTGGCCTACAGTAAACTGTCCAAAGTGGAACACAGAAGCCGCTAGTACCGCATCGGCTTTGCCTAAGGTCAGCACATCATAAAAATGCTCCAGTTCTCCTGCACCACCAGAAGCAATGACAGGTACATTAACAGCTTCTGACACTGCTCTAGTCAGAGAAATATCATAACCGTCTTTCACACCATCGCTATCCATACTCGTCAATAGTATTTCCCCTGCACCAAGATTCGTAGCCTGTTTAACCCATTCGAGCACATCAAGTCCTGTAGGAGTACGTCCACCATTAATATAGACTTCCCATTTGTCGATCCCTGATCGTCTGGCATCAACAGCCAAAACAATACATTGGCTGCCATATCGTTTGGCACCTTCGGCAATGAGATTTGGATTTTTGATTGCCGCCGTATTAAGGGATACTTTGTCAGCCCCAGCCTTAAGCATTTTGCGAATATCTTCAACTGTGCGAATACCTCCCCCAACTGTAAAGGGAATAAAGATCTGTGATGCTGTTTGTTCTACCATCTCTACCATTGTATTGCGTTCATCAGAAGAAGCAGTAATATCTAAAAATATTAGTTCATCAGCAAGTTCTCTATCATAAATAGATGCCAATTCTACAGGATCTCCAGCATCTCGCAGACCAATAAAATTAGTCCCTTTTACCACTCGCCCGTCTTTCACATCTAGACAGGGAATAATGCGTTTGGTGTGCATATTCTCACTCTCCCTGTGTCAACTTGAGAGCATCCCCAAGGTTGACATTCCCTAAATAAATGGCCTTACCAACAATCACGCCTTCAATACCAGCACTTTCAGACTCCTTGATGGCCTTAATATCCGCTAAACTTCCCACTCCACCTGAGGCAATGACTGGAATACCTGCTGCCTGGGCGAGTGTTGCCGTGGCAGCCACATTGACTCCTGATAACATACCATCACGTGATATATCAGTATAAATAATACGAGCGACGCCTACCTGAGCCATTCTCTTGGCTAGTTCTTCAGCACTAATTCCACCCGTCACACCCCAGCCTTCTACTGCTGCCTGGCCATCACGGGCATCAATGCCGACTACAATACGATCACCATACTGTTTGCAAGCTACTGCAACAAGTTCTGGGTCCCGAACGGCAATGGAACCTAAAATTACTCGGTGTACCCCAGCCTCCAAGCACTCTCTAATATTCTCTAGGGTGCGAATACCGCCGCCTAACTGGACAGGTATCTTAACTGCTTTTATAATATCGGCAATAACCGCCATATTGACAGGTTTACCCGCTAATGCTCCGTCTAAATCTACTAAATGCAGATACTCTGCACCCTCATTTGCCCAGCGCACTGCCATATCAACAGGCTGATCAGCAAAGATAGTTTCTTGATCAAAACGGCCTTCTGTCAGCCGTACACATTTGCCGCCCCGAATATCAATCGCTGGAAAAATAATCATATCTTCATCTCCTTAAACTTGGACAGCATTGATAACCCTACATTGCCTGATTTTTCTGGATGAAACTGTACTGCCTGCACATTTCCCCGTCCGACAGCCGCAGTTACTGGTCCACCATAATCAACAACTGCTGTAATCAGCTTATCATCTTCTGGCACGGCATGATAACTATGGACAAAATATACATAGGTTTCTGATGGCATCTCAGCAAACAACTGACTATCACTAGCAAATTCTAGACTATTCCAGCCCATATGAGGAATTTTAAGATCAGGAGCAACAATTTTGCGTACCATGCCAGGAAAAACCCCTAGGCCTTTAACGCCAGGGTCTTCTTCACTGCCGTCAAATAGCATCTGCAAGCCTAGGCAAATCCCAAGAAATGGTGTCCCTCTCCCAATAACCTCATGGATAACGTCAATGAGTCCATACTCTGCTAGATTGCTCATACAGTCACCAAAAGCCCCCACACCTGGTAGTACTACTTTATCAGCACTTAAAATGACCTCTGGCGAGGACGTCACGACTACCTCTGCACCGAGTTTGACAAATGCTTTTTCCACACTAAACAGATTGCCCATACCATAATCAATAATTGCAATCATACTTATTCTTCCTCCTAAAGCATGCCCTTAGTCGACATGACCCCAACAATGCGTTCATCTTTCCGCGTGGCTTCATCAAGGGCCCGCCCTAGAGCTTTAAATACACCTTCTACAATATGATGAGCGTTTTTTCCAGCCATCAGACGTACATGCAGGGTTAGTCCAGCATGTACTGCCAAAGCCCGCAAAAATTCTTCTGTCAGTTCGCTATCAAAATTGCCAATTCGCTCTGCACTAATATCTACATCAAAGGCTAAAAAGGGACGACCACTAATATCTAGGGATACCATGACCAAGGCTTCATCCATAGGAACAAAAGCAGTACCATAGCGTTTAATACCATTTTTATCACCTAATGCCTGGGTTAATGCCTGCCCTAGGACGATACCTGTATCTTCCACAGTATGATGTCCATCAATATGTAAATCACCATCAGCGCTGATATTTAAATCAAATAAACCATGTTTGGCAAACAGGATCAGCATATGATCAAAAAAGCCGATACCTGTGGCAATTTGACTTTGACCTGTACCATCAATCCCTAGATTTGCTGTAATATTAGTTTCCGCAGTCTGCCTTTTTATGATTGCTGTACGCATCATACTGCCCCTTCTTTCATAAAAGCAAGGATCGCCTTCAATAAATCGTCATTTTCTAGAGGTGTACCAACTGTAAATCGAATGCAATTGATGAGACCAGGGGCAGCGCTAAAATCTCTAATGCCGATATTTTTTGCTGATAAATAGGCGCTAAGTTCCTCAGACTTTGTTGTTCTGATTAAGATAAAATTCGTTTCTGACGGATATACCTTAATACCAGCAATAGCTTCCAGGGAACCTGTCAAACGCTTGCGCTCAGCGATCATCTGCTCAAGGCCTGGCATAAATTCATCACGCATTTGATACAGAATTTCAGCAGTGGCCAGGGATAATGAATTAATATGATATGGCATGAGTACTCGTTCCAGCATCGTGATAATATCAGCATTCGCCAGCACATACCCTACACGAGCAGCAGCCAAGCCATAGGCTTTGGAGAAAGTCCGGGCAATAATGACATTATCATATTTATTCATTAGGTCTACTGCCGACTGTCCGTAAAATTCAAAATATGCTTCATCAACAAGTACTGGACATTTTGCCTGACTGACAATGTATTCAATGTCTTCATGGGGCATAACAGTGCCTGTAGGATTATTCGGATTACATAAAATGATAAGCTTGGCATTAGACTCCTCTGCCGCCTGGAGAACTTTATCCCTCGGTACAGAATAATCTGCGCCTAGTTGTACAGGAACAGGATGACTATCAGTCACTTGAGCATACACAGCATACATGGAAAAAGATGGTACAGGAAAAATAATACTCCGTCCTGGTCCACCAAATACCTGACATAATGCCATGATAATTTCACTGGATCCATTGCCAATTTGCACATTCTGAATGTTCATATTAAAGCTTTCTGCAATTTGGGCGCGCAGATCCCGCATACCTATCTCAGGATAACGATTAAATGCCAGATATTCTAACCTATTCATCACCCGCTCACGGACTAAGGGCGGCAAATTATTAGGACTTTCATTAGCATCTAGTTTGATATCCCAGTCTTTTTCTTCTACTGAATAAGGCTTTATTTTTTCTAGGCCTGGTCTATAATCAAATATCATTATTTTCCCCTCACTTTAATAGCATTAGCATGGGCCGTTAGCCCTTCAGATTCTGCCAGTGCAATCACCTGATTAGATACTGCATCAAGGGCTTCTTGGGTATAGGCAATAATGCTCGTTTTTTTCATAAAGGTTTCTACATTGAGCACTGAATAAAAACGTGATGTTCCCCCTGTGGGCAGTATATGGTTTGGTCCCGCAAAATAATCACCCAAAGGTTCTGGAGAATAAGGTCCTAAGAATACTGCTCCTGCATTACGCACATAAGGCAGCATGGCAAAAGGCTGCTGCGTTAATATTTCTAAATGTTCAGGTGCTGATAAATTGGCTAGCTCCATGGCCTCCATCATATCTTCCACAATGATAATTAAGCCATTACGATCAAGAGCAGCCTGGGCAATCTCCTTACGAGGTAACTGGGCCAATTGATGTTCAAGCTCAGTAACTACCTTCTCAGCGAGTTCCTTACTATCAGTGACTAAAATACTAGAAGAGAGTACATCATGTTCTGCTTGGCTGAGCATATCAGCGGCAATATAGGAGGGATCAGCTGCACTATCAGCCACAATTAAAATTTCACTAGGACCTGCTAGCATATCAATGCCACAATGTCCATACACAGCTTTCTTTGCCAATGTCACAAATATATTACCAGGTCCAGTGATCTTATCCACCTGAGGAATGATTTCTGTACCAAAGGCCAAAGCGGCAACAGCCTGAGCCCCACCCACTTTGAAAATCCGAGTCACACCAGCCTCCCGAGCTGCTGTCAGTACATAGGGATTGACACTGCCATCCTTGGCTGGAGGCACTACCATGATAATTTCCTTAACCCCAGCAACAGCAGCTGGTACTGCATTCATAATGACTGACGAGGGATAAGCCGCCGTTCCCCCAGGTACATAGATTCCTACCCGCTCCAGAGGAATACAGCTTTGGCCTAGCATTGATCCATGTTCACGATAGGTTAGCCAAGATTTGGGAAGCTGCTCCACATGAAAAGATTTCACATTGGCAATTGCTTGGCGTATAGATGCCAATACCTGCTCATCTACTTGCCCCTGTGCCAGGTTAAACTCTTCCTCGCTGACTTCGATTGAATCAGCTGTCAAGATTACACCATCAATAGCGTTGGTGTACCGAAAAACAGCCTCATCACCCTGAACACGTACATCATTAACAATTTTCTCCACGACCTCTACAGCGGTCAGCTCACTACCAAATACTTCGGCAATACGAGCCTGAGCCACTTCTCCTAGTACCACTTGGTCAAAAGGTGGCTTTTTCAGTAGTTCTGCCTTTTCCTGAGATGATATATCCTTTATATATATAACTTTCAATGTTATGCCTCACTTTCCAGCAACACTTTTAACTCTTCTGTCATTTTATGAATACGATCAAATTTCATTTTAAAACTTACCCGATTGGCAATAAAACGAGCAGTAGCCACTTCAATATTTGCCACTTCCACCAATTTATTGGCCCGGAGTGTACTACCTGTTTCCACAATATCCACAATAATTTCAGCCAAACCTACCATTGGCGCGAGTTCAATGGACCCGTTTAATTTGATAAATTCCATCTGCATACCCATGCTGTGAAAAAATCGTTCCGCAATATTAGGATACTTTGTAGCTACCCGCATATGGGCATAATCACTTAACTTTTCTTGTTTCAGTGATTCCGGCACAGCCACCATAAGTCGACAAAGGGCAAATTTCAAATCTAGCAGTTCATATACGTCTTTACTTTCTTCCATTAAGACATCTTTGCCAATAATACCAATATCAGCTGCCCCATACTCAACATAAGTAGGCAAATCCGCGGTCTTAGTAATAATAAACCGTAACTTTTCTTTTTCATTCGTAATGATTAATTTACGCGAGTTTTCCGTCAAGTTTTCGGCTGTATAACCGATTTTAGCTAGCATTTCAACTGATTTTCCAAACACTTTACCTTTAGGCAATGCTATCGTAAGATAATCCATGTCACTTGAAGTCATGAATGTCCTCCTATAATCCTTTAGTTATTTAAAGTATTAACATATAAATATATTAACACTACTTAAAAAATTCGTCAACGAAAAAGTAGGATTTTGGGGTGTAGATGTAGAATTACTTGGCAGAATAATAAAAAAAAAGACCGTTGAAAGTAAAAACTGCGTCAAACACTAAAATCTCAAAGGACACAAAATTTATATATGCGTCCCTACTTTTTATCTATAAACTACAAAAAGGGGTGTCGTACACAATGTCTGCATTAAATATCCTCGTAATTAACAGGCTGGCTGACCGCCATATCGAGGCAATTAAAGCTGTTGCACCTGACAGCAATATTATCTCATGCGATTTACAGCAGGCTGCCGAGCATATAGCTGATACTGATATCTTATTAACGTGGGGGGCGATGGATATTCATCCCCTATATCTTACTGCTCCAAAACTCAAATGGGTTCACGCCTTAAGTGCAGGAGTTGAAAATTTACTTTTTTCGGAAATCAAATCTGACACTACTCTTTTGACCAATTCTAAAGGCATTCATGGTATTCCCATCTCTGAGCATGTTTTGGCCATGATGCTCACCTTTACCAGGGGACTAAATATGTTTATCCGCCAGCAGACCCAAAAACACTGGAAACGTGTCCATGTTGGGGAAATACACGACAAAACAATTGGTATCGTAGGTCTTGGCAGTATTGGTCGAGAAATTGCAAAAAAAGCCAAAGGCATGGGCATGCAAGTCGTCGCCAGCAAACAAACCATGACCACTGAACTATTTGTGGATAAATTATATACTCCAGATCAACTACACGAGCTACTTGCCATCTCAGATTTCGTAGTTATAGCCCTACCTCTAGTGGAAGAAACCACAAACTTATTTACAATAAAAGAATTTGCCGCCATGAAGTCTTCAGCCTATTTCATTAATATTGCCCGTGGCGCTGTTGTTAAACAAGATGATTTGGTCACGGCCCTGGCGCAAGGTCTCATCAAAGGCGCTGGTCTAGACGTTTTTGACCATGAACCATTATCTGAAACCTCCCCTCTATGGGATATGCCAAATGTTATTATCACACCCCATCTAGCGGCCTTATCTCCCAACTATATGGATAGAGCCATCAAACTCTTTGCCGATAATCTATCAAGATTTATACAACATAAAGAAATGTTAAATATAATTGACAAAGAAAAAGGTTATTAATGAAGCTGGTCAGACTTACGTAGTATGACCAGCTCCAACGGATCATAATCTGCTGGAGCTTCATGATGTTTGGCAACAATTTCAACTATTTGTGGATTTGAGCCAATTTCTTTGAGCATGGCAGCGCTCCGCTGCGCATGATTAAAATAAATATAAAATGCATGTCGAATATTATCAACCCTACTGCCCCGGCCTAGCCGCCCCCATTGTTTTACCCACCGTGGTGACAGTTTATGCCCCATGACAGTAATAATCTTATCAATGGTGCTAACATCACCTTTAATTTTACCCACGTCATGTAACAATGCGCACTTGACTAACAAGTTAATATCAATTAGCTGCTGATGCTGGGCCAACTGCAAGGCTGTTTGTGCCACATTAAGAACATGACGTTGATCTGGCAGATTCATTCCCCAGAACAACTTCTGCTCAGCAGCATTTAAATACTCCTTTATAAAATCCTTATCTTCAGATGTAATATGAGCCGTCAATGCTGCAACTACCTGTTTTACCCTGTTGAACATTTATTCTACATAGACTAATTTACTATAGCCTTTATCCTTTTGACTAGCCTCAGCCTCAGCCTGGGTCTGGGCGACAAGCCCGATTTCCACTCGTTGACCTGATTTACGAAGTTTTTCTCCTTGGGCAATTGCCATGACTAGTTTTTCGCTCCCCCAACCGATATATACATCTTTAGAACTCGGTATACTGGCAATCCCCTGACGCTCTAATGCCAATAACATGCGTTCAATCCCTAAAGCAAAACCCGTCGCTCCACAGTTCATACCAAACGTGCTGAGCATCGTATCATACCGCCCACCACCGCATATTGGGAAGCCAAGACCTGGTGTGTACCCTTCAAATACCATGCCTGTATAATAATCAAAATCACGTATAATCCCTAAATCAAAAACAACATATCGAGATACTCCATAACTCTCCAGTAAGCGATATATTTCCGCCAAATTATCTAATGCTTTGTGACTTATATCATTTGCCACCATACTATAAGCCTGTTTTAGCATATCTTGCCTACCATGCAGTAACGGAATATTTTTAAATACTTTTTGCGCTTCTTGGGACAGTCCACTATTAACTAATATTTCATCTACCCCTACTAAATTTCTTGTTAGCATGGCATGTTTTACTTGCTGCTGCCGCTCCTGTGAAAGCCCACTCTGCGCCATAACACCATTAATAAAATCAACTTGCCCAAGGCCAATTTGAAATTGTTTTAATCCTGATTTTAGCATAGCTTCTACCGCTAAAGCTATTACCTCAGCATCAGCTGTCGGTCCTGATACTCCCATCAGTTCAACCCCAGCTTGATAGAATTCACATTGCCGACCAGTCTGGGCTTGTTCATAACGAAAGACATTAGTCAAATAGAATAACTTCATCGGTGTAGTGCTATCCTTCAGACGTGTAGCTGCTACCCGCGCCATAGGGGTGGTCATATCAGGACGTAAGGCTAAAATACGATTGTTTTTATCGAAGAACTTAAACATATACTGGTCTAAGTCATTGCCTGCCCCCACTGCCAACGTCTCCAAATATTCCATCGTGGGCGTAACCACTTCATCATATCCCCAAGAATCAAACAAATGGGCCAAAGCCCCTTCTACTGCCCGTTTCCGGCTAGCTTCCTTAGGCAAGAAATCTCTTGTTCCATAAGGAATTTGCGGTACAAATTCATGTTGCCCCATAACTTCCACACTCCATTGTTACTATTTTATTAAGCTTCGTCGGCTTTGACTGCCAATTTAGCTTGCTTATTTTGACTCTCAACTCGCTCTAAAACAAGTTTATACCCATCAGCACCATAATTTAAACAACGCTTCACCCGACTAATTGTCGCAGTACTTGCCCCAGTTTTAGCAACAATATCATCATATGTATGCCCTTGTTTAAGCATAAAGGCTACATCTAGCCGCTGAGCTAGAGACTTCAGTTCACTGATTGTACAAATATCTTCAAAAAATTGATAACACTCTTCTTGATTTTCTAATAACAAAATGCCTTGAAAGAGCCGATCAGCCAGTTCATCCTTTAACTTAGGATTTGTAGCCATAATATTATGATTCTCCTTTTGCTTTATTACTTTCAATCTTTACTTCGTTAAATTATAACATTATCTTTTGTAATTTGTAAAGAAAACTTGGCTTACACTTCTTTATTTTTATTGACACTTGTGCAATGCTGTGTTATTATCTGATTCAGCAAGTTAATATTTTTTCATCAAGAGCAGTCGAGGGATTGGCCCTATGAAACTGCGGCAACCATTCACATGTTGTGAAACGGTGCCAACTCCACAGGAGTATATCCTGGCAGATGAAGCGCAACTAGGTTTATTATGCTGCTTCATGTTGTGAAGCAGCATTTTCTATTTTATTAATCTACAAAATGAAGGAGGTCATTACATTGATTACACTACAAAGTATTGAAAAAACATATCAAAGCACCAATGGAATAGTTCATGCTTTAAAAGGCATAAACCTAACAGTGGCCCAGGGTGAAATATTTGGGATTATTGGCACAAGCGGCGCTGGCAAAAGCACACTTATCCGCTGTATCAATATGCTGGAACGCCCAACCAAAGGCGTTGTCACCATTGATGGCCAAGATTTTACGGCCCTAAACGAACAGCAATTACGTGAAGAGCGTAAAAAAATCGGCATGATTTTTCAACATTTTAACCTCTTATCATCACGCACGGTTTACCAAAATATCGCCTTTCCTCTAGAACTAGCCAAATGCAGTAAACAACAAATTGATACTGAAGTAATGCATCTGCTGGAACTAGTAGGACTCAGTGATAAAAAAGATCAATACCCAGCCCAATTGAGCGGCGGACAAAAACAGCGGGTTGGCATTGCTAGAGCCCTGGCTAATCACCCGAAAGTACTATTGTGTGATGAAGCCACCTCGGCTCTTGATCCCCAAACCACTAAATCAATCTTAGAATTATTAAAAAATATTAATCGTGAATTTGGACTAACCATTGTTCTAATTACTCATGAAATGCAGGTCATCAAAGAAATCTGCAATCAAGTTGCCGTCATCGAAGGCGGCCTGATTATCGAGCAAGGCCAAGTACTTGATGTTTTCACGCAGCCGAAGGAAAACACTACCAAAGAATTTATCAGCTCCATCATTAATCATAATTTACCTGATATTTTTGCTGATATTAAATTGTCAGCGACGCCTATTGCTAATAGTAATCTAATTGTACGCCTGTCTTTTATTGGCCACTCTACAGAAGAACCAGTCATCTCCAGTATGGTTCGTCGCTTCAATATCGATGCCAGCATTTTACACGGCAATATTGATCATATCCAAACTACACTTTTTGGTACATTACTTGTAGAATTATCAGGAGAGCAAAGGGCTCTAGAGCAGGCACTTAGTTATTTACAAACACGTGAACTCGGAATTGAGGTGATTGGTTATGTCCCAAGACATGCTAGCGTTGCTGTTTAAATCCCTATGGGAAACCACCTATATGGTAGCTGTTTCAGGAATTATTTCGGCTTTTATCGGTATACCCCTTGGTATTATTTTAGTGACTACTGATAAAGGGCATATTCTAGAAAATATACCGATCAATAAAGTGTTAGGAGTTATTATCAATGCAACTCGTTCCACACCATTCATCATCTTAATGGTAGCAATCATTCCCCTTACTAGACTGATTGTCGGTACATCAATAGGTACCAATGCTGCTATTGTCCCCCTCTGCATTGCTGCGATTCCCTTTGTCGCTCGAATCGTAGAATCAGCCCTCAAGGAAGTGGATTATGGGGTCATTGAAGCAGCCCAGGCCATGGGTGCATCACCCCTGGAAATCATCAAGAAAGTACTGATTCCTGAGGCCCTACCTGCAATTATTCTTGGACTCACATTGACCATCATCAGTTTAATTGGGTATTCGGCCATGGCAGGTGCCATTGGCGGCGGAGGTCTGGGTGATCTAGCGATTCGCTATGGTTATCAACGTTTCCGTGCTGACATCATGCTCATTACTGTAATTATCTTAATTGGCCAAGTACAAATTGTACAATCAACCGGCGACTATCTAGCCCGCCGCCTAAATAAAAAATAAAACTTGGAGGTCTATTTTAATGAAAAAATTATTACTTGTCATCATCGGAGTACTCACTCTAGGATTATTAGTCAGCGGTTGTGGACAAAGCACAGCTCCTGCAAAACAAGCAGGTAACACAGTATTAAAAGTTGGCGCTACAGCTGTTCCACATGCAGAAATTTTGAATGTGGTTAAACCGCTACTCGCTAAAGAAGGCATTGATTTGCAAATCGTAGAAATGACTGATTATGTAAAACCAAATATTGCAGTCGCTGAAAAAGAATTGGACGCCAACTTCTTCCAGCATATTCCTTATCTTAATAAATTCTCTACAGAACGCAATTTGCCATTAACCTATACTGCTGCAGTGCACATTGAACCAATGGGTATCTATTCAAAAAAAATTAAAAATCTTACTGAACTTGCTACAGGTGCCAAAGTGGCCATTCCTAATGATCCTACAAACGGTGGCCGTGCTCTGGCACTACTCGCAAAGGCCGGAATCATCACACTTAAAGATGATGTAGGCGTGAATGCTACAGTAAATGATATTGTAACAAATGCTAAAAACATTCAAATTAGCGAATTAGAAGCTCCACAACTTCCACGTATTCTTGAAGATGTAGCCATTGCCGTCATTAACACCAACTATGCACTAGAAGCAAAATTAGTCCCTACCAAAGACGCTCTGTTTATTGAACAAAAAGACTCTCCCTATGTAAATATCCTGACCATCCGTAAAGGGGATGAAACCCGCCCTGAAATTCAAAAGTTTACCAAAGCCTTAACTTCTGAAGACGTACGAAAATTTATTAACGAAAAATATCAAGGTGCTGTTGTACCAGCATTCTAAGAAGAAATAAAAGAAGGTCTAAGTTTTTAGTGAAATAAATAAAAAGCCACATTTAAACCACAAAGAAGCACAAAGGACACAAAGAGGATGTTAAAAATTACTCTTTGTGTCCTTTGTGCTTCTTTGTAATCTTTGTGGTTAACGTGGGTTTTATTCTCTGTAGTTTTTAAGAACGCGATAACGTTTTTCTTATTTTTTCATATAATGGGGCTGACCATCTTTAAAATATACCACTTTAAGCTTAGATCGATCAGCAATTTCCAATCCTTCAGCAAGGCCTCTACCAATCTCTGTAACGCGATGGGCATCTGAACCAATTGTCACCAAGCGTCCCCCTACTTCATAAAACCGTTGATAAATAGGCATGAGAATTTCGATTGCTTCCTTACTGCCTAAACGTCTGGTATTAATCTCCAGAGCCCTGCCCTTACGGGCTAAGGTAATTAATATTTCATCAATCTGCTCCCTAAACTCACTATAATACACTTCTGGATCAACAAAACGAGCATATCTAGCAATATAATCAATATGACCTAAACTGTGAATACCTTCATAACAGGTTACGCATTGCAGCATTGCTGCAAAATATTGTCGATACACTTCTTCTTTATTTCTTCCCTGATAAAAATCCGGAGTATAAATATCAATATTATCAATAACATGCACTGATCCAATCACATAGTCAAAAGGATGGGTTTCTACCAGCCGACAGTTCTCATCCAGACAATCTGAGCGCATACCGATCTCAATGCCTAAAAGTACACTCTCACTGCGATATTTATTATATTCAGCAAAATATTGCTTAACATCAAAGATAAATGCCAGCGGCCCTGGATAGCTTATATCCATATGCTCAGTTATCGTTATACCAATATTTAATTCCCGCCCCCTTGCTACAGCATCATCAATGATCATTTTTGAATCAGTAGAAAAGCGCGTATGCATATGACTATCAAATAACATCGTTACGACCTCCTATTAACTTGCCCAATATAATAATATAATAACATTATTTTCATTTTTTTACACATAGATCATAAAAATCTTGCCTCAATAGCAGGAGAAGACTTGGCAAAGGCCAAGTCTTCTGTCGTTACATATTCTTTATTCTATCATTACAGGCGCGGCCTCTTTATTAGGTTTAATAGGTATTAATAAAAGAGCTGGATGATCCAGTAAAACATACTGCCACTATTGCATTTTTCAATATCTTCCACCTAAAAAATTCCTCTACCTCATACAATTATTGACTATATAGTCATCTATCAAAAAAATTATTTGCCTGCTACACCATATAATACAAGTTCAGTAATGTTATGGGCCGTTTCGCCAATATCATCAGTCACAAAATTACGAAATACTGAGGTCACGATAACACTAAAGATACTGTGGGCTACGCGATCAGCATCCCAGTTGCCTCGAAGAACGCCTTGTTCTTTACCTTCTAGTAACACTTTTTCAATCATGCCAATCGTCTGGCTAAACCAAGCCTGATATTTATCACGCTGTTCAAGGGTAAAATTAGTATATCCTTCTACACCCAGACCGCGTACTTCATACATCACGACTCGCCACAAATCAGCATTTTTTATATAGAATTCCAAAAATGCTTTAATAATGTTTTCTATTTTTTGTAACGGTAGTTCAGGTGAAGCAACAATCCCTGCTAAAATAGCTTCAAAAGGCGCACTACGTTCTTTAATTAGAGTATAAAATAATTGCTCTTTATTTACGAAATAATTATAGACTGTCCCCTTCCCCGTATCAGCCAAGGCAATAATTTCATCAACCGTCGCCCGGTGATAGCCTTTGCGTGAGAATACAATATACGCCGCATCAAGTATCTGCTGACGTTTTTTTTGAGAATCGTGGGAACATGTATAGAGTCGAGTATGCTTCATTTCTACCTCCACAATTTAAAATCAAATAAACAGTTCTTCTGAGTCAACTAGGATTAATAAACAATCTTGTATGACTCGCAATGTATTTTATAAATAATTTTTTCAATTTCATCTGCCGTGAAATCATTCATACTCAAAGTATCAAATAATTTGCCCACTTGGACCATATTAGCAATTTTTAAGGCGTACTCAATACTATCAAAATTTGTTCCGAGGACAAGTACATCAATTTCCCTCACATTAATACCAAAAACTGCTCCCCCCATTGCCCGCCTTTAAATTTATGTATATCCAAACTATTTTTCTTCAATTTGCGTTGTGGTTGATCAATCAAATGCCGCATGGTGTCACAATGTAAATCAATGATTTAAATAACACACCCATCTTTCTGTCTTATTATGACTACACAGTCATACATCTTTTTAAAAAAACTCTACTATCATACTAAGTAGAGCTAATATGAATATCTTTAAAATACACTTTATTATTATATCATTCAAGATCATACGTTACAACAACACTCTACTAATTAATTGAGAGACAGGTTTATACCCTATAGTATAGCTAGGGAAAGTGAATAATGCCTAACTTATAACGTCAGGCATTATTTTCTCTATTCACTGCAATTTACTTTCTTACATTTCGAAGCGAAATCGCAGTAATATTCTAACGTTCCAATGAGTTCACAGCTTTGTTCAAAGGTGATACATCCTAACTTAGCCTCATCAACTACTTCCCTAATAATATCGTTAAGCTGAGTTTGATGATAACCTATAGCTAATACTTGTTGCTTTAATTCTGAAATTTTCGCTAACTGTTTATCCAAAACCCTCTCTCCTTTTTTTGAATAAATTTACATTTATGTATATTTATTCAAGTTAGTATCTTCATTATAATATGTACTACTGTTTATCGTAAAGAAAAAGCTTTCTCTTTTTTCTAACATTTAACTCGCTGCTTTTATACATATTATAAGCTTATATTATTCCCATAATTTGTATATTATTACAAATTTATATTCCAATACTGTAATTTTATAATTAGAAAAAAGTACTGGCATAAGTATTCCGCACTAAAAAGCAATACTTATTACCAGTACCCTATACAAATTTATTTTATTCTTCTATTACTGTTTCTCTAACATCACCATCGATAAGAGTATTAAAATTGTTGCTGCAATACCGGCTCCTAGCGCTGACAGGCTGAGTTCCAATTGCTCACCTCCTTAGTTATTCCTGGGAGTTGTGACTCTTGTTATCTTGATGTCCTTAAGCAATACTGTATTTTATTCACATTACATATTTTAATATTAATGGAACGTTTTCCGAATAGAAAAGTGTTATACTTTTGATTCCTTAACAAAATAAAAGATAGGAAGACTCATGCCCCCTATCTTTTATTGCTATTATCTATATTCTTTTTATACTAAAAAAATGCCACCTGCCACGCTTAAAGGAAAGAATTATAAGGTAAATCGATTTCGCCTTCGAAGCAATCATCAAAACCACGAGGGTAATGATATTCCCTCTTATCTTTGTCAGCTGGGAAAACAAATTTGCCACCTACCTGCCAGATAAACGGTTTAAACTTATATTGTAATCTGTCTTTTTTCATTTCGAACAAGACATTAATCTCTCCGGTGTCTGCTTGGAAGTTAGACCATATATCATGATGAAAAGGAATTACGACTTTCGTATTTAAAGATTCAGCCATTCTGAGTATGTCAGAAGATGTCATTTTATCCGTAATACCACGTGGATTCTCGCCAAAAGAACCTAATGCTACATCAATTTTGTAGTCATTACCATGCTTGGCATAGTAATTTGAGTAATGAGAATCACCACTGTGGTAAAGATTACCACCAGGTGTCTTTATAAGATAATTTACAGCTCTATCATCCATGTTACCAGGCATTTTACCTGCTAAAATTTCGCCTTTAGGAACAGTAATCAATGCTGTACGGTCAAAAGATTCAAGAGCTACAAGCTCAGTATCTTTGATCTTAACTACATCGCCTGGCTTAACAACAATACAACGTTCTTCCGGTACACCCCAGCTCATCCATAGATCAACGCAAGTCTTAGGTCCAATAAACTTTACGGATTCATCACAATTTTTCATAACTGCTGCTGCCACATTTACATCAATATGATCATTGTGATCATGGGTTGACACAACTGCATCAATTTTTTTGATAGCAAATGGATCTAAAACAAAAGGTGCTACTCTCAGATTAGGCTGTAGCTTTTTGCCACCAGTCATTCTTGCCATTTGATGATGTGAATCCATCAATGATTTTGATTTTGTTCTTTTACCGCTTCCACACCAAAAGTCAATACAAATATTAGCTAAGCCCTCAGATTTTATCCAAATACCAGTACAACCTAACCACCACATAGCAAATGACCCTGGAGCAACTACCTCAGCTTCAATTTCCTCGTTAAGCCATGTTCCCCATTCAGGAAAAGTACTCAATATCCAAGACTCTTTCGTAATCTGATCAATTTTGCTCATTTTCTCACCCTTCTTTTATTATCATCATTATCGTAACTTTCTAAATTAATTATATATTTTGTCCTAATGAAAAAAAAGAACAATAATCGAAAGATACTTTATGCAAGAATGTGTTTATTCACCCACTCTCTTAGATTAATAGGCTTATTGAGGGTCATATGTAAAAAAGCAAACTATTATTACTAAGAGCTTGCTTTTCTATACATATCTTTTTTTACTTATGGCCGCAGCAGCAACCGCCGCCATGTTGATGCCCATGACCGTGACCACCGCCGCAAGCATGTCTTGCGCCATCTTCGCCCAGCTTACTACCACATTGCGGACAAGGAATCTCAAATCCATGTTGGCCTCCAGCAGTACATGGTGCTACTTCTCATTTGTGACTACAATCCTGACATTCAAATACACGATTCTTTACCATATAATTTTCCCCTTTAATAATAATATTCCGTCCTTCTACCAACGCCATTGCAATTTAGATTCTAGCCGACTGCAATATTCTTTGAAAAGTCGCCCGTGATAACCCCATGGCAGCTGCACAGTCAGCCTGATCCATTCTGTCTAGATCTTTCAAACGTACTGCTTCAAGTTCTTCTATCCCTAGTTCAATAACCTTAGGCTTTTTTTGACCTTCTGGTATAAATCGCTGACAATTCGGCTCACGTTCTATTAAACCACAGCAACGTTTTCTATACATGTTCCCCCCATGAGCATATGTTCATTTGCAATATATTACATATAGGCTAAAAAATACAAGTATTCTTTAAATATTACTTTAAAGAAATAAGGAAAACGCTAACGCGTCCTTTTTTATCATTGCGAGTGTAGCGAAGCAATCCCCTACTTGTCCAGAGATTGCTTCCCTAGACTCGCAATGACAGCTAAAAACTTATAAATTCTGATACTATAAAAAAACGGACAAAATCTAAACAAGATCTTGTCCGTCCAAGTATTACAGTTCTGTATTCCTAAGTAGTTTTAATCTAATTGATAAAGAGGTGTCGATAAATATCGTTCCCCTGTATCAGGCAACAATACAACAATGACTTTCCCTGCATTTTCTGGTCTGGCTGCGATTTGCGTCGCAGCAAATACAGCTGCTCCGCTAGATATACCCACTAATAATCCTTCTGATGACGCAAGTTGTCGTCCTGTCTGAAATGCCTCTTCATTTTCAACTTTATAAATCTCATCAATAATATTTTTATTGAAAACACCCGGAACAAATCCTGCACCAATTCCCTGAATTTTATGGGGCCCTGGATTGCCTCCTGACAAAACCGGAGAATCCGCTGGCTCAACAGCAATGATTTGTACATCTGGCTTTTTAGCTTTTAACGTTTCAGCGACCCCAGTAATGGTCCCGCCTGTACCAACGCCAGCAATGAAAATATCTACTTTACCATCTGTATCCCGCCATATTTCCTCAGCTGTGGTCCTGCGATGTATTTCAGGGTTAGCTGGATTTTGAAACTGCTGCGGAATAAAGGACTGAGGAATTTCCTCTGCCAGTTCTTCGGTTTTGCGGATAGCACCTTTCATACCTTCTGCTCCAGGGGTAAGCACTAAGTGAGCCCCTAATGCCTTGAGTAAATTGCGCCTTTCTATACTCATGGTCTCAGGCATGGTCAGAATTAATTTGTACCCTTTAGCAGCGGCTACAAAAGCCAACCCTACACCAGTATTACCACTAGTCGGCTCAATGATTGTCGCGCCAGGACTGATTAAACCTTTATCTTCTGCATCTTTTATCATTGCATAACCAATCCGGTCTTTGACACTACCTAACGGATTAAAATATTCTAATTTTGCTATGACCCTAGCTTTAAGTCCGTGCTGCTCGCCATAGTTGGATAGCTCTAGCAATGGAGTATTACCGATTAAATCTGTTAAATTCTTTGCAATCTTTGACATACTAATTCCCCCTTAAATTTTAAAACATATCACCCTAACTGTTGACCATCTTTACGTTTATATAAAAAGAAAAGGCTAAAGAAACTGTTCTTAAAAACAATTCTTTAGCCTTCAGTTTTCTGATCAGCAGTACAATATTAACTTAACTCTATAATATCATGTGTAACAGCGCACGTCAATATTCAAACATCATTTAAATAATATAATCTTAAACAATATGCACTTCTGCCGGATTGAAAGCTAATTTTACTCTGGAATAACTATGAATATCATCTGTAACATGATGAGGCGGCACCCGGGCGCTTAACATTTGTTCCCCCAATTTAATTAAAATTCTATAGGTACCTACTCCTGGTATAACCCGCTCTACTACGCCTTCCACCATTACCCAGGTTTCTCGCTGATTTAATCGTCTTTTATCCCAAAGATAGAGCGCATCACCGGGAAGGCAACAGACGGAAATAGGTTCACAAACTTCCCCATGATATAAAAACCGTATCCCGTTAGCGAGCCGAATAAACCGCCCCTGACTATCTTGTTCACTGCAGCAAGGGATAATATTGTCCATTCCCACCAATCTAGCCACCTGTTCATTCGCCGGTCTACGCATTATAAATTCAGGTTTATCATCCTGCACAATATGGCCGTTAAATAACATCAAGGCTCTTTCCGCAAAATGCAGTACATCTGCAAAATTATGGCTCACTAATACAACAGCGATTCCCCTTACCCCTGCCAGTTGCCTAATTTCCTCAATCAACTCATCCCGAGTAGCTGCATCTAAAGCAGCAAAAGGTTCATCCAATAACAAAAGTTCTGGCATTGTTACTAGAGCCCTGGCAATACAAACCCGTTGAGCTTCACCCCCTGACAGCAAAAGGGCTGATCGATTGGCTAAGTGATCGCAACGAAAGTCAGCCAATGCTTTATATACCCGCTCTTTAATCTCTCCTTCTTTTACGCCACGAAAACGTAATGCCAAGGCAACATTATTAAACACTGTGTCATTCAATAGCAACATGTCTTGAAACACCATGGCCGCTCGGCGGCGTAACATTGTTTTATTGCTGTTACTAATCTTCTGGCCAAACAATTTCATTCCCCCATGGTAGGCATGTAGCAGATTAATGACTTGCAAAAGAGTGCTCTTTCCCGCGCCATTAGGACCAACTACTGCCACCAATTCACCTGGCCTTAACCCAAAGGCTTCAATGTTAAGTATGTTTTTACGTGCTCCACGATCTACAGTAACATGTCTCATTTCCAGTATATACTCGCTCATTATCTTCCACGCTTTCCGCCATGCTGCAGGTGAGTTAATAATACTACTATGCTATATGCGGCAATGAGCAAAATAAAACTAATTGCCAATGCCATATCATAGTTTCCTTTACCTACTTCCATAACTGTTGCTGTTGTTAGCACTCTTGTCTGTCCCTTAATATTACCGCCCACCATCATCGATGCCCCAACTTCTGAGATAACCCGCCCAAAACCGGCGATCACAGCAGCCATTAAGCCTAAGCGGGCCTCTCGTATGAGCAGCCAACTTGCTTGCCAAGGAGTAGCACCTAGTGATATTAATTGCCAGCGTAATTTAGGATTAATGCTAAGAATTGCCGCAAAGCTAAGACCTGTCACAATCGGGGCAGCAATCATTGCCTGGGCAATGATCATGGCCACAGGTGTATACATTAAACCAAAATCTCCAAGAGGACCATAACGCCATAAAAACAGACTGACGATTAGACCTACTACGACTGGTGGCAAGCCCATTCCGAAGTTAACTAAGCTGCTGCATGCTTGCTTACCATAGAATTCTTTCAGGGCCAACCATAAACCCAAGGGAACACCAAATAATACGCTGATAGCCGTGGCGGTGCCAGATACTGTAAGGGTGAGCATGGCTACCTCAGTAATTTCTATATCGCCACTGACTAATAGCTGAAAAGCCTGAATCATTCCCTGAAGAATCATATCCATATATTTTCTCTAAAACCCGAAGTCCTTCTCTGTTTTACCGCCATCAGCAAAGAACAGGGACTGTCCGAACTTGTCCTTGCCAAAAGCCGCGATCAGCCCTTGTCCCTCAGCTGACAATAAAAAGTCACTAAAGTCTTTGGCTCCTTGATGATTAACCTTCGAGAATTTTTCGGGGTTTACTGCCATGACATGATAGATATTTAATAACTTAGCATCACCTTCAACCAATATCTGCAAAGAAAGATTTTTCTTTTGCGCTAAATATGTGGCCCGATCTGTTATGGTATATCCTTGCTTCTCATCAGCTATTTTCAGAGTCTGCCCCATTCCTGCACCAGATTCCTGATACCATGGGCTAGTTGGTTTAATACTTGCCAGCTTCCATAGGTTTTTTTCTATCTTATGAGTTCCCGAATCGTCACCACGGGATACAAATATCCCTCCCTTTTGGGCAATCGCTGTCATTGCCTCCATCGTTGTTTTGCCCTTAATTTGAGCCATATCACTAGCTGGTCCCACAATGACGAAATCGTTGTGCATAACCAGAAGCCTATTAATAGCGGCACCGCTGGACACCACTTTTTTTTCAGCATCAGGTGCATGAACAAGCAATACATCCGCTTCACCCTTTTCACCCATAGCCAAAGCCTGCCCAGTACCAACAGCAATAGTTTTCACTTTATATCCTGTTTTCTTTTCAAACACTGGTAGTAATACATCCAGCAGACCACTATCCTGAGTGCTGGTTGTCGTCGCCAAAATCAGATCTTTATTCACTGGTGTTTGCTTGCTCACCTCTTGCTTAACCGGTGTATTACCGCAGCCAAAGGACGCAATAGCAATCATCATAACTAAACATCCTATGATAAACTTACGCATCATTATCTTCCTCCTACCCAATTTTTAAAATTCAGAAAACCTCTAATTCAGTTTCAAAATAAAATAGCCGTTTATGCAATCATTCACCAATACAAGTCAAAATCTTTACCACCTCTTTTACAGTACCTTGCCAGCATTGCTTAAGTCATAGCCACCTAAAGATTCCACTTCACGCCGAAATTCAGCAGTCTGCAAAATTTCTAGAATTGCATGTAATCGTTCATCATCAAAAGCAAAATTTAAAAGCAAATCAAAAATACATCTAGCAATTCTAGGGCCAAATCATGACTTCCCACTGCTAGAATCGTATTTGTTGACTGAGATTTACGCAGTAGTTTCACCGGCACTACAGCCCCTGCACTAAAACCAGCACTGCTTTGCTCTACACTGACAATACCATGAGCCTTCACTAAGGATGAGATCAATCCTGCACCCCGACTCATCGGAGCAACTACCATTTTACCTTTAACATTACCAACAGATACACGAATATATTCCTCAACACCAATGGTCGAAGCGACTTGTTTGGCTAATGTTGCCTCTACTGTAATGACTTCCCACTGAGGCAATTTTTGCCTGGCACGTAAAATATCACGGACAAATAACTCAGCAGTCAACATGGTAGATACAGGATATCCAGGTAAGCCGATCACCGGTTTTCCTTGACATATAGCCAGAATCACTGGCCTGCCAGGCTTTATCGCCACACCATGCACTAAAACTTCCCCGAGTTCTGCCAAGACATCAGCAGTATAATCATCTCGCCCTGCAGATGT